>CAZCGE010000044.1:0-91607 GCA_964498125.1 uncultured Devosia sp. | reverse complement strand
CCTACGGGCTACTCGTTCGCCTCCGGTTGCTCTCCACCCCGCATCGCTGCGACGCAGTTGCCTTCGGCTACATAGGTCGTGACCTCCTATGGGCTGGACTTCCACCAGCCTGACAATGCAACATCACGGACGCACCGAAGCCATGCTACGCATGGACGGGTCTGACCCCGTCCGCTCACATCCAAGAAACCTCCGAGGGAACCCCATGGCGAAGAACGGCAAGAAGAGCGCTGTTTCCGGCGCGAGGAAGAGCCCCGACGATCTGCGCTCGGCGCGCTGGTTCGCGCCGGATGATTTCCGCGCGTTTGGCCATCGCTCGCGCGCCATGCAGATGGGCTATGGGCCGGCCGACTGGATCGGCAAGCCGGTGATCGGCATCCTCAACACCTGGTCGGACATCAATCCCTGCCACGCCCACTTCAAGCACCGCGTCGACGATGTGAAGCGCGGCGTGCTGCAGGCGGGCGGCTTCCCCATCGAGCTGCCGGCAATCAGCCTGGCTGAAATCTTCGTCAAGCCGACCACCATGCTCTATCGCAACATGCTGGCGATGGACACCGAGGAGTTGATCCGTTCGCACCCTGTCGATGGCGTCGTGCTGATGGGCGGCTGCGACAAGACCACGCCGGGCCTATTGATGGGCGCCACCAGCGCCGGATTGCCGGCGATCTACATGCCGGCAGGTCCCATGCTGCGCGGCAACTGGAAGGGCAAAACGCTGGGCTCGGGCTCGGACGGCTTCAAGTACTATGAGGAGAAGCGCGCCGGCACCATCACCCAGCAGGATTGGCTCGAGGTGGAGGCCGGCATCGCGCGCAGCTATGGCCACTGCATGACCATGGGCACCGCCTCGACCATGACCGGCATCGCCGACACCATCGGCATGACGCTGCCGGGCGCCTCCTCGATTCCCGCCGCCGACGCCAACCACATCCGCATGGCCGCCGACAGCGGCCGGCGCATCGTCGAGATGGTGTGGGAGGACCTGGTTCCCGCCAAGATCCAGACACTCGCCGCTTACGAGAATGCCATCACCGTGGCGATGGCCATGGGCTGCTCGACCAACGCCATCATCCACGTCATCGCCATGGCCCGGCGTGCCGGCGTCAAAATCGGGCTCGACGATTTCGACAAGGCGAGCCGCGTCGTGCCAGTGATTGCCAACGTGCGGCCCAGTGGCGACACCTACCTGATGGAGGATTTCTTCTACGCGGGCGGCCTGCCGGCGCTGTGGAGCCGCCTGAAGCCACATCTGCACCTCGACGCCATCAATGTCTCCGGCCGCACGCTCGGGCAATGCATCGAGGGCGCGGAGGTCTACAACGACGACGTCATCCGCCCGCTCGACAATCCGATCTACAAGGAGGGTGCGCTGGCGGTGCTGAGGGGCAACCTGGCGCCGGATGGATGCGTCATCAAGCCATCGGCATGCGCCCCGAAGTTTCTGCGACACACCGGCAAGGCCTACGTGTTCGACGACTATCCCGACCTCAAGGCCAACATCGACCGCATGGATCTCGACGTCACCGAGGACAGCATCCTGGTGCTGCGCAATGCCGGCCCGCTCGGTGGCCCCGGCATGCCGGAATGGGGCATGCTGCCATTGCCGAAAAAGCTCCTGAAGCAGGGTGTACGCGACATGCTCCGCCTTTCGGATGCGCGCATGTCGGGCACCAGCTATGGCGCCTGCGTCCTGCACGTGTCGCCGGAGTCCTACGTTGGCGGCCCCCTGGCGCTGGTCAAGACCGGCGACATGATCACGGTCGACGTACCGGGGCGCTCGATCAAGCTCGAGGTCTCCGACGCCGAGCTGGCCAAGCGGCGCGCCGCCTGGAAGGCGCCAGAGCCGCGCTACGAACGCGGCTACGGCTGGATGTTCAGTAAGCACATCAAGCAGGCCAACGAGGGCTGCGACTTCGACTTCCTGGAGACGGGCTTCGGCAAGCCGGTCGACGAGCCGGTTATTTTCTGAGCCTTGGAGCAGCCGATCATGAGCCTGCAATTGCTACCTGCTTTCGTCTATGTCTCGCAGGCCGAGGATGGCGACATCGGCATCTGGCGCCTCGACCGAGCCAGCGGCGTGCTGTTTCCCGTCGGGCGCGCGGCCGCCGGCAAGAACGTGATGCCGATGGCCGTCAACCCCGACCGGCGGCATTTATACGCCGTTGTGCGCTCCGAGCCGGTCCGCGTCATGACATTCGCCATTGACCCGGCAACAGGCGGATTAGCCCGCGTCGCCGAGACACCACTGCCCGACAGCATGGCCTATGCCGCCGTCGATGCCACGGGTCGCTGGCTGCTGACGGCCTCCTATGGCGGCAGCAAGGCGGCGGTCAGCCCGATAGCGCCGTCTGGCCGAGTCGAAGGCCCGGCGGCTCACGTGCTGGCGACCGGGCGGCATGCGCACGCGATCCTCACCGACCGATCGAACCGTTTCGTGTATGTGCCGACACTCGGCGGCGATGCCGTGATGCAGTGGGCGTTCGATGCCGCCACCGGGGCGCTGACGCCATGCGCTCCGCCGCAGGTCGCAACTGCAGCCGGCGAGGGGCCGCGCCATCTCATCACCTCGCCCGACAATAGGTTCCTGTATGTGCTCTGCGAGTTGACCGGGCAGGTGCGGCAGTACGCCATCGATGCGACCAAGGGCACCTTGGAATTCGTGGCGAGCGTCGCATCGGTGCCGCCCGAGGCCGGCCTGGTGCCCGGCAAGCCGCGTGGCGGCAGCGGTCCGCCCGATCCCGGCATCGGCCGCATGATCTGGTGCGCCGACATTGCCATCACGCCCGACGGCCGCCACCTCTATACGACCGAGCGCACACAGAGCCGTATCACGCAATTTGGCATCGATCGCGGCTCTGGGCGCTTGACGCTTGTGACAAGCAATACGACGGCGGCCCAGCCGCGCGGCATCAGGATCGACGACAGCGGCGCCTTCCTTATCGCCACGGGCGAGAAATCCGATCACATCCGCGTGTCGCGCATCGACGCGACGACCGGCGCCCTGACGGAGATCGGCCGCTACGCCTGCGGCCGGGGCGCCAACTGGGTCGAGATCATCTGAGGGTGCGGTCATAGGTGGGTTCGAGTCGGCACGGCCGCAACGTTGCAGTGATGCACCGATCGGATTGTCCGCGCGTGTCCCAGTCAGAAGGCCGCATTCTAGCGCAGCGCACCTCATCCAGTCAACGGATCAATCTCTTATTGCGACCTAGTGCCCAATTCCTTGTCGATCTTGCCGAACATGTAGGTCCACTTCGCCTGCTGCACATCGACCAGGGACTTCATGTGCCCGCGCAGCTCGAACAGCAGCGCACAGTCCGGCGCCTTGGCGGTGGAGCCTTCCTGGCCCATGGACGTGATCCGGTTCAGCAGATCGGCAGAACGGCGGTCGAAATCGCCGATGGCATCATCCTGCACGTAGGGCGCCGCCTCCTTCAGGAACTGCTCGTGGCTCCAGGCTCGCTTGTCCTTGAGCTGGCGCAGTTTGTCCTGAAAAGTCGGCTTGTTGGTCTGGTTCAGCTCGCGCAGAGCGCCGGCCGCATCGTCGACCACCGCCTCGAAATCGGCGCGCGTGCAGGTCTGGGCTTGGGCTGGGTGGCCAACCAACACGAGCATCATCAATGCAAGCATTGTGACCAGCCAAGCCCCCGCCCTTGTTGGCGTTCTTGTCATGAGTCAACGTCGTAGACGCCTGGGCTGGCGAGGGCAAGTCTTCTCGGCGCCAAGTCACATACTTGCTCGCGCCCCTCAGAACGCCGGCCCGAACCTGTTGGAGCGCGGAAAGCCCTTGGGCGCCAGTTTGCCGGCCTGCGCGCGCTGGCCGACCCAGTCCTTCAGCTCGCCCCACGGCAGGGTGAAGGTGCGCCCTGCGCTGTCGAGCCACGTCAGCCCGTCCGCCTTGGCGAACACGCGCGCATCCGACAAACCGCCGTCCTTGACGCGCTGCACGATCACGCCCTTGCCGCGCGCCATCTCGTTCAACTCATCGAGCGGAAACACCAGCAGCTTGCGATTGTCACCGATCACCGCGACATGATCGCCATCGACCGGCACGCAGACCTTTGCCTCCTCGGGCTCGGTCACGTTCAGCACCTGCTTGCCCTTGCGCGTCGAGGCCACCACCTCGTCCTCGGGCACGACGAAGCCATAGCCCCCCGTCGACGCGACCAGCAGCTTGCGCCCCGGCTCGTGGATGAAGATCTCGACGAAGTCGTGGTTCTCCTCGAAGTCGACCATCAGCCGCACCGGCTCGCCATGGCCGCGGCCGCCGGGCAACTGATTGGCCTCCAGCGTGAAGAACTTGCCGTTGGTGGCGAAGATGAGCAGCTTGTCCGTGGTCTGCGCTTGCACGGCTCGCTTCAGACTGTCGCCCTGCTTGAACTCCAGCTTGGCCAGATCCTCGACATGCCCCTTCAAGGCCCGGATCCAACCCTTGGTCGAGAGAATGACCGTGATCGGCTCCTTCTCGATCAGCGCCTGCTCGAGGTCGACCTCGATATCAGGCGCGTCGGCGAAGCTCGACCGGCGGCGGCCGAGATCGGTCTTCTTGGAATAGCGCTCGCGCGTCTCGCGCACCTCCTCGGAGATGCGGCTCCACTGCTGCTCGTCGGATTTCAGCAGCGCTTTGATCTCGCGCATCTCCTGGGACAGCGCGTCGTGCTCGCGCTTGATCTCGATTTCCTCCAGCCGCGACAACGAGCGCAATCTGAGGTTCAAGATGGCTTCGGCCTGCATATCGGAGAGCTTGAAGGTGCTGATCAGCTTGGCCTTCGGCTCCTCCTCGTGGCGGACGATGCGGATCACTTCGTCGAGGTTGAGATAGGCGATCAGATAGCCGTCCAGCACTTCCAGGCGGTGCTCGATCTTCTTCAGGCGATATTCGGAGCGGCGCACCAGCACATCGACGCGGTGCTCCAGCCACTGGCTGAGCACCTCGCGCAGATTCAGCACGTTGGGGATCTGGCCGGCCGACAGCACGTTCATGTTGAGGCCGAAACGCACCTCCAATTCGGTCAGGCGGAACACGCTCTCCATCAGCACGACCGGATCGACGGCGCGGCTCTTGGGCTCCAGGATGAGGCGTATTTCCTCCGCCGATTCATCGCGCACATCGCCGAGCAGCGGCAGCTTCTTCTCGGTCAAGAGCTCGGCCATCTTCTCGACCAGCTTGGCCTTCTGCACCTGGTAGGGGATCTCGGTGACGACGATCTGCCAGGTGCCGCGCCCGGTCTCCTCCTTGTGCCACCTGGCGCGCTGCCGGAAGCCGCCGCGGCCGGTCTTGTAGGCCTCGAGGATGGACTCGCGCGGCTCGACGATGACGCCGCCCGTCGGAAAGTCGGGACCAGGGATGAATTCCACGAGCTTCTCGATCGTCGCATTGGGATGCTTGATCAGGTGCAGCAGCGCGTTGCACAGCTCCTCGGCGTTGTGCGGCGGGATGTTGGTCGCCATGCCGACGGCGATGCCCGACGAGCCGTTGGCCAGCAGGTTCGGGAACGCGGCGGGGAGGACAACGGGCTCCTGGTCCTCGCCATTGAAGGTGGCGCGGAACTCGACCGTATCCTCGTCGATCGCCTCCAGCAGCGCCTCGGCGGTCGGCGTGAGCCGGGCCTCGGTGTAGCGGTAGGCGGCCGCGTTATCGCCGTCGATGTTGCCGAAGTTGCCCTGGCCATCGACCAGGGGGTAGCGCTGCGAAAAATCCTGGGCGAGCCGCACCATGGCGTCGTACACCGCCTGGTCGCCGTGCGGGTGGTATTTGCCGATGACGTCGCCGACGACGCGGGCGCACTTCTTGTAGGCCTCGGCCGAGCCGAGCTTGAGCTCGCGCATGGCGTACAGCAGGCGGCGGTGCACTGGCTTCAGGCCGTCGCGCACGTCAGGCAGCGCGCGGCCCATGATGGTCGACAGCGCATAGGCGAGGTAACGCTCCTCCAGCGCCTCCTTGAGGCTGATCGGCGTCGGCTCCGGCTGGTCACCGTCCGGCGGCAGAATCGGCTTGTTGCTCATGGGGAGGGGGATAGCGCGGGGGGGCGGGCGTCTCAAGTGCGCTGCTGCCACAACCCAGCACCAACCCACAATTGCATTTGATTTGTATCGCGGTTACAGTGGTTGTTGAAACCTTCAACAATGGAGCCGCGCGATGGGCACCATGAACTTCTCCATCCCCGACGACGTCAAGGACGCGTTCAACGAGGTCTTCGAGGGCAAAAACAAGAGCGCTGTGGTGGCTGAGCTTCTGCGGCGGGCGACCGAGGAGGAGCAGCGGCGGGTGAAGAGCGAGAGCTTTGCCGAGCGCATGCGCAAGATCCGGGAGAGCGCGACCGGCACATACACGGATGACGAGATCAGAGCCATTCGTGAAGAGTTGCGTAAGTGAGGCTCGTCGTCGATGCCAGCGTTGCCGTCAAGTGGTTTGTTCCGCATCGCCCATCGGAGCAAGACGTCGACAAAGCTGTCGCTGTTTCTCACCTTCTCGATCGCGCCGGGACGGAGCTGTTCGCCCCCGCGCACTGGGTTCCGGAGACGCTGGCAGTGCTGGCACGAATCGAGCCTGGCATCGTGGACCAGGCCCTGATCGTGCTCGACGATACAGCACCGCGCGTTGTTGCAGACCTCGGGGTCATGAAGCGTGCTCTCGATCTCGCAATATCGCTCAACCACCACCTCTTCGACACGCTCTATCACGCCGTCGCGCTCGAGGTCGGCGCGACGCTGGTGACGGCGGACAAAACATACTTCGACAAGGCGAAGGGACTGGGGAACATCGCGCTGCTGGCGAATTTTCGCTGACTCCATTCAGCGACGATGACTTCGCCATGGCACTCCTGGTCTGCCACCGGCGCAGTTTGTCGGCGACCTGGGGTGGACCTGCCTGTCTCCGCGGGCCCGATGACCGATGCGATTGAGCCGAAGTCGATTATGTGAACCCGTTACACCCGCCACAGATATGGTGTTTTTGCTGC
This sequence comes from uncultured Devosia sp., assembly GCA_964498125.1. Taxonomy (GTDB): domain Bacteria; phylum Pseudomonadota; class Alphaproteobacteria; order Rhizobiales; family Hyphomicrobiaceae; genus CAMDBL01. Next base: position 84,642 of record CAZCGE010000044.1, on the reverse strand, counting down.
TGAACAGTACTATGGTGCGACATGAGCAATCGTGACCAACTCACGGTCGAGCTGCCACCAGACTGCGCGCGCTGGATTGCCAAGCAAATCGAGGTCGGCACCTTCGCGACACCGGCTGATGCCGTCCGCCATGCCATCAACGAGACAAAACTCGCCGAGTTGCGAGCCACTTTGTCCGCGTCGCTTGCACGTGGCGGCAGCAATTCGGTCGACGACGTGCGGGATGTTGTTGCGGCGAGGCTGGCCGAAAGACACCGCCCAGCCGAGACCAGTTAATTGCAACGCTTCACCTTGCTGGCGGCTGCAATTCGCCAGGCGCCTTCCAACTGTAGAGGAAGGTCATGTAGCCTAGCGCGAGATACACACTCGCCGTGGTGATCCAACCGACCAATGTGCCAACTTCAAGGAATGACCAGCCCAGAGGCAGCGTCACCGAAATCGGATTGCGCAAAGCCTCGACTGAAATGGTGGGGGAGGGGAGCTTCGCCCAGGCTGCAAACAACCCATACTGCATGCTCTGTTGGATTGCCGCCGCACCACCCAGGAACGCGAGCCCTATGGAGAGTATAGCGTAGGCTAGAAGCCGCAGTGCAAAAGCGGCGCGAGCGAGAAAGAAGTAGAGGCCCGCGATATAGGCGGAGATCATCGTAAGAAACATGGAAAAAATAGTGCTGATCGCTTGGCTGGAGGCGAACAGGCCTTGCATCAACTCCGCCTCGGACATGGAACCCTCCCTCGACGCACCCCGACCGCCGCCGCCGAGCATGTTTGCCCTGGGCGATTGCTGACGAACTCGACCGCCGTTGGCCAAGCCCGGCAATACGGTCTAGGCCGCCGCTTCCGATTTCACCTTTGGTTTCGACTTCGGCTTGGCTGCCGCCTTGGGTTTGGCCGCCGTCTTGGCCTTGGATTTTGATGCGCCTTTGACCTTGCCGCCGCCCTTGGCGATGCGCTCGGCCAGCAGCGCCATGGCTTCCTCGACGGTCACTTCGGCCGGCTCCTTGCCGCGCGGCACGTTGGCATAGATCTTGTTGTGGGCGATGTAAGGCCCGTAGCGGCCGTCCAAGATTTCGATCTTGCCGCCGGCGGCAGGATGCTCGCCCAGATCCTTGAGAATGTTCTTCTGCGCCGCGCGGCCGAACCGGCCCTTGCCACCACCGGCCCGCTTCTCCGCCAGCAGCGTGACGGCGCGATTGAGGCCCACCTCGAACACCTCCTCGGCACTGGCGAGGTTGGCATAGGTGCCGTCATGCAGAATGAACGGACCATAGCGGCCGAGACCCGCCGTGATCGGTGTCCTGGTCTCGGGATGCTCACCGACCAGGCGCGGCAGGTTGAGCAGGCGCAGCGCGCCTTGCAGATCGAGCGTGTTGGCGTCCCACCCCTTGGGTATCGACGATCGCTTCGGCTTTTCGTCGTCGTAGTCCTTGGCGTCACCAAGTTGCATATAGGTGCCAAAGCGGCCCGAGCGCAGCGTCACTGCAAAGCCGGTCTGTGGATCGATGCCCAGATCCTTGCCATCGACGGCCACGACGTCGCCTTCCTCGCCATTGCGTGCATTGGAGAGCTGGCGCGTATAGCGGCACTCCGGATAGTTGCCGCAGCCGATGAAGGGCCCGAATTTGCTGGGTTTCAGACTGAGGAGGCCCTTGGCGCAGACGGGGCAGGCACGCGGATCGCCGCCATCGGCTCGCACCGGGAAGATGTGCGCACCGAGCAACCCGTTGAGCGCTTCCATCACCTCGCCGACGCGCAGCTCCTTGATGTCGTCGACGGTCTTGATGAAGTCGGTCCAGAACTCGCGCAGCACGTTCTTCCAGACGAGCTTGTCGTCGGAGATGAGATCGAGCTTCTCCTCGAGGTCGGCGGTGAAGTCGTACTCGACGTAGCGCTTGAAGAAGCCTTTCAGGAACGCCGTGACCAGCCGCCCCTTGTCCTCGGGCACCAGCCGCTTCTTGTCGACCTTGACGTAGTCGCGATCCTCGAGCACGGCCAGCGTCGAGGCATAGGTCGATGGCCGGCCGATGCCGAGCTCCTCCATGCGCTTGACCAGCGTCGCCTCGGAGTAGCGCGGCGGCGGCTCGGTGAAGTGCTGCTTGGCCTCGACACCTTTATCACTCAGCTGATCACCCTCGGCCAGGGCGGGCAGGCGGCGGCTCTCCTCGTCGTCGTCGTCCTTGCCTTCCTCGTACAGTTTCATGAAGCCGTCGAACATCACAACCGTGCCAGTGGCGCGCAGGCCATAGGCCTTGCCGTCGCGGCCCTTGACCTCGATCTCGGCGGTGGTCTGCTCGAGCTCGGCGGAGGCCATCTGGCTCGCCACCGCCCGCTTCCAGATCAACTCGTAGAGGCGGGCCTGATCGCGGGCGACGGTGCGGGCGACCTCGGCCGGCTTGCGCCGCACATCAGTCGGACGAATGGCCTCGTGGGCTTCTTGGGCGTTCTTGGCCTTGGTCTTGTACTCGCGCACGAACGGCGGCAGGTAGCGGCGGCCGTAGTCGTCCTCGACCTCGCGGCGGATGGTCGCGACCGCCTCGGGCACGATCTGCACGCCGTCGGTCCGCATGTATGTGATGAGGCCGACCGTCTCGCCGTCGAGGTCGACGCCCTCGTACAGGCGCTGGGCCAGTTGCATCGTGTTCTTGGCGGAAAAGCCGAGCTTGCGCGAGGCCTCCTGCTGCAGGGTCGAGGTGGTGAAGGGCGCGGCCGGATTGCGGCGCACAGCCTTCTTCTCGACGCTCGCGACGCGGAACTGGCCGTGCTCGATCGCCGCCTTGATGGCGTTGGCCGAGGCGCCGTCCTTGATGTCGAGCTTCTTCAGCGTGGTGGCGTCGATGGCGGTGAGGCGCGCGCGGACATCCTCGTTCTTGGCCGTCGCCAACAGCGCCTCGATCGACCAGAACTCATCGGTCCGGAACGCCTCGATCTCCTCCTCGCGGTCGCAGACCAGACGCAGCGCCACCGACTGCACACGCCCCGCCGAGCGCGAACCCGGCAGCTTGCGCCACAGCACCGGCGACAACGTGAAGCCGACGAGATAGTCGAGCGCCCGGCGAGCCAGATAGGCCGAGACCAGCGGCTGGTCGATCTGGCGCGGCTGGGCCAGTGCCGCCAAAATGGCCTGCTTGGTGACGGCATTGAACGCCACGCGCTCGACGATGGTCCCCTTTTTCAGCGCCTTCTTGTCGGTCAGGATCTGCAGCAGATGCCAGGAGATGGCCTCGCCCTCACGATCGGGGTCGGTGGCCAGGATCAGTTTGTCGGCGCCCTTCACCGCCTCGGTGATCTCGCGCATCACCTTCTTGGACCGCTCGTCGTCGACTTCCCAATGCATATTGAAGTCATTGTCGGGCTCGACCGAGCCGTCCTTGGCCGGCAGGTCCCGCACGTGGCCATAGGACGCCAGCACTTTATAGCCGGGCCCCAAATACTTGTTGATGGTCTTGGCCTTGGCGGCTGATTCAACGATGACGACGTTCATTATTTCACTTTCAAATGTTCGGGCCTGCGCCAGCTGGACCTGCAGGTCTCGGCGGCGCCTTATAGCTGTCACGAGTACAGAATGCGAACTCAGCCCCGGAGGCCGCAGAACATGTAAGAAGGAAGCGGCCGTGTCAAACGAGCTTAATTGTGCGGGTTGGGCTAATATTGTACTCTTTGCGCATATTTTGACGGTTGCAATGTGGAAATCCCAACTATATATGCTGAATATTCCTATTTGGAAGGAGTCGCGATGGCGCGCAAACACCGGCTTTCCCCCCTTTCCATCGTGGCGATGGCCCCAGTGTGGTGCCCGATCGACGGCGCCCGGTCCTTCGCGGCGCCGGCGGATAAGACCCAAGGCCCGCGCACAACGGATCAGTTGGACTATCTTGCCGACCTGATCTCGGAACTGCACACAATGGCCATCGACGCCGGCTGCGCCAGGCTCGCGCATTTGTTGGCCGAAGCCGGCGAAGAAGCCAGGTTGCAGATCGAAGTACACGAAACCTAGAGCATCATCCGATCGCATGTGATCGCTCTTCGCGACCGAACGTCATGTCGGCTGTGGCCGCAGCGAGACGAGCTGTTGGCCGTGATGCTCGATACGGCCGGCGAGATCGAGTTCCATCAGCACCAGCCTTGCCGCCCGGATCGACAGACGCGCGGCGCGTGCCACCTCGTCGACCTCGACGGGGGCCGTGCCGAGCGCCGCCAACACCGCATCCCGATCACTCTCACCCAGCAACGGTGGCGGCTCGATGCGGGCTCGTGTCTCGCTCTCCTCGATCTGCAGCCCGCTCATGCGGCCATCGATGCCGGCCATGGGCGTCAGCGCGGCGATGATGTCGGCGGCCTCGGTGACCAGCGTCGCCCCCGATTTCAGCAGCTGATTGGTGCCTTCCGCGCGCGGATCGAGGGGATGGCCGGGAACCGCGAACACCTCGCGCCCTTGCTCCGCCGCCATGCGCGCGGTGATCAGCGTGCCGGAGCGACGCGCCGCCTCGACCACCAGCACGCCGAGCGAGATGCCAGCGATGATGCGGTTGCGGCGGGGAAAATCCTGTCCGCGCGGATTGAACCCGGGCGGCTGCTCGGAGATCAGGCAACCGAGCGCGCCGATCTTCTCCTGCAACCCGGCATGTTCGGGCGGGTAGATCACATCGACGCCGCCAGCGACCACGGCGATCGTGCCGGTCTCCAGTGCAGCCTCGTGGGCCGCGCCATCGATGCCGCGCGCCAGGCCCGAGGCGATGACGTAACCCGCCGCACCCAGTTGATTGGCGAACTGGCGCGCCAATTTCTGTCCGGCCGCGGAACTTTGTCGCGAACCGACGATGCCGAGGATTGGCCGTCCGAGCAACTCGGCCCGGCCCTTGACGTAGAGCAGCGGCGGCGGCGCATCGAGCGCGGCCAGCGCGCGGGGATAGCCGGGCTCGATCGTGAAGATCGGCTCGGCGCCGCTGGCCGCCGCGGCGTCCAATTCGGCTTCGGCCTGAGCGCGTGGACAGATGCGGATCGGCCGTCCGCGACCGCCGCGTTTCGACAGCTCGGGCAAGGCCTCGAGTGCCACCTGGGCGCCGCCGTAGTGATTGATCAGCTCGCGAAAGGTGATCGGGCCGACGTTCTCCGACCGGATCAGTCTGAGACAAGCCAGCCGTTCGGCCGGCCCCAGCCGCGCCACCGGCAGCGGCGCGGCGGTGAACAGGTCTGCGGGCTCAGGCTTTGTCCTTGGCACCGATTTTCGGCTCCGTCCCGGCCGCCAGGCGGCTGATGTTGGCAGAATGCTTCCAGATCAACAGGATGCTCAAGATAGACCCGACAAGGGCGATATCGCGCGCGCCCGTGGTAACCGCGGCGATCGGCACAATCACGCTGGCGACCAGGGCCGACAGCGACGAATAGCGCGTGACGACGGCCACCAGGATCCACACCCCGCAGAACAGCAGCGCCAGGTGCCAGGCCAGACCAAGAAACACGCCAATATAGGTGGCAACGCCCTTGCCGCCCTTGAAGCCGAGCCAAATCGGGAACAGATGGCCAAGGAAGGCGCCAAGGCCGCCGAGCAGGCTGCACAGGATGGCAGAGCCCGCCGGCGCCCCGATCAGCCGCTCGGCCAGCAGCACCGCCGCCGTCCCCTTCAGCGCGTCCAGCAGCAGCGTCGCGGCAGCGAGCCCCTTGTTGCCGGTGCGCAGCACGTTGGTGGCGCCGATGTTGCCGGAGCCAACTTTGCGGATGTCACCAAGCCCGGCGATCCGGGTCAGCACCAGGCCAAACGGGATCGAGCCCAGCAGATAGCCGAGGGTGAGGGCCAGCAGGAGCGGAGCATACGTGACATTGCTCATGCTGCTGACCGATCCTCTCGCTGCGCTCTGCTCACGCTTGCCCAATGTAAGAGTAATTTGGGCCAGCCTCGGCGGCAATCGACAATTGCTGCCACGTCCTGGACCCAGCCAGCGTCGGCCGGGGCGCCGGACGGGACTTCGTTTTGCCGCGCGGTTCCTGTAAATTTCGCGGACTGAAAGCGTGAGAACCCCAATGCGCTACGCAATCGTCATCGAGAAGGCAGCCGGCAACTACTCCGGGTTCGTCCCGGACCTGCCCGGCTGCGTCGCAACCGGAGCGACGGCCGAGGAGGTCGAGGAGCTGCTCGAGGCGGCGATCGAAATGCACATCGAGGGTATGCGCGAGGACGGGGTCGCGGTGCCGCAGCCATCAAGTCGTGTCGAATATGTGGAGATCGCCCCGGCAGGGGAGTAGGCAGAGGGGATGGCAGCAGTGGTCCAATAGCGACCGTCGCCGACAGACCGTAGGGCGCAATAGGCACTTGCCGTATTGCGCCGCGCAACACGCTCCGTCGAACACATACATGTCATTTGGACTGTCCGGTGGCGTTGGATCGAGATTCGAATCTCCAGATCATGTGTGCCGAGTATGCTCTTGCCAACAAAGACACTCGAATCGGCGAACGGGCGTGGTTCATTACAACCGGTTTCCCGCCACGCTTCGGCGCAATACGCGAAGTCGCTATTGCGCCCTACGCACTGCTGCCAGCGCACCGCACCGGCAGCGGCCATGCCGCCATCGCATTACGTCCGCTGCACGCCGGCGTATTGATAGACCGTCTGGCCGGCGACCACGGTGCGCAGCACGCGGCCCTGCAGCGTCGTCTCGTCGAACGGCGTGTTCTTGGAGCGCGAGCGCAGGTTGTCCTTGTTCAGCACCCACGTCTCGGCGGGATCGAAAAGGATGATGTCAGCCGGCTCACCCTTGGCGAGGCGGCCGCCAGGCAGACCGAGCAGCTTGGCGGGATTGATCGTCATGGCCCGGAGCAGCGCCATCAACGGCAGCTGGTCGTCGCGACAGAGCTTCAGCCCAGCCGCCAGCAGCGTTTCCAGGCCGTTGGCCCCGTCCGCCGCCTCGGCGAAGGGCCGGCGTTTGACATCAGCATCCTGCGGGTCGTGGCTGGAGACGATGACGTCGATCTCGCCGCTCGCCACACCCTTAACCACCGCCACCCGGTCCTCCTCGCGCCGGAGCGGCGGGCGCACCTTGAAGAAGGTGCGGTAGGGGCCGATGTCGCCCTCGTTCAGCACCAAGTGGTTGATGGAGACACCGCAAGTGACCGGCAGCTTGGCCGCCTTGGCCTTGCGGATGACTTCGAGGCTCTCGGCGCAACTGATGGTGGCGGCGTGATAGCGCCCGCCGGTGATCTCGACCAGGCGCACGTCGCGCTCCAGCACGATGGTCTCGGCCGCTTTCGGCACGCCTTTCAGTCCGAGCCGGGTCGCCACCTCGCCGGAATTCATCGCCGCTCCGTCCGACAGGAACGGATCCTCGGTGTGGTGCACGATCAGCGCGCCGAAGTCCTTGGAGTAGTTCAGCACGTTGCGCATGACGCGCGTGTTGGCGACGCTTTCCTTGCCGTTGGAGAAGGCGATGGCGCCGGCCCGTTTCAGCAGGCCGATCTCCGTCATCTCCTCGCCGGCGAGACCCTTGGTCATCGCCGCCATGGTGTGCACGTGCACCATGGCGTTGTCGCGGGCGCGGCGCTGGATGAAGTCGACCAGCGCCACCTGATCGATCACCGGGCTGGTGTCGGGCATCACCACCAGTGTCGTGACGCCACCTGCGGCGGCCGCATGGCTTGCGGTCTTGAGCGTTTCCCGGTGTTCGTAGCCGGGCTCGCCGGTGAACACCTGGCAATCGATCAATCCTGGGCAGAGGATGTTGCCGCGGCAGTCCACGACCTCGGCGCCGGATGGCGCGTTGCGGCGCAAATGGCCGCCGAGGTCGGCGATCTCGGCCCCCTTGATCAGCAGTCCGCCGGGCTCGTCGCGATTGCTGGCCGGGTCGATCAGCCGGGCATTGATGAAGGCGGTGGCGGCAGGGGCGCCTGCGGCATTGTTCATGGCGGCCCTCATCGGTCGTTCGGCAGATGGCGGGCCAGCGCCTCGAGCACGGCCATGCGCACGGCGACGCCCATCTCGACCTGCTCGCGAATGACGCTGCGGCTGTCGTCGGCCACTGCCGAGGCGATCTCGACGCCGCGGTTCATCGGGCCTGGATGCATGATCAACGCATCAGGTTTGGCCTTGGCGAGCTTCTCGTGATCGAGACCGAAGAAGTGGTAGTACTCGCGCGTCGAGGGCACGTAGTTGCCCTGCATGCGCTCGCGCTGCAGCCTGAGCATCATGATGATGTCGGCGTCCTCGAGACCCTTCCACATGTCGGTGTAGACCTCGGCGCCGAGCTTGTCGGCACCCGCCGGCAGCAGCGTCGAGGGCGCGATGATGCGCACCTTGGCGCCAAGCGTGTTGAGCACCTCGATGTTGGAGCGTGCGACGCGGCTATGCAGGATGTCGCCGCAGATGGCGATCGTCAGCCCGGCGATGCGGCCCTTGGCGCGGCGGATGGTCAGCGCATCGAGCAGCGCCTGGGTCGGATGCTGGTGGGCGCCGTCGCCGGCGTTGATCACCGAGCAGTCGACCTTTTGCGAAAGCAGTTCCACGGCGCCGGCCGCATAGTGGCGCACGACGATGATGTCGGGGTGCATGGCGTTGAGCGTCATCGCCGTGTCGATCAGCGTCTCGCCCTTCTGCACCGAGGAGGTCGCCACGTTCATGTTCATGACGTCGGCGCCGAGCCGCTTGCCGGCCAGCTCGAAGGAGGCCTGCGTGCGCGTCGAGGCCTCGAAGAACAGGTTGATCAGCGTGCGGCCCCTGAGGACGTCGCGCTTTTTGTTGACTTGCCGATTGAGGTCGGCGGCCTTGTCGGCGATGTCGAGCAGCGCATTGATCTCCTTCGCCGTCATGCCTTCGCAGGTGAGAAGGTGACGGCGGGAGAACATGGCGACCTCGCCAGGGGAGATGGAGTTGGTCATTAAAGCGGTGTCTATAAGCACACTTGGCCAAGAGGGCAAGAGTTTGGCGCAAAGGACGGTGGATAGACCGACATTGCGCGAGGCTCGCAGCCCTCGATCACAGGCTCTCCAGGTGGGCGGCGAGTGCCGCCGAAGTCCGCGGCAGGCCGCAGCGGTCGATGTGCTCGAGGTAGGCCGCCGCCGTAAAGGCCGGCCGCCTCAGGGCCGCGCGGATCTTTTTGATGGCTGCTAGCAGCGTCTGCGGGTCAACGGCGACCATCGCCGAAAAGAATGTGTCGGGTTGCATAGCCCGCAGTTCTCCGAGCATCGCGAGGGCAGCATCGGGGAAGTCGGCAACGTTGAATGTCAGTAGGATAGTGCACCCCGCTGCATGTGCGGCGTCGAGAACGTGAACATCGCCGGGATCGGGCAGCACGATACCGCTCGAGTAGACGGCTGGACCGACTCCGGCTGCGGGCAAGGCATTGGACATGACCGCGCACAGACGGCCTGCCCCCTCCAGAGAGGCGCGGCCTGTTGCGACGAGGGCGTGCGCCATCTCAGCGAGCACGTCTGCCGACCAGTGCAGGCGAATGACGTCTGCAAGTGCAAGTTCGATCAGGATATCGCGCAGCGCCGCCGAGTAGAGCACGTTGGCATCAGCGAAGACCACTGGACGGCTCATGACGGCTAACCATCAGACATCCCGCCCCTCGAACGCCGGAATGCGGATTTTGGCGGCGCCTGGGTCGGGGCATCGTAGCCGCCCATCTCCTCCGTCAGTGCGATCAACTCGTCCATCGCTTTGCGCGAGCGGGCCCGCTGCTGCTCCTTGTAGGTGGCCAGAGCGTCGCCAGGGATGCGTTTGTGGGTGCCGACCACGCGGTACGGCAGGACGCCCTCGTCGAGCAGCTTTGTGACATGAGGTCGCGAGACGTTGAGGAACTCCGCCGCCTCGTTAGGCGTCATCTCCTCTTGCAAGGATGCGACGGAGGCCGTCCGACCCGCGGCTAGCGTCACGAGAAGTTGGCGCACCAGGTGCGCGACGGCGGGCGGCAGACACACGGCCTCCCCGGTGCCTTCGTTGCGGACCGACAATGGACCCTCGCCGAGGCGCGCGATGGCCTCGCGGGCGAATTTGGCCGTGTCGCTGGTGGGGGAGATGGACATCGGGTAGCCTCTGCTGAATCAACACAGCATATGCACAATTAATGAAGCAATTGCAACAAGTGAAGCAACTGTCGCCTTAATTTGGCAGGAACAGCACATCGAAACCGCGCCTGTGGCTGAGATATCTCGTGGCAATGCTTGATCGATTTATTGCCCCGAGAGCATTTTCCGCCAAAGTGGCACCGGTTTGGCGTACAAAATGCGACAAACAAATGACTAGAGCGCTTTCCCCTGATTCAATTCAGTGGAAAGCGCTCTATGGCTTCTTCGGCCGCCGGGCAATCGCATCGCGCAGCCGGCTCCAGGTCGTGAGTTGACGCATGCGATCGAAGGCGCGGGCGCCACTCTTCTGGTGCTTCAATGTGATCTGGCGGCTGTGATAGCGCGCCAGGCTCGGCCGGTGCGCGACGCTGATGACGGACACGCCGGGCATCTCGCTCTGGAACAGCTGCATCAGTTGCGCCTGGCTGTCCTCGTCGAGCGCCGATGTCGCCTCGTCGAGAATGACCAGCGACGGCCGCTGGATGAGCAGGCGGGCAAACGCCACGCGCTGCTGCTCGCCGCCTGAGAGGATGCGGTCCCAGGAGCCGGCATCATTGAGCTTTCCTGCAAGAGTGCCAAGCCCGCACAACTCCAGCGCGTGCGCCACTTCGGCATCGGGCACGCCCTCGGCTGGCAGAGGATAGGTCAAGGCCGCCTTCAACGTACCGATCGGCAGATAAGGGCGCTGCGGCACGAAGGCGAGCCGCGCGGCGCGCGGCAGCACGATCTGGCCGGAGCCCCACGGCCACAGCCCGGCGATGGCGCGGACCAGCGTGCTCTTGCCGGTGCCCGATTGTCCCGACACCATCACCATTTCGCCGGGCGATACTTTGAAGCCGGCGTCGGCGATCAGAGTCTTGCCGCTGTGCAGCCGTACCGCGACTCGATCGAGTTCCAGGTCATCGCCCGTCCCCTGCTTCACTTCGATCTGCGTCGTCTCGGCATCGGGCAGCGCCGCGGCGCGGATGTACGAGCCAAGCTCGGCGACGCGCGAAGCCGCCGCATACCATTCCGACAGCCGGGCGAAATTGGACGTGAACCAGCTCAGCGCCCCTTGTACGGTGCCGAAAGCGGCTGCCACCTGCATCACGGTTCCGAATGTCACCTCGCCGGACAAATACTTGGGCGCCATCAACAGCACCGGCACGATTGGCGCCGCCAGCCCGCTGGCGCTGATGACGATCGTCATATAACTCCAACGAAAAGCGAAGCTGCGCCAGCGGTCGACCACCGTCGCCAGCCGCCCCAGGAGATTGCGCTGCTCGCCCTCTTCACCGCGTACCAGGGCGACGCTCTCGGCGTTCTCGCGCAACCGCGTCAGCTGGTAGCGCAATTGCGCCTCGGCCTCGCTGCGCTCGCGGATCTGGCCGGCGTACTTGTTGGCGACCGAGAACATCAGGCCCGACAGGACGAGCGAGTAGACGATGGCGCCGAACACCATGAAGCCGGGAATAGTCAGCCCGCCGATGGTGATCGATCCGCCGACTTGCCAGAGGATGCCGACGAAAGCCATGAACGTGATCACCGCGCTGACAAAGCCGATGATCAGATCGACGATCGGCTCGACGGTCAGACGCAAGTCCTCGGCGATGCGCGCCTCGGGAGCGAACTCGGTGCCGTTGATGACATTGAGCCGGTAGAACGCCTGGTTCCTCAGCCACAGATCGACCATGCGCCGCGTCAGATCCTCGCGCCAATGAATCTGCAGCAGCAGGCGGGCAAGCTGAGCCAGCACAACCGTCGCCGTCGCCGCCGCGATCAGCGCCACGAACAGCAGCGCGGCGGCCTGCAGCTCGGAAACCGACTTGCGCTCGAGCGCATCGTAGAACGTCTTGGTCCAGCGGTTGATCGCCAGTGCCATGACGATGTCGACCAGCGCCAACGCGAACGCCGACAGCGTCAGGCCCCAGGCGACGGCGCGGGTCGGCCCAAGCCAGAACCCCCGCGACAGTGAAATGACCGAAGCCAGCACGCTCAGCATGGAGCGCGACGTGCCAACCGCTCGCTCGACCTTGATTGCCATGTCTGGATCGCCGCCATCGCCCCTGGGGCGGTGACGTTAACCCGCGACGTGTCACCTTGGCTAGAACTCGTGCAAGACCCAGGTGCGGCCGGACGTGTCGAACCTCGGCCGGTCTGTTTCCGGCCTGGCGGCGCCACCGACCTGCCCGCCACCGCCGACACATGGGCCAGTCATACGCCGCGACGCGATGACATTTGTGTTCTATCGGCCACTTTGTTAGACCGCAAACACGGTCGGGCATGCCATCAGGCGTGTTCTGGTGGTTCACGCCGGCCGCCAATGGCATAAGACTGAGTCGCTCGCGCCAGCGTGGGCAAAAGGCCGAACACCGGTTCGAGGGATCCGGGACCCAGCGCCGAAATCAACGCGACGACGGGAGCACGCCGATGACGATTTCAGCCGACGCCATCATTGCCGCGATGCAGGCGAGCATGGCCGCCGCGACGCAAAGTGATCAGCCCTACAAGAGCTGGCTGCTGCGGAACTGCCTGCCCGACGACGCCGCTGATACGATCATGAACCTGCCGTTCCCACCGCCTGCCCTGGGTGGCATTTCCGGCAAGCGCGAATTGCACAACGGCACACGCAAATATTTCGATATGGAGAATGCCGCGCGTTACCCCGTCGTCGGTGCCTTCAACACGGCCTTCACCAGCCCGCAACTGGTGCGCGAGTTGTGCGCATTCTTCGGCGCCAGCCTGAAGGGGTCTTATCTGCGCGCCGAATTCGCACAGGATACAGACGACTTCTGGCTCGAGCCGCACACCGACCTCGGCGTCAAGCTGTTCACCATGCTGCTGTACATCTCCAAGGACGATGCCCATCGCGACCTCGGCACCGACATCTACGACGGCGACAAGAAGCATTTTGCCCGCTCGCCGTTCGCCTTCAACTCGGCGTTCGTTTTCGTACCATCGACCAACACCTACCACGGCTTCGAGGCGCGCCGGATCGAGGGCGTGCGCAAGTCGGTGATCATCAACTACGTCACCGACGATTGGCGCGCGCGCGAGCAGCTTGCCAATCCGGACCGGCCGCTGGATTGAGCGGGATTGCAGCCGACAAGCTGGCCATCCCGGCAGCATCCCCTCCCGTGACAGCCCCGATGCTGGCGCATTGATCCGGCGGCCAGGACTGTGTTTCGGGTTTTGCTGATCACCCAACCAACCCAACGCGAGGACGACACCATGAGTGGCCACGGACACGGCACCCACGGCGGCGAGGAGAACAAGAGGGTCGCGCTCGTCATCGCGGTGCTGGCGCTGCTGCTGTCGGTGGCCGAGATCCTCGGCCAGAAGGCCCAGACCCAAACCTTGCAGAGCAACATCGAGGCCTCCAACCTGTGGGCGTTCTTCCAGGCCAAGACCATCCGCAAGACGGTGCTGGAGACGGCCGCCGACGAGATGGAAGTGATAATGGACGACACGACGCCGGCCGCATTGCGCAAGCGCATGGATGAGCGCTCCAAGAGATGGCGGGCGACGGCACAACGCTACGAGACCGAGTCCAAGACCGTCGATGGCAAAGAGATGGGCGAAGGCCGCAAGGAACTCATGACACGCGCGCTCGCCGCCGAAGCGACGCGCGACCGCGCTGGCGTCAAGCACTACCGTTTCGAGCTGGGCTCCGGCTCGTTCCAGATCGCCATCGTCATGGCCTCGGCGGCCATCATCACCGGCATCGCCATGATGCTGTGGATGGCCGGCGGGCTCGGCGTGCTGGGGTTCGGGTTTTTGCTCTGGGGGATCATCGCGTGAGGTGAATGCGATGATCAGACCGTAGGGTGCAATAGGCGTCGATGCTGGACGCATCGCTCCGCCATGACGACGTATTGCACCATTTCTACGTCTGACGGTGCAATACGCCTTCGGCTATTGCACCCTACGGCCCGGTCTTCACTCTCCCGCCAGCACCCGCTCAACGAACGCCGGCACCACCTCGGTCGCTGGGCCGTGGATGGTCTCGTGGAACAGGTTGGCGCCCTGCGACGGCTCCAGGTTCAACTCCACCGTATGCGCGCCGTGCCCGCGCGCCTCGGCGACAAAACCGGCGGCGGGATAGACGTGACCGCTGGTGCCGATCGAGACGAACAGGTCGGCCTCGCTCAGGTGCTCGTAGATCCGCGGCATCTGGTAGGGCATCTCGCCGAACCAGACGATGTCGGGGCGCAGCCGGCCGCTGGTCTTGCAGTTTGGGCATTGCGACAAGGCCGTGATCGGTTGATCATAGGCCGAGCGCGCGTCGCACGTCAGGCACCAGGCGCGCAGCAGCTCGCCGTGCATGTGGATCAGGTTTTTCGTGCCGGCCGCCTCGTGTAGATTGTCGATATTCTGCGTGACGACCATCACATGGCCCGCATGCATGGCCTCGAGCATCGCCAGCGCCAGGTGCGCCGCATTGGGCGCTTTGCCGGCCAGGCCTTCGCGGCGCAAATTGTAGAAATCGAGCACCTTCCCGGGATCGCGCGCGAAGGCCTCGGGCGTTGCCACCTCGCTTAAATCGTACTTGGCCCACAAGCCGTCCTTGTCGCGGAAGGTGGCGATGCCGGATTCCGCCGACAAGCCGGCCCCGGTCAGGATGACGATACGGTCGAAGCGCGGCATCGATGGGGCTCCATCGTGTAGCCTAAATCGCGCCAGTTGTAGGATGCGCGCGCCACGGGCACAATGTAAGGGCCTGGGTTGTGACGGCCTGGGTTGACTGGAGCGAGTGATGGCGACACCGGTCGAGACCGCCGCACACCTGGCCGCCGACGCCCTGCGGCTCGGCTGGTATTGGAGCATCAACCAGATCGTCGACCGCCGCCTGACGCGGCAGGGCGGCCGCAAGAGCGTGCGGCCCACCCGTCCCGTTCCCACGCAGCGCGACCTGCTTCTCGATCTTGGCCGCCTCATCCAGCAGGATGCGACCGCCGTGGCCGCGGGGCTCAGGCCGCCGCGTGGCTTTCTCACCGGCGCCATCGGCGATCATCTGGCTCGGGTCGAGGCGATGCTGACCGATCTGCCTGATACCGCTCGCCGCCGCATGGCTGCGCAGCACGACACGGCGCAGGCAGCCTCGGGGGATGCGAGCCTGCCCGATTACTATCGCCAGGATTTCCATTTCCAGACCGGGGGCTACCTCACCGAGGACTCCGCGCGCCTGTACGATGTGCAGGTGGAGACGCTGTTTTATGGCGCCGCACAGATCATGCGCCGATCCGCCTTCGATCCGATCGCCGCCTACATGCACGGACGCGATCAGCGTCGCCTCGGCCTGGTCGACGTGGCCTGCGGCACCGGCCGATTTCTGCGTGACGTGCGGCTGGCCTATCCGGCGTTGCGGCTGACCGGTCTCGACCTGTCACGCGCTTATCTGGCCGAAGCCGAAAGCCATTTGTCCGGGCTGCGGCCGGCGACGTTCCTGGCCGCCAACGCCGAGACTATCCCTCTCGCAGACGCCAGCCAGGATATCGTCACCGCCATCTTCCTGTTCCACGAGCTGCCGCCCGACGTTCGCCGGCGGGTGACGCGCGAGATCGCCCGTGTGCTGAAACCGGGCGGCCTGCTGGTCTTCATCGACAGCCTGCAGACCGGCGACCGGCCGGGCTGGGACGGTCTGATCGAAACTTTTCCCGACCGCTTCCACGAGCCCTATTTCCGCCACTACACCAGCGACGATCTCGACACCATGTTCAGCGCGGCAGGGCTGGTATCGACGGCAACCGCCACGGCCTTCCTGGCCAAGATGATGGCGCGGCGTAGGCGTATGGGGTCAGACCCAAGGGTCTGACCCCTTTTCCGACCCCGCCCGCGCCAAACTTCAACCGCCCGGCACCACCCGGGTCAGCCGCCAATCGGTGCCGGTGAAGGCCATCTCGGCCAGGAAATCCGGCTTTGCCGCGGCACCACTCGCCGCCACGCCGACTTCCATGGCTAAGGGCCCATTGAAGCCAAAGCGCTTGATGTTGGAGACACCCAAGCCACCCGAACCCTTTGCGGCCACCGCCTCGGTCATGGGTTTGGCCCCGCGCTGAGCGCGTCCCTTCTCGATCATTTGCGTCAGCACGGCCTTGAGATCCACAGCAGGCGCCCCGCCCCCCGCTGCACCGAGCTGGCGCTGCACGCTTTCGCTCAGACCACCGAGTCCACCTGGCAGTTTCGGTTTGTCGGCCGCACTGGCGGGCCCGCCGGTGCTCGCTCCACTGCCGAACAGGCTGGCGAACAGGCCACCGGGCTTGCTGAATTCTTCGATGAGGATGCGTTCGGCCGCGGAGCGAAAATCGTCCTTCTCGGCGTAGATGCGCACGATGTTGTCGGGCGTGATCAGTGTGCTCAGCGTCGCTTCGACGACCTTGGGGGCGTAGTGCTGCTTGAGCAGCGGCCCCAGCATGGCCGCCAATGGGCCAAGGTCGGCAAGGTGCCGGTCCATGCCGGTGCCGACCTCCTGCACCACGATCGGCTCCAGCGATCTTCGCACCGAGGCAAAATCGATTTTGCGCTCGACCGTCGCCACATCTTTGCGCTCGAGTGCGGAATGCAACTGGTAGCTCGAAAGAGCGGGCCAGCCGCCATAAAAGGCCAGCAGCAGCACGACGACGAGCAGAATCAGCTTCTTCATGATGACAACCTCTGGTTTGCTGCCAATCGTTTGCTGCATGCAAGGCCATGTGGCGCCGGCCCGGCCTGTCGCCCGAACACGCCCGCTGGCGCCCTCGCCGGTCTACCGCTTCTTCATCGCGCAGGCGGCCAGATCCTGATCACGCTTGCGCGCCATCTGTCGCCAGGTGTCCGTCGCAACGCTGGCGCACCAGGCAATATGCGCCCGCAGATCCGAATTCCACGCCGGACCGACCAGTCCGCATTTCAGCTGCTCGTTTTCCTGCTGCTGCTTCAGTGCCATGGTGCCGTACCACTGGCAGTTGGCCTGCTGCGCATGCACTGGGGCGGGCAGCAGCGTGCCGGCGGCCATCAGCATGGCCACTGTCATCGCACCGCGCTGTAAAGTCACGAACATCATACCCACCGTGTTTCGACGTTGAACGCGACCGCGCATCGCTTGTTGTATGGCGGCGATCACGTCACCTCGAGGCAACTGATAGACCGATGCGCGTGAACCCGAGCTGAATAAACAGGATACCGGGGCAAAGGCCGCGAAACAATGACGCTGTCTTGTTGCCGCCGCCAGAAGCACTGGCCGTCCCGCCGGCGTCGACGCGACCTGCCGGCTCATTTGACACGGGAGCAGCGCATAGACCGGGGCGCTGCATCACCCGAATCGCTATAGTCTCGTTGGGCGACCTTGCAGCCTCACCAGAGTCCGCCTATGCCTTTGGCCGTCCGCCGCCCGATCAGTGACGCCGAAGGCACCATGGACGAAGCGCAGCGCGTCCTCGAGACCGTGTTCGGCTACAAGAGCTTTCGCCTACACCAGGCCGCCATCATCGAGGGCCTGATTGCCGGCCGGGACGCGCTGGCCATCATGCCGACGGGCGGTGGCAAGTCGCTGTGCTATCAAATCCCGGCCCTGGTGCGTCGTGGTACTGGCATCGTCGTCTCCCCGCTCATTGCATTGATGCAGGATCAGGTCGACGCGTTGAAGGAACTCGGCGTCAAGGCCGCCTTCCTCAACTCGACACTCGACCGCGCCGGGCAGGACGCGGTCGAATCGCAACTGCGGTCCGGCGCACTCGATCTGCTGTATGTCGCGCCGGAACGGCTGGTGCAGGACCGCACGCTGGCGCTGCTCGAGCACACCGATGTGGCGCTGTTCGCCATCGACGAGGCGCATTGCGTGTCGCAGTGGGGGCACGATTTCCGCCCCGAGTACCGCCAGCTCGGCGTGCTGGCCGGCCGTTTTCCCTCGGTGCCGCGCATCGCGCTGACGGCCACCGCCGACGCCCGCACACGCGAGGAAATCACCTCCGAGCTGAAACTCGAGCGCGCCGGCCAGTTCATCGCCAGCTTCGACCGGCCCAACATCCGCTACACCATCGCCGAGACCGGCTCGATGAGTGCGCGCGAGCGGCTGTGGCAATTCCTCGAGGCCGAGCACGCCGACAGCGCCGGCATCGTCTATTGCCTGTCGCGCAAGTCGGTGGAGGAGACGGCGGCGTGGCTGGCGGCCAAGGGCCGCGTGGCGCTCGCCTATCATGCCGGCATGCCGAACGAGGTGCGTGCCGCCGCGCTGCGCCGCTTCCTGCGCGACGACAAGGTCATCGTCGTCGCCACCATCGCCTTCGGCATGGGCATCGACAAGCCCGACGTGCGGTTCGTCGCCCACCTCAATCTGCCCAAGTCGATCGAGGCCTATTATCAGGAGACCGGCCGCGCCGGCCGCGACAGCGAGCCCGCCGATGCCTGGATGTCCTACGGCGTGCAGGATCTGATCCAATTGCGCCAGTGGATCGGCCAAAGTGACGGCAGCGAGGCCTACAAGGCGGTGCAGCGCGGCAAGCTCGATAGCCTGATCGGGCTGTGCGAGATGCCGACCTGTCGCCGGCAGGCCCTGCTGGCTTATTTCGGCGAGACCAAATCCGAGCCGTGCGGCAACTGCGACAACTGCCTGACGCCGCCCGAAACGGTCGAGGCGACGGACGCCGCGCGCAAGGCGCTGTCGGCCGTCTTCCGTACCGGCCAGCGCTTCGGCGTCGGCTATGTCGTCGATATTCTGCTCGGCAAGGCGGATGAACGATCTTCGCGCAACGGCCACGACAAGCTGGCGGTGTTCGGCATCGGCGCCGACCTCGACGCCAACAGCTGGCGCGGGCTGTTCCGCCAGTTGATCGCCTTGGGTCATCTGACGACGGACGACGAAGGCTATGGCACGCTGCAGCTGACAGAGACGGCGCGACCCTTGCTGCGCGGCGAGACGACATTCCGCATGCGCAAACCGAGCAAGTCCGCGCGCGGCAAGGTCAAGAAGGAGAAGGAGACCAAGGCATCGACGACGGTGGCCAACGCCGATCAGGCGCTGTTTGCCGCGCTCAAGGCGCTGCGTCTGAGGCTCGCCGGCGAGGCCAGGCTGCCACCCTACGTCATTTGCCACGACCGGACGATTGCCGAGCTGGCCGCCAAGCGGCCCTCCAACGAGGACGCGCTGCGCGATATCACCGGCCTCGGCGCCAGCAAGATCAAGCGCTACGGCGCCGACTTGCTGGCGACCATCGCGCAGTTCCAGCGCCATCCCATGCTCGACAATCGGCTGTCGGCCACCGTCAATCAGACCCTGGCCTTGCATGTGCAGGGACGTGACCCGGCCAGCATTGCCGCCGAGCGGGGAATCGAGGTCGAAACCGTTTATGGCCATTTCGCCGACGCCATCGAGGCCGGGCTGATTGAAGCACGCACGGTGCTTGCCCTCGACGACGGCGAAATCGACGAGATCCTGGCCACATTCGAGCGCTGCCAGACCCTGGAGACCGGCAAACTGGGCCCCGCGCACACGGCCCTGGCGGGCCGCTATGGCTATGGCGTGCTCAAATGCCTGCTGGCGGAATTGGCCTGAAGGCCCCCACACGGCCCGTCATTTAGAGCGCTTTCCACGTAGGTTGGGTCAAGCGCAGCGCGACCCAACATCCACGGCATGCCGGGAAATGTTGGGTCGCGGCCAGTGGCCTTGACCCAACCTACGGCGCCCGTTGTGCGTTTATGATTCACATCAAGCGGAAAGCGCTCTAGCACTTGTCCCCTTGAGTTGCCGCACGTGGCAGCGCTAGGCTTACCCCGTGCATGCCAGCCGGCGGCGTTACTCACACAGCGGACCCCTTCTCATGGCCAAGCTCGACACCATCATTCGCGGCGGCACTGTCGCCACAGCCAGTGACACCTTCCGGTGCGACGTCGGCATCAAGGACGGCCGCATCGCCCAGCTCGGGCTGGACCTCGGTCAGGCCGACGAGGTGATCGACGCCACCGGCCTGCTGGTGCTGCCAGGCGGCATCGATAGCCATGTGCATTTCTCACAGGACTCCGGGCCAGGCATTGTCATGGCCGATGATTTCGAGAGCGGCACGCGCTCCTCCGCGTTCGGCGGCAATACGCTGGTGATGCCATTTTGCGTGCAGCGCAAGGGCCAGGGGCTGCGCCAAGCGCTAAAGGACTATCACGCCAAGGCGGAAGGCAAGTGCTACACCGACGTCAGCTTCCACCTGGTCATCTCCGACCCGACCGCACAGGTGCTCGGCCAAGAGCTGCCGGCGCTGGTCGATGACGGTTACACCTCGTTCAAGGTGTTCATGACCTATCAGGACCTGGCGCTCAGCGACATCCAGATGCTAGAGGTGATGGCCACCGCGCGCGAGACCGGCTCACTGGTCATGGTGCATGCGGAGAATTACGACGCCATCCGGTTTCTCACCGACCGGCTGGAGCGCGCCGGCCATACCGCGCCGCACTACCATGCGACGTCGCGGCCCACCCCGGTCGAGCGGGAGGCAACGCACCGCGCCATCTCGCTGGCCGAGCTGATCGATGTGCCCGTCATGATCGTGCACGTCTCCAACGGCGAGTCGATGGAAGAAATTCGCCGTGCCCAGAGCCGCGGACTGAAGGTGTTCGGCGAAACCTGCCCGCAGTACCTGGTGCTGACCGAGAAGGACTTGGAAGGCCTCAACATGGAGGGCGCTAAATACGTTTGCTCGCCGCCGCCCCGCGACAAGGCCGCACAAGAGGCCTGCTGGCTGGGGCTCAAGACCGGCGTGTTCCAAACCTACTCCTCCGACCACTGCCCGTTTCGCTACGACGACCCGCAGGGTAAGTTGATCGCCAAAGGCCGCACCTCGTTCCGCTGGGTGCCAAATGGAATTCCCGGCGTCGAGACGCGGCTGCCGATCCTGTTCTCGGAGGGTGTCGTCAAGGGCCGCATCACACTCAATGAATTCGTGGCGCTGACATCGACCAATCACGCCAAGATGTATGGATTGGCCCCGCGCAAGGGCACTATCGCCATCGGCTCGGATGCCGACATTGCTCTATGGGACGCCGAGCGGCGCGTAAAAATTGCCGCCAAGGACCTGCATCAGGGGGCGGACTATACCCCCTACGAGGGCATCGAGGTGACGGGTTGGCCGGTGCGCACCATCGTGCGCGGCAAGACGGTCGTCGCCGATGGCAAGCTGGTCGGCGTCTCGTCGCATGGCACGCACTTGAAGCGCGCCCGCTCGCCCTACGCCGTGCCAACCGGCAAGCAGGTGACCAGCTTCACACCTGCGGCGGCCTGGACGGACTCCTAAGCAGACTCTGTGAGGACGGGGTCAGACCCTTGGGTCTGACCCCTTGTGGTCCAGTCCATCTCTACAACCCGCCGGCGTCGCGCTGGCCGGTCGCTCGTGGCAAGTGTTGTGTCCATTCAAGGGGTCAGACCCGAGGGTCTGACCCCCTCCCCCGTCCACTCAAATCAATCTGCCGCGCCGCGCGCGCAGCACGGCCATGTCGTCGGCTGGCAGACGCCGCGCGTCAAACACCTCAAAGGCTTGGCCGCCGACGTAGCGCGCGGCGGTCGTTGCGATCGACTCGGCGGCGTTGGCAGGTTGGCGGTCATCGCGAGCGCGAAACACCACCAGCTCATCGACCAGACCGGCACGGGCAAAGGCGCTCCAGACCTGCGGGCCACCCTCGACCAGCAGCCGCGTGATGCCGCCGGCGGCCAGCGCTTCCATGATCGCGGGCAGCCACAATTGCCCGCCGACCTGGACGACACGCGTCACTTGCACGCCGTGCGCCTCCAGTGCCGCCACATGCGCGGCGGGGGCCTGAGCCCCGCAATACACCCAGACCGGATGCCGCCGCGCCGAGGTCACGAGCTTCGACATCACCGGCAGATCGGCCCGGCTGGACAGCACCACGCGCCGTGGCGAGCGGTTCGCCAGCCCGGGCAGGCGGCAGGTCAGCTCAGGATCGTCGTCGACCACAGTGCGAGCGCCGACCAGTATGGCATCGGCCTCGGCCCGCAGCAGATGGCCCTGCGCCCTGGCCTGCGGCCCGGTCACCCAAGTGGGCGCACCGGTGCCGCGCAAGACCGAGCCATCCGCCGAAAGCGCCATCTTGAGCTGCACCAATGGCCGCCGCTCGGTGACGCGCACGATATGGCCGCGCGTCAGCCAGCGCGCGGTTTCGGCACACAATCCACGCTCGACGGCGATGCCGGCGCCGCGCAACCGATCGAGTCCGCGGCCGGCGACGCGCGGGTCGGGGTCCTCGATCGCGCACACGACGCGGGCAACACCGGCGGCGATAACCGCGTCGGCACACGGTGGCGTGCGGCCATGGTGCGAGCAAGGCTCGAGCGTCACATAAAGCGTGCAGCCTCGCGCTCGCTCGCCGGCCCGTGCCAGCGCCTCGGTCTCCGCATGCGGCCGTCCGCCCGGTTGCGTCCAGCCGCGGGCGATCACCTCGCCGCACGTCGGGTCGACAATGACGGCGCCAACGGCCGGATTGGGCGCGGTCTGGCCGAGGCCCCGCCGCGCCATGGCCAGCGCGATCGTCATCATGTGCCGGTCGAACGCTGATCCTGTGCCGGCGGACATTGGATCCTAGTGCTTCTTGTGGGACGCCCCGATCGCCACCGCGCGGACGGTGGCCGGCGTCGCCGGTGTCGCAACAGTATCCTCGCCGCGTGTCTCGCTGTCGGCGATCTCGCCCAGCACCTCCTGAAAATCCGCTGCTTCGCGGAAATCGCGGTACACCGAGGCAAAGCGGACATACGCCACCGGATCGAGCCCGCGCAAGGCCTCCATCACCAGGGCGCCGATGGCGGAAGAGGCAATTTCGCTCTCGCCGCTGCTTTCCAGCTGACGCACGATGCCCGACACCATGCGCTCGATCCGCTCCGGCTCGATCGGCCGCTTGCGCAGCGCCACCTGCACCGAATGCATGAGTTTATCGCGCTCGAAGGCCACGCGCCGGCCCGACCGCTTGACGACGGTGAGCTCGCGCAGCTGCACGCGCTCGAACGTGGTGAACCGGCCGCCGCAATCGGGACAGATTCTGCGGCGACGGATCGAGGTGTTCTCCTCGGTCGGCCGGCTATCCTTGACCTGGGTGTCGTCACTGGCGCAGTAGGGGCAGCGCATGGGGGGCCTTTCAGTTGTGTCGGTGTCCGGCCTCTGGTCAAACACCAGGGAAAGACCGTCAAAGGGTATCCAAGCGTAAGGCAGACATATTTGCGCCAATGGATGCATCGAGTCCTGGTGTCTGACCAGAGGTCGGACACCTCACTCACCCATAAATCGCAATCCTCCCGGTCAACGCCACTACCCGGCTGCATGCCGCCTCCCCGACCAGCGGCGCGGCCCAGCTCATTATCCTGCATGCAACGCACGCGCACGCGCCAATGCGTCGGCGCGGTCGGCGTCTGGAACGTCGAGCACGCGCGCTCCAACATGCAGTGACCACGTCCATGGATCGAATACCGGAACACCGGCGGCGACGAACTCGCTGGTGTCGCGGCTGACCACGATGAGGTCTGCGAGGGCTGCCAGCGCGGCAATCAGCAGGTCCGGCTCGGAGAATGTGTGCCCCCGGCGTCGGCCCGTCTCCAGCATCAGCCGCCAGCGCAGCAGCACGTCCTCGGTGACGCCAAGAACGCGGTTCTCGAACAGCGGACGCAAGGTCTGGTCGAGCCATCGCGCGAGATCGGCGCGCTTGGCCGCATCTGGAGTCTGTTCGATGCCGAAGCGGACTTCGGCAAATGTGACATCGCTGGTGAACAGCAGGGCGCCCGGCTGGGCGGCCACGAAGGCTCTGACCTTCGAATTGGGTCGCGGCCGGCGCAGCTCCGAGACGACGTTGGTGTCGATCAGCCAGCCCCTCACAGGTCGACGTCCCGTACCCGCGATTTCACCGAAAGCCGCTCGATGGGCACGTCACTGAGCGGCGATATGGCAAGGGCCTCGACGAGGTCGCGTCCCGAAACAGGCTTCTTGATGCGATCCCACTCGTCGGCAGCAACCACGACGACGGCATCCTTGCCGTGCACGGTGACCCGTTGCGGTCCGGCCTCCTGGGCCCGCCGAACGAGCTCGCTGAACCGTGCCTTGGCATCCTGCAGCCGCCAATTGCTGGAGCCCGGCTCCCGGCGGCGTTTGTTGGCTATCGTGGTTGGCATGGTCCGGGCCTCCATAAAACTAGTCAGCTTGACCAGTATATAGCAAGAAGTGCCGATCCGGCCAACTTATGCCGCGTAAATCGGAAACCTGTCCGTCAGCGCCACCACGCGCTGGCGCACGGCCTCCTCGACCAGCGGCGCTTCGCCGCCACCCGATTGTGAGACGGCGTTCAGTACCTCGGCGATCATGCTGCCGACCTGGCGGAACTCCGCCTCGCCGAAGCCACGCGTGGTGCCGGCTGGCGTGCCCAGCCGCACGCCCGACGTCACCGTCGGCTTCTCGGGATCAAAGGGAATGCCGTTCTTGTTGCAGGTGATGAAGGCCCGGCCCAGCGCCTTCTCCGACACCGTGCCGGTCAGCTTCTTCGGGCGCAGGTCGACCAGCATCAGGTGGTTGTCGGTGCCGCCGGTGACGATGTCGAATCCAGCCTCCTTCAGCGTCGAGGCCAGCACCTTGGCATTGGCGACGACGTTTTTCGCGTAGGTCTTGAATTCCGGGCGCAGCGCCTCGCCGAACGCCACCGCCTTGGCGGCGATGATGTGCATCAGCGGCCCGCCCTGCATGCCGGGAAACACGGCCGAATTGATCTTCTTGGCGAGGGCCTCGTCGTTGGTCAAAACCAGGCCGCCGCGCGGCCCGCGCAGCGTCTTGTGCGTCGTCGACGTCACCACGTGCGCATGCGGGAAGGGCGAAGGATGCGCACCACCGGCGACGAGGCCGGCAAAGTGGGCCATGTCCACCATCAGCACCGCGCCGACTTTGTCGCAGATCTGGCGGAAGCGAGGAAAATCCCAGAACCGGGCATAGGCCGAGCCGCCGGCGACAATCACCTTCGGTTTCGCCGCGACCGCCTTGGCCTCCAACTCGTCCATGTCGATCGTCTGCGTGTCGCGGCGCACCGTGTAGGACACGACCTTGAACCACTTGCCCGACTGGTTGACCGGCGAGCCGTGCGTCAGGTGGCCACCGGCGGTGAGGTCGAGACCCATGAACGTGTCGCCGGGTTGCATCAGCGCCATGAAGGCGGCCTGGTTGGCCTGGCTGCCCGAGGACGGCTGCACGTTGGCAAAGGCACAGCCGAACAGCTGCTTCGCCCGCTTGATGGCCAACTCCTCGGCGATGTCGACGTATTGGCAGCCGCCGTAGTAGCGCTTGCCCGGATAGCCCTCGGCATACTTGTTGGTCAGCACGGTGCCGGCGGTTTCCAGCACGGCGCGAGAGACGATGTTCTCCGAGGCGATCAGCTCAATCTCGTGCTGCTGGCGCCCCAGCTCCTGCTCCACCACGCGCGCGACCTCGGGATCGGCCTCGGCGAGGGAGGCTGAAAAGAAGCCGCGCGGGACGGCGGGAGTTGCGGACATGGGAAAGCCTCGTGTCGAGATTGGGCCAGGGAATCCGCTCGATCACACGATTCCCGGCGGCTGGCTGCGGCCTTAGCACGACCATCCACGGCGGAACAAGGCGGGGCGCGGTGTTGGAGTACTTTAGGCCGGCCTACGCTACGACGAGGAATTGCGTTATATCACTCATTGAGGTATACTTTCAGGCCATTGGGAGGGGCTGTTGCAAGTCTACAAGCTCAAGGCATTCGCACGTTTCCAACGCCGCGAGCGGATTGCGGACACGACATTGGCCAAGGCGATTCGTGATGCCGAAAACGGCCTGATCGATGCCGACCTGCGCGGTGGCCTCATCAAGCAGCGGGTCGCACGGCCCGGACAGGGCAAGAGCGGGGGCTTTCGTACAGTGATTGCCTACCAAACCGGCGAGCGGGCAGTGTTCCTTTTCGGGTTCGCCAAGAGCCAGCAGGCGAACCTCGTTGACGACGAGCTGGCCTATTGGCGGCAAGTCGGCCGCGAGTACCTCGGGCTCGATGACGATGCAATAGAGGTCGCGATCGAGGCGGAGATCATGACGGAGGTGGACTATGGCGACGAAGACTAGGGCAAAGGACGCATTGACGGGCAAGGCACGGATGCGGTCCGAGATCGTCGAGGCGATGCAGGGCCTGCACAAGATCGGCGCCGTCAGCGACGCCGAGCTGGAAAAGACCACACTGCGCATGCTCGGCCGCGACGCGCTGCCGAAGGTGGCGGCGCTGTCGCCGGCCGAGATCGTCAAGGTGCGCCAGAAGGCGGGCGTCAGCCAGTCGGTGATGGCGGGATACCTCAACGTGGCGACCAACACCGTCAGCCAGTGGGAGCGCGGCGCGCGGCGACCAACCGGCGCCGCATTGAAGCTGCTGCACGTCGTCAAACACAGCGGCATCGAGGTGCTGCGGTAGGGGTCAGACCCCGCACCTCAACCGGCTCAGCAAGAAGCGCAACCGTCGATGTGCGGGGTCTGACCCCGATGCCCCTACTCCGCGCTCAACAGCACCTTACCCCCGCGGGCCTCGCGCGCCGCATGCGCCATGGCCTCGCCGACACGATCGAAGGGATAGATGCCGGCGATGTCGACCTTCAAAATTCCATCCGTCAACAATTGCGCCAGCTCGGCATAGAGCGCCTGGATGGTCTCCGGCGGCGACAACTCGAGCCATTTCGACACCCAGAAGCCGCGCAAGGTGATGCGCCGGAAGATCAGGTGCTTGGGGTCGATCTGGCAGGGTCTGCCGCTGAGCAGCCCGTAGCTGGCGATGGTGGCGCCTTCGGCCACGGTTTCGGCGAGCGCCTCGGTCGCCGCTCCACCGATGGCATCGATGCCGAGTTTAACCGGCGCCCCGCCCGTGGCGGCCTGTATGTCCGCCGCCAGCTTCGCCGATGGGGCCCCCTCGTGGGCGATCACGTGCGCGCCAGCGACCCCCTGCAGCGGCGCCCCCGCATCCATGCGCCGCACGATGTTCAAGATGTTGATGCCCTGGCGCGCGGCGAGCTTGGCGAGGGTGACCCCGACCGCCGAGTTGCCGGCGTTCTGCACCACCCAGTCGCCGGCTTGCAGGGGCACGATGTCGCGCAGCATCAAGGCGGCGGTGGCTGGATTGGCCTTCAGCATCGCCGCCTGTGTGATGTCCACGGTCCGCGGCAAGGGGATCACCGCCTCGGCCTTGGCCAGCACCTGCGTCCGCCAAGTCGGCGCCACCAGCGGAATCACCAGATCGCCGAGTTTGCGGGTCGTGACGCCAGGTCCCAGCCTTTCCACCCGGCCTATGCCCTCCCGGCCCATGTACAGCGGCAACGGCGGCGGACTGGCGCCATAGCGCCCCGAGGTCTGCAGCAGGTCGGAGGGATTGATCGGCATGCGCAGCATGCGGATCACGATCTCGCCGGCGCCCGGCTCGGCGAGCTCCGGCCCGTCGACACACCTGACCACGTCGGCAGCCACGCCGAATTGGTCGAAACGGATCATTTTCATGGCTCTACCCTGCACTCTTGCGACCTGCCAAAACGCCGGCCGCCGCCACGTTAACACCAGGCCCGCACCCACCACCTGTCGGCAGAGGCAAGACAGCGGCCTATTACGCGATCTGCGATCATGGTTAGCAAACAATGATCGCAAGGGTTGCCACATTGCTGCGCCGCGCACCAGCCCGAGCCATTCTGCGGCAGGATTAGACGGTGCCCAACCCCTCCTTAATCTTGGTTGCACCGAGATTGCCGTGATCATCCGTCGAGGTTAACCCGATAATTATCCGGCTCCTGACATTCTCGGTCCCGCGCCTGGCAAAAACGCAACGAACCAGGTGATGGGCAGCCGGCCGCATTGATCCGCCGGCAAGAGTACTGAATAGCGTATCTGGAGTTGGAAGATGGCACGACAGGAATTATCCCCGAGGGACAACGTCGAATACTCCGCCCAGGGCGGGGCCCCCGACGCACTGTTCGAGCTGGGCCTGAACTACAGCACGGGCCGCGATGTCGATGTCGATCTCGTGATGGCGCACAAGTGGTTCAATCTGGCGGCACTGCGCGGCAATGCCGCGGCTAGAAGCTACCGCCAGGAACTCGCGCATGAGCTGTCGAAAGCCGACGTTGCCCGCGCCCAGCGCATGGCGCGCGAGTGGCTGGCGGTAAACTGACGATGTGGCGGTGTCTGACCTCTGGTCAGACACCCGTGGGACCGGACTCGCCAAGGTGTCAGACGCGGAGCGTCAGACACCTGTCCCCCTACCCCTTGCCCAGCATCAGATCCGGCAGGATCAGCGAGATGACGGGGAACAGGATCAGGATGATCAGCGTGAAGATCTCCATGGCGAGGAACCACCAGATCCCCTTGAACACCTCCTCCAGCGGGATCGAGTTGCCGACCACGCCCTTGACGACGTAGACCGTGATGCCGAACGGCGGCGTAATGCAGCCGATCTCGACCAGCTTGACGACGACGATGCCGAACCAGATCAGGTTGACGTCGAGGTCCTTGAGCACCGGCAGCAGCACCGGGATGGTCAGCAGCATCATCGAGATCGAGTCGAGGAAGCAGCCGAGGAAGATGTAGACGACGCAGACGATCAGCAGCACCATGCCGACCGAAAGATTGGCGCCGACGATCCATTCGGCCAGCTTCTGCGGCAGGCCGCTCAGCGCCATGAAGCCGGTGAAGATCGAGGCGCCGACCAGCAGCAGGAAGATCATTGCCGTGGTGCGCGCCGTCTCCAGCAGCGCATCCTTGAACGTCGTCTTGTTGAGCTGACCGGCGGCGGCCATCAACAACAAGGCGCCCATCGCGCCGAGTGCGGCGGCCTCGGTGGCGGTCACAAAGCCCGTGAAGATACCGCCGAGCACGAGGCCGATCAGGATCGTGATGCCCCAGACGTCCTTGAGCGAGCTGAAACGATCGCCCCAGGTGATCTTCATCGGCACTTCCGGCGCCAACGCCGGATTGATTGTGCAGCGGACATAGATCATGGCCATCAGGATGATGGCCGACAGGATACCGGGGATGTAGCCGGCCATCAGCAGGCGGCCGATCGAGGCCTCGACCAGGATGGCGTAGACGACCATGACGATGCTGGGCGGGATCAGCACGGCCAGCGTTGCAGCCGCCGCGATCGAGCCGCAGGCGAGCTTGCGGTCATAGCCGTAGCGCAGCATCTCGGGAATGGCGACGCGGCCCATGGCGCCGGCGGCGGCGACGCCCGAGCCGGCGCAGGCGCCGAACAGCGCGCAGCCGGCGACGCTGGCCATGGCGAGGCCGCCCGGCAGGCCAGCGAGCCAGATGCGGGCCGTGCTGAACGCCGCGCGCGTCAGGCCGGCGTGGTAGGCGAAGTAGCCCATCAGCAGGAACAGCGGCACCGCCGTCAGCGTATTGTTGGCGATCGAGGAATAAAGCGTGGTCGACAGCATGGCGAAGCTGGCATCCTGCCCGACCAGCACGAACATGCCGCCGAGGCCGACCAGCGCCAAGGCGAAGGCGATCGGCAACCGGATCGCGATCAGCGCCAGCAGAACTCCGAACCCGGCGATGCCAAGATGATAGCTTTCCATGTGTGATCAACTCGCCTTTCGATTTCCGTGCGTTGCCGCGGCTGGCGAGCTAGAGCAATTTCCGGCTGACCTGAATCAGCGACGGACTTCTCCCCTCCCACTTGGTCGCGCTGGAAGCGCGCCTGTGGCGCGACAAGGGGGTGGAACCGCTGGGGTTGGCCCTAGGCCACCCCCACCCCTAACCCCTCCCCGCGTCAAGCCGAAGGCTTGCCTTCGGCAAGACGGGGAGGGGAAATAGTGCCCCAATCGAAGTGGAATCCGCTCTAGCGTAGCTCCGCTTCCTCCATCCTCGGCTCCGCCTCGCCGAAGGCGCGCTTAAACTCGTGGATCGCCGTCAGCACGAGTTGCAGAACCATCAGCCCCGTACCGAGCACGATGAACCAGCGGAACGGCCAGATCGGCACCGAGATGATGGCGACGCGGTATTCCCCGATCATGGTTGCGTCGAGCGCCTTGATGCAGGCGAGCCAGGTCAGGAAGCCGAAGATGAGAATGCCGATGACCGCCGCCTGACCATCCAGGAAGCACTGAACGCGACTGGGCAATCCCAGGGTCACGACGCCGACGTAGACGTGCTCGCGCTTCATTTGCACGAACATCAGCGGCAGGAAAACCGCCGGCACCATCAGCGCCTCGCTGAACTCGAGCGCCCCTGGCAGCGCGCCAAACGTCTTGCGTCCCAGCGCATCGAGCGTCTCCATCACCATCAGGATGACGACGATGAAGCCACCGGCGAGCGCCAGCCACGTGGCCAACGCTTCCAGTGCCTTGTTGGATCGGGTCAAGACCGGTTACCCCCTCACTTCTTCGCCCAGGGATAGCCTTCCGCGGCCACCTTCTTCTCGCAGGCCGCGTTCAGCTCCTGGAACTTGCCCCAGGTCGCACGCGCCGGCACATTCTTCTTGTCCATCTGCACGAGCCAGGTCTCCTGCGCGTCCTTGCCGGCCTTTTCGAGGGCCGCCTGATCCGCGGCCGAGAGCTTGATGACCTTCATCCCGCGCTTCTCCTGGAACTCGGCCAGCTTGACGCCTTCCTGCTCCATCATCAGGCGGGAGTATTCCATGTCATGCTCTGTGCCCGCCTCGCGGAAGATCTTTTTCAGGCTCTCGGGGAATGTGCTCCAGCGCTTGAAGCTGATCGACTGTGGCGATGCCAGCACGAAGCCGGTATTGCCGAGCGTCATGAACTTGGCGACCTCGTAGTGCTTGAACGACTCGGTCAGCAGGATGGTCGCCTCGGCGCCGTCGACGACGCCGCGCTCGACCGCCTCGTAGATCTGCGAGTAGGGCATGAAGATCGCCGACAGGCCCAGCACCTCGTACATGCCGACCCTGGCGCCGCCGTAGCTGCGCAGGCGCTTGCCCTTCAGGTCGGCCAGCTTCTCGACCGGCTTGTTGCCGAGGAAGTGGAAGTGGCCGCTGGCGTAACCGACCACCGGCAGGAAGCCGAGCGTCTCGAACGTCTTGACGAGGTTCGGCTCCTCCTGCTCGACTTTCACCGACGAGCTCATGCCGCACCAATAGTCCTTGGCGTTCATCGGCATATCCAGCGTCATCCACAGCTGGGTCTTGGCCGGATCATAGGTCGAGGCGACGCGGGCGAAGTCGGCGACGCCGGCCGCCAGGTTGGTGGCGCCGTCGGCCTGCTTGAACAGCGAATCCGACCAAAAGAACTGGAACTTGACCTTGCCACCGGTCTTCTTGGTGATGTTCTCGGCCCACTTCTTCTGCTGCTCGGGCACGAAGCCGACCGGCGGAAAAGTGTCGGCGATCTTCAGCGTCATCTCCGGAATGTCGGCGGGCACACTCTGTGCCGACACGCTGAAGGGCGCGAGCAGCAGCACGGCTCCGGCCGCGAGCCGGATGGCAAGGCGAGCAGTCATGGGTCGTTGTCCTCCCAAATCGGACAGTCATTTTTTTCCGTCGATCGAGCCGCCGCCAACCCACGATTCGTGGCCGAATAAGCAACCGCTCAATAACAACGCTATCTGTAGTCTTGGCCACGGTCAACGTCTCGATCATCGCCGCATGCCAGCCGCGGCCAGACCCGGCCATTTTCCTGCTGCTCGATGGGGCGAGATGCAAAAGGTGTCGCGACACGATTGAGCGTGCTCCAGGACCCGCGCCTGCTGAAGGGCAGCTTGGCCCAAGGCATCGGCCGGCTCTTGTTGGTGGACATCGAGTTCGACAACGACAGCGGCCAGCGGCTCGAGGGTTCGCTGATGGACTATGCCATGCCGCGCGCGCAGCACATCCCGCACATGGAGATCAAGCGTCAACGGACCTTCACCAAGGCCAATCCGCGCGCCATCAATGGGCGCGGGCAAGGCGGCCTGCGCGGCGACACGTTCGACGGCCGATGGCCGCCCTGCCCCTTACAGCGTCTTCTTGCGCTGCTGGATCATCATGTAGGTGTCGAAGGTATTCTCCGACAGCTGGAACCAGAGGTAATTGTCGGCGCGCACGTTCTTCATCGCCTCGTAGACTTTCTTGAAGTCGGCGTTCTTGGCGATCACCTCGGCATAGACTTCGTTGGCGGCCCTGAAGCAGGCGTCGAGCACGGCTTCGGAGAAGGGCCGCAGTTGGGCGCCGTTGACGACCAGGCGCTTCAGTGCTCCGGCGTTGACCATGTCGTATTTGGCCATCATCGTCGTGTTGGCGGTGTGAGCGGCGGCCTTGACGATGGCCTGATAGGCCTTCGGTAATTCGTTCCACTTGGCCAGGTTGAAGAACAGGTGGAGCATGGCCTGGCCTTCCCACCAACCGGGGTAATAAAAGAACTTCGCCACCTTGTGGAAACCGAGCTTCTCGTCGTCATAAGGGCCGACCCACTCGCAGGCGTCGATGGTGCCCTTCTCGAGTGCGGGATAGATGTCGCCGCCGGCGATTTGCTGCGGGATGGTGCCGAGTTTGGAAATCACTGCGCCGGCAAAGCCGCCGATGCGCATCTTCAGGCCTTTGAGGTCTTCGGGCGTATTGATCTCCTTGCGGTACCAACCGCCCATCTGCGCGCCGGTGTTGCCGCCGGGCAGGCCGTAAATATTATGCTTCTTGTAAAACTCGTTGAGCAGGTCGATACCGCCACCCTCGTACATCCAGGCGTCTTGCATGCGCTGGTTGAGGCCGAATGGCACGGCGGTTCCGAACGCGAAGGTCGGGTCCTTGCCCCAATAGTAATAGGACGCCGTGTGGCAGGCCTCGACCGTGCCACTGGTGACAGCATCGGCCGCCTGCAGCCCCGGCACGATCTCGCCGGCCGCGAAGCTCTGGATCTGGAACTTGTTGTCGGTCATCTCGGCGACGGCTTTCGTGAAGACATCCGCCGCGCCGAAAATGGTGTCGAGCGACTTGGGAAAGCTCGACGTCAGTCGCCACTTGATCTCTGGCGCCGACTGCGCAATCGCCGGGCTTGCAACGCTCGCCGCGGCGGCACCGATCCCGCCGACGGCCGCCGTCTCGAGAAATCTGCGACGATTGACTTTGGCCATCGCGGAACGATCTCCTTGCTGTTGCGACCGCTATCCACCGGCAACGCGCGATGGTGCGTGGCCCTGCCTCGCCGTTGCCGGCCGAGGCCCCCGCAAAGGTTGCCAGCGCGCCATCGACGCCGCAAGTAACTATAGTCGCCGAACTGGCGATCTACAATGAATTGTCGGACTTCCGACGGCCTGGCGGCGACCCACACAGGCGCATTAATGCTCGAAATTACGCCGGTTTACAGGCATAGTGGCACACATAGATCGAAAGTCTAAGATGGGACGTGCCGCCGCGCTGCCAAACCTTGCGTCCCCCCCTTGCGTCCCAAGTTCGCCGGCATGAAGGAACCCGCATGAAAGAGTTCGAGGTCAGCCCTGATCCGGAGGATCCGCGCCTGTCGATGACGGTGGCAGGCATCGATCATGACGGCCGGCATATCGAGACCGCGGTCGTCACCGAGCGGCCCTTGACGCTGTTTCTCAACGCGCGCGAGATCGTCACCATGATGACGATCGGTGATCACCCGGAGCTGCTGGCGGTCGGCTACCTGCTCAACCAGAACATGCTGAAGCCCGACGACGAGATCACGGCCATCGAACATGCCGCCGATATCGAGACCATCGTCGTGCGCACGAAGCGGGTCACCGACTACGAGGAGAAACTGAAAAAGAAGGTACAGACCTCGGGCTGCGCGCAAGGCACCGTGTTCGGCGATCTGATGGAGGAACTCGATCGCGTCACGCTGCCGGCCGAGGCGCGCATCAAGACATCCTGGCTGTACCAGCTGACACGCAAGATCAACACCGCTCCAAGCCTCTACCTCAAGGCCGGCGCCATTCATGGCTGCGTCCTAGCGCAAGAGGATAAACCGCTGCTCTACATGGAAGATGTCGGCCGTCACAACGCCGTCGACAAGATCGCCGGCTACATGTTCCTCAACCACATTGCCGCCGGCGACAAGATCTTCTACACCACCGGCCGGCTGACCTCGGAGATGGTGATCAAGACCGTCAAGATGGGCATCCCCATCCTGGTCTCGCGCTCGGGCTTCACGGCCTGGGGCGTGGACCTCGCCACCAAGGCCAACCTGACGCTGATTGGACGGGCGCGCGGCAAGCGCTTCGTGGCGCTAGCGGGCACCGACCGCATCATCTTCGACGCCGACATGGGCAGAATGGACGACGAGGACCGCCGCCACGCCCGCAAGGGCAGCCTGGAGCCGGCGGGGGATTGAGGGTCGACGATGACCACCGCACCGACACCCATCCGCATTGCCGGCTATCATCCCGAGACGACCGTGCACAGCCGGGCCGTCCGCCATTTGCAGCAGGTGCTGCGGGCGGACGCGGCGGATCTGTGCACGCCGCACGTCACGCCGAGCATCGTCGACCTCGGCCACAAGACATCGGAACTCCTGGGGCTGGTCGCCGGCGGCGCTTTCGACATCGCCTACATGTCGTCGATCCCGTTCCAGCGCTACGTGCCGGAGCTGGCGGCCTTCGATATTCCGTTTCTGCTGGCCTCGCGGGACCGCGCGCTAGAGGTGCTCGACCGTGGCATCCGCCCGATGCTTGATACCGCGACAGACGCCGGCATGCCCGTGCGTGTGCTGGCGATCTGGGACAACGGCGCGCGCCAGATCACCAACAATGTCCGCCCGATCCGGATGCCGGAGGATTGCCAGGGCCTGGTGCTGCGCACACAACAGAGCGACACCATCGGCCGCGGCTTCACGCTGATCGGCTTCAAGGTGGTGCAGATCGACATCGGCAAGCTCGGCGCCGCCATTAGCGCTGGCGAAGTGGACGCCCAGGAGAACCCGCTGATCAACACGCTGGGCTTTGGCATCGACCGGCTGCATCCCCACGTATCGCTGACATCGCACATCTTCGGGGCGACGCTGCTGGCCTGCAATTGCGCGGCGTGGGAGAGATGGCCGCCAGCATTGCGGGTGAAACTGACCGCTGCCGTCGCCTCCGCGACTGCTCTCCAGCGCCGCCTGGCCATCGAGGAAGATACCATCGTTGCCGCCCAATTGACGCGCCAGGGAAACCTGCTGCAGGCGATCGAGCCGGCCGCCCGTCGCGCGTTCGCAGCCCGCGTCGCCCCCCTGCATCGCGACGTCCACGAGTTGCTGGCGAGCCCGGCGCTGGCAGGGCTGCTGGATGGGTAAGCACCAGCCCGTCATTGCCAACCATGCCGGGGATCGCACCCAAGCCAGCGGGCCGCGGACCTGCCCAAGGCCAGGCAACCCTTAGTTTTGTCTTGCGAAATGCCTTCTTATGGCATGCCGACGTCGGGTGCTGAAACCACCCGTACGGATTTCAGGGCACTGGGCCCTGCGACCCCTCGACGAATGCCGGCGGTTACCTATATACTGTGGGCAATCCGAGTGTTTACTGGTTCACCCGGCAAATTCGGCATCTTGAGGAAGGACAACGTCTCATGCGGCTATCGACTTCACGGCTGGCTCGCGGACTATTTGCGCTGACGGCGATCGTCGCTCTCGGCATCATCGCGGCCGAGGCCCGCCCGGGCGGCGGCACCAGCAGCGGCAACCGCGGCTCCAAGACCTACAGCGCACCCCCATCCACCAGCACCGCGCCAAACGCGGCCCAACCCATGCAGCGCACCCAGCCAGGCGCCACGCAGGCTGGCCCACGCGCCGCCGCTGCCGCGCCAACCGGCTCGCGCTTCGGCTCGGGCTTTGGCGGCATGCTGATGGGCGGCCTGCTGGGCGCCGGTCTGTTCGGGTTGCTGTCGGGCAGCGGCCTGTTCAGCGGCCTCAACGGCATGGCCGGCTTCCTTGGCCTGCTGATCCAGGTCGTGCTGATAGGCGGCATCATCTATTTCGCCGTCGCCTTCTTCCGCAGCCGCAACGCGCAACCGGCGATGGCCGGCGCCCCGAACGGGTTGTTGAACCGCAGCGGCCCGCAGCCTTCGACCTCACACGGCTCGACGCCGGCGGGCGGCTTCGGCACCACTGCCACGACGACGCTGTCGTTGGCCCAGGCCGACTATGCAGCCTTCGAGCAGTTGCTGGTGCGCATCCAGGACGGCTACGGCCGCGAGGATGCGGAAGGCCTGCGTCCGCTGGTAACGCCGGAGATGCACGGCTATTTCGGCGAAGACATCATGGCCAACCAGCGCAAGAACGTGCACAACCTCACGTCGGACGCCAAGTTGCTGCAGGGTGATCTGTCGGAAGCCTGGAGCGAAATGGGCTCCGACTACGCCACCGTCGCCATGCGATTCTCGCTGCTGGAGACCACGGTCGAGCGCGGCACTGGGCGGGTCATTTCGGGCGATGCCAATACGCCCATCGAGGTCACCGAGATCTGGACGTTCGTGCGTGCATCGGGCTCGGGCGGGCGCGGCTGGGTGCTGAGCGCGATCCAGCAGAGCTAGAGCATTTTCCGCCAAAGTGGGCACCGGTTTGGCGTAGGAAATGCGACAAACAAAGGCCTAGACACGTTGTTCTGAGCCACCAAAGCGGCCGTCCTTCGGGGCGGCCGTTTTGCATGAGTGGGCGCGTTTGGTGTTTAATGGCGCTCACGCACTCGGCGGAGATGCATCGATGACCAACATTTGCCAGATGATCGCCGGCCTGGTGCTCGGCATCCTCGTGCTGGCGGGCCCGGCGGCTGCGCAGGAGCCCGGCGGTCCCTTGACCCTTCGCTCGAAAAAAGCGGCCTTCGACGACGTGAAGTTCGAGCTGACCAATGCCATCGTCAATCGCGGCCTCGTCGTCGACTTCAACGGGCACATCGCCAGGATGCTCGAGCGCACGGGGGCAGATGTCGGCAGCACCAAGCCCATATACCGGCAAGCGGAATATGTCACCTTCTGCTCGGCCAGGCTGTCGCGGCAGACGATGGAGGCCGACACGGCCAATATCGCCTTCTGCCCCTACGTCATTTTCATCTACGAGACCGCCGCCGAGCCCGGCGCCACGCACGTCGGCTTCCGCCGCCTGCCGCAGTATGGCTCGGAGCTGTCCAAGACGACGCTCGGCGCCATCAACGCTCTGCTGGACGGCATCGTCGCCGAGGCGGTGAACTGACCAGGGTGGGCGGCGCCAGCTCTCATCCAAGCCATAGACGAGCCCGCCGGCCGCGCGATACATAGGCAGCGTCATGCTCCGCTTGCCGAACGGCGGCCGGATCGGCGGCAATAGGGACCCTCCAATGCGCGAACCCAAGCTGTTTACACCTATGGCGCTGCGCGACGTGACGCTGAAAAACCGCGTGGTCGTCGCACCGATGCACCAATACGCGGCGGTGAAGGGCTATGCCACCGACTGGCATCTGATGAACGCTGGCCGCTATGCCGCTGGCGGCGCGGGCCTGGTGATCATGGAATCGACCAAGGTGGAGCGGCGCGGCTGCGGCACGATCGGTGATCTCGGTCTGTGGCATGACGACTTCGTGCCTGGCCTGAAGCGCTGCGCTGAATTGATCCGCGCGAATGGGGCGGTGCCGGGCATCCAGCTTGGCCACTCGGGCCGCAAGGCCCGCCGCTTCAGACCGTGGGAAGGCGGCAAGCCACTGACGCCGTCGGCCGAGGTCGACGATTGGGACGCCTGGGAGCTGGTGTCGTCCAGTGCCCTGCAATCACCTGAGAGCGAGCCGCTGCCGCGCGCGCTGACCAGGGACGAAATTCCCGACGTGATCGCGCGTTGGGGCCAAGCCGCGCGGCGCGCCAACGCGGCGGGCTTCGATGTGCTCGATATCCATGGCGCGCATGGCTACCTGATCCATCAGTTCCTGTCGCCGTTCGCCAACCGGCGCAATGACGAGTACGGCGGCTCCGAGCGCAACCGCATGCGGTTCTGCATCGAGGTGGTCGAGGCCGTGCGCCAGCATTGGCCAGCTTGCAAGCCGCTGTTCCTGCGCCTGTCGGTGGAAGACGATTCCGGCTGGGGCCCGGAGCAAAGCGTGGCGCTCGCCCGCATCGTCAAGGACAAGGGTGTCGACGTCATCGACTGCAGCTCCGGCGGCATGAGCGGCGCCCCGGTCACCAGCGCCGGGCCCGTCGGCTATGGCTACCAGGTGCCCTACGCCGATCGCATCCGCAACGAAGCCAAACTGATGAGCATGGCGGTGGGTCTGATCGTGCATGCCGACCAGGCCGAGCAGATCCTGCAGGACGGCCGCGCCGATCTGATCGCGCTGGCGCGCGAGCTGCTGTACAACCCCAACTGGCCCATGGACGCGGCGCAGAAACTGGGCATCGACAAGACTTTCGCCCTCGTGCCTCCGCCGCAGGCCTATTGGCTGGCCAAACGCGCGCAATCGGTGAAAGACGTGGTGCCTTCGACCTACCAGCGCGGCATCGGCGGCAAGGAATAGCGCTAGGCCTTCGGCGCCAACCCTAAATCGCCCGCCGTGCCGCCGATGTCTTTGCCACCGGATACGCCCAGGTGCTGATCGAGCACCTGCGTCTCCCGCGAAAGCGCCTCGGTTGTGCCCTGAAACACGAATTTTCCCGAGGACAGCACGAACACGTCATCGGCCACCGACAAGGCCAGTTGCAAGTTCTGCTCGACCAGCAGGATGGCATGCCCGCGCGCCTTGAGACGCTGCACGATATCGCGCACCTGCAGCACGAGGCGCGGTGACAGGCCCTCCGAGGGCTCGTCCATCAGGATCAGCTCGGGGTTGGCCATCAGCGCCCGGCCAATGGCCAGCATCTGCTGCTCGCCGCCGGAAAGCGTATTGCCCGGATTGTCGCGGCGCTCGGCCAGCTGCGGGAATTCTTTCATGACCGCGTCCAGGTCCCAGCGCTGCGCGGTCTGGGCGTCGGCCGGTCGCGGTGTGCCCCTGGCCAGCGCGCTGGTTGGCAGCAACAGGTTCTC
The DNA here is from genome assembly GCA_964498125.1 of uncultured Devosia sp. GTDB lineage: Bacteria > Pseudomonadota > Alphaproteobacteria > Rhizobiales > Hyphomicrobiaceae > CAMDBL01. Next base: position 45,724 of record CAZCGE010000044.1, on the reverse strand, counting down.
GCGCACGCTCAAGGATTTGAAGATGCGCCGGCCCTGCGGCACCATGGCGATGCCGGCTTGCGCGATGGCATAAGGCGGCAGGCCGACGAGTGAGCGTCCCCGGTAGGTGATCTCGCCCTGGCGCGGTGGCGTCAGGCCGGCCAGCGAGCGGATCAGCGTCGTCTTGCCCATGCCGTTGCGGCCGAGGATGGCGGCGATGCGGCCCTTGGCGAGCCCGAGGCTGACGCCCTGCAGCACGTAGCTGTCACCATAATAGGTGTGAATGTCGGTGACGACGAGGAGGGGATCAGACATGGCCAAAATATACATCCCGCACACGAGGGTCGGCCTGGATTTCGTCGGGCTTGCCCTCCGCCATCACCTTGCCGCGGTGCAGCACCGTGACGCGGTCGGCCAGGCCCAGCGCCACGTCCATGTCGTGCTCGATCATCACCAGCGTGATGGAGCGCGGCAGCGCCCGCACCATGGCGAAGATCCGCTGCCGCTCGCTGGGTGAGAGGCCGGCACAGGGCTCGTCGAGAAACAGCACCTTGGGGCTGGTGTTGAGCGCCAAAGCCAGCTCCAGCTGGCGGCGCTCGCCGTAGGAGAGGAGCTTCACGGCGTGATCGGCGCGGTCGGCGAGGCCGACGGCGGCAAGACCCCGCAAGGCCTGTTCGCGGACCTCCGGATAGGCCGTGAGCGGCCGGTGCACGACCCACTTGCGCGCGCTGGCGCCGATGATGGCGAGAGCCAGGTTCTCCGTCAGCGTCAGGTCGGCGAAGACGTTGGTGATCTGGAACGTGCGCCCCATGCCGAGCGCGGTGCGGGCATGCTCGGGCAGGCGGGTGACGTCCTGGCCGAACAGGCGGACATGGCCCGAGGTCGGGCGCAATGTGCCGGTGATGCAATGGAACAGCGTCGTCTTGCCGGCGCCGTTGGGCCCGATCAGGGCGCGCCGCTCGCCGGGCGCCACGGTCAGCGAGACCCCGTCGACGGCGTGCAGCCCGCCGAAAATCTTGGCGACGTTGTCGACCTCGATCGCGGGTGCGGCGGCAGCGGTCATGGCGCCTTGCCTCCCGCCTCTGGTTCGCGGCGGACCAGGCGGTTGAACAGCCCGACGACGCCCTGCGGCGCAAACAGGACGGTGACGATGAAGACGACGCCCATCACCGCGGCATGCAGCACGAAGAAGCTCGACACCCAGTTTCGCAAACCCAGGAAGATCCCGGCGCCGATGAACGGGCCGATGATCGTGCCGGTGCCACCGACGATGGCCATCAGTGTGATCTCGACCGAAATCTGGAACGAGGCCGACACCGGGTTCACGAAGCGGTTGTAGTAGACGTAGAGTACGCCGGCGAGGCTGGCGATCAGCCCGGACAGCACGAACGCGGCGTAGAGATGCAGCGTGGTGCGGTAGCCGAGACTCGTCATGCGCGACTCGCTGGCCTTGATGCCGCGCAGCGACAGGCCGAAGGGCGAGGCGATGATGACGCGGTAGAGGGCCGCGCAGGCAAGAATGACCGCGACCGTGACGTAATAGTAGGCGGTCTGCGATTGCGCGCTGATGCCGCCGATCGCCGGCGCCGGCACATTGGTGATGCCGTTGTCGCCGCCGGTGAAGGAGGCCCAGCGGTAGGCCGCGCCCCAGACGATGTAGCCGAGCGCAATGGTGATCAGGATGAAATAGACCCCGCGGGTGCGCACGGCGATGCCGAAGATGGCGGCGAGCAGCGTGCCGGCGATGATGCCGGCTGGGGCGGCGATGAGCGTCGGCACGCCGTGGCGCACCTCCAGGATGGCGACCGTATAGGCGGCGACGGCGAAGAACGAGGCGTGGCACAACGAGTAGAGCCCGGTGTGGCCGAGCAGCAGGTCGACAGCCAGCGCCAACAGCCCGAAGATGTAGATCTGGGTGAGCAGCGTCATCCAGTATTGGCCGACGGCGAGCGGCGCCAGCAGAGCGGCGGCCAGTGCGACGAGCGCGAGCAGCGTTCGAGGTTTGAGCATGCTCAGCCCTCCCGCCCGAAAATGCCCTGCGGCTTGACCAGCATCAGCATGGCCATCGGCCCGAACAGCACGAAATAGGAGAACTCGGGCAGCAGCCAGCGGCCATAGGCGTCGAGCAGGCCGACGATCAGCGCCCCGATCATGGCCCCCTCCAGGCTGCCGAGCCCGCCGAAGATGACGACCACCAGCGCATAGACCAGGATCTCCCACTCCGCCCCCGGATAGAGCGTCAGGAAGGCGCCGCCGACCACGCCGGCCATGCCGGCGAGAAACGAGGCCAGCGCCGAGACCATGACGAACAGCAAGTCGATGTTGATGCCGTTGGCGCTGACGATCTCGCGATCATCGACGCCGGCGCGCACCACGGCGCCGATCTGCGTCTTGCGGTAAAGTAGCCACAGCGCCAGGCCGACCAGGACACCGAGGGCGATCAGCAGCAGACGGTAGGTCGGATAGATCATGCCGCCGGGCAGCTCGCTGGCGCCGCGCAGCCAGATTGGAATCGGCACCTTGAGATTGTCGCCGCCCCAGATGTGCAGCGCCAGATCGCCGATGACGAAGGCGACGCCGACCGTCAGCAGCACTTGCGCCAGGTGATTCTCGCCGACGCGCCGCAGCAGAAAGCGATCGACGAGGAATCCGATCGGGATGGTCGCCAGCCCGCCGACCAGCACGGCCAACGTGAAGCTGCCGGACATGCGCGCCACCGACAGGCCGATGTAGCCGCCGATCAGGTAGTAGGCGCCGTGCGCCATGTTGACCACGCGCATCAGGCCGAAGCTGATGGTGAAGCCGCTGGCGAGCAGGAACAGCAGGGCGGCGAACGAGATGCCGTTGAACGCCTGCAGGATGGTGTTGGACATGCGGGGCCGGTGCAAGAGGATGTCTTATGCGGCTGTCATCCCGGTGCTTGTCACCGGGATCCATCGTCCCGCAGGTTCAGGTGCACGCGGATGGATGGGCCCGGCAACAAGTGCCGGGATGACAACCACGTGCTTATTGCCACATTTACCTCTTATACGGCCCCTTCTTCAAAAACTCCTCGGGTGTCCAGGTCCAGAATTGCGACACGGCCGGATAGGTCTTGATCGGCACGTTGGTCAGAACCTCGCCGAGGGCGGGATGTTTGATCTTCTGGATTTTCGTGATGTAGACGTTCTGGATCGGGTTGTCGTAGGCGTCGAGCTTGAGCTTGCCGCGCGGCGCGTCGATCTCCAGGCCACGCATGGCCTTCAGGAACGCCGCCTTGTCCTCGACGTTGCCCTTGATCTGGTCGATCGCGGTCTTGGTCCACAGGCTCGCCGTGTAGGCACTCTCCGAGAACCACGACGGCAGGCGCTTGTACTTGGTCGCGAAGGCATCGACGAATTTCTTGTTTTGCGGCGTGTCGAGGCCGGCGGCGTAGTGCAGCGAGTTGCCGATCATGCCGATGGCGCGGTCGTCCATCTGCGGCAGCGCATCCTGGTGCATCCAGTAGCCGCCGTAGATCTTGAACTTCTTGTCCATGCCGAAGCTGAACCAGGCCTCGAACATGCGGATGCGGTCGGCACCGACCACGACGGCGACGACGGCATCCGATGTCGGATCGATCGAGGCGACGGTCGGGCCATAGTCCTTGGTGCCGATCGGGTTCCAGATGATCTTGGCGATCTTGCCGCCGGCCAGCTTGAAGGTCTCGACCATGCCGAGCGCCACCTCGTGGCCCCAGGTGTAGTCCTGGGCGATGAAGGTGACGTTACGGGCGCCCAGCTCCTTGTAAAGATAGTCGCCGAACGGGTGGCCGATCTGGCTGGCCGACACCGCGGTACGCACCACGGTCGGTGTCCGATCCCACTTCGTCACGCTGTCGGCACCGGCGGTATCCATGATCAGCGGTATGCCGGTTTCCTTGCTGACCTGCGCCACGGCCGGGCCCTCGTGCCCACACAGCGGCCCGATCAGCAGGTGCACCTTCTCCTGGTGCACGAGGCGGCGCGCCTGGGTGATGGCCTGGTCCGGATTGCAGGTGGTGTCGGCGATCACATACTCGACCTTGCGGCCGCCGGCCTGGTCCTTGACCTCCTCCCAATAGAGCTTGAAGCCGTCGACCATGTCCTTGCCCGGCGTCGCCAAGGGGCCAGTCAGGGGCACCAGCAGACCGATCTTAATCGGGCCGGTTTGGGCGAGACTGTTCCCCGCCGCGCCCAGCACCGCCAGGATACCCGTCACACCGGCGAATATCCCAGCGCGCAGCCGTGTCAAAGTCATAGCAGCCTCCCAAGTCTGTCTGATTGTTCGCGGCCCCTTCAGGCGGGCTCGCTCGAGCGCGGCGTTCAACTCACCATAAGGCTAGCATGCCGCGGGAAAGTTGGACAAGAACCGTTGCTGGATGCCTCCCATCGAAGGAACGACAAACCCGCGCCCCGACACATCTGTCAATCCGCGTCACGCACCTTGCCATGCACTTACGGAGGTGGTTCCCTGTCGCATCGGCATCATGTCTCCAAGGGAGCCTGCCATGTGCACCGCAAAATTCCTCGGCTTGGCGATCGCCGTTGCTGCAATCACGGCAACGTCCGCCGCCGCCACCACACTCAAGCTCGCCCGCTCGGGCGACGCGCTGACGCTGGACCCGCACGCGCAGAACGAAGGGCCAACGCACAATCTCAACCACCAGATCTACGAGCCACTGGTCCGCCGCCATCCGAGCGGCTCGCTGATCCCGACGCTGGCCACCTCCTGGAAGATCACCAGCGATCCCAAGGTGTGGGAGTTCAAGCTGCGAGCCAACGTCAAGTTCCACGACGGCACGGCGTTCACCGCCGACGATGTCGTCTTCTCGCTGAAGCGGGCGTTATTGCCGACCTCGGACATGAAAGGCTTGCTGACCGCCGTCGACGACGTGGTCAAGGTCGATGACACGACGGTGCACGTGAAGACCAAGGGCCCAAGCCCTTTGCTCGTACAATATCTCACCAACATGTTCATGATGAGCAAGGCGTGGTCGGAGAAGAACAAGGCGACGGCACCACAGAATTTCGCCAGTAAGGAAGAGACGTTCGCCGTCCGCAACGCCAACGGCACCGGACCCTATGCGCTGGTCAGCCGCGAGCCCGACGTCAAGACCGTGCTGAAACGGAACGACGCCTACTGGGGCAAGGGCACCTACCCGCTCGAGGTTTCCGAACTCACCTTCACCGTCATCAAGTCGGCGCCGACCCGCGTCGCCGCGCTGCTCTCCGGCGAGGTCGACATCGTCCAGGACATGCCGGTGCAGGACATCGCCCGCGTCGGCGCCACCCAGGGCCTGCGCGTCAACGCCGGGCCCGAGAACCGCACCATCTTCCTAGGACTGAACGTCGGCGACACGGAGCTGAAGTTCGCCGACGTCAAGGGCCGGAACCCGTTCGCCGATCTGCGCGTGCGCCAGGCCATGAACATGGCGATCGACCGCCACGCGATCCGCAAGGTGGTGATGGCCGGTCAGGCGGAGCCGGCTGGAGTTCTTTCTCCGCCATTCGTCAACGGCTACACCAAGGCACTCGATACGATCCCGGCGCGCGATGTCGCCAAGGCAAAGGCGCTGGTGGCCGAAGCCGGCTACGGTCAAGGCTTCGGCATCACGCTGCACTGCCCGAACGATCGCTACCTCAACGATGACAAGATCTGCCAGGCCGTGGTCGGCATGCTCGGCCAAATCGGCGTCAAGGTGACGCTGGACGCGCGCTCCAAGTCGTTGCATTTCCCGCAGCTGCAGAAGCGCGAGATCGATTTCTATCTGCTCGGCTGGGGCGTGGCGCCGTACGACAGCGAGTACATTTTCACCTTCCTCTATCATACGCAGAAGGACAAGTTCGGCAGCTGGAACGGCACCCGCTACTCGAATCCAACGATCGACGAAAAAATCCAGTCACTGTCCTCCGAGGTGGACCTGGAGAAACGCAACGGAACGATCGCCCAGATCTGGCAGGTGGTACAGGGCGAGGTCATCTACATCCCGATCCACCATCAGGTAAACGCCTGGGGCATGAAGGCGGCGCTGGATATAAAGGTGCATCCGGACAATATCGTCTGGGTCAAGGAGTTCAAGTTCGCGAAGTAGGGTGCAATAGCGCAGCGTATTGCACCGATGCTGCCTCGAAACGGCGCAATACGCTAAAGCTATTGCGCCCTACGGCTGGTCTTCCATGCTCGCCTTCATCATCCGCCGCCTGCTGCAGGCCATGCTCGTGATGCTGGTGGTGGGGCTCGTGGCGTTCTCGATGTTCCGCTACGTCGGCGACCCGGTCGGCAACATGATGGGGCAGGAAGCGACGCTGGCGGACCGGGCGGAGGCGACGCGGCGCCTCGGCCTCGACCAGCCGGTGCCGCTGCAGTTCGTCCGCTTCATCGGCAACGCCGTGCGCGGCGAGTTCGGCGTCTCCTACCGGCAGGCGCGCAAGGTCTCGACACTGATCGCGGAGCGCCTGCCGGCGACGCTGGAGCTGGCGCTGTTCTCAGCCGCCTTTGCCCTGACCCTCGGCATCGGCCTCGGGGTCTACACGGCGCTGCACCGCGACAGTGCGCTGTCACGCGTCATCATGGCTTTGAGCCTGATCGGCGTCTCGCTGCCGACGTTCCTGATCGGCATCGGCTTGATCTATCTGTTCGCGGTCGAATTGCGCTGGCTGCCGAGCTACGGACGCGGCGACGTTATCAAGCTCGGCTGGTGGTCGACCGGCCTGCTGACGCCGTCGGGGCGCGCCTCGCTGGTGCTGCCGGCGATCACGCTCGGGCTGTTCCAGATGACGCTGATCATGCGGCTGGTCAGGGCCGAGATGCTCGAGGTGCTGCGCACCGACTATATCAAGTTTGCCCATGCGCGCGGTCTCTCGAACCGCGCCATCAATTTCGGCCACGCTCTGAAGAATACGCTGGTGCCTGTCATTACCGTGACAGGCCTGCAACTGGGCGCCATCGTCGCCTTCGCCATCATTACCGAGACCGTGTTCCAGTGGCCGGGCGTCGGGCTGTTGTTCATCGATGCCGTGCAGTTCGTCGACATTCCCGTCATGTCGACCTACCTGCTGCTGGTGGCGCTGATTTTCGTTGTCCTGAACCTAGTCGTGGATCTGCTCTACTACGTCGTCGATCCGCGCCTCAGGATCGATCGCGCCGCGGCGACGCAGTGAGGCTGGTGGTATGAGTGAGCGCGATACGCCGCCGGGGTCAGACCCCTTAAACGGACCATCTCTATTGATCAATGACCGTCGAGGTGAAGGGTCTGACCCCAGTTCCCTCGCCCGCATCCTCGACAGCGATCTCATCTATTCCTTCCTCCGCTCGCCGCTGGTCATGATCTCCGCCGCCGTGCTGGTCATCATCGTGCTCGCGGCCCTGCTGGCGCCAATCCTCGCGCCGCAAAACCCGTTCGATCCCGCCAGTCTCAATCTGATGGATGGCAAGACGCCGCCACTCGCCAAGAACCAGTACACCGGCAATACTTTCCTGCTCGGCACCGACGACCAGGGTCGCGACGTCCTGTCCGTCATCCTCTATGGCTCACGCATCTCGCTGCTGGTGGGCTTCGCCTCGGTGATTTTCGCCGCCGGAATCGGCGTCACCCTGGGCCTGCTGGCCGGTTATCGCGGTGGCCTCGCCGACAGCGTCATCATGCGCATCGCCGACGTGCAGCTGACCTTCCCCTCGATCCTGGTGGCGCTGATGGTGTTCGGCATCGTCAAGGGCTTCCTGCCGCCGCAGGCCCACGAGCAGGCGGCCCTGAGCGTTCTGGTGCTCTCCATCGGCCTGTCGGCATGGCCGCAGTACGCGCGCACGGTGCGCGGCGTGACCATGGTGGAGCGCAACAAGGAGTACGTGCAGGCGGCGCGCATCATCGGGCTCAATCCGGCAATCATCATGGTGCGGCATGTGCTGCCGAATGTGGTCGGGCCGGTGCTGGTCATCGCCACGCTCGGGCTCGCGCTCGCCATCATCTCGGAGGCGACGCTGTCGTTCCTCGGTGTCGGCGTGCCTCCGACCAAGCCATCGCTCGGCACGCTGATCCGCGTCGGCCAAGAATATATTGCCTCGGGCGAATGGTGGATCCTGCTCTATCCCTCGCTCGCCCTGCTGGCGCTGTCGCTGTCGGTCAACCTGCTCGGCGACTGGCTGCGCGACGCGCTCAATCCGAAGCTGAGATAGGCGCGATGGCCCCCACCCCGCTGCTCTCGGTGCGAGACCTGACTGTCGAGTTCCCAACGCGACGCGGCACTTTGCGCGCGGTCGACGGCGTCTCGTTCGATGTCGCGGCCGGCGAGGTGCTCGGCATCGTCGGTGAGTCCGGCGCCGGCAAGTCGTTGACCGGCGCCGCCATCATTCGCCTCTTGGAGCCGCCGGGCCGCATCGGCGGTGGCGAGGTCTGGCTCACTGGGCAGCGCATCGACACATTGTCGCCCGCTGATATCCGCCGCATCCGCGGCGCCCGCATCGGCATGGTGTTCCAGGATCCGCTGACGTCGCTCAATCCGCTCTATCCGATCGGCCGGCAGATCGTCGAAACGATCCGGACCCATCACGATGTGACCGCCGATGAGGCACGAAGGCGAACCCTGGCGCTGCTGGTCGAGGTGGGCATCCCAGCGGCCGCCGAGCGGCTCGGCGCCTATCCGCACGAGTTCTCGGGCGGCATGCGCCAGCGCGTGGTGATTGCGCTGGCGCTGGCCGCCGGGCCCGAGCTGGTGATCGCCGACGAGCCGACGACGGCGCTCGATGTTTCCGTGCAGGCGCAGGTGATTGCGGTACTTAAGCGGCTGACGCGCGACAAGGGCACGGCGGTCATTCTCATCACCCACGATATGGGTGTCATCGCCGAGACGGCCGACCGCGTCGCCGTGATGTACGCTGGCCGCATCGTCGAGATCGGCCCCGTGCGCGAAGTCATCCAGCGCCCACAACACCCCTACACCAAGGGTCTGATGGGCTCGATCCCGTCGCTGGAAGGGGCGCGCACGCGCCTGGAGCAGATCCCTGGCACCATGCCCCGCCTCAACGAGATCCCGAAGGGCTGTGCTTTCAATCCGCGCTGTCCACTGGCATTCGACCAGTGCCAAAACCAGCGCCCCGAACTCATCGCGGCGGGCGCCTCGCGAGCTGCTTGCTTTGCCCTTGGCAAGCCTGCCGCCCGGGAGGCAGTCACGCCATGATGACGCATTCGGCTCATGGGCCTGCCAGCAGCGGCGAGATCGAGCGCCAACCGGCCCTCGTTCAGGTCGATCGCCTGACCCGCGTCTTCGACGTCTCCGAGCCCTGGCTCAATCGCGCTTTGGCTCGCCAGACCCGCCGCTTGCTGAAGGCCGCCGACGAGGTCTCCTTCGAGATCCCCAGGGGCCAGACATTCGCTTTGGTCGGCGAGTCCGGCTCGGGGAAATCCACGATCGCCAAGATGATCGTCGGACTGCTGACGCCGACTGCCGGCCGGGTGTTGTTCGATGGCACCGACCTGAGCTCGCAGGGCGGCATAGCCGGCAATCGCGCATTGCGGCGACGCCTGACGATGATCTTCCAGGACCCCTATGCGAGCCTCAATCCGCGCATGATCGCCGCCGATATCATTGCCGAGCCGATCCGCGCCTTCATGCCGGAATTGTCGCGGCGGGACGTCATCGACCGCACAGCCGCCCTGCTCGGCCAAGTGCGTTTGTCACCGCGCGATGGCGCCAAGTACCCGCACGAATTCTCGGGCGGCCAGCGCCAGCGCATCGCCATCGCCAGGGCGCTCGCCAGCGCGCCCGATTTCATCGTCTGCGACGAGCCGACCTCCGCGCTCGATGTCTCGGTGCAGGCGCAGATCCTCAATCTGATGCGCGATTTGCAGGACCAACTCGGCCTCACCTACCTGCTGATCTCGCACAATCTCGCCGTCGTCCGGCACATGGCAACGCGCATCGGCGTCATGTATCTCGGCCGGCTGGTCGAGATCGCACCCGCCCATGAGCTGTTTCGAGAGCCGCGCCATCCCTACACGCGCATGTTGCTCGATGCGGTGCCCGATATCGCCATGACCGGACGGTCCCGCACGCCCGTTCACGGCGAAATCCCCAATCCGATCACGCCACCTTCGGGCTGCACCTTTCATCCGCGCTGTCCTTTGGCGGATGCAGCCTGCACCAGAGCGCACCCGCGGCTTAGCCGCTTCGGCGCGATCGAGGTGGCGTGCCACAAAGTCGTGGCATGACCGGCAGCGAGGCCAATCCGCCCGCGCCGCCGTGCCGAGCCGCTGCCCTGCCCGTTCAATGCGCCGTCCAACCGCCATCGACTGGCAGCGCCGTGCCGGTCATCGATGCCGCGGCATTGGTGCACAGGAAGACAGCCAGCGCGCCAAGCTGCTCAGTCGTCACGAACTGCCGCGTCGGCTGGGCGTGCAGCAGCACGTCGCGGATCACCTGGTCCTCGGTGATGCCGCGCGCCTTGGCGGTTTCCGGTATCTGCTTTTCGACTAGAGGCGTCAAAACGTAACCGGGGCAGATGGCGTTGGCCGTGATGCCGTACTCGGCGGTCTCCAGCGCCACCGTCTTGGTGAACCCGAGAATGCCGTGCTTAGCCGCGACATAGGCAGACTTGAACGGCGAGGCGACGAGGGCGTGCGCGGAGGCGATGTTGATGATCCGCCCCCACTTGCGCGCCTTCATCTCGGGGATGACGGCGCGCGTGGCTTGGAACGCCGATGACAGATTGATGGCGATGATGGCATCCCACTTCGCCACCGGAAACGTCTCCACCGCCTCGACGTGCTGGATGCCGGCGTTGTTGACGAGGATGTCGACCTGCCCGAAGGCGGCACGCGTCTCCTCCACCATGCCGACGATGTCGGCGGGCTTCGACATGTCAGCCGCCGAGTAGGCCGTCGTCGTGCCGAAGGACTCCTGGATCTCGGCCTGAGTGCGAGCGACATCGCGCGCATCGCCAAAACCGTTGAGCATGACGTTCATGCCGGCCGCCGCGAAAGTGCGGGCAATGCCGAGACCGATACCGCTGGTCGAGCCTGTGACAATTGCCACTCTCCCGGCCAGCTCGCCGAGGCCGGCTGCGCGTTCGATGGGAATCATGACAGGGGCATTCATGGGGACCTCCTCAGCGCTGAATTCGAGTTCTCTGGCCGCGCTGGACCGCCCCCTCACCACCTCCCGGCAGGCCAACAACTGCCATGGGAGGCATGTGCGAGCCGGCACCAGCCAGCAACGTGAGCCAGACTAGTCGAAGCGTCCGGTGGCGTGAAATGCCGGCCTGCTCATGTTTCGATAGCCGGCCGCTATCGGGCAGACACCCGCGGAATCGCCGGGCGCCGTGATGCAAGACCTGGGGAATCGGGGTCGTCAGCGCCGCCGCTAGGGCATCGGCAGCGATTCATGCTCGCGCAATGTGCGGTCGCTCTCGCTGTCGACCTCAGCCAGTTTCACACGGTAGCCCCACAGCCGCGACAGATGCAGCATCGTCCGGTCGCAACTGTCCTTGTCGAGCAGAATGCCGTTGCGCACCTTGTGCTGAATCATCAGGCGGCGCGCACCGGAAAGATCGGCGTCGATCACCTGCAAATCCGGATCCTGCGCCGAGACATCATAGTGCATGGAAAGCCCGCGGCGCACCCGGCGATAGCCTTCCTCGTTATGGATCGCCTTGACCTCGGCGACCGGGGCGCCAGAGACGTCACGCACCTCGAACATGCGGAAGTCGCGGATCACCTTGGGCGACAGGAATTGCATGATGCAACTGTCGTCGCGGTATTCCGCCCACACCTGCCGCAGCGTCGCCATCGCATCGCCAGTGCCGGCGATCTGGGGAAACCAATCGCGGTCCTCCCCGGTCGGCTCCTCGCAGATGCGCTGCACGTCCCGCATGATGGCAAAACCCAGCGCATACGGATTGAAGCCCGAGAAATTGCGGTCCTCCCAGCGCGGCTGGTACACCACCGAGGAATGGCTGTGCAGGAACTCGAGCATGCTGCCCTCGGTCAACCTGCCCTGCTCGTAAAGCCGGTTGAGGATGCGATAGTGAACATAAGTGGCGCAGCCCTCGTTCATCATCTTGGTCTGGCGCTGCGGATAGAAGTATTGCGCCATCATGCGCACGATGCGCAGCAATTCTCGCTGCCACCCTTCGAGCTTGGGGGCATGCTTCTCGAGGAAATAAAGCAGGTTTTCCTCCGGCAGCCCCAGACCCTCCCCCTCCACGCGTCCGCCCTGGATATTCGGATTGACGGCCTCATCCTTCTTGGCGGCCTTGGGCACCGTGCGCCAGAGGTCATTGAAGGACTGCTCCTCGTAATCCCGGCGCGCCATCTCGCGCTCGCGCTCGCGCTCGAGCGTCTTGGCTTGGCGGCCCATGGGATTGCGGCTGACGCCCTGATTCATCAGCGCATGCGCACTGTCGAGCACCGCTTCCACCGCCTCCACGCCATAGCGCTCCTCACAGCGCGCCACGTAAGTCTTGGCGAAATTCAGGTAGTCGAGAATGGCGTCGGCGTGCGTGCCTTCGCTGAACAGGTAGTTGTTCTTGAAAAAATGATTGTGCCCGAGTGCGGCGTGCGCCAGCACCAAGGCCTGCATCGTCATGGTGTTTTCTTCCATGATGTAATTGATGCAGGGATTCGAATTGATGACGAGTTCGTAGGCGAGGCTGCGCGCGCCCTTGCGGTAGAGCGCCTCGTCGCGGGCGAAATGCTTGCCGAACGACCAGTGCCGGTACATCTGCGGCATGCCGATCGAGGCATAGGAGTCGAGCATCTGCTCGGCGGTGATCACCTCGATCTGGTTGGGATAAATGCTGAGGCCGAGTTCGCCTAAGCCGACCTCCTCGCAGGCATCGTAGACCTTCTTGACCAGGTCGAAGGTCCACTCCGCGCCTTCGAACAACGGTCGTTGGGCCGCGCGCACCTTGCGGACTGCGTTCATGTCAACCTCTTCTCATGCCGCGGCCTCGGACCCAGAAAACAGCTCCCGGAACACCGGGTAGATCTCGCCGGGCTGCGAAACCTGCCGCATGGCGAAACCCGGATGCTTTTCGGCCATCTGGCCATAACCCTGCCAGACCACGCTGTCCTCGCTCATCTGCATGCCGTGCGGCACGACCTCGATGTAGGCGTAATACTGACAAATGGGCAGAACCTCGCCCTCGAGCAGCTCGATGCACCGCGCCATGTCATCACTGAAGTTATGGCCATCGGAGGCTTGCGCTGCATAGATGTTCCAGTCGCTGACCGGATAGCGCGCCTTGACCACCTTCATCATTTCGTCGAGCGCAGTGGAGATGATCGTGCCACCCGTGGCGGTATCCTTGAAGAACTGTTCCTCATCGACCTCCTGGGCCTCCGTCGTGTGCCGGATGAACACCACCTGCACCTCGCGGTAGTGCCGCGTCAGGAACACGTGCAGCAGCATGAAAAAGCGCTTGGCCAGGTCCTTGAGCTGGTCCGTCATCGATGCCGAGACGTCCATCAGACAGAACATCACCGCCTGCGTGGTCGGCCGCGCCACCTTCTCGAAACGCTTGTAGCGCAGGTCGAGCGGATCGATGAAGGCGACCGTCTTGCGCAGGTGCCTGATCCGGCTCAATCGCCGCTGCAGGTCCTCGATGCGCGCTTCGTCGCGCGGATCGGCGGCCTCGGCCTCGACCAGCTCCTCCTCCAGCCGGCGCATCGACTCGCTCGACGGGCGGCTGAGCGCAATCCGTCGCGCCAGACTGTTGCGCATGGTGCGGGCGTGATGCAGGCGGGAGGGGGCGCCTTCGGACTGGAAGCCAGCGCGGGTCGGCATCGGGTTACGCAATGATTTGAGCTTGGCCTTCACCATGTTCGGCAGCTTCAGGTCCTCGAAGAAGAGGTCGAGAAACTCCTCCTTGGTGAGCGTGAAGACGAAATCGTCTTCACCGGACCCGTCGGCGCTGCCCTTCGGGCCACCACCGCCACCGCCGCCATCGGGTTTGGGGATCACATCGCCGACGGAGAAATCCTTGTTGCCCGGCAGCACGAAATCGCGTGTGCCTTCGCCCCGCCCCAGTGAGAAGCTCGGCTCCTTGAGGCTCCTGGATTTGATGGAGATCTGCTCGCTCGCCTCGACATCGGAAACCTTGCGCTTCTTCAGAGCTTCGCGCACCGCCTCCTTGATCTCGCCGCGCGCGCGCCGCAGAAATCGCTGCCGGTTACCCAGAGACTTGGATTTCGGATTGAGGCGCCGGTCGACGATGTTCATGGAGTGGGGTTAGCTCCCGAAAGGGCCAAGAGGTCAGATGGTCAGTTGGTCAGTGGTCAGGTGGAGGCGAATGCCATCTGACCACCTCAAGACCTGACCATCTGACCACTGCACTTCCATCAGCTCGATTTCTTTACCCGCATGTACCACTCCACCAGACGGCGCACCTGCCGCGGCGTGTAGCCGCGCTCGACCATGCGCGAGACGAATTCGACGTGCTTCTTCTCCGTCTCGCCGTCTTTCTTGGCGCCGAAGCTGATGACCGGCAGCAAGTCCTCCACCTGGCTGAACATGCGCCGCTCGATGACGTCGCGGATCTTCTCATAGGACGTCCAGCTCGGGTTCCTGCCGCCGTTTTTGGCCCGCGCCCGGAGCGAGAACTTGACCACCTCGTAGCGGAAGTCCTTGGGATTGGCGATGCCGGCGGGCTTCTCGATCTTGCTGAGCTCCTGGTCGAGAAGCTGGCGGCTCATGAGCTGGCCGGTATCGGGGTCCTTGAAGTCGTGGTCCTCGATCCAGGCATCGGCGTAGGCCACGTACCGGTCGAACAGGTTCTGGCCGAAATCGTTGTAGGACTCCAAGTAAGCCTTCTGCACCTCGTTGCCGATGAACTCGGCGTAGCGTGGGGCCAACTCCTCCTTGATGAACTCGCGGTAGCGATCCTCGCTCTCCTTCGGCATCTGCTCGCGCCGGATCGCTTGCTCCAGCACGTACATCAGGTGGACGGGATCGACCCCCACCTCCTGCGTATCGTAGTTGAAGGTCTCCGACAGGATCTTGTAGGCAAAGCGCGTCGAAACACCATCCATGCCTTCGGTGACGCCAGCCGCGTCGCGATATTCCTGGATCGTTTTGGCGTGCGGATCGGTGTCCTTCAGACTCTCGCCGTCATAGACCCGCATCTTCGAGAACAGCGACGAGTTCTCATGCTCCTTGAGACGCGATAGCACGGAGAACTGCGCCAGCATGTCGAGCGTGCCTGGCGCACAGGGCGCCTTGGCGAGGTCGCTGCCGGTGAGCAGCTTCTGATAGATCTTCCTCTCCTCGGCGACGCGCAGGCAGTAGGGCACCGTGATGACGCAGATGCGGTCGAGGAAGGCCTCGTTGTTCTTGTTGGCCTTGAAGCTCTGCCATTCGCTCTCGTTGGAGTGGGCGACGATGATGCCCTGGTAAGGCAAGGCGCCGACATTCTCGGTGCCGACGTAGGTGCCGTCCTGCGTCGCCGTCAGCAGCGGGTGCAGCATCTTGATCGGCGCCTTGAACATCTCGACGAACTCGAGCAGCCCCTGCGTCGTGCGGTTGAGGCCGCCCGAATAGGAGTAGGCGTCGGGGTCGTTCTGGCCGTGGAACTCCAGCTTGCGGATGTCGACCTTGCCCACCAGCGAGGAGATGTCCTGGTTGTTCTCGTCGCCGGGCTCGGTCTTGGCGACGCAGATCTGGCGCAGCTTCGAGGGATGCAGCTTGACGACGGTGAACTTGGAGATGTCGCCGCCGAACTCGTCGAGGCGCTTGACGGCCCACGGGCTCATGTTGCCCGTCAGCTTGCGCATCGGGATGCCGTACTGCTCGTTGAGCATCTTGCCCATGCCGGTCGGGTCGAACAGCCCGATCGGGCTCTCGAAGATCGGGCTCAGCTCGTTGCCGGCTTTCAGGATGTAGACCGGGCACTTCTCCATCAGCTCTTTGAGCCGGTCGGCGAGCGAGGACTTGCCGCCGCCGACTGGGCCCAGCAAGTAGAGGATCTGCTTGCGCTCCTCCAGCCCCTGCGCGGCTGCCCGGAAATAACCGACGATGCGCTCGATGGTCTCTTCCAGACCATAGAAGTCGGGGAAAGCAGGATAAATCTTCATGGTTCGGTTCATGAAGATCCGGCTCAGCCGCTGGTCTTTCGAGGTGTCGACCTGTTGCGGCTCACCGATCGCCGCCATCATCCGTTCTGCCGGGCTGGCATAGAACGACGGGTCCTTGCGACAGCCTTCCAGGTACTGCTTCAGAGACATCTCTGTGTGCTTGTTGCGATCATAGGATCGCGCGAAGTGATCGAAGATTTGGTTTTCCGACATCGCGTTCCTGCCCAAGCTCATGAACCTCGACCAATCCTAGCGTGGCGGTCTCACCGGGGGATAACTCAATGCCGACAAACAAAATCGAGCGAACGTCGAGTGGTGCCGGGAAGACCGTAGCCAAACCAGAGCATACTGCCGCATTGCCTATACTAGCATATGGGCACGATTCGGTTGGAATCGCAGTGGCACAGAAACTTCTTTCGCCCTACAACCTGCCGATTTTTGCCGACCTTGCGCATAAAATCCCGGCAAGCCGGCACGAAAGGCTTGGTGGCGTGACATTTTTGCTGAACGGCACACAATGGCGCGCGATCTCGCGCGGCGCACCTTGGCCGCAGGTGAGGCCGCCAAGGACTGTGTTGGTTCAGCAACATCTGTTGTCCGAGCCGCATCGGACCCCTGTTGCACCCGCACCGCTGGTGAGCTGACACGGCGCCGCTAACCGGCGCTTACCTAATCCAGCAGGTCGCGTAACCACGGAATGAGCGGCAGGTCTGCCGGCGGCATGGGGTAGTCGGCGAGGCGGCTGGCGCGCACCCATTTCACCTCCTGTGCCTCCCGCGGGGTGACCTCGCCATCCCAGTTGCGGCACAGAAACAGCGGCATCAGCAGGTGAAAGCGGTCGTAAGCGTGGCTGGCGAAGGTGAGCGGCGCAAGGCAGGTGTCGCACACCTCGATGCCCAACTCCTCACGCAGCTCCCGCACCAGCGCCGTTTCCGGTGTCTCGCCGTCTTCGACCTTGCCGCCGGGAAATTCCCACAAGCCAGCCATGCTGCGGCCTTGCGGCCGGCGCGCGATCAGCACCCGGTTGTCCGTATCGACCAGGGCGGCGGCGGCCACCAGCAGGATCGGCTTGGTCATGGCACTCATCTGCACCTGCAGCGGCTCAAGCGAGCGCAAAGCCATCGTATCCCTTGGCAACGACATCTTCGCACGCGCGCCGGTAGGCCGGCACGCCTCCCATGTAGGGCATGAAGACGCGCGGCTTACCTTCGATGTTGGCGCCGACATACCACGAATTGCACGACGGCCTGAGCGAGCGGTTGGCGACCTCGCCGACATGGGCCACCCACGCCTGCTCGGCACCGTGCTTGGCCTCGATGCGACAATAGCCCTTGTCGCGCATATAGCCCAGACAATCGGCGATGAAGTCGGCGTGGTGCTCGATCGACGGCAGCATATTGGTGAACACCGACGGGCTGCCGGGCCCGGTGATGATGAACAAGTTGGGCAGGCCGGCCATGGCCAGGCCGAGATAACAGGCCGGCCCGTCCTGCCATTTGTCGCGCAGCGTCTTGCCGTCGGTTGTGCGGATGTCGATCCTGAGCAGCGTGCCGGTCATGGCGTCGAAACCGGTGGCCATCACCAGCATATCTGCGGGATGGAACTTGCCGTCGACCTCCAGACCATCGGGTTTTATGCCGGCGATGGGGGTCCGGCTGATATCGACGAGGCTGACGTTGGGGCGGTTGAAGGTCTCATAGTAGTCCGTGACGACGCACAGCCGCTTGCAACCGATGATGATCTTCGGCGTCAGCAGCTCGGCCACGGCGGGGTCGCGGACGACCTCGCGAATTTTGCGGCGCACGAAATTGGCCGCCACGTCGTTGGCCTCGTCGCTGAACTGCACATCGGTGAAGCCCGACAGGAAGCCGAGCCCACCGACGCGCCAGCGCGCCTCGTACACCGCCTCGCGCTCCGCCGGCGACACCTCCATTGTCCGCATGGTGCCGACCTCGAACATATTGTGCGAGAAGGTCCAGCGCAGCTTCTCGCGTAACGCTGGATAGTCGGCCTTCACGTCGCGCACGGTCTCGGCGTCGAGGGGCTGGTTCCAGGCAGGCACGGCGTAGGCAGCCGTGCGCTGCAACACCGTGACGTGCCGCGCATGCTCGGCAATCAGCGGCAACGACTGCATGGCCGAGGACCCGGTGCCGATGACGGCGACGTGCTGGCCGGTGAAGTCGACTGACTCGTGCGGCCAGCGGCCGGTGTGATGGATCGGCCCCTTGAACGTCGCGATGCCGGGAAGGTCGGGCAGGTTGGCGGTCGAGAGATTGCCGGTGGCCATGATGCAGTAACGCGCACGCAGCCGCATGCCCCGGTCGGTCTCGACCGTCCACAGCCCGGTCGTCTCCTCGACAGTGGCAGCGATCACCTTGCTGTCGAAGGTGATGTCGCGCCGCAGATCGAAGCGGTCGGCGACGTGGTTGGCATACGCCATGATCTCGGGCTGGGTGGCATAGCGCTCCGACCAGGTCCACGCCTGCTCCAGCTCCGGCGAGAACGAGTAGGAGTAGAACAGGCTCTCGGCGTCGCAGCGTGCGCCGGGATAGCGGTTCCAGTACCAGGTGCCGCCGACATCGCCGCCCGTCTCCAAGACGTGCGTGCGAAAGCCCATCTGACGCAGCCGATACAGCATGTACATGCCGGCAAAGCCGGCGCCGACGACAATGGCGTCGAGGATCGGCGGTTCTGAGCGTGGTGGGGACATGAGAAGCTTTGGCTCTTGGTGACGACGTCCGGGCTAAGCAGAGTTCGCAAAGTGTACCTCGCGGTTTTGCGATAAAACTCCGCTAAAGCAAAGTCCTAAGCAGGTGCTTCGTTGGCTTTCCAACGAAAGTCTGCTTAGCGAGCGCGCCCTGCCGCCCATGTTGCCCGCCAATTCTCCAGATTTCTACAGCGACGCGGCCACGACCCGTCGATAGCTGCCGGACGTGCCACCGCTGGCCGCGGGTACGGTCCTGGCAAAGTCCGCGCGTGCTGTGCGCCAGTCGGATCCCGATATCATGCCGGGGTCTTCGAGTTCGTGCACGACCACGTGGCTCGGCGTCCCCTCCATGGCCAGATACCGCCGCACGCGCCGGACGCCGCCGACCCTGGCAAGGCGCGGCAGATAGTCGGTCATGAACCACAGATTGAAATCCTGCACGGCCGATGGCGCCAGCGCGAAGCGGTCGAACACGGCCACAGGTGCAAAACCACCGGTCGCTGCCGCCAGCTCCGGACCGGCCCAGCACAGCGTGTAGCGCGCCGGCCTGATGAAGCGGGCATGGAAAGCCGCGTCGCGCGCATCACGCTTGACGCGCAGGCCCTGGTAGGGCGCGCCATAGAGGTCACCGATCGAAGCGGTCTCATAGACCGTCACGAAGGGCTCGGGAGCGCCGATGGCGTCGGGAGCCGCCGGCAGCACATCGTAGCTGGCGCAATGCGGGAAACCAATTTTGAGGCGCGCCGCGAACATGTCGGAGACCAGCCATTCGCGAAATTCGCCGTGCCACTTCGCGTCGAGATCGCAGAACACGGCCAACATGCCGGTACCCTGCGACGGCTGTGACCTGATCATGGTCGTCTCCCCTATCGTGGCGGACATCGCGCGTGCCGCCGAGGCTTCGCCCACCTGTAACACGCCGGCGCGAGCCATGGCGTCTGTCGACGCCGCAGCGGCCCCCTGCACAATGATGCGATTGCCCTTCGGGTTGCCGCAGGATATCGAACGCCAGCGCTGGAGTGCGCCGGAGTCGCTCGGGAAACATCATGTCGAACCATGGACGCAAGATCGCGGTCATCGGCCTTGGCTACGTCGGCCTGCCGGTCGCGGTGGCATTTGGCCGCTCGGGCGTGCCTGTGATCGGCTTTGACATCGATCAGCGCCGGATCGCGGAACTCGCCTCTGGCCACGATCGCACGCGCGAGGTCGCGGCGGCCGATCTCAAGCAGCCGCAGCTCACCTACACTTCAGACGCGGCCCGGCTCAAGGCCGCCGACTTCTTTATTGTCACTGTTCCGACACCGATTGACGACGCGCGCCGGCCCGACCTTGGCGCTCTGATCAGGGCTTCCGAAACGGTTGGTCGCGCGCTCGGCCAGGGCGGCATCGTCGTTTACGAGTCGACAGTCTATCCAGGCGCCACCGAGGAGGAGTGCGTGCCCGTGCTCGAGAAGCACTGCGGGCTCGAGGCGCATCGGGATTTTTTCATCGGCTACTCTCCCGAGCGCATCAATCCCGGCGATCTGGAGCATCGCTTCGAAACCATCACCAAGGTCGTGTCGGCGGACACACCGGCGGCACTCGATGTCGTGGCCGCCGTCTACGGTTCGGTCGTCCGGGCCGGTCTCCACCGGGCGCCCTCCATCAAAGTTGCCGAGGCCGCCAAGGTGATCGAGAACACGCAACGCGACCTCAACATCGCCTTCATGAATGAACTCTCCGCCATTTGCCAGGCGCTGGGGATCGATACCGGCGACGTGCTGGCAGCGGCCAAGACGAAGTGGAACTTCCTGCCTTTCCATCCGGGCCTGGTCGGCGGGCACTGCATCGGCGTCGATCCGTACTATTTGACGTTCCGGGCACAGAAGGCAGGCTACCACCCCGAGGTCATCCTGTCGGGCCGGCGGATCAACGACGGCGTGGGTGAGCGGGTGGCGCGGGAATGCGTGCGCCGGCTGCTGCAACGGGGACAGAAGGCGGAGCGGGTGACCGTGCTTGGCCTCGCCTTCAAGGAGAACGTGCCCGATATCCGCAATTCCCGGGTGATCGACATCATCCGCGAGCTAGGCTCGTTTGGCCTGCAGGTACAGGCGGCCGATCCGCTCGCCGACGCGGCCGAGGCGCGGCAGGAATATGGCATTGATATCACCCCGTTCGACCAGCTCGCCGACGCCGACGCCGTCGTCCTCGCGGTCGCCCATCGCGACTATCTCGATGGCGGCTGGCCGATGGTCACACGCCTGCTGCGGGGCGGCTCGGGCGTGGTGCTCGACATCAGGGGCGTCTTGGACCGCGCCCTGACGCCCGCCGGCATCGATTTGTGGCGCCTGTGACAGCCGGCCCACGCCAACCCGGCGGCCGGACTTGAAGGTTCGCAAAGCGGCGGATCGAGGCGGGGCCGGCCGAGGTGGACCAGCAACACGTTGACCGCCAAGGGGCCGGGGCACCGGTCACCAATATTTTTTTTTTCTTTGTGCTGCGACCGCCCTCGCCGAGCCGGTGGTAAACGCCTATCTATCACCACTGATGTCTATTTGCTCTCATAGGAGCCCCCAACTCATGCTGCGCCTAGTCATGCCACGAGTGAAAGTCGCATGTTTCGCTGTCTTGACACTTCTCGCCGCTGGCGGGCCAGCACGTGCCGATAGCGTCTTCTCGGCGTTCAATGGCAATTGGAGCGGATTCGGCCAGATCCGCCTGGACAACGGCGCCACCGAACGCATCAAGTGCAACGCTTATTACACCCCAAAAGACAGCGGCACCTCGCTGGGCCTGGCCATTCGCTGCGCCTCGACCAGCTATAAGATCGAGTTGCGGTCGCAGCTCAAATCCCAGTCCGGGCGCGTCTCGGGCTCATGGGAGGAACGCAACTTCAATGCAGCAGGCAGCGTGACGGGGCAGGCCAGCACCGGCCGCATCACACTATCCGTCGTCGGCGGCGGCATGGTCGGCTCGATGAACGTCTCAGCCACGGCCGCCGGCCAGTCCGTTGTGATCACGACGCAGGGAACCGGGTTGAAGAGCGTCAATATCAATCTGGCGCGGGGGTGACGGCCCGATGCGATCCGGCCGCCGCCGGCAACAAGAGGCCGCGACCCCTGTTGCCTTGCCGCCCTCCCCTGCGCGGGCCAATTGTGCTAGACAGACGCGATACGGGGCGGCGCGGCACGCGATACAAGGAATGACCTCATGAACTCGATCACGTTGGGCCGGACGGCCCGGCATTTGTCCATCGGCATCGGCTTGTCGCTGTTGGTTGTATCCACTTCCAATGCCGCGCCCCGCTCGCGTGGCGCCGATGACGGAACCGCCAGGGCAAACTACGTGGTGGCGGAAAGCCGCTGGGGCCACGGCACGGTGAGTGGCCCAGTGCGGCCTGGCGCCAGGGGCTGGCAGGTGCGTTTGCCAGGCGGCACATGGGTCGATTGCGTCCGCAACAACTGTTCCGAGACGTTGCGGCTGGAAACGGTCGACGTCTTCGAGCGCATGCAGCAGAGGGATGGTGGCCCCAACTATTTTCGTTGGGAGCGCCGGTACTGAGGCGGCGACCAGCACCGCGCCGGCGACTTGACGCTGCCACTGCCAGCAGTAATTCTCGCCGTGCTCTTGCAGCCCGACGGATTCGACGCCGACGTTTGCTGAGCCAACGCCACATCACGAGGCCATAATTGGATCGATCAACCGTCCGTACTTATCTCGACTTCGAAAAGCCGATCGCCGAGCTCGAAAACAAGGTCGCCGAGCTCAAGACGCTGTCGGGCAATGATGCCAACATGTCCATCACCGAGGAGCTGACCAAGCTCGAGCAAAAGGCCCGCACCTCGCTGATCGACACTTATGCCAAGCTATCACCTTGGCAGAAGACCCAAGTCGCTCGCCACCCCGAGCGCCCGCATTGCCTCGATTACATCAGCGGCATGATCGAGGACTTCACGCCCTTGGCCGGCGACCGCTATTTTGCCGATGACGCGGCCATCGTCGGCGGGCTTGGCCGGTTTCGTGGCCGCACCGTCGTGGTGATCGGCAATGAGAAGGGCTCCGACACGGAAAACCGCATCAAGCACAACTTCGGCATGGCGCGTCCGGAAGGCTATCGCAAAGCCGTGCGGCTGATGCAGATGGCCGAAAAGTTCCAGGTGCCGGTGATCACACTGGTGGACACGGCCGGCGCCTATCCCGGGATCGAAGCCGAGGAGCGCGGGCAGGCCGAGGCGATCGCGCGCTCGACCGATTGCTGCCTGGCGCTGAGTGTACCGATCATCGCTGCCATCATTGGCGAGGGCGGCTCGGGTGGCGCGGTCGCCATCGCCTCCGCCAATCGTATCCTGATGCTGGAGAACGCCATCTATACGGTCGCCTCGCCAGAGGCCGCGGCGTCCATTCTGTGGCGCGACAGTGCCAAGGCGCAGGACGCAGCTACCAGCATGAAGATCACGGCGCAGGATCTGAAGGATTTGGGCGTCATCGACGTCATCGTCAGCGAGCCGATCGGCGGCGCACATCGCGATCATGCGACCGCGATCAAGGCGCTGGGCGACGCCATCGCCTTCGCCTTGCTGGAGTTCGCCGACCTCAGTCCAGCCTACATCCGCCAGCAACGCCACGAGCGCTTCCTGGAGATCGGCCGTAGCCTGTAGACGGCCGGCGGCGCAATCGCCCCAGCAAAAATGCCACCCTATCGGACGCTGGCACCATCACCGGTTGGCTTGAAGCCATCCGCGACCCAGCTGGCGACCACCATGAACAAGGCGAGCAATCCCGCGCCGATGCCGCAGATGACGAGCCAGCCTTGTGCAGCCGCCCAGCCTGCGCCATGCCACCACTGCCATGTCACTGCCGCGCCGCCGACGCCCATCAGCCCGCCGCCCACCACGGCGCCGATCATCTGGAACGTGCCGCGCATGTTCTCCGCCAGCGTCCCATCGCGCACGCTCGCCAGCAGGCTGACGGCCGACAGCACATTGCTACCCGGCAGCATCGACAGCGCCAGCCGCGGCAGCCAACCCAACTGCTCGACGAAAGCGTTGATGCGTGCCGAGCCGCCGGTGGCAACGTCCGAGCGGGCGGCGGTCTGCAGAGCCATGCCGATCATCCGGCTGACGCCCGAGGCGGTAAAGCCGATCAGCAGCACCACGAAGGCGATCAGATTGAACCAGACGCCGAGCGCGATGAAGCCCGCCTTTTGCGCCGCCCATAAGGCCACCACGACCGATGCCGACAGCCAGAACAGCGCCGATCCGGCGCGGCGGAAACCTTTGCGCACATCGATGGCGACGCTGGGATCAGTATCAGTCAAAGCACGGTCCTGCGATGGAATTGGCCCCGACCTTAGCGCAATTGCGCGAGGCTGCCGAGTTGCCGCAAAACACGGCTGACCGCCGCTGTCGCTTCACTTACCCCCGCCGCGGCACATAGCGCCGATACAGCGCGATGGAGGCGGGCAGGAACACCAACTGGGCCAGCAGCGAGGCGAACAGGCAGACGGCCGCCAGTCGTCCGAACAGCCGCAGCGACGGCAGATCGGAGAGCATCGTCACGCCGAGCCCGAGCGCCAGCACCAGCGTGGTCAGCACCACCGCCGGGCCGATATGATGCGCCGTCCGCTGCAGCGCCTCCTGCTCGCTGCCGCGCCCGCCGCCAAGGCGCTCCTCCTCCAGCCGGAAGCGATTGAGGAAGTGCACAGTCGAGTCGATCGCCAGCGAGAACGCCACCGTGATGGCGATGATGGAGGCGAATTGCAGGCCTTCGCCCGTGGCCCACAGCAGGGCTCCCGTGGCAAAGATCGGGAACAGCGAGGGCAGGACGCTGGTGACGCCCGGCAGCACCGAGCGCAGCGCGATCGCCAGGAAGATAAAGACAATAAAGATATCGCCGACCAGCCCCCAGTTGAGCTCGCCGATCAGCTTGGCGCTGTTGCGGGCCGCGATCGCCGGCAGCCCCGTCACCGCGATCTCGAAGCCGGGATTGGCAGCCCGCAGCGGCTCGAGCGCCTTCTCGAGCGTCTCGACCACCGGCAGGATTTCGCTGGCGTCGACATCGGGCAGCCGGCCGGTGACGAGCACGGCATCCTGCTGCTTGGTGATGAAGCGCTGCGTCAGGTGTCCAGGCAGGATGCCGACGTACTTCTGCAGCGTCGCGGTGCTGGGGTCGCCGGCCTCCGACAGCCAGCGGCGCAGGCTCTCCAGCGACCAGACGTTGCCGAGGCCAGCGCGCGTCTCCATCACCTTGTGCGCCTCGCCGATGACGGCCAGCGTCAGCGGGTCATAAAGCGAGCGGCCGTCCTTCCACTGGATCATGATGTGCACCGGACTGGCGCCGGTCAGCTTCTGGTCGAGACGCCCGGTCGCCGCCAGGGCATGCTCCTTGTCGGGTACCTGGTCGGCCAGCCGGTAGTGCGGCTCGAGCCGGACATAGGCGAGGCCGGTGAGCAGTACCGCCACCACGCCCATCGACACATAGGCGACGGGCCGGGCGGCGACGTGGGTGATGATGGCCTCCGTGATCCGATGCAGGATGCCGATGCCGCCCTTTTCCTTCTCCTCGCGCAGCTCGGCCGCTGGTTCCGATCGGATCAACAAGGCCGCCAGCGTCGGCACGACAATGGCGACGGCCAGGTAGGAGATGGCGACAGCGATCAGCGCGGCGAAGCCGAAGGTCCGGATCAGCGCCGAATCCGCCCAGGCGAAGGAGACGATGGCCAGTGCCTGATTGGTGGCGGTCAACAGGCAGGCCGGCGCCACGTCGAGCACGGCGTTGCGCGCCGCCTCGATGCGATCGACGCCGGCCAGGATGTCGCGGCGGATGGCGAACACTAAGTGCATGCTGTCGGAGAAGCCCGACACCAGGATGAGTGGCGTGATGACATTGATGAACAAGTTCAGGCGGAAATCGAGCCCGCCGATCACACCCAGCGTCCACAGGATGGCAATCGAAGGCCCGAGCACCGCGATCAGCGTCAATGAGATGCGGCGGAAGAACAGGTAGGCGATCGCCATGCCGACCAGGAAACCCAGCCCGTTGTACACCAGCCGGTCGCGCTCGACCGCGTTGCGGATCTCGAGCTGCATCACGGGGGCGCCGGTGAACTTGACCGTGAGCCCCGTGCCCGCCAGGACTTTCTCCGCCGCGTCCTTGATGCCGCCGACGACCTGGGCCAGGCCCTGCTCATCCACGACCTTGCGATCCAGCGAGATGACGATCATCGACAACGTTCCGTCGTTGGACAGGAACTTGCCGTTGACGATTTCGTTTTGTCTCAGCGCCGTGACGATGGCGGCATAGGCCTCGCCTTCCGGCAGGTCGTCGGGAACGATCGGCGCGGCATAACCCGCCGCATCCGGCTTGCCGCGCGCCGACAGCATCGACACCAGCCCATTGACGCCATCGGCCAACTGCAGGTCCACCACGGCTCGCGAGAAAGCCTCCAGCTGCGGCCGCTGCAGCAGATTGTTGCCCTCGACCACCACCAGCACGTCATATTCGCTGGAAGGAAAGCGGCGATCGATGTCCTCGTATTGCCTGAATTCCTTCGTGTTGGTGCGGAACAGCTCCGACAGCGAATCATCGACCTTGAGCCGCATCAGGCCCCATCCCGCCAGCCCCGACAGCACCAGGATGAGCAGCAGAGACACATAAGGCGCGCGCAACGCCACCAGGCCGAGGCGGTCTAATCCGAACGCAAACAGAAATGCGCGGCGTGGCGGGTCGTTGCTGGCCATGGCGTTCCCGAGTGTCCCTTCCCCCCGTTGCCATTCTGGCGGAGTGCCAGATTGTGACAATGCGGCGCCGGTTCGCGTTTTATCGCGCACCTGGTGGATGCAGCCGCCAAATCCGGCAGCGAGCCAGCACCACCACGAATCGTGCTTTATTTAGCACCACACCGCCCACTCGCGAACCCCACACTGTCAGGCAGATCGCCGGCATATGGATTCTGAGTAAAAATCGCGGCGCCCGATGCACACCTGCCGTGTTCGAATGGCGCTTGCGGCGGCCCGCCAGCATGCCAAGCCGCCCGTCACTTCACAGTGATGTTGCTCACCGTGCCCTTGGTATCGAGCCCCTTCGCATAGATGCGGTATTTGCCTGGCCGGATGGGCACGAAGATGATCGTCGCCTTGCCCTCGCGCTCCATCTCGATCTCGTAGAGGCCGTTGACCTTGATCTCGACGTCGCCGACCTCGATCTTGCGCAACCAGATGAAATTGAAGAAATCATCGCCGCGGATGGCGTACTCGCGGCGGCCCGAGGAGATGATCGTGAGCTGATAGGCCTTGCCGGTGACCAGCTCGTAGCTCGGTTGCGAGACGGCAAATCCCGCCTGGTCGACTCCGAAAACGAGGTCGGGAAGCTTTTGCGCCTCGGTGGCGAGATAACCCTCGGCCGCCGCCATGGAACTGGTCGCAAGCCATAGGGCGACAACCGACATCCGCGCCAAGCGTTGCATCATTTCCCTCCAGGCATGGTCATGGCGGACACTTGAATTCGGGCTCGTCGGGTCCGAGCGTGTCGAGCGTGTTGCGCTCGTGCAGCACGCCCTCGACCGGCGCCAAGGTGACGACGGCATCATGGGTCGCCAACAGAATACTCTGCCGCAACTGCCGGCTCCAGGGCCTAAAGGACCCCGGCAGCGCCTTGTAGAGCTCGATGCGCAGGTCCGGGTTCATCAGCGACACGAGAATGAGGGCGGGCGTCCGCTCGCGCGCCGCGACGGCGGCATCGATGATCGCCCTGACCGCGACCCAGGTGGCCCAGTCCTCCTCGCTCATCGTTCGCCCAGTGGCGCGATGGAACCGGCGATTGAGCTGCGGGGCGCCGTGCCGCTCCCAGAAGGGATGCCAGGCCAGCGGCTGCAGCCCGGTGGTGCCAACGACGGGCCGGGCGCGCGTGGTGGCGTAGGGAACAAAGCGCCCGAAATCACCGCTCAGGTCGGCGACGACGACGGAATCGTAGTCCGCGCCTCCCGTCAGCAGGCGGACGTTGATCTGGGCGCGATTGCGCGGATCGTTGCCCAGGACGAAGGCCCGCACCTCGGCAATCTTCAGTCCGAATTTCCTGGCCGAGGCAAGAAACCGATCGGCGAAGATGGTATCGCCCTCCGCGGGCCCTTTCAGCACGAGGACACGGCGCCAGTCGAGCGCCATCAGGCCCTGGGCGAGCCCATCGGTCAGCATCGCCCAGCTCGGCATCGTATGCAGCAGGGTTGTGCGGCACGCTGCAAGGCGCAAGTCATCGTCGCGATGCCGGGCATTCAACAGGGCAACCGAACTGCCGGCCCGTTGCCTGGCGACCCGTTGCATGTCGCCGAGCGGCAGATCGAGCACAATGGCCGACACGCCGTCGCGCACGAGGGCTTCGGCCGCGGTCCCGGCGTCCTCGGAGTCGCCGAGCGACCGGCGAACCAGCGCCAGTTGAAAGCCGCTCGCCCGCGCCGCGGCGGCGCCATCCTTGATCGCCAGCTCGGCCGCCGCCCACGGCGAAACCCGCTCGCGGCGGAAGACACCTGCATAGCCGGGCGCCTCGCGATACGCGGGATCGTCCTTGCGGTCGAGATAGCCGATCTTCAGCTCGGGCAACGCGGTGGTCTGGGCTAGCGCTGAGGCGGCAAGCGCGAGCAGCCCGACCGTGGCCCACGCCAGGAGCGGGCGCCACCTCATTGTGTTGCGACTCCAACACTTGATATCCACTGTGCTCGTCATGCCGGCCGAGGCCGGCACCCACGACAGGCCGTCGTACGTGCTGAGGCTTGTCGTGGGTCCCGACCTTCGTCGGGATGACGGAAGTTGGGAATCATCTGTTGGTGCCGGAACACTAGTCATCGATCAGGATCCCATAGGGCACCTGGCCAACCGGCACCGAGGCGATCGCCTTGCCGGACCTGGTGTCGATGATCGAGATGTCGTCGGACAGTCCGTTGGCCACCCACAGCCGGCGCTCGTCGGCGCTGAGCCGCAACCCCCAGGGCCGCTTGCCGACCAGAATGTAGTCGAGCACCTCGCGCGTCCTGGTGTCGACCACGGCCACATAATTTGCCCGCCCCAACGCCACATACGCCCGCGTCCCATCCTTGGTGATCAGCAGATCGACGGGCGTGATCATGTCGCGCCGGATCGTGCGGATGTTGAATTCGACGCGGCCCCTCGCGGTCAGCGTCTTGACGTCGATGATGTCGACCTGGCCGGACAATTCCGCGGAGACCCACAGCTCGTTTTCGTCCGGCGACAGTGCGAACCGGCGCGGCCGCGTGCCGACCAGGATCTCCTTGATGACTTTCTTCTCCACGGTATCGATGACGTGCACCAGATTGGAGACCTCGGAAGCGACGAACGCCAGGCGGCCATCACGGGTGATCAGCACGCCCTCCGGCTCGGGCCCGGTCGCATAGCGCTCGATGATCTCGCCGGTCTCGACGTCGAGGACACTGGCCTCCGAGTCGTCCTCGTTGGAGATATAGAGATGGCGGCCGTCGGGGTGCAGATCGAAGGTCTCGGGCGCGGCGATGTTGCGATAGCGGCGCACCAGCTTCAGGGTTGCGATGTCGTAGAGCGCGATGGTGTTGTCGTCGCCGCAGCCGATATAGATGGCGGAGCGCGTCGGGTTGAATGTCATGCCGCGCGGGCGGGCGCAGGTGTCGATCGTCCGCAGCGTCTTGCCGCTGGCATCGAGAACCGTCAAAGTGCTGCTCTTCTCGTTGGAGACGAACACCCGGCCGCTGCCCTTGGCCATGAGCGGCGTAGCGAAGCTGGCGATGAGAAGCGCCATGGCGAGCGACCGTCCGAGCCGGGCCGGCGAAAAGCGAGGCACAGGAGCACGGGTGGCATTCGGCATCAGCGTGTTGCGCTTCTCGCTCGGATGTTGAACTCTGCACGATACGGAGTGGTCGAGGGGCATAGTGGCATGAACCTGAGCGTCTCGCAAAGCCGTGCAACCCGCCTGGCGGTGCTCGTCGCAATCGCCGTCTCGGGCTTGCAGGCAGGCCCACTGGCCGCCGCCGACCCGCTGGAATGCCAGGAGATGGTGCGGAATTATCGCGCCGCGCAACAGGGCCTCGTCGAGCGGCAGGTCAACACCTATCTGGCACGCGCCGCGCAGAAGGGTTGCGCCGCGTTCGTCACGGAGCTGCTCGAGAGCGGGGCGTCCGTGCATGCGCGGCGGCGGGAGGGCGATACGGCGCTGCATCATGCCGTCAAGGCGACACAACCGGAGACGACGCGACGGCTGCTCGACGCCGGGGCCGATATCGAGCAGCGCGACCTAGCGGGAGCGACCCCCCTGTATCTCGCCGTGGAGGCCGGCCGGCTGGCGACTGTCCGCCTGCTGCTCGAGCGCGGCGCCAAGCCGGACGCGCCGGGCAAGTCGGCGGCGACACCGCTGATCGCCGCGGCATTCAACGGCAACGAGCGCCTCGTGGCGCTGCTGCTCGAGCGCAAGGTCGAGGTTCACTCAGCCGACAATACCGGCAAGACGGCCATCGTCTATGCCGCGGCGCGCGGCTTCACCGGCATCGTCGAGAAGCTCATCGCGCGGGGCATCGATGTCAACGCCCGCCACGGCAACGATCTGACCGTACTGATGTGGGCCGCCGGTCATGCCAACGACGCGCCGGAGAGCGACGGCGTCAAGACGGTCGCGCTGCTGATTGCCAAGGGCGCGCGGCTCGACGATGCCGACAACCGCGGTTGGACGCCGCTGATGATCGCCGCCGAGCTCGGACATGGCGGCGTCATCGATCTGCTGCTGAAGCATGGCGCGCGCCGGGACCCGAGCGACAAGACCGGAAAGACCGCGCTCGATCTCGCCAACGCCTCGGTGCGCGAGCGGCTGGTGGCGCCGGTGGGGGCGGGGCGGTAATGTTTCGCGAGCTGGTCGAGCAGCGGGACCCGAGGTATGATCGCGCCAGGCAAGACAAGGACGACACCCATGGCTGATGCAACGCTGCCGACCGGGCTCGAGCGGATCACCATCATCCCGGACGTCTGCAACGGCAAGCCGACGATCCGTGGAATACGCATCACCGTCGAGACCATCCTGGGGTTTCTGGCCGCTGGTGACAGCGTCGAGGAGATCCTGGAGCAATACCCGCTGCTGGAGCGGGAGGACATCCAGGCCTGTCTGAGCTTTGCCAGCCACCTGATGGCGCGCCGATACGCGGTGCATCAGGTGTCCTGATGCCACGCTTCCTGATCGACGTGAATCTGCCTCGCCGGTACAGCCTGTGGGCAACCGATGCGTTCGAGTTTGTTCACGATCTCGGTCCGACCTGGAACGATCGTAAGATCTGGGACTACGCATTGGCCAACGATCTTGTCGTGGTGAGCAAGGACGCTGATTTCGTCGACCGTGCGATGGTTGAGCCAGCTGGACCTCGAATTGTCCAGATTCGATTTGGCAACGCGCGGCTTCGGGAATGGCACGCCGACCTGATTGGCTTGTGGCCGGCGATCGTTGCTGCGTTATCGGACTATCGCGTCGTTCTCGTGTATCGCGACAAGCTCGACTGTATCGAGTAGCCAGTAGGCAAGGTCGAACCCAAAACCGCGATTGGCGCGGGCAGCACTACCGCGGCGTAATGGTCAGCCCGGCGAGATACTCCGCCAGCGCCGCCAGGTCGTCCTCCTGGATCGACTTCAGCAGCGACGTCATGCCGGGGTTGTTGGCGCGCACGCCGCTGCGGGTCTCGATCATGGTGCGGTGCAGATAATCCCGCGTTTGTCCCGCGAGGCGGGCCTGGGTGCCTTCGCCGCGGTACTGGTCCTGGTGGCATCCGGTGCAGCCGACCGCGGTGTTGGCCTGGGCGGCCTTGAGGATGATATCGTCGGATGCCGTTGGGTGGGCGATGCGCGGCCAGGGTTTCTTCGAATAGTACTCGGCCAGCACCATCAGGTCCTCGCGCTCGAGCTGCTCGACGATCGCCGTCATCTGCTCGTGCTTGCGGTCGCCGCGCTTGTAGTCCCTGAGCTGAAGATACAGATAGCCCTGATGCTGGCCCCAGATGATCGGCACCAGCTTGTCGATCGACACGCCGTTCTCGCCATGGCACGCGGCGCACAACTGCACCTGTTCCGCGAGCTTCCTGGACTCCTGTGCCGCGGCGCCCGGGAGTGTGAAGCCCGAAGTCCAGGCAATTGTGGCCAGGGCCCACAGCCATCGCTGCACACGCGGCGTCATCGGTACTCCTCGATGCATTGGTGACCGCAAACACAACGGACCCGGAATGCCGGGTCCGTTGCAGGTTCTTGTAGCCGAAACGTGCGGCAGGTCCAGCCCCGCCCTCAATCCGCGAGCGTGAAGGCGATCAGCGAGTTGCCGCGCTTGTAGTCGAGCTGCGTGTTGCCGCCGGCCGCGACCACGATGTACTGCTTGCCGCCGACCGTGTAGGACGATGGCGGAGCGTTGACGCCGGCGCCGGCCTGGAAGCGCCACAGCTCGGAGCCGGTGTCGGAGTCGTAGGCGCGGAACAGCCCGTTGCCTTCGCCCGTGAACACCAGGCCGCCCGCGGTCGCGACGATGCCGCCGATCATCGGGTGCTGCGTCTTGACCTGCCAGCGGATCTTGCCGGTGTTGTAGTCGACGGCGGTGATGTTGCCCCACTGCTCCTCGGTCGGGACCACCTTGAAGGCGCCGCCGAGCCATAGCTTGCCCTTGGGATAGGGCGTCGACTCGACGTGATAGGTCATCGGCTGGTGCAGGTTGATGGCGTAGGCGAGGTTCTTGGTCGGGTCGACCGCCATTGGCGACCACTCGACGCCGCCGTTGGCGCCGGGCAGCATGCGCGCGCCGTCCTTGGTCGGCAGCACCCACATGTTCTCCTGCGGCACCATCGCCTCGGAGAAGCGGATCAGGCTGCAGTCGCTGGCGTCATGCACATAGATGTGGCCGGTCTTGCCGCCGTGCAGAACACCCTTCACCGGACTGCCCGTCTTGCCGGTCACCGTCGTGATGATCGGCGGCGAGACCGCGTCGAGGTCCCAGACGTCGTGCGCGATATACTGGAAGTGGCAGACATAGCGCCCGGTATCGAGCTCGACAGCCACCATACTGTTGGTATAAAGATTGTCACCGGGACGCAGGCTGCCGTCGAGATCCGGCGATGGGTTGCCGGCGACGAAGTAGATGCGCCGCGTCTCGAGATCGACCGCCGGGTTCTGCCAGACGCCGCCGCCGAGCGTCTTGTAGGGATCGCCGGTCTTGGCCAGTTGGCCCTTTTCGGCCGCGATATTGCGCTTCATGTCACGATTGGTGGCATCGTGGGTCGCCCAGACACCGACCGAGTTTTCAGGAGCGGTGTTGAAGGTCCACAGCAGCTTGCCATCCTTGACATCGAAGGCCTTGACGAAGCCGCGAATGCCGTACTCGCCACCGTTGGTGCCGATCAGCACCTTGTTTTCGACGACGGACGGCGCCATCGTCTCCGAATAGCCAAGCTCGGGGTCGGCGATCTGCGTTTCCCAGAGCAGCTTGCCGGTCTTGGCGTCGAGCGCCAGCAGCTTGGCGTCGAGCGTGCCCATGAACAGGCGGTCGCCGGAGATGGCGACGCCGCGATTGTTCGGACCGCAGCAATAGACCGTGATCGGTCCCATCTTGTGCTTGAAGTGCCAGAGTTCTTCCCCGGTGCGCGCGTCGACGGCATAGACGTGGTTGAACGCCGTGGTGAAGTACATGATGCCGTTGACGACGATCGGCGAGGTCTCGAAGCTGTCCTTGACCTCGGTCTGGAAAATCCAGGCCGGGCGCAACTTGCTGACGTTGCCGGCATTGATTTGCTTGTTGGGCACGTAGCGCGTCTGCGCATAATTGTGATTTGTGTGCAGGAAGTTGTTGCTGTCGCTGGCGGCCCGATTGAGCATGTCCTGGGTGACGGAGTTCATGTCACCCCACTTGGTCGCGCCCTTGACCTCCTGGGCGCTGGCGCCGACGGTTCCGACGATACCGAGCATGGCGATCGTCGCACCACTGCACGCGAACGTGCGCAGGCATCCGTGTCTGGTCATGGTTCCTCCTTGGCGGCCGGTAATTTCCGACTGTGCTCCATTTTTATGTCAATCGTGAGTGGGCGCACACGACACTATCGCGCCGGAAGCAAATCGCTGTCAACGACCGTCAGCGAAGTTCGCAAGGCGCACCTGTTATGCAGCTTCTGGACATATGAAAGCTGGTCACCGCATGCGCGCGCGGGCCAGCCTGGCGGCCGAGGGCCGCGTCTAACCGGCGGATTTGCGCGCCGGCCGGCGATAGACGAAATCGGGCGGCGGCGCGGCGGATTCGGCTTCGGCAAGCAGCCCGATCTCGCCGTGCCGTGAGGATTTCACGCACATCGGATCGGCATTGGCGGCTTCGCCCGTCAACGCCAATGCCTGGCAGCGGCAGCCGCCCCAATCGACCTCCTTGAATTCGCAAGTCCGGCACGGCTCCAGCATCCAGCTGGTGCCGCGATAGGCGTTGAAGGCGGCCGAATTCAGCCAGATGTCGCGCAAGGAACGCTCCGTGATCCGCTCGAACCGCAGCGTCTTGATGGTTTCCGCGGCATGGCACGGCAGCACCTTGCCCGACGGGGTGATATTGATGACGCCACGCCCCCAGCCGCCCATGCAGGCCTTGGGCCGCTTGGCGTAATAGTCCGGGGCGACGTAGTCGATGGCCAGTACGCCTTTCAATCGCGCGCGGGCCTTGGCGACCACGTCGAGCGAAACGGCGACCTGCTGACGGGAGGGCAGCAGTGCCGCGCGGTTGGCCAGCGCCCAGCCATAGTATTGCACGTTGGCGATCTCGAGCCGCTGCGCGCCAAGCCGCACCGCCAAGGCAATGAGTTCGTCCAGGTGATCGATGTTCTGGCGATGCACCGGCGCGTTGATCGTCAGTGCGAGATTGAGCGCTTGGGCATGGCCGGCAAGCTCCAGCTTGCGGCCGTGCGCGCCGGTCACCCCGGCGATCCGATCGGCATTGGCAGCGGTCGCATCCTGGACCGAGATCTGCACGTGGTCGAGGCCGGCCGCCGCCAGCGCTGCAAGCCGCTTGCGATCGACGCCATAGCCCGAGGTGATGAGGTTGGAATAGATGCCGCGCTTAGCGGCCCGGGCCACGAGCTGCTCCAAATCGCGCCGCGTGGTCGGCTCGCCGCCGGACAGATGCACCTGCAGCACGCCGAGGTCGGCGGCTTGGTCAAAGGCATCCAGCCACTGCGCGGTGGTCAGTTCGCCAGCCGCTCGCTCCAGCTCGAGCGGATTCGAGCAATAGGGGCACTGCAGCGGGCAACGGTGGGTCAACTCCGCCAGGAGTCCGATCGGAGCTGGAACGGCTGGCGTGGCTGGCATCGCGTCCGCGGCACTCACGTTGCCCCTGTCCTTTCCGTCACGCGGTCACATAAGCCTTGTCGGCCAAGTCCTGCAGCACCGGCAGTATATCGGCGAGAATGTCTTGTTGTGGCGCATCGTACTCGCTGGCGAGCGTCGCCGCCATCTCGTCGATCGAGCGCTGTCCATCGCATAGCCGCAGCACTGAAACCGCCGTCTCGCTCGGCGTCATCAACCGCTCGGGCGCCAGCAGCACCCAGACCTTGCGCGTCTCGTCGAACCTGAGCTTGACGTGCCTTGCCAATGCCGGCCGTGCGGTCCCCGACAGGATCAACCGCGTCCGGGGTTGAGCGTCATCCTGGCCTTGGCTCATGGTCGCGTTCCCCGGTGGTCGTCCGGCACGAAGGCCCCAGGCGGGATCATGGCTGGAGCGACATAGGCGAAATACAGCGCATCGAGCTGAGCCCACAGCACGGAGCACTTGAAGCGCAGCGCCTCGAGGACGGCGGTCTGCTGTTCGCGCGTGCGCGCGTGCGCCTTGACATAGGCCAGCGCGAAGTCCGCATCCTGCGTCGCCTGACCGAGCCGGCGCTGGAAATAGCGCATCACGTCCTCGGTGATGAAGTCGTAATTCTCCAGCATGCCGGCGATGCGCTCGCGGTGGATCTTGGGCGCGAACAGTTCCGTCAGCGACGAGGCCACGGCTTCCAGCAACGTCTCCTCGCGCACGAACCGCACATAGGCTTCGACGGCAAAGCGGGTCGCCGGCAAGGCCCCGCGCATGGAGGTCACATAGTCCCGGTCGATGCCGAGCCCTGTCGTCAGCACCAGCCAGCGCTCGATGCCGCCCTCTTCTTCCCCGCCGCCGCCATCGTGGTCCTCGATGCGATGCCGCCAGGCGCGGCGCAACTCGCGATCGGTGCAGCGGCTGATCAAGGCCGCATCCTTGCGCGGCACACCCGATTGATAGCAATAGCGGTTGAGCGCCCAGGCCTGCACTTGGCCCTTCGACAGCTTGCCGCCGTGCAACTGGTGATGAAACGGATGTTTATCGTGATAGCGCTCGGCGCCGATGGCCATCAAGGCTGCCTCGAGCCGGTCGGGCGAGAGGACGTCGGTCACAGCACAATCTCCATGCCGTCCGCGGCGATTTCCCAGCCAGCGCGCTCGACCGCGCGACGCTCGTCAGTGTCTTCGAGCAAGGCCGGATTTGACGTGTTGATGTGGACGTAGATGCGGCGATCGACGCCGAGATCGGCGAAGGCTGCCAGCGACCCGTCAGGGCCCGACATGGAGATGTGCCCCATGCGCTGCCCGGTCTTGTCGGAAAGACCTTGGGCGACGAGCTCATCATCCGTGTACAGTGTGCCGTCGAAGAGCACCAGGCTGGCACCCTGGAGCCTTTGGCGCAGCGGCGCATCGACGGCGGCGCATGCCGGAATGTAATAGAACGCCTGTCCGCTCGCGGACTCGCTGACTTTCAGACCGACCGTGTCGCCTTCGCGCGTGCCCAGCGCCTTGCCCTGGCTCGCATCTTCCAGATAGAGCGCAACTTTGCCCGGCACTGGGAATGACTCCACCGTCAGGCCAAGTCCGACACCCTGATGCTCGAGCGGTCTCGCCTCGCCCATCGCCAAGGCGACGCGCGCCACACAGTCCGGACTGAGCACGTTGAAGATGCTGTTGGACGCCAGCACATCGAGCACCCGGGCGTTGGCGTAGAGCGTCAGCGGCTGGCGCTCGCGCAGACTGAGGAGACCTGCAACATGATCGACGTCGGCATTGGTGACGACGACGGCGCGGATCGGGCTATTGCGTAGGGGGCCATTGGCGCGTGGATGCAAGGCGGGCGTGGCCGCAATTTGCTGGCGAATGTCAGGGGAAGCGTTGAGGATCACCCATTGGGCACCATCGCAGCTCACGGCCAGTGAAGACTGCGTGCGCCTGCTGGTGTGGCCCAACCAAGCCTCGCGGCTGGTCGGCGCATTGCAGTTCCACTGAGGAAAACCGCCGCCGGCCGCCGAGCCTAGGACCTTGATGTGCACGCGAGGCAACCGTCAGAAACGCAAAAAAATCGCGCGCGGCAGCTCTTGTTGGAGACTGCCGCTGCGCGTTAATGACCCGATCGCTCGGCATACGCTTCGATCAGATGACGATCTCGATTTCGATGTCCGCAGACTCGTAGGCAGTGACCTCGAGCGCAACATCGCGCTCGCACAGTTCCGGCTTGCGCCAAACTTTTTTCATGGCCAATCTCCAAAACGTTTCACCCGATGCGCGCGGGTGCTGGGTCGATTGGATAAAGTTGAACCCAAACCACCAGCCTGTCAAGTCGACACGACAGTGCAACCTGGGCATGCGCGTGCTGCTGACCTCACCGATGCCGCGCTGGTTCCCGTTGCTCGCGCGGCTGCTGGCCGGGACCGGATTGTCACGGTTGCAGGTCTATGTTTTTCTGTTTTTATTGTGGCTTTATGGCGTCGACCTGCCACCGCTCTGCAAGCTTGTTGTGCTTCCCGCCCTCGGGCTCGGGGCCCAGGGGGGCGCGAGCGGCTGACGGCGGGCGCGCCAGCTCATGGGCCAACTCATGGAATTGTTGCGAGGAAATGCGCCAGCGCGCGGATGTCCTGGTCGGAGACTCCGACCAGGACGCCATTCATGGACGTGTCGACGCCATAGCGCTTGCCATCGCGATAAGCGATCAGCGTGCCGATCGTATAGTCGATGCGCTGGTTCGCCAGTCTCGGCATCTGTGCGCGGCCAACGAAATCGGGCAGATGGCATGACCCGCAGTGCATCGTCTTGGCCAGCGCACCACCGCGGGCGGCAAGCGCCATGTCGACCGGCTCGTCGCTCGGCTGCGGCGCCAGCTTGGCGTAATGTTCGGCAATGGCAATGATCTCGGGGTCGGTGAGGCCCTTGGCGAACGGGGCCATCACGTCGGAATGACGCAGGCGTTCGCGAAACAGGATCATCTGGTTGGTCAGGAACAGCTCGGGCTGGCCGGCAAGCGACGGCATATTCTCCATCTTGGAGTTGCCATTGTCGCCATGACAGCTACCGCACAGCTGCAACCGTTCCTGAAACGGGTCACTGGCGCGCTGGCCGCTCGCGGGCGTCGCATGGGCCATCGCGGCGATCGCGAGCCCGAAGGCCCACGATCGCCCATTTCGAGAGTGCGTGCTCATCGCGTCAGCGGCTTGCTACTTTCTTGCTGCCGTAGGAGACGCGGTAGATCGCCCCGTTCTGCTCGTCGGCAACCAGCAGGGCGCCGTCCGGCATCTGCAGCACGTCGACCGGCCGGCCCCAGAACTCGTTCTTCTGCGCGTCGAGGAAGCCGGTCATGAACGGCTTGATCGTCGCCTTGCCGCCGCTGATCCTCGCCTGCACGATGTCGTAGCCGTTCTTCTGGTTGCGGTTCCACGATCCTCGGCGGGCGATGAAGGCCGTATTCTCATAGGCGTCGGGGAACATGTCGCCGGTGTAGAAGCGCATGCCCAGCGCGGCCGCGTGCGCCCCTAGCGTGGCGGCTGGCAGCGTGACGCCGGCGCACGGGTTGGGCTTCTTGATGTCGGGATCGGGGATGCCCTGCGCGTGGCAATAAGGGAACCCGTAAAAGGCGCCCTCGGCCTTGGCCGCCACGCGATTCAACTCCTCCTCCGGTCCGTTGTCGCCGGCCCAATCGCGGCCGTTGTCGGTGAACCACAGCTCATCGGTTTCCGGATGCCAATCGAAGCCGACCGAGTTGCGCACGCCGCGCGCCACGATCTCGATGTTGGAGCCGTCGAGATTCTGCCGGCGGATTAACCCGTGCACGCCGGTGTTGATCTCGCAGACGTTGCAGGGCGAGCCGATCGAGATGTAGAGCTTGTTGTCGGGGCCGATGGCGGCGAATTTCCAGTTGTGGTGGGTCGAGGCCGGCAGCTTGATCGCTTCGCTGATGTCGGTCGGCTGCGGGTTGGCGAGCCTATCCTCGATGTTATCGAAGCGCAGTGCCTTGTCGACGGTGATGACGTAGAGCGAGCCCTTGGCGAAGGCGATGCCGTTGGGCTGCTGCAGGCCTTCGGCGATGACCCTGTGCTCCCTCGTCGCGCCCTTGTCGGTGACGGCATAGACCCTGCCGATCGCCCGTGAGCCGATGAAAATCGTGCCCTTGTCGCCGCGCCGCATCATGCGCGCGCCGGGCATGCCGTGCGCCCAGATCTCGACCTTGAAGCCGGCCGGTACTTTCAGCTTGTTGAGCTGAATCTTATCAACCGGTGTCACCGTCATCGGCGTCGCATGTGGCGCCAGCTTGGAGTCGGCCATGCTGGCCGGCTGACCCTGTTTCCAGGGCGGCGGCGGTTGCTGCGCTTGCAGATCAACGGTCCCCGCTGTCGCAACCAGGCCGGCCGTGGCTAGGCCAGCGGCCAGCCGCATGAGTGTCGTGCGATCCCTTGCCATTTTGGCGTCTCCCTGAGCGTTGCTGGGTTTTCTATCGTTTTTTTTTCACTATTAATGCGGCGAGCTTACCTCAGGGATTTTCGATCTGCTAGCAGCTTTCGCACGGCGCGCCAGCGATGCGCGCATGGCGTGCAAGACAGCACCCGCGGAAACGAAGTCGGGTGTGCGGTGGCAACCTCTGCGTCCACGCAGCAGCCGCTTCGCGCCTCCAACCATGCGCGGCCAACCGGCTCGCCGCCGCCACAGTCCGAGCGCAGTCACCGGTTAATTCTGCCCCTTGCCGCAGGTTCTCGCGACGGCAGGGGCATGCTATGGCTGGTGCCGGCGGCGCAGGTTCGACAACGGTTGCAAAGAGGCAGGTATGAGAAGGCGAACGCGACAGTGGATGGGGCTGGGCCTACTCGGTCTTGGCCTGTGCGCGGTGAGTGCCGCCCATGCCCAGAGCGCACTCGACTGCTTTGGCGACGACAACGAGCGCCGGATCATCGGCTGCTCGGAAATCATCACCGCCCCCGGCATCCTGCCGGACGAGCTTGCCACCGCCTATGCCATGCGCGGCCTGGGCTACTCCCTCAAGGGCCTGTATGACCTAGCCATGCCCGACTATGACAGGGCCATCTCCATCAATCCCGACTTCGCCGTCGCCCTCAACAACCGGGCCTGGGCCTATTTCCGGTCTGGCCGGGCGCGGCAGGGCCTGCCCGATGTCGAGAAGTCGCTGGCGCTGGGCCCAACCAGCCCGCACACCTATGACACGCGCGCCCATATCCGCCAGACGCTGGGCAACCCCTCTGGCGCACTGGCCGATTATGAGATGGCGATGCGGCTCGGCGGCGATCGCATGATCAAGCTCTACCAGTGCGGCCTGCAGGCGCACGGGCTCTATGACGGCGACATCGACGGCATTTATACCCGCACGATGCGCACTGCGCTGATGAGTTGCGTCAACAGCAGCGCGTGTGATCCACTGCCGGTCGACGAGGAGTGCCGCGCCTCCACGTCGTGATCCCCGCTGTGGCGAGATGTCGCCTGACGGGGGCGACGGCGCGGGACCATAGCTCGGGGGCTTTTCTTGCCCATGATTCCCTGGTGCCTCACATGCTGTTAAAAATTGCCGCGACCATCTGCATGGTGCTGGCCGCCTCGCTGGCTTTCGCACAAACCACGCCAACC
Source organism: uncultured Devosia sp. (assembly GCA_964498125.1). GTDB lineage: Bacteria > Pseudomonadota > Alphaproteobacteria > Rhizobiales > Hyphomicrobiaceae > CAMDBL01. The sequence goes on along the minus strand of CAZCGE010000044.1, from coordinate 5,073 downwards.
AATCCGATGACCGTGGTCGAGCCTTGGGCGCGCGCCACGCCACCGGGCGCCAAGGTCGGCGCCGCCTATTTGCAATTGAAGGCCGCGGCCGGGGTCGATGACAAGCTGCTATCGGTTTCGAGTTCGGTGGCCGGCGTCACCGAGATTCACAATCACATCATGGACGGCAACATCGCGCGCATGCGCCGGGTCGATGCCATCCCGGTTCCCGCCGGCGGCGGCATCGTCATGCAGCCCGGCGGCTATCACATCATGCTGATGGAGCTGAAAGGTCCGCTCAAGGCCGGTGATACCTTCAAGCTGAAGCTGACGTTCGAAAAGAGCGGCGAGATCGAGGTGGACGCCAAGGTGCGCCCCATCGGCTCGGGCGGTGGATCAGGATCGGGATCGGGAACTGGCACGGCGAAGAGATGAGCCTGCCGGAGCTGGGCGAGGATGAGCTGGGCGAGCCAGGTTTTTCGCTACTGCGAACGCGGCGGCGACCCTGCGTTCTGGGCCGAGCCGCTCAACGCCCTGAGCAACGCGGCTTTCCTGCTGGCCGGGTGCCTGGCGGCCGTGACGCTGCGGCGGCGAACAACGCTGGTCGCGGCCTGGGCCGAGTGGCTGCTGGTCGGCCTCGTGGCGATCATTGGCATCGGCAGCTTCCTGTTTCACACCTTCGCCACACGCTGGGCCGCCTTGGCCGACGTGGCGCCGATCGGCCTCTTCATGCTGGCCTATCTCGGCTATGCCCTGCGGCGCCTGCTGCACCTCGGCTGGCTCGGCACGAGCCTCGGCCTGATCGTGTTCATCGCCGCCCTGCGCGTCGCCGGCGATGTCACCTGTCAGCGCGGCGGCCTGATCGGGCTTGCCGAAGCCGCGCGCGGGCCATGCCTCAACGGCACGATCGGTTATCTGCCGGCATGGCTGGCGATGACCGGCATTGGCGCCGTGCTGTGGGCCCGCGCCGACCGGGCGGCGCCCTATCTGCTGGCGGCAGCCGGCGTCTTCCTCGTGTCGATGGCATTGCGCACGATCGACCTGGACGTGTGCGATCTGACGCGGCTTGGTTCCCACCACCGCGGCACACATTTTCTATGGCATATCTGCAATGCCGCCACGCTCTATCTGCTGCTGCTCGCCGCCGTGCGGCTGCCGCGCGCGTGCAGCGCTGGACAGCCTCCCGGTCAGCCCTTATAAGTCCCCAGTTCTGCAGATCGCCGCTGCGGGTTTCCCGCGGCGCGCTGCAGTGTTGCCCAGGTAGCTCAGTTGGTAGAGCACGTGATTGAAAATCACGGTGTCGGGTGTTCAATTCACCCCCTGGGCACCATTTTTTTCAAAGACTTAGCTAGCCTTCTCCACTGGCCGCAACAGCGTTGCGGGAGTTTTGCGGGATGGCGTCTGCAGTGCCCCTCGCAATACCACGAGTTCGGGTTGGCCGGCCGTACCGTCGCATACTCGGTTTGCAGCTTCCAAGAGCCGTGACAGTTCAACCGCCGAGTAGTGCGTTGTGATTCGCCCGGAACGATGCCCGAGCAAATCTTGGCGATCCTCGAAGGCCACATCTGCCGCCCGCAGGCGGCGGCCAAACGTGTGCTTCAAGTCGTGGACGCGAACCTGTAATAGGCCAGCACGCTTGCGCGCACGGAGCCATCCCGACGTCAGCATCCGATAGATCGGCCGTCCATCGAACGTGAAGACGAACGTCGGATCGATACCGCGCCGCGCCTCGATGACCGAAAGCGCGACCCGGTTCAACACCACGAGTCTATCATCGCCATTCTTCACGCGCGCACCAGGAATGATGAAGACGCTGGTGCCCAATTCCGGCACCGCGACCTCCCACTCCCAACGCAACCGGCAGACCTCGCCGCCGCGGCAACCCGTGTTGACCGTAAACAGCGCCATCTGTGCGAGATAGCCCGGCAGCTCCTGAAACAACCGCCGCTGCTCGATCCAGTTCAAGGGGTATGGGGGCCTTTTGCCTATATCGGGCAGCAGCTTGATCTTGGGCGCGAGATGCAGCCAGGTCAGACCGTGCTGGTCGCACCATTCGGTCGCTGCAAGATTGAGAACGCGCCGCACCATCTTCAGCCCATGATTGATGGTGCCGACGGCTTTACCCCCACGCCGCCGCATCTCGATCCATGGTTGCATGGCACCCAAGTGGATCTTGTCGAGCGGCAGCTGACCAAGCCTTGGCAACAGCAGTTTCAGCTGAATGATGTCGCTACTGATGCTCCGCTTGTGCTGGTTCTCCAGCACAAACTTCGCCGCGGCCTGCTCGAAGTTTCGAGTGGGCCTCACGCCATAGATCTGAGCTTGTCTGACCTCCTCCATCACTTTCGCGAGGTTCCTCTCGGCTTCCTCGAGCTGAGATGTGCCAGTGCTCTGGCAAATTCGCCGCCCGAGGATGCGCTTGTCGATGTGCCAGATTCCGACCCGCTTGATGAGGCCGGGGATGTGCTTGCGTCCCATATGAGTGCTCCTTTCCGCGCGGGACGCCCGTTGCGGGACTTATAGTCCACGAACCAAGCATCGAGTTCAAGCCGATCGAAGCCGATGCCCTGCTTGCCGATGGGCACCTCGGTGACATAGGGGCGGACCTCGGCGTTGAACCTGTTGCGGTCCATGCCGAGGTAGCGCGGCGCATCGCGGAAGCGGATAATGCGGGGCGCGATGTCAGGCGTCGGATTCTGTGGGTTGCATGTCATCGCCGCGACCCGCCCCCGCGATGCGCAGGCCTTACGTTCGCATCGTCTGGCGGCCTTGTAGGCTCAGCCGATGATGAAAAGGACGGCCTGTCGGTTGCGGGAATTGGCGCGCCGGGCGAAAAGTGCAACGGGCCGATGGCAGGATCGCTTGGATCCAGGATCGTCACCACCGGCGCCCGGCCAAGCTTGCGCTGGACGGAGATCAGACCAGCACCCTCAAGCCAGGCCAATGCTCTGTATTTGGCGCATCGATCGAGGCCAAAGCGCAGGCCAGAGACGTTGCTCAAGGGGACCGCCTTCGATCTGGCGGAAGCTGCCGCGTGCCATAATGCGATCCCGGCATGTAGCGACTTGCCAGGCAGTCTGGCTGCAACCTCCAACCAGAAAAGTGGCACAGGACCGCGGAACTGGTGCGAGCCTAGCAACTGGCGGTGGTGCTTGACGCGGGCGTGTGCCCTGCCGGGGGCTCGAGGCGTGGTGAGCATTTTCATGGATCCATGCGTAAGGTGAGAGCCGGCGTGCGGGCAGCGCTGCGATTCTTGAGGCCTCCGCGCTGCCCGCACGCCGGCGTTCCTGGGCTGGCAGCAGCGCTCAATTCGGCGCATGGCATGGCAGATTATATGCGTGCCGCGATTTGGGACCGGCCAACCGTGCAGAACCGGGCCCACGGTCCCAAATCAAGGACACTTCGGAGCTTCGTCGTTGGGAAATTTGGAGGGTCCGTCCCTGATTTTGGACAGCTCGTCCCTGATTTGGGACCGGGTTCTGATTTCGCCGGCGCCCAACTCATGAAGTCTTTGGTGGCGGCCTCTTCGCCGACGGGAAATTCGGTCAGGATCCAGGTTGTGGCGTGACGGAGCTTCCAGTTGAAACTGCCGCAGACGTGGCAACGGATGAAGCCGATCGCCTCGAGCTGGTGGAATGTCTTGCTGGCTGTATCCTTGGCGATATTGACGTCTCTGGCGGCCTCCCGGACGGACACGGAGATCTGACCGTTGTTCAACCCGTTGTATCGCTGGGCGAGAGCCACGTAGAGTGCGCGGGCGGCAGGAGGCAGTGCACGCCACGCTGGCGATTTGAGCATCCAGTGCTCCAGCTTGACGAACCTATCGCCGCCTCGGCTGCGGCCGGTGCGGTTATGGCCTCGTCCCTTCCACGGCCGCTTGAGCTGATCCTGCCTACTCATCGATGCTACTCCGTACGCTGTCACCATCAGACAGGGCGACCGTGCTACGGCGCATCAGGCGATGAAAGCCCCATCTACTGGGCGACAGCGCACAAGATTGCGTAGTGTTTGCAGACAATTAACCGATCGATGGCGCACACTGGTGGGAGCCGAGAACAATGAGGTGCAGAGTAAAAAGTTCAATCACGCTCAATAGGTTGGCTGTCAGGCGCTCAGGCGAAATTTTTCCGCCTCAGTTTTTTCCGTATCACAAACAGGCGTTCGAGCCTCCCACGCGACATGTTCTCGAAGCGGGGATCTTCCAGGAGCTTGTCGACCACCGCCGCTTTTTTCATGGGAGGACCATCGCGCACGATCTCGTCGGCGGCATCCTGAATGGACAGGTCGCGCAAAGCGGTCATGCTCTTTTTTGCCTCACGACGCGCCGAGGAAGGTTGATACCGTTTCCCACCGTCGGCGGGCCGCCTTGCGTCAGCCGCCAGTCTGGCGACGAGCACCTGATCTATGCCGATACTTTCGCGCTCGAAGAGCAGCATATCGACCAGGTCGTAGGCATCGTCGCCGATGCGCAGTCGCGCCGCATCCTGGAATTCCAGCGAGAGCAACACCCCAAGGCGCCTGCTCAGGCCGTAGCTCGTTCGACCGCTGGCGTTGTCGAAAGTCTTGATCCGGACGCCAAGCTGGTGTCCTACAAAGGCTGCCACCTGCCGGCGGGAGGTGGTCCATTGGTTTCGGAGGCCGGCGTCGAGTTCGATCAATCCATACTGTTGTGGCTTGTTACAGAGCAGGAAGGGCTGGTCTTCTTCGTCTCCAATCCACTTGCATTCCATGATGCAGCTTTCCTGGCAGCCTGGGCACACGACGATCTCGGCGGCGTCGAAGGACACAAGTAGACGCTCACTTGTCAGGGCGGAGAGCAACCCGTCGGGCCAAGCCTGTACTGTCGAGGCGCCAATTATCGCCTCATGTGAAGCCTCGCTTCTCAAGGCCCCCAGGAGTATCCCCAACGCCTCTGCGGCCGACGTCACCGACCATCCCCTCCATCAGCATCTTGTGTGACGGGTTTCGGATGCCGGCCCATCACGGACCTCGACGCGCGCGCGATCGGGCCGGCGTTCGAAAGCCGCCAGGGAAGGAAGGCGCGGGGTTGGGGGCACCCGGCTCAGCGGGCGCTATGGGGATTTCGCCGGCACC
>CAZCGE010000043.1:0-4507 GCA_964498125.1 uncultured Devosia sp. | reverse complement strand
CTACGGATCATCGCCATTGTAACGCCGTAGGGTGCAATAGCCGAAGGCGCGGCCGTAGGCGTATTGCACCGCGGTCTTGCCGTGTGGCGCCACCGCCGGTGCAATACGCCCTGTCGGGCTATTGCACCCTACGGATCATCGCCATTGTAACGCCGTAGGGTGCAATAGCCGAAGGCGCGGCCGTAGGCGTATTGCACCGCGGTCTTGCCGTGTGGCGCCACCGCCGGTGCAATACGCCCTGTCGGGCTATTGCACCCTACGGATCATCAATGCTGATGCTTCAACAGCGGCTTGATGGTCTTGCCCGAAATAGCGTCGGCGGCGGCCTGGTTGATATCGTCGATCTTGTAGTGGGTGACGATGCGCTCGATCGGCATGCGGCCGGCCAGCATGTGCTCGATCATTTCCGGCACGAACACTTCCGGCAAACTGTCGCCCTGCATGACGCCGCGCACGGAGCGGCCGTTCTGCAGGTAGGGCATCTCGAAGCTCGCCTCGGTACCCTCGCGCGCGCTGCCGACCAGGATGCACTGCCCGCCCGGCATCAGGCAGTCGATCGCCTGGCGCAGCACCTTGGGCAACGCCGAGGTTTCCAGTGTGTAGCGCGCACCCGGGCCGGTGATCTTGCGGATCTCGGCGACGACACTGTCGCGGCCCGTATGATTGATGGTGTGGGTTGCGCCGATCGATTTGGCCAATTGCAGACGGTTCTCGTGCACGTCGACGGCGATGATCGGATCGCAGCCGAGAATCCTGGCGCCCATCATGCCGGCGAGGCCGACACCGCCGACGCCGAAAACGACGAACGCTTCGCCCGCGCGCGGGCGCATGGCGTTGAGCACGGCGCCGGCGCCGGTGTTGACGCCGCAAGCCAGCGCGCCCAGCAGCTCGATCGGCGCCTCCTTCTTCACCTTGATGGCCCAGCGCTCGTTGGCGATGGCGTAGTTGCCGAACGAGGACTGCTGGAAGAAGGCGGAATAGACCTTGCTGCCGTCCTTGCGCTTCATGACGGTGGAGCCGTCGGCGCGCACACCGGTCAGCTTCAGGTTGTGCGCATCCAGGCAGTAGGTCTGCAGCTTGCTGCTGCAGTTGGGGCATGAGCCGCACCAGGGAAAGCACATGACGACGTGGTCGCCGACTTTCAGTTTCGCGACCTTGGCGCCGACCGCCTCGACGATGCCGGCGCCCTCATGCCCATAGACGCCGGGATAGGGCAGCTTCGGGAAATAACCGTCGCGGGCGTGCACGTCGGTCTGGCAGATGCCCGAGCCGATCACCTTGACCAGCACCTCGTCGGCACGCGGATCATCGAGGACCAGATCCTCCATGCTCCATTGGCCGAATTTCTCGCTGCAGACGGCGGCTCTGATCTGCATGGGCGTTCCTCGCGGTCGGTGGTCGAGTGTGGTATGGTTTCCATTGAGGCAGTTCTACCCCAGACGCCGATCACTTGGCTATGCGGGTTCCGCCGTTCACACAGGAGTGACTGAATGACGACTGGATACTTCGATCTACCCGATGAGGTGGACGAGATCGGCAGGCGCGCCATGGAGTGGTACGACAAGCTGCGCGCCGAGATCGACACGGAGGAGAATTTCGGCAAGTACGCTTGTGTCGACAGCGAGACGGGGGAGTACGTGATCGGTTCCGACGAGTTCGAGGCCGAGCGCAACTTCATCGCCAGGTACAGCTCTGACCGTAAAGCCGTGCTCTTTCGCATTGGTCGCTTTTGAGGGTGTCACCCGCTATGCCACTCAGCGGGATTTTCATCGCTGGCCAGCCGTGCTTCGAGCTTCAGCTCGTCGGGAAGTCCGACATGGCCTCGCTGGTCCTGCAGCTCGACAACTTCGGCGAGTACGAGGTCATGCTGTTGCCGCATATCGCCAGTCGCGTAGACCTCATCCCGGGATTCTTCCCCGACAGAATTCGTCTGCTCGACGGTCGCGTCATTACCACGCGGCGCGGAACAATGCGGATTCGCGTCCCATGGGCCGACGCACCACCATCTATATCAGTCCGCATCTTCCTGCACTTCAATGTCGTTGGGCATCCGCCTGGAATCCACGGCTTCATCGGTCGCGATCTTCTCAAAGGGCGTGCGCTGTCCATCGACTACGCCAACTTCGCGACGAGTTTGGCGTAGAGCCGTGCTTGCGGAACGGGTTGACCATTGCAGACGGCGGCTCTGATCTGCATGGGCAAGGTTCCTTCCGGCAATTCCGATGCGTTGAGGGAGGGGCAGCACTGAACTGCCCCCGCGGCGGTCTCACTTCAGGAACGGCGCCTGCAGCTTGCCGTCGGCGAACACCGCCGGGGCGATCACCACCTGCCTGCCGGGCTTGTGATACTGGTCGAGGCCGGCCTTGCCGTCGATGTTCTGGAACTGGCGTCGTGCAAGATGCGCGCTTCGCCACGAAGTGTGGCACTCAATTCCGCGATCGGGTCCTAGCCGTCGTCGCCTGCGCCGGCAAGCTGCCGGTTGGCTCCTGGTCGGCATCGCTGCTGCGTCACGGCTGCCAGCACGCTCAGCGCCAGAACTGTCAGCCCGCCGACCAGAAAAACGATGTTGGCCGCCCAGTCGGCCTTGATGCTGGACAGCTTGCCCGACACCAGCAGAAAGCCGACGCCCGTTGCCGCCGCCGCCGCGTGCAGGATGGTGATCCACGCCATGACGCGCCGCGCCAGGGGTTGCCGCAGCGGGCTGTCGATGCGGGCAAGCGCGCGCGAACAAGCCGCCAGCGCCACGGCGATCACCGCCATGCCGGCGGCATACTGCAGGCCATGCTGCCAGCGCAGGCTGGTCAGCGTGTAGATTCCCGCCAAAGTCGCCGCCCCCCAGCCGTAGGCCAGCGCCATGAGTGCGGCATTGTGCACGTCCGCATGAGCGGCTTGCGCCCCGGCGGGCTGCCGTTGTAACTCCTGGTTAGTGATCAGTGCCACAACGATCAGAGCTGCGGCGAATACCGCGGCGGAGGCGACGATCATCGCGGGTGCCTTCGCGGCGGCGGCCCATGTGCTCACGGCGACGCTGGCGACCGCGGCGCCGACGAGCAACAGCTTGACCATCAGCCGCATCGTATGCCGCGTCTCACGCCTTGGCCTCCCGATGATCGGCAACGAGGGCATGGATGCCGATGGCCGCCAGTGAAACCGCGCCAAAGAAGAAGATGTTGTTGGCGGCCCAGTCCTCCCAACCCGGTCGCGCCTTGGCGAAGCGGTTCAGCTTGCCGTCGATGACAAGTCCGACGGCGGCGATGGCCATGCCGGCCACCTGGGCGATGGTGAGGTATCGGCCGATGGTTTTCATGACGGGATCGCTGGCGCCAGCGACTTCATCCTTTTTCAGCGAGCCGGCGAAGTAGGAGCAGATGCCGGCCGCCACGAAGAAGGCAATGAAGAACGGCACCCACTCCTTCCAGCTCAGGACAAAGTTATAGGTTGTGAACAGGGTGACCGCACCCCACGCCCAGACCAGGCCCATGAACCGGGCATTGCTGCTGGCGACGGCATAAACACTGGCGCCCTGAGCGCGCAGCGTGCGGCTTTCGTGGATGGCCGTCACCGCCAACGCGATGGTCACGACGGCGCAGACCAGGATGTGCAGGTAGAAAGCCCCCTTGGCCGCGGTCATCAGCAGCAGCACGGTGCTTAACGCCAGGGCGGCCATCCACATGAACAGCGATGACATCACGGCGGCCTCCGAATCTCGATGCGCTGCCTCGAGTTTACACCATGCGTGGCCCGCCGTGTCGACGGCGAACGCCATTCATACACGCCTCGCTGCGGCCCTCGAAGTTCGACCAAAGGGTGGTGCCGAAGAACGTCGCCGTTGATTTCAAGGTGGTCGTTATCGAGGACAGTTACGCCAGGAAGTTCACGCTTCAGGATGCCGATGGTCTCGTCGAAAACACCGTCATAGTGATCGTGGTTGCCCGCGACGAGAAGGACATGCGCAAAATTCGAACGCGCCATATCCATGAAGCGCATCACGCGAGCCAATGCCGAGCAGCGCATGCTGGAAAAGCTCACGCGCAGCCTGACCGAGGACATCGCGCCGCTGCTGCCTCCGGGCATCGAATTCACCGACGCGACGGCGCTCGCCGCTTTCGAACCCGTGTGGTTCACGCTGATAACTCGGATCGACGGCGATCAGTGGAAGACAACGCCGGCCGTCATTGACGAGCTACGCAAAACACACGGTACAGAATTCTTGCGCGACCATGGCGCGTGAGGGCTGTTGAGCCTCTCATCGCGACCCGCCTGCGTCGTTCACAACACTCACATCCCATCACCGCCGCGCGCCCGCTTCGGTGTGTGCCCAGCAGATTCGACGATTTCAGTTCTTGATGTAACTTCTTGATTTCATTGGTGGAGCCGAGGGGAATCGAACAAGCGATTTCGGGTCGTCCAGCGGCGTCTCAGGACGTCTCACAAGACGTTGATATTACTCATACATTTACCACAATCCGTCGCTAGGCTGATCAAGTCCGGCTCACGACATCCTACG
>CAZCGE010000042.1:0-10163 GCA_964498125.1 uncultured Devosia sp. | reverse complement strand
ACCCGTGGTAGAGACGTGCTCGCCACGGTCGAAGAACCTCAGGAATCGGAGGGTCGATCAACAAGGCGGGCGCGTGTCCGCTTAGACACCGATCGCGTCGATGCCAGGCTGAACGACGTTTTTCTGCCCTGGGCCAGGAGCGACCTAAAGCATCTACTCCGACATTGCGCCGCACAAATCTGTGCCGTCCCAATTTTGAAACTCATATGTGCGTGATGAGCATTTCGGAACTCGTCGACCATTATGTCCGCTTATCGGCGTGCACCGTTCGACGTCACGACCACTTGAGCCGCTTCAGCTCGAGCAACACGGCCGCAAGCGCCAGGACCAGGATAGCGCCGGCATCAATGAGCAAGCCGATGTCGCTCTGCGACTTGTCTCCCGCCACGCCGACCAAGTGTCGCGTCAGCGCTGTGATGCCGATGTAGATGATGAAGTGGATCGGTAGATGCCGCGTCGTGGCTTCGATCACAATCATTGCCCAGATCTCCATGTAGATGAAGATCAGCAGCACGTCGTAGATCGTTGCGCGGCCGGCCTTTGCAATATCGATCAGAGCGAAAACTGAAGCGATCAGCGTCAGGCCACCGATCACCGTCAAAAAAGCGATTCGTACCCAGACTCCGGCAGCAATACCGAGGCGGGTGACCGCCGGGGGGAGGTCCACGTCTGGCGCGGTGGTGTCGGCATTTCTCGGATTGGTCATGTTGGCCCCTGGAGTTCTGCAGAAGCTGGCCGACGGGATCTTGATCTCTCCAGCGATGCCTCAGGTTCAGATTTATTGCCTCTTGCCACGCCGGACTGACTTCGGCTGGCCAACGGATGCACCGATGCTGCTTCCTGCCGTCCATTGAGAGAGTGGACCAAGCAGCGCTGACTTCTTCGCGACATGCCTGTCCATGCGGTGCAGGATGTTGTCCAGGAAGCGGACCGCTTCGACGACGTGCTCGCCTTTGTTCAGCATCACGCATTCCGCGCGTTGCGACATGGCGGCATCGGTCGCCTCGGCGCGGCTCGGAATACCGGTTTTCAGCAGATTGTCGAGCACCTCTGTTGCCCAGACCACCGGCACATGAGCCGCCTCGCACAACCAGAGCAACTGCTCCTGCACCTCGGACATCCGCTGCAAGCCGAGCTCGACGGCGAGATCGCCCCGCGCAATCATCACGGCCGTCGGTTGGCGCCCTGCGGCTGCGACGATCAGATCGGGTAGATTGGCGACACCGAGTCGGGTCTCCACTTTGAGAATGAGCGGCGGCAACGGCTTGCTACCGAGGCGCTTGGCGAGTTCGGCCTGAAGCAGTTGGACATCGGCAGGTCGTTGCACAAAGGAGAAGCCGACGACGTCGGCATGTTTAGCGACGAAGTCGAGGTCGACGAGGTCCTTCGCGGTCAGCGGCGGGATCGAGAGGTCGAGGTCGGGGAAGCTGAGACCCTTGCCCAGTCTCAGCTTGACACCTTTTGGCCGGACAGCCCCCACCTTCAGTATCACGCACTTGGCCTTTTTCTCCTCGACGACGCATACGATTTTCCCGTCATCGATCAGTACTTTGTGCCCTTCCTTTAGAAGTCGGAGCGGTTCCGCCTCGCTGCAGACGACTGTGATTCCTCCCTGATCGACCGCAAGTGTGGCGTCGGCCACCAGCGAGACCCTTTCGCCTAGGTGCACGCGCTTGCCACCCGATCCCGCGACATCCGCAATGCGGACTTTGGGTCCCGCAATATCCATCAGCACGCGGCAGTCACGCTCGAGCTTTGTGGCGGCCTGGCGCGATGCATTGATCATTGCCAACCAGACGTCCGGACCGTCGTGGGCGCAGTTAATACGGACGCAATCGGCGCCAGCTGCCAACATCGGCTCGACGATGTTCTCATCGCCTGCGGCATCCGTGCCGAGCGTGACCATGATCCGGCTGCGCGGGCCCGATGGATCGCGCCCGAAAATCGCCTCCACCTGCTCCTGCAGTGGAACGTCGCGCGTGCGTTTCCAGCCGGCCGGGGGGCGCTGGCCAACTTCCGCGCCAGTGTTTCGGGCCAGTGCCCATGTGACGGCATCGAGGTTGTCGAGCACATTCGCCTCGCAACGGCCGAGAGAGGATAGACCTGCTTCCGAAAGATCGAGCTGCAGATCGCTCAAGTCCTCCGACCTGAGCGCCAGATAACAAGCGAGGTTCTCAGCCGCGGGCCGAAAACTTTTGCGCTCGATGGTCGGAGCCCACGCGGCCATGCGTTCGGCACCTTGCCGGCGCACACGGTCAGCCAGCTTGCAAAACCGCGCGTGGAGCGCGGTGTCGCTTGAAGTGCCTTGGCTGAACGCGCGCTTAGGCTTAGCATCGGTCACTACTGAACCTCATTGTGCGCTGCCGCATTGCGCGTCTTTAACAGAGAGTAGAGGACGCCGCCGATGAGAATGCCGAAAGTGATGGTCAAGGCGACAGCTGGCGGGAACTTGTCGAGCCCCATGAAGTAGGCGATGAAAATCTTGGAGCCAATGAAGATCAGCACCAGTGCCAACGCGAACTTGAGATAGTGGAATCGGTGCACCATGGCGGCGAGTGCGAAGTAGAGGGCGCGCAGGCCGAGGATGGCGAATATGTTCGAAGTGTAGACAATGAACGGATCGGTCGTGATGGCGAATATCGCCGGCACGCTATCGACTGCGAAGATCACGTCGGCCACCTCGATCAGCACCAGCGCCAGAAACAACGGCGTCATGAACCAGACGAGCTTGCGGGTTTTCGGTTCCGGCTGCTTGACGAAGAAGCTCTGGCCATGATGGGTGTCGGTGACGTTGAAGCGCCGCTTCATGAAGCCGAGCACTGGGTTGTTGGCGACGTTGTACTCTTTGTTGGCGAAGACGATCATCTTGACGCCGGTCGCGATCAGGAAAAGTGCGAAGAGGTAAAGCACCCACGAGAACTGCGCGACGATTGTTGCGCCGAGGCCGATCATAATCGCGCGTAGCACGATGACGCCCAGAATGCCCCAGAATAGCACTCTGTGCTGGTACTTCAGGGGCACTGCGAAGAACGAGAAAATCATGGCGATGACGAAGACGTTGTCCATCGCCAGCGCCTTCTCGACGGCAAAGCCGGTCAAGTACTCCATGCCCAACTGGGCACCGAGATACCACCAGACCCAGGCACCGAAGGCGAGTCCGAGGCTAATGTAGACAGCGGATAGGACAAGGCTCTCTCCGACGGGAATCTCGCGCTGCTCTTTGTGCAACACGCCAAGGTCGAGAACCAATAGCAGGGTCACGATTGAGATGAAGGCAAGCCACATCCACACCGGCTTGCCGAGAAACTGCCCGGTCAGGGCAGAGTCGAGAAATTCCATCTGGGCCTCTCATTTTTGTCAGCTACGATACTAGCCGACATCGCATTCATTCATGGACTGCCAGAGGGACCCGACTGATCTCGATATGGGAAGTTACCGCCGCCTCGACAAGACCAATCGGCGGTTTAAATTGAATGCCCCGTTTGGGTAACTACTCACCCCTCGCGTCGGTTTGATCACGCGACGGCGGGCGCTGCGAGAGCGTGGCGGATGGCGGCGAGAGCGCTCCGGCCGTTGCGGTCGCCGGTCGAGACAATGGAGCACAGGTCAGCATAGACCTTGGCGCCCCACTCCGAGCGGAATCCGTTCGTCACCTTGCGGAAGATCACCGAGGGCCTGAGCGCCCGCTCGCTTTCGTTATTGGTCGGCTCGACATCGCGGCGGGAGAGGAACACCAGCAGCTTGTCGCGCGCATCGACGAACATGGCGTCGCGCAGGTGACGACCTTCGGCATCGGTCGGCTCGAGGTCGAGCAGTCGGTCGAGTTCGCGCGCGAGACGGCGGCGATGAGCCGCAATCGTGACGTCCGCGAGATCGGGGCGGCGTCGTCCGACTGCGCAGGCGTCCTTCAAGAACGCCTTGAACTGCGGGGCGAAGATTGTGTCGCCGTGATCGATGGCGAACTGTGCGTCACGGATCAGATGCGCGAGGCAGAACTGATGCGCGTCGGCATGAGTGCACTGCGCGGCAAGGCGGTCGGACAGCCATACCTTCGGCTTCGCGCCGTCGAGAAACGCAATTGGCACGCACTTCCCGCGTGTCGGCGCGATCATATGGTACACGGCGGTGGCGCAGCCGAACGTCCACTGCCACCATGTTTTCCCCTTCACGCGCGCGCTCGTTTCGTCGCTGGCGATGACGGCGTTGGCGCGAACGGTGGCAGCGATCGCCTCGGCATGGGCTGCGAACGGTTTAACGACGCGCGCGAGCATGTTGGCGATCGCGCCTTGCGAGACGCGCAAGCCGAACAGGCCGTCGAGGGCTTCGGTCAGACGCTTGAAACTCATCAGTTGGCAGCCATGCAGATAGGCGACGGTCGCCGCGATGCCCGGGCCGAACGGCGAGCCCTCCGGCATGCCGGCGGGCGCAATCGCGGTGACGCCCCGCTTGCAGCAGGGGCACGTGGCGCGGAGCAGATTGATGCGTGTCGTGACGGGTTTGATCGGCGGCAGATCGATATGGTCGTAGGCGCGCGCGACCTGCTGGCCGTTCGCGTCGAGCTTCGCGCCGCATGCGCAGCGCTCGGCTGCGATGTTGCGTGTAACGTCAGGGTTTGCGCAGAGTTCGCGCGCAACACCCTGCCGGCCTTCGCGGCGCTGTTTCTGCGACGGCGTCGTGTTCGCCTTCTGACCGCGCGATGGTGGCAGAGATGAATTGTCGGGTGTCTTCGGCGGCGCGCCGAGCTTGGCTTCGAGTTCGGCGATGCGGGCGTTGAGTTTCGCGATTTGCGCCAGAAGCTCGTCGATGCGGCCGAGCAACGACGCGTTCTGCGCCACGATGGCCAACACCATCGGCTTCAGGTCGTCGGCGAGCGAATCGATTTTCTCGGGCGGCATGCCGAGCTTGAATCAGCCTCGCACGCCGTGCTCAATGCCAGTCACCCGAGTCACACCGCCGCAGTGGGGTGAGTTGTTACCCGTTTGGCTTCAGCACACACGACAAGACATGTGATGTCGAAGCCGTCGGTGAGGCTGACAGAGTGCGAGGAGCGCAGGCCTGTCTCGGGAAGACGGTGCAATTGGAGCACGCCGGCACTACATAGCATGATAGATAGACTAAGGAATATGAACGTCAGGGCGCTCCCCTACAGTGCTCGCTCACATGCCACCGGACAGGATCCAATGAAACGCATCGCTCTCTTCCTGGCGACCAACATCGCGGTGCTGGTGGTCATTGCCGTGTTCGTGAACATCTTGGGGCTGGGGCAGATCGCCGACTCCAGCGGACTGAACCTCGGTGCGCTGCTGGCATTGTCGGCGATCATCGGCTTCACGGGCGCCATCATATCGCTGCTCATCTCCAAGCCGATGGCCAAGTGGCAGACCGGAGCCCACGTGATCGCGGAGGCATCCAATGCCGACGAGCGTTGGCTTCTGGATACCGTGCAAAAGCTGTCCGCCAGCGCGGGCATCAAGATGCCGGAGGTCGCCGTCTACGAAGGGGAGCCGAATGCCTTCGCGACCGGAGCCTTCAAGAATTCCGCGCTCGTCGCCGTCTCGACTGGACTGCTCCAGACCATGAACCGCGAGGAGGTTGAAGCCGTCCTTGCGCATGAGGTCGCGCACGTCGCGAACGGCGACATGGTCACCATGACACTCATCCAAGGCGTGGTGAACACATTCGTCGTGTTCCTGTCGCGCATCGTGGGCTACATGGTCGACAAGCAGATCAACAAGGACGGTAATGGTCAGGGCATCGGCTATTTCGTCACCTCGATGGTGTGCCAGATCATATTCGGTATCCTGGCGTCCATGATCGTCGCCTGGTTCTCCCGCCATCGCGAGTTCCGGGCGGATGCAGGTGCGGCCAACTACATGGGCCAGCCCAACAGCATGATCAGCGCGCTGGCCAGCCTGGGTCGGGCCGAGCCGGGCGAGCTTCCAAAATCCATCCAGGCATCAGGGATCAGCGACAAGCCCAGTCTGATGGCCTTGTTCTCGACCCATCCGCCGATCGAGGCCAGAATCGCGGCTCTGCAACAGCTGCGGCAGTAGGCAGCGTTCTATTCCGAGACCGCAGCCTCCTACCCCCAAAATGTTTGGAAACGCCGTCAAACACCTGGCAACTCGGTCCGACGTCTCGGCAATTTTAGACGAGTAAGCGCCGGAACTTCAGGTTCGGTCGGAGCGCTTCGGGCATCGGACCATAGTTGAGGGGCGGCACGTCTGCTTGTTGGACATGTCCGACCGGGCCTGCCCCCGGAAGCTCGGCTTGTCGCGTAACAGTAAGCGATGTTCGGACCGCGTGGCACGCATGCTGCATCTGCTCACGGCAGCTTTGGGTCAAGGGCTGCCGCTCGCGCACCGCCCCTGGCCCGTCAGCCCCACATTCAGCACCGGACGGACGGGCCGGGAAAGTTGAAGTCGATCACGTTTTCGTGAACTTGCGATCTGCTCCCATTGAGCACACTGTGTCCGCTGACCACCCGGTCGCCACCGGCATCGCTGACGTCCGGGCACTCACGCTTCGGGCCAATAAGGGTCATCTGCACGCGTCAAGGTACCCCAGCGACGACGGTCGGTCTACTGTCAGCTGCGGACGATTTGCGACATTCTGCCACATCATGTCCGCAGCTCACCCGATCGCGTAGGTTATTAGCGCGGACGACCATCTCGGCTTAGGGCCAGCAACGGTCATTGCGGAAAGAGGCAATCGCGAGAACGTAAGGTCTCCTTTCGGGCCTAAATCGACTCCAAACGAAGATTCCGGAAGCATCCTTTATGGCGTGAAGCTATTGTTTGCTGCGAGAATTTCTTTGTTCCCGGTCACGAATGCGCTTTACTGAAGGATCGTCGGGCCCGAGCGCCTTCTCAAAGATGGATACGGCGCGCTTGTACAGCGGCTCGGCCTCGGCGTAGCGGCCCTGGCTTTCGTACAGCCCGGCCAGATTGTTCAGCGACATGCCGACATCGGGGTGCTCTGGCCCCAGCGCCTTCTCGGAGATCACCAGGCTGCGCTGGTACAGCGGCTCGGCCTCGGCATGGCGGCCCTGGTCCTGATACAACTCAGCGAGGTTGTTGAGCGAGGTGGCGACCGAGGGGTGATCGGGCCCGAGCACCTTCTCAACGATCGACACGGTGCGCTTGTATAGCGGCTCGGCCTCGGCATAGCGGCCTTGGTTTCGATACAGCCCCGCGAGGTTGTTGATCGAGACGCCGACATCGGGGTGGTCGGGCCCGAGCGCTTTCTCGCGCAGCGCAAGGCTGCGCTTAAGAAGCGGGATTGCTTCTTCGTAGCGACCGCTGTTGGCATATAGAACGGCCAAGTTGTTTTGAGTAACGCCAATCTCGGGATGATCTGGTCCGAATATTTTCTCCCCAATCGAAAGGCTACGTTTATACAGCGGCTCGGCGGCTCCGTAATTGCCGTCCTGCTGGTACACGGCAGCAAGCGAAGCAAGGACAGCAGCAACTCTTGGGTGCTCAGGTCCCCAATTCTTCTCCCATATTGTCAAACTTCGTTGGTAGAGTGAGATAGCCTCTTTGGTATTGCCTTGCCGTTGATAAATTACTGCCAGATTTGTAGCTGCCGTTGCGACCGTTGGATCATCTTGGCCTAAGCGCTGCTCTACCTGAACCAAGATCCGTTTGACCCAAGCATCAGCGCTAGCGTCTTCGACAGCAGTCTCCTCTCGAAGTTTTCCAGCAGCGTCTTTGTCCTTCTTATCCTTCACCTGAAATACGGTGTTCATTGCAGAGGCCATGACTTCGTCGAGAACCTCTCGTCGCTGCTCAGCCAATGTGCGTTGTTGTTCAGACTGTCGACGCAATTCGTCCGCGCGCTTTTTCTCCGCGACCGCCTCAACCCGCTGCTTCTCTGCTTCTTTTTGCGCGGTAACCGCGCGCTCGGCGTTGACCAGCGATTCGCCGCGCTGCCACCACGCCATACCGCCCAGCCCCGTCGCCAGCAGCATCAGCGCCAGCGCCACGGCGAGCCCAAGTCGCGTGCGCCGTTCGGCCCGGCGGCTCTGCGCCAGCGCCTCTTCGGCGAGCCGGCGCCGCTCCTCCAGGTCTCGCTCGCGCGCGCTCGCCTGCGCGGCCTCGTGCGCCACGCTCGCCTGGATGAAATCGTGCTGGACCGGCAGCATCTCGGGCGCCGTCGGCTTGCGCGTCTCGACGAGCTTCTTCGCCGCCGCGATATCCGATCCCGACATGAGCCGGTTCGCCGGCCGGCCGTCCTTGTCCCAGTCCCGCGCGCGGGTGGCGAGCCGGCTGTGCGCGTCGATCCAGTCGAGATCGTCCTCCAGCGCCTGCACGAGGCCGCGCAGGCCGGTCATGAATGAACGGCCCTCGTCGAAACGCGGGTAGTTTATGAGGGTCAGACGCTCGGGCGCTTTTGCCGGCCCCTCCGGCCACGGGCTGCCGTCCGGTCGCTTTCCGCGCGGGGCCTCTTGCAGTCCGCGGTGCAGCACCGGGACGATGCGCTTCGCCTGTCGATGCGCTTCATCGACCTCCCAGCGGCAGGTTTCCGAGCGGGCGCTGTCCGGCGAGAGTACGAACACGACCGTGTCGCAGGCCGCGATCAACTGTCTGAGGCGCGCCTTCCACTCCTCGCCCTGGCGGATCGAGTGCTTGTCGATCTCGATCGTATAGCCCTTGTCCTCCAGGCCGAGGCGCAGCTCGTCGGCGAACGCCTCGTCGGCGCGAGAATAGGAGATGAAGACCTTGAGCTTGCCGGTCGCCTGCTGACCCGCCATGCCCCGCACTCCGACGCAATGACTACGATGCAACATCGGCTAGACTATGCGACGACCTCTGAGGTTGCAATCACCGGCGCGCGCGATGTGGCGTGGAGCGGACGAAGTTTGAGGGAGGGGACCGATGACCGCTCCGGGTCACAACAACGCCATTGATGATGCCATGCCGACGATGCTCGGTCTACACCTCGAAGCCGCCAGTCTGAGAACGAACCGAGACTGATGTCCGCTGGACCCCAACGAGTGAGCGTGCGATCATCTGACAGCGACCGGTGGGTCCGGGCCAACAAGAGACTCGGCGCTATGCCCGCTTGGTGCGGCGCACAAAGAGGCGAGTATCCCAGGAGTGGGCGTAGGCTACCAATGTGCTGGTGAGAGCATTGCGATAGCCGGACTATGTCCGCATGCGGACGTAGTGCAACCGAACAGAGTCAGCCAAGATCCCCATATGGATAGAGAACGATCGGGGCTGGGGACTGGGGCGTTTGGATTGGGTGGCATGAGATTGTGACAGTGCATGCGGCGCGGCGTCCAACCGACGACAGCGCAGAAGCACGTTTCCCGGCACCTCCTCAGCTGATGTCCCAGCCTGTGCTGTGGGTGTCGGGGCCGCAGCTTGGGGCTGAGGATCGGCAGCGTGCTCGACCTCGAGCCTATGGCGGTGCAGGGCTCGGCGTCGTACTCACTTCGCTGCCTGTTTCTTGGCGGCTTCCGACTTCGCATGGTGTGAGTCCGGAGGGATTTCGACCAGCTCGATGACCAGTCCGCCGGTAGATCTCGGATCCAGAAAGGCGATGCGCGTGCCGCCATGGCCGGTACGCGGCTTCTCGTCCCGCAACACCACACCCCGGCTCTTCAGCTCAACGAGTGCCGCCTCTATGTCGTCGACTTCAAGGCAGAGGTGGTAAAGGCCCTCACCGCGGTCAGTGATCCAATCGTTTATCGTGCTATCGGGCCGGTCCGATTGCAGCAGCTCCAGATAGGTCTCGCCCACCGGATACATGGCGATCTTGCTGCCGCTGACCGGGTTCTCCTCCTCATATTCCATCTCGATGCCGAGCTTCGTCTCGAAGATTTCCCGCATGGCAGGAATACTCTTGACCGCAATGGCAACGTGCTCGATGCGCTTGATCTTCATGGGTGCGATCCTCCGCGAATGCTGGGTCATGAGATGCGATGTCCGAGACTGCCACTGCGCGGCGGGGATCGGCAAGCGTGGAAGGCATGCGGCGCGACGCCGTGGGTATGGCCAAGCCCCCTTTCTCGATGGGTAACGTATGGAAGATTGTGTCAGTCACGGAAGGGGGTACTCCCTTGGATTGTCTAGGTCCAAGCAATGGAGCACCCCCATGTCGCACAGGGCGACGATCAAGAGCCTACCTCGGGCATTCGAGATTATGAAGGCCAT
>CAZCGE010000041.1:0-6890 GCA_964498125.1 uncultured Devosia sp. | reverse complement strand
TAGGTCTTCTGCGTTGCGGTGCCTGCCTTGTGCTTCATGGGGTGCCCTCCTGGCCGAATCACTGGAGCGGTCAGGTGAGCACCCTGGAGTTACTACGGAGTGCCCTTGATGCGACCAGCCGCCATCACCCCATGTCACCCGCATGGGCCGAGACGCCGGCATCCGTGCACGGCGGCTCGGTCGCGCGGCCAATGCTTGCCGAGCGATAGAGCCCGACCGCCCGAGGCGTCGAGCGCCGAGGGCGGGCCCGCCCATATCGCCTTGGTCGAATTGGTTTCGATGCATCGACGACATCGATGACGTCACGAACCCTGATGGATGGACTTGGCTTTTGGCGTCACGGCCCTCGAATGTTTATCTTGTCCAGTGGGATAGCCAGCGTCAGCGTGCAACCGCAATCAGTCGACGCGTTGACGCCGAGGTCTGCGCGGCGTGTCAGTGATGCCGCGCGTTGGAAAGGCCGATGCGGACCGCACGGCCGAGAATGTCGGCGCGGCGCAGCGGCCCGAAATAGCGGCTATCGAAGCTGTGCCGTGCTCGCGCCAGCACGAACACTTCACCGGGCGCCAGCTCGTGGCAACTGTGCCAGTCCGGCAGCGGCCGGCCTGCAGCGTCGTGCGACTCGGCGAGTCCAACGAGATGGCCACGGACCACAATGCTCCATGCCAGCCGGCACACGTGATCGCCAGCGATCGCAACGACCGGCTTCAGGAGGAAGGCGGTTCTGGGCAGGTAGCCGCGCTGGTGCGCCATGGTGGCAACCGCAGCTGGCAGGCGAGCAAGGACGAGGTCACCGGGGCGTAGAGTCGACCCTTCGATGACGTAGAGCCCGAGCGGGACGCTCGGCGATGTGTTCCAGACGACCCACGGCGAGGCCACAAGCGGCCCCACGACCAGCATGATCGTTCCGGCCGCTGCGATGCCGAGCACGGCGAGCCTCATGTCTCGAGCCCCGACGATCGACGCCGGCTCGACTCGGACCAGTGCTTGAGGTCGCGGCGATGATAGAAGATGCGCCCACCGTGCTTGCGGTACTCGGGTCCTGTCCCATATGACCGCATGTTCTCAAGCGTGTGCGGCTTGAGGCGTAAGACCTCGGCGGCCTCGGCCGTCGTGTAAAGGGACGATCGTTTCGATCTTGGCATATCGGTGTGCTCCTCGACGCGGGAACTACAAGGAGCATCCGGGAAATGAACGTCTTGGGGGAGTGTCGAACTGACCACGAACGAAACGACACCCCTCAACAGATGAGCGTGCAATAGCCGCCATCGCGGATTTCTTCTCCTTTTGCCCGCGCGCGGCGCACCCGTTCCTTGAGTGCCGTGCTGGCACTCGACCAGGCCTCCTTGGCGCGAGCCGCACCGACCATGGCCATCGCCAGTTCGCGGTAGCTGGCGCCGACCTGGCGTCCATCGAGTGCGATCAGCGCGTCCTGGAGCAGCAGCGGAGCGCGGTTTCTCTTGATCCATCTCACCGACCCGGCAAGCAGACGAGGCAGCTCGATCTGGACCGGCCCGTTCTTGCGGGCGGCAATGCCTTTGGATTGGAAGGTCAAACAGACAGGTGCAAGGCTCGCCCGCGCGCCGACGAGACGAAGAGTAACCATACGGCTCGATGTCCGGATCTGAATGTGCTCGCCGCAACCTGGTCGGACGACGACGTGTTGGACCATACTGAGCTTGGCGAGGGCGAGGTCAGCAGTCTTTCCTCGGGTCCATCGGCGGGATGTGGCGTCGAGCGTTACCGCACCGGCCTTGTCGGTCCAGCAGACAGGGGCGTCCGGTGCCTGCAATGTCGGGTCGACGAAAAGGACAAAGGCCCCACCGCTGGGCTTTGCGCTGCGGCGCTCGTATCCGCCACAGGAGCTGGCCCGAAGGAAGCAGCCTTGGTTTGATCTGGTCGGCCCGGTGCTGCCATGCTTCGCGTTGGTAGTCGGGATTGCGCCGCAGGAATTCCCAGGCAAGCTCCGGACCGCTGAGCGTCAGCACGTAGTCGTAGGCGCCGATCGGCGGCGGCCAGTCAGGAGCAATGGTGTGACGCGGATCGGGCATGGTGCGACCACGGTTGCCCCGATGCCGACGCGTCCGAAAGTCTTCGTGACGCGTAACCGCACGCCGCCATCGACGGATGATCGGCGGCGCGGCACCCCTGTCAGGGTCGCGGTTCTGGGGAATGGATTGATACGGAGTTTCTCCCACCTGTAATGTGACAGATCTGGCGCCTAATGTGGCAACTCGCTGCAATTATGTTAAATCCCCTTATTCTGCTTGATCGGAGCGACACGGATCGACGGCGGCGATGATCTGCCGGCCGCCGGCGAAATGTCGATGGTAACGCTCTGGCCCAATGCCACCAGGCATCGCATCAGTCGCTCGATGGAGATTGGACGAAACTGGCCGCTGAGCATCTTCGACACGTCTGGCTGCCTCATCTTCATGCGTTGCGCGGCATCGGCCTGGGAGAGCCTGGCTGCTTCGATCAGTGATCCGATGCGGTGCACCAGTTCCGCTTTCAGGAGATGCGTCTGGGGATCTGGGACGCCGATGTCGGCGAACACATTGCCGGTTCCGCGTGTGATCTGTGTCATGCTCTTCCATCCTCGTCTGCAATCGCCTGTCGCAGGCGCCGCTCGATCAGTTCCAGGTCCGATTTCGGTGTTGCGATGCCACGCTTCGATTTCTTCTGGAAGGCGTGCAGCACATAGATCGCGCTCGCCAGTTTGACCGTGTAGACAGCGCGGTAGGTCTCGCCGTCGTGGTCCTCGACGATTTCCAGGACGCCGGCTCCTTTGAAGCCCTTGAGCGGTTTGGCATGCGCATGTTTGCCACCCTGCTGCGCGACGTAGAGTGCGTATCCGATGTCGTCCTGAGCCTGATCGGGGAACTCCCGCAGGTCGTCCAGACTCGATCCAATCCAATGCACCGGCTTCATGCCGCCCTCGCAAGCTACAGCGCATAATATGGCAAAACTGCTATAACCGCAAGTCGGCTCAGTTCGACTTCTGAGCGTCCTTTCGTATCGGCACAGCGTTGTCAGCCTTTTCGGCCGCGCAGTCATCGGCCCAGGCCTGCATGAGTTGGCGCCGCTTTTCCAACGCATCACCGCGTCGATGGGCGCGCTCGAACTCGTTGCCGGCCTGACGCGCGAGGGCTTCATCGATGATCTCGCGGGCGAAACTGGTACAGTCGCCGGCCCAATCGCGAAACGTGAAGCGGAAACCATGCTCGGTGACAGCCACCAGGGTTTGCCAGATCCCCTGGGATCAGTCCGGGCACCCGAACTGCACCGAATTGCGCGCCATGACTGGCTCCTCTGAACTGTCTATTCACTCAACGATATCTGAGGTTCATGGCAGAATGGCGGAGTCACTCGTGTAATCAGAAAAGCAAATGCCGGCGGGTATTGTCAGATCCAGTGAGAAAGTCCGCCCAGATGCATGGCGCGTCACGGCTTCTCGAGCAGCAATTGGTAGCCGACTCGTGTCATCCATTGCGCCCGTGCAAGATGGGCGTCGTATGAACGCTTCGCGGTCGCGGGATCGGCAATGGGATCGAGGTTCGAGATGAGGCGGACCACCTCCTGCCAGGGGATGCCTGCAGCATCCGCATCCAGAAGCTGGATGTAGACCTGCAGGTGGGCGCGGTCATAGTCCGTGAGTTCGGGAGAGTCGGTAGGCAGAGGGCCCGACCGATGCGGTTGGGAGGCGGAGTCATGGTCGGTCATGATCCGAACCCTCGTATCGCTATCTTTGGCTGTCACACATTATAGTTGATAAACTGCCGCTCCAACATCCGCCAAGTCATGCCGCATGGACATGCGCAGGCTGGTCGGCCGAAACATTAAGAGATTCAGGCTCGCGAAGGGCCTGACGCAGGAGGCGTTTGCCGAGCAGTCCGGCTTCAGCCAGCAGTACATCAGCGGCCTCGAGCGCGGAAGACGCAATCCCACCGTCGTCTCGGTCTACGAGCTGGCGCAGGCGTTGGGCGTCAGCCATCTCGATCTGCTCACACCGCAGAAGGCGAAGGCGTAATGCCGCTGTCATCGGCGCGACACTGAGCGTCCTTGAAGCCGATCTTCCTCACTGTTCCCGCCGCTTCGTCCCAACGCCCGGCTTTTCCCGCGAATCCCAATTGATCTGGGCCCGTTCAACCTGAATAACCCTGACAGGCTCGTCACAACAGCGTTTCGGTGCTCGTCGCTTTGCACTATCGCTGGCGTAACCTCGATTTGGATTGACGCAACAGTCGTGCCGGTGACGGTTGCTAGAATTGAGGAGGGATCGATGCCGTGGCCAGATTACTGCTCCAAAACGACGCTGGCCAAGCGTCTCGATCTGGCCGTGGGCGCAATCGAGCAATACGTCAGGCGCGGGCTTTTGCCACGACCGGTAAGAATTCGGAGAAGCCGAGAGGTGGGACTGGCGGGTGGTCGACAGCATGCTTCAGAGCCGTGACACCATTGCCCATCCGATGCAGAATGCGGGCGGAGACGATCCCTATCTCATGGGAGCTTACCGTGCCCACGAAACTGCCTCCTCACGTGAAGATGGTCCGCAACAAGATCGGTCGCCCGTATCTGTATCTAATGCGGCATCGCGGAACGAGACGGGCGGAACGCGCGGTTCGGCTACCTGATGATGCTCGATCACCGGAGTTCTGGGCCGAGTACGCTCGCTTGATGCAGATCGTGCCGCTACGCCCAAATGCAAACGCCGTTTCAGCACTCATCAGCGCGTGGCAGGCGAGCCCCGAATGGGAGCACATGTCGCCGCGGACCCGCGGCGAGTGGCAGAGGCACTGTGGCAGGATTGAGAAAGCATGGGGTCATCTCGAGGCGCGCGGGATCGAGCCGAAGCATGCTCTTGCGCTTCGTGATCAATTCCAGGACCGGCCGGAAGTACATGTCTGCCGCCCGGCAGAGCCGGACAATGCCATCATCGAGGACTGAGATGGGCGTCGGCATCCGCCAGCCTGCCCGCATTTGAATGAGATAGTCCGGCACGCCGTTGGTCGGGCGACCGGGACGAAATCTGGCCAGCGTCGCAGTATGCAGCCCAGGCTTCCATCAGCTGGCGGCGCTTCTTGAGCAGATCACCGCGCCGATAGGCGGCCTCCACCTTGTTGTCGATGGCATGCGCGAGCGCCTTCTCGACCACGAAGTTCGGGAATGTGGTCTCCTCCGCTGCCCAATCACGGAACGAGGAACGAAAGCCGTGCGCCGTGATGTCCAGCTGCATGCGCCGCAGCGCCATCAGAAACACCATGTTGGACAGCGGCTTGCCGCGCTGCCGGCTTGGAAAAATGAAGGACTGGTCGCCCGCGAAGGTTTTTGCCTCGTCGAGGATCGCGAGGGCCCGAGCCGACAGCGGCACCGTGTGCGGCTCGCCGGCCTTCATGCGTGTGGCCGGGATGGTCCACACACCCTGTGCGAGGTCGCACTCATCCCAAGACGCCAGCAGCACCTCGTTGGTGCGGCAGGCCGTCAGAATGAGGAACTCGAACGCCAGCGTCATGGCGTCCGGCTTCGGGCGTCCGCGCAGCCGAGCGACGAACGCCCCGACCTGCACATAGGACATCGCCGCGAAGTGCTCACCGCGCTCCGGCTGTTTCGGCAAGCCCTTCTCGACGCCGTCGACCGGATTAGCAGTCGTGAGGCCGTAGGAAACCCGGGCCCAGTCGAGCACCGTGCGGATCCGCTGCCGGACCCGGCGCGCCGTCTCGGCCTTGGTCAGCCAGATCGGCGCCAGCACTTTCAACACGTCGGCCGTCCCGATCTGATCGACCCGGCGGCTGCCGAGCACTGGAAATGCGTAGGCCTCCAGCGTCGTCATCCAGGCGGCGGCGTGCTTCTCGTTCTTCCAGGTTCCGGCTATCTCGGCATGCACCTTCGCGGCGGCCTCCTTGAATGTCGGCAGGACCGTCCTCTCCTTGCGACGCTCCTCGATCGGATCGCCACCATCACGAGCGAGCCGGCGCATCCGGGCGGCCATATCGCGCGCGTCGGCCAGCGGCACCAGCCGGGCGCTGCCAAGCCCGATATCGCGGCGGCGTCCATGCACGATCGTGCGCAACAGCCAGCGGCGCGCGCCGGTTGGATCGACTTCGAGGTAGAGACCGTTGCCGTCGGCGTGCCGGCCGGGTATTTTGATCTGCTTGACGGCCACGGCCGTCAGCGCCTTGTCGGGATGGTGGCGATGCTGTTTCATGGATGGATCCCTACCAGGAATTCGAACTCATGCCCCACATTCTACCCCACAAAAAATGTGGGGTGAAAGGGGATTTCCTGAGATCACATCAATCAGACTAATGAATGAATGTGTCAAAAATAGTGTTATATACCAATGTGATATGAGACATCATGGGACATCTTGAGACGCTCGGAAAATGCATGTTCGAATCCCTCTCTCTCCGCCACTGGGCCATCTCGGCCGATCTCACCCCGTCACAAAATATCGAAAAATTCTCCTAATTTCAATTGATTAGGTCTATACCCCGTCATATCATCGCTCATCCGATCCCCACGCATCGCAGATAAATTGGGGGATGGATTGGGGGGATAGACGGCGGCGAGCATGGCCAGTAGGCACGTGCAGCACAAGCTCTCCGCGGTGCGGGTCAAGGCGCTCAAGGCGCCGGTCAAGTACGAGGACGGCGGCGGCCTGCGCCTAGTCGTTGGTCCGAATGTCACCAAGCGCTGGGTCGTGAGGGTCACGGTTGCCGGGAAACGCAACGAACGCGGATTAGGCTCAATGAACGAAGGCGCTACGCGCCAGCCTGTGGCGGGCAGGGGCCGGTAGCGGGCAGCGGGCAGCGGAGCGCAGGATAGGCTCGGTAACGGAATGGGAAGTGCCTTGTCGTGAGGATCGAGGGGTCAAGAACCTCCACCTCACA
>CAZCGE010000040.1:0-2590 GCA_964498125.1 uncultured Devosia sp. | reverse complement strand
TGCCACGTTGAGCGTTGCTGGTCCGCGTGGCCAGCGCGGCATCGCCATGCGCGACTGGGGCGTCGGCTACATGACGCCGGCGCTGGAGCCCGACGAGGTTCTGACCGGCGTGACGCTGCCGGTGTGGAAGGAGAAACACGGCCACGGCTTCGCCGAGTTCGCCCGCCGGCACGGCGATTACGCGATTGTCGCCGCGGCCGCGCTGCTGGCGCTCGATGCCGGCGGGAAAATCATCCGCGCCGCCATCTCGCTGGTCGGCGTCGACGTGAAGCCGGTGCGACTTGAGGCAGCCGAGAAGGCGCTAATTGGTCAGCCGACTGATAGCAAAACGATTGCCGCTGCCGCCGAGGCCGCCCGCAAGCTCGACTGCATGTCGGATGCCCACGTCGCCGCCGACTACCGCCAGCGGCTCGCCGCCGTCATGACCAAGCGTGCGCTGGAGGCCGCCGTGCGCCGCGCCAAGGGGGAAGCCAATGTCTGACATGACACAGATGGACGCCCGCGCGCGGACCATCAGACTGACCGTCAACGGTACAGCGCACGAGGCACGCGTTTCGCCGCGCGTGCATTTGGCCGATTTCCTGCGCGAGACACTGAAACTGACCGGCACGCATCTGGGCTGCGAGCACGGCGTCTGCGGCGCCTGCACCGTCATCGCCGACGGCGCGCCGGTCCGCTCGTGCCTGATGCTCGCGGTACAGGCCGACGGCATGAGCGTCAAGACCGTGGAAGGCCTCGCGGGACCCGGCGACAAGCTGCACCCGATCCAGGAAGCCTTCTGGAACAATCACGGCCTGCAGTGCGGCTTCTGCACGCCGGGCATGCTGACCACGCTCGCCGCCGTGCTTGAGGAGAACCCGAGCATGGGCGAGGCCGAGATCCGCGAGGCGATCTCCGGCAACATCTGCCGCTGCACGGGCTACGAGACCATCGTTAATGCGGCTTTGGAAGCTGCTGCCGTCTTGCGCAAGGGAGCCTGACCATGGGCGCACGCTACTTCGGAGCCGCCGTCCGCCGCGTCGAAGACCCCGCGCTGATCACCGGTCGCGGCCAATATGTCGATGACTTGGCCGTGCCGGGCGTGGCGCATATCGCCTTCGTCAGGAGCCCGCCCGCGCACGCGCGCATCACCAGCATCGACGTCAGCGCGGCCAAGGCGGCCCGCGGCGTCATCGAGGTGTTCACCTGGCGGACGCTCGGGCCGCAGGCGGCAAATCCGAGCCCGCAATTCGCGCCGGCCCCGGTCCTCAAGCAGGACCGCACGCAATACGCGCTGGCCAAGGACGCCGTGACCTACGTCGGCGAGGGCGTGGCCATGGTGATCGCCGAGACCCGCGCGCTGGCCGAGGACGCCGCCGAGATGGTCGCCGTCGACTACCACGTGCTGCCGGTGATCGCCGATTGGCGCAAGGCGCTCGATCCGGGTGCGCCCGTGGCGCATGAAGGCGCGCCCGACAATCTGGCGGCGACGCTGAAACTGGGCTGGGGCGATGCCAACGCCGTGTTTGCCAAGGCCGCGCACGTCTTCAAGGATCATCTGGTGACGCACCGCGGCGGCTGCCACGCCATGGAGTGCCGCGGTGTGCTGGCCCGGTACGACGATCTCGACCGCAGGCTCGAGGTGTGGAGCTCGACGCAGGTGCCGCACATGCTGCGCCGTTTCCTGGCGCGCTGGCTCGGCTGGAGCGAATCCCAGATCCGCGTCGCCGCTCCCGACGTCGGCGGCGGTTTCGGCCCCAAAGCCGGTCTTTATGCGGAGGAATACGCCACCGCCTTGGCGGCGATCACCCTGAAGCGGCCAGTGAAGTGGATCGAAGACCGGCGCGAACATTTTTTGACCACCAACCAGCAGCGCGATCAAAGCTGGGATCTGGAGGTCGCCGTCGATGCCAACGGCCGCATGCTGGCGCTGCGCGGTACCTGCCTGCACGACAACGGTGCCTATCTCCCCTATGGACCGATCCTCGGCGGCTCGACCTTGTCGCCGTTCCCAGGCCCTTACGCGCTCGAAGCCTGCGATCTACAACTCGACATGGTTTTCACCAACCTGGTGCCGAACACGCCGGTGCGTGGCGCCGGGCGGCCCAATGCCTGTTTCGTCATGGAACGGATGGCCGACCTGGTGGCGGCCAAGCTGGGGCTGGATCGTGCCGAGGTGCGCCGCCGCAGTTTCATCCGCAAGGACCAGTTTCCATATAAAACCGGCGGCAGGCTGAGGGATGGCTCGGAGATCACCTACGACAGCGGTGATTATCACGCCGCACTGGAGGCCGTGGTCGGCAAGCTATGGCCCGGGTTCCGCGAGCGCCAAGCCGAGGCGCGGGCCGAGGGCCGCTACATCGGTTATGGCTTGGCGAGTTGCACGGAGGATACCGGCATTGCGCCTTTCGAAGGCGCCACCGTCAAGGTACAGCCCAACGGCAAAGTGGTGCTGTCGATGGGCGCCGCCGCGCAGGGCCAGGGCCACAAGACCGTGTTCTCGCAGATCGTCGCCGACCGGCTCGGCGTCAACATGGAGGACATCACGGTCGAGGCCGGCGACACGGCGCGCTTTCCGCTCGGCATCGGCACCATCGGCAGCCGCGTCACG
>CAZCGE010000039.1:0-64345 GCA_964498125.1 uncultured Devosia sp. | reverse complement strand
ACCCAGCGTAAAAAGCGTGCGAAGCACACAACATATTGCGTCCTTCGGACAATTCATGCGCTGGGTTCCGGCTCGCGTCGGCGCTGAAGGGCGCCTCCTTGGCCGGAATGACGACGTGAAATGCTTTATGTTAGCGCGCATGGGGTCTGACCCCGACCGATGCTCACCCCACCGCCCTCTTGAAATTCGCCGCGGCCTTGTCCCAGTTGACCGTGTTCCACCAGGCCTTGATGTAGTCGGCGCGGCGGTACTGGTGTTTCAGATAGTAGGCGTGCTCCCAGACGTCGATGCCGATCACCGGCGCGGCGCCCTGCTCCATGTGCGGTGAGTCCTGATAAGGCGTGTTGAAGACGCTGAGCTTCTTGTCGCGGCCGACGGCGAGCCACGCCCAGCCCGAGCCGAACCGCGTCATCCCCGCCTGCGCCACCGCCTCCTGCATTTTCTCGACCGAGCCGAAGACGCCGTCGATAGCGCTTTTCAAGTCGCCCGCCGGGGCCTTGGCGCCGCCCGGCGTCATCTCCTCCCAGAAGAAGGTGTGATTGAAGTGGCCGCCGAGGCTGTTGCGCACGGGCATCCGCACCGCATCGGGCACGGCGGCGAGATTGGACAATATATCCTCGATCTTCCGGGTCTTGAGATCGGTGTACTTGTCGACCAGGCCATTCAGGTTGTTGATGAAAGCCTGATGATGGTTCTTGTGGTGGAAGCCCATCGTCGCCGTGTCGATATGCGGCTCCAGCGCCTCGTAGGCATAGCCGAGCGGCGGCAGGGTGAAGGTTGGCGCGGCGGCTGGCGCCTGTGCCAGCGCACCACGTTTCAGCACGGCCGGTGCCGCTATCAGCGTTGCGGTACCGAGCATCATGTTCAATGCGTTGCGGCGGTTCATCTGCGTCTCCCTTGCACGTTGCCCCTGGTGGCCACCAATATAGCATGGCATGAGCCACGCCGATGAAGATGGGTTTACGATCTGTTGTATGCAACCACCCCGCTCCGCTCTCACGTGCCACCCCATGACCCATGAACGCCGCAGGCTCGACGAGGAAATGGTGGAGCGCGGCTTGGTGGCGAGCCGCTCGCGGGCGCGCGACCTGATCCGGCGCGGGTTGGTCCGCGTCGGCACGGCGGTCGCGGCAAAGCCCGCGCAAATGATCCACGGCGAGGTCGAGATTGCGGTCACGCCGGGCGCCGGCACGCATGTCTCGCGTGGCGCCGAGAAGCTGTTGGCGGGTCTCGATGCGTTCGCGTTCGACCCCCGTGATCGCGTGGCGCTCGACGTCGGCGCCTCCACCGGCGGCTTCAGCGAGGTGTTGCTGGAACTCGGGGCGACGCGGGTCTACGCCGTCGATGTCGGCCATGGCCAGCTGCACCCGCGCATCGCCGCCGATCGCCGCGTCGTGTCGCTGCAAGGCGTCGATGCCCGCCACCTCGACCACGCACTCATTCCCGAGCCGGTCGGCGCCATCGTTGCCGACGTGAGCTTCATCTCGCTGACCCTGGCGCTGCCCGCCGCGCTGACCCTGGCCGCACCGGGGGCCTGGCTGATCGCGCTGATCAAACCGCAGTTCGAGGCCGGGCGGGAGGCGGTCGGCAAGGGCGGCATTGTCCGCGATCCGGGCAAGCGGGACGCCGCGGTGGCGCGGGTTTGCGACTGGCTTGCCGCGCAGCCGAATTGGCGCGTGCTCGGCGTCACACCCTCTCCCATCACCGGCGGCTCGGGCAATGTCGAGGTCCTGATCGGAGCCGTCCATGAGCAGTGAGCATCACGACGTCACCATCTCCCGCCTCGGTGCACAGGGCGACGGCGTCGTCGAGACGGCCGCGGGCGAGGTGTTCATTGCCGGCGCGCTGCCAGGCGAGCGCTGGCGGCTCGGTGCCGACGACACACCGCCGCAACGCTTGAGCGACAGCCCCGACCGGCAGACGCCGATCTGCCGTCATTTCGGCGTCTGCGGCGGCTGCGCCGTGCAGCATATGTCAGAGGCTTGCTACCGTGCCTGGAAGCATGGCACCGTCGTACAGGCCTTCGCCCATCGCGGCATCGCCGCCGATGTCGCCCCGCTCGAAGGCGTAGCCCTCCACTCCCGCCGCCGCGCGGTATTCGGCATCGCGCGGCGCGGCCGCATCCACATCGGCTTTCGCGAGGCCGGCCGTCACACGCTGGTCGACCTCGCCGAGTGCCCGGTGCTCGACCGGCGAATCGCCGACGCGCTGCCGGCGCTGCGCGATTTGGCCGGTCTGGTGCTGGTTGAAGGCGACAGTGGCCGTTTGACAGTGACGGCAACCGACACGGGCCTCGATGCCACCTTGTCGACCGGCGGCCAGAAGCCATCGCCCGATCTTCGCGCCCACCTGGCGGCGCATGCCCGGGCGATGGGCCTAGCCCGCTTGGCGGTCGAGCGCGAGACGGTTGCCGAGCTGACGCGCCCACGCCTCATGCTCGGCGGCATCACCGTCGAACCACCCAACGGCATCTTCATGCAGGCCGTGCCGGAGGCTGAAGCGCGCCTGGTCGAACTCGTGATAGGTGGTATCGGCAAGGCTCGCCGCATCGCCGATTTGTTTTGCGGCATCGGCACGTTCACATTCCCCTTGGCGCGCAAGGCCCAGGTCCTGGCCGTCGATGACGACAAGGCGGCACTTGCAACGCTGACGCAGGCGCTCAGAAGCGCGCAGGGCCTGAAGCGCATCGAGACCAAGCGGCGCGACCTGTTCCTGGAGCCGCTATCGCCGATGGAGCTGAACGGCTTCGACGTCGTCGTCATCGACCCACCACGTGCCGGCGCCAAGGCGCAAAGCGAAGCCATTGCCCGCTCCAAGGTCAACGTTGTTGTCGCTGTCTCGTGCAACCCGGCGACGCTGGCCCGCGATGCCCGCATCCTGATCGACGCCGGATTCAAGCTCGGCGTAGTGACGCCGATCGATCAGTTCCGCTTCTCAGCCCATGTCGAAGCGGTGGCTGTCCTCAGGCGCTGAACCCGCCCTTACCGGCGCAGCGCCACACACATCCGCCGCCAGCCGCGCAGGACTGCAGTCCGCGCCCGAAGCTTCCACTGGGCCAGTTCCGCTCGCGCGCGCGTCCAGGCCGCCTGCAGCCGCGGTCGCCAGAGGCGCCAGGTCTGCCGGACCTCGCGCGCCACCCAGCCTTTCAGCATGCGGCCATAGCGCCAAGCCCACGACGCCCTGATCCACACCTGCAGCGCCTCCTTCCAGGGCATGAACAGATTGTAGAGGCGAGCAAACCAGGCGAGCCGCATCAGCGCCGGCCTGGTCAGCAGAAAGATGCGGGCGACGATGGCGGTGCTGGCAAGCTTGGCCATCGCCAGGAACGCGGTCGCCATCAGCACCTTGCCTTGCGCCAGGAGAAAGAGCGCGCCGAGCTTGACCGGCAGCAGGATGGCGGTCGGCAGCGCGAACACCACCAGCGCGCCATAAGGCGGCAAGCCGGCAATCCAGCCCTCGATCCGCGCCCACAGCCGGAACCGGGCGAGCCAGCCCAGCGCCTCGACCAACGGCCGCCAGCCCCATTCCTCGAACAACAAGACAAGGGCCAGCAGCAGCGAGAGGCCGGCACGCAACAGCCGGCCGGCGCCCGCCAACAGCGCACCGAGTGCTTTCGCGACCAGCCGGAGACTGCCTGCCAATGCGTTCATCGTCATTGCCCGTGGGCCTTGATTGGAACTTCATCTGCGCACAGACAGGTTAACGTGGCCTTCGCCATCAGATCTCGGGCGGCAGAGCCTCGAACGGATCGAGGGCTGCGCGGTGTTCGCGCTCCTTCCACGGCCGGTTGGTCATATCCTTGCCGGTGCCTCCCCCACGGGCGAAATGGGCCATCATGCCGTTGTCATCGCGGGGCTCGTCCCCGCGATCCAGGGCGCCATGCACTCCGTCCCGAACGGGAGTGCGCTGTTACGCCACCAGCACCACATCGCGACCTTCAGATTGCGCCGAGAGGTGGATCGCGGGGACAAGCCCCGCGATGACAGCCGTGGCCTACTCCCCCACCTCCACCCTCCTATCCGCCGGCCGCAGCGCGCCGGCCTTGTCGGCCTCCTCCAGCACCTGCGCCAGTTCCTCGCGTGCCTTCTCGGCGGCCCGCTGCCGGTTCCACAGGCTGGCGTAGAGGCCGTCCCTGGCGATCAGCTCGCCGTGCGTGCCCTGCTCGACCAATTTTCCCTGCTCCAGCACCAGGATGTTGTCGGCGTGCACGATGGTCGACAGCCGATGCGCGATGACCAGCGTCGTGCGGTTCTTCGCCACCCGGTCGAGCGCGTCCTGGATCTCCTTCTCGGTGTGGCTGTCGAGCGCGCTGGTCGCCTCGTCCAGCATCAGGATCGGCGGACCCTTCAGAATCGTGCGGGCGATGGCGACGCGCTGCTTCTCGCCACCCGACAGCTTCAGGCCACGCTCGCCGACCTGCGTCTTGTAGCCCTGCGGCAGCAGCTTGATAAAGGGATCGATCTGGGCGAGCCTGGCGGCCTCCTCGACCTCGGCATCGCTCGCCCCCGGCCGGCCGTAACGGATGTTGTAGAGGATCGTGTCGTTGAACAGGACGGTGTCCTGCGGCACCACGCCGATGGCGGCGCGCAAGGACTCTTGCGTCACGTCGCGAATGTCCTGGCCGTCGATCGTCACGCGGCCGTCGGCGATGTCGTAGAAGCGGAACAGGATGCGGCTGACGGTCGACTTGCCCGCGCCCGAGGGACCGACGATCGCCACCATCTTGCCGGCCGGCACCTCGAAGGAGACGTCCTTCAGGATCGCCCGGTCGGCCTCGTAGCGGAAGGAGACGTTCTCGAAGCGGATGGTGCCCTTGTCGATCGCCAGCGGCCTGGCTCCGGGCTTGTCCTCGATCTCCGGGTTCTCCGACACCAGGGCGAACATCGTCTCCAGGTCGACCAGGCCCTGCTTGATCTCGCGGTAGACCATGCCCATGAAATTCAGCGGCATGTAAAGCTGGATCATCATGGCGTTGATCATGACGAAGTCGCCGATCGTCAGCGTGCCATTGGCGACGCCGCGCCCGGCCAGCAGCATCGAGATGGTCATGCCGGCGGTGAAGATCAGCGACTGGCCCGAGTTCAGCACGCCGAGCGAATAGTAGGTCCTGATCGCGGCCTGCTCGTAGCGCGCCATCGAGGCGTCGAAGCGCCTGGCCTCGTGCGCCTCGTTGCCGAAATACTTGACGGTCTCGTAGTTGAGCAGGCTGTCGATCGCCTTGGTGTTGGCCTCGGTGTCACTGTCGTTCATCTCGCGGCGGATCGACATGCGCCATTCCGAGGCGGCGAACGTGTACCAGAGGTAGAGCGCCACGGTGGTCAGCGTGATGACGACGTAGATCGCATTGAAGTACCAGAGCAAGATGCCGCAGATCAGCACCAGCTCCAGCACCGTCGGAATCACGTTCAGGATGCCCATGCGGATGATCAGGTCGATGCCGCGCGTGCCGCGCTCGATGACGCGCGACAGTCCGCCGGTGCGCCGCTCCAGGTGGAAGCGCAGCGAGAGGCGGTGCAGGTGCTGGAAGGTGCGGTTGTTGAGCTCGCGCACCGCGTTCTGCCCGACCTTGGTGAACAGCACGTCGCGGGTCTGGTTCAACACCATCATCAGCACACGGCCCGTGCCGTAGGCGAGGATCAGCATGGCGGCGCCGAACGCCAGGCCGCGCGCCACGCCGCCTGCGCCCGCCGCCGGTGCATTGGTCGTCAGCCAGTCGGTCGCCTCCTTGAAGAAAATCGGCACGGCGATGGTGACGAGCTTGGCCAGCACCAGCACGATGAAGGCCAGGACCACGCGCACGCGCAGATCCGGCCGGCCGGCCGGCCACACGAACGGCAACAGACCGCTCAGCACCGTCCACTGGTCGAAACGATTGGCGAGGTCGAGCGGGTTGGCCTTGCCCCCCGGCCCGCGAAACCCCCGGAGATGTGGCGACATGGGTGCCTGCCTTGGATGACGTCGTCTGTCGCCGCATTAGGCACAGCCGAGGGCGTGCCGCAAGGGCGCCGCGCGCAGTCTACAGGCGAGGTTCAACGGTTGGCCCGTCCCGGCAGTACCAGGCTCTGGCACGGCTCGATCAGGTCCGGGTCGGGAACGGTCGCCCGGTTGGCCCTGGCAATCCTGGGGTAGGCCACACCATCGCCGTAGTGCCGCTGGGCAATTCTCCACAGTGTGTCGCCATTGCGGACCACATAGGTGCCAGGCAGGGAGATCTGCCGGCCCGCGGCGGGGCAATCGGCGACCGGCCGCTCCTCACGCCGGCCCGGTGGCGGCGCGGCCCGGCCGGCGCCCAGGTTGAGGCGCTGTTCCTGGTGTGGGGGCCGATTGGCCGCCTCACGCACCGGTTGCGCCCGACTGCCATCGCTGCGCCGCGAGCCACGTTCGGGCAGCACCTTGGGCGCCCGCGATGCCTGGATCAGGGCCCTGCGATAGTCGTCCTCCGACTTGAAGCCGAGCGATTGGAAGGCGCTGACGGACGCCGCGCTGCGGCGCTCGTGCATCTTGTCGGTATCGAGACTTGCTCGTCGCTCGGCCGCCGGCTTGGTCCGCCGCGATGGCGGAGTGGCATCCGGCCGCACCTTCGGTGCACGTGCCGCCTCCAGCATGACCCTGCGATAATCGGCCTCGGACCTGAAGCCGGCAGCGACGCGAGCGGGCGATCCCCGCCCACTGTCCAGCAGCGATGACGCAGCGGGCCGGCTGTCTACCGACGCCCGCGTGGCATCCTCTTTTGCCTTCAAATCCAGGCTGGCCAGGCGCTGCGCCTCGAGCTGTGCCTTGCGCTCGGCCGCGTGGGCCGCTGCCTCCCGGACACGCATGGCCTCGTCGGCCTTGGCAACCCTGGCAGCCTCGGCGGCCTGCCGTTCGTCCTCGGTCCGTTTGGCGTTGGCCAGCCGCCGTGCTTCGGCGCGGTCGGCCTCGGCCTTGCGCTCCGCTTCGACTTTTTGCCGCTCCGCGGCGGCGCGCGTTTCCATAGTATTCGCGGCAGGCATCGCCTGGGGGGGCGGCGGCGGTGGCCGGCCGGCGCCATCGCTGGAGGCCAGGGACGCGGGCAGCGAGAGCTTGCTGACGATGTCCGTGTGATATTCGCGACGCGATTGGGTCAGCCAGTCCTGCACGCCGCCCAACAAGGACGTTTCGGTTTGCCCGTGCCGCACCTCTGCGGCGGGGGGCGCTGACAAACGATGCACAACCTGCTCGTGATAGGCGCGTGCGCCGTGCTGGAACCAACCGTTGATCGCGGCAAAGGGCGCTGCGACCGCGGCCGGAGCCTCGGTCGCAGCTGGCTCGCGCCGGGTCTCAGTTTCCTTTGCAGCCTTGGGCTCGACAATGCGCTGCCACTGCGTCGTGGCCAGAATCTCGGAAAAATGCTCCGAAACCGCCGCCGCCATTTCCTCGGCGTGGCGGCGCTGTAACTCGGCTTCCAGCGCCGCCAGCGTCGCGCCTTCCCGGCCCGCGCCGGCTGGCTGAGACAGCTTGGCCAACCCGGTGAACCCCTCCGGAATCGACACCAGCACGACCGGCCCGGCCAAAAGCTCGGTGCCGGCCACTGCGCGCGAGGATGCTGTGATCCGATGCTCGCCGATCGGCAATGGCTGCTCGATCACCAGTCCCCAATGACCTTTGTCGTCGACGGTGGCGATGCCGAGCAGGCGCTGGTCCTGCCGGACATCGACGAAACGCCCGGCCACGCCAAGGCCTTCGAACGTCACCCGATGGCTATCAATCCTGATGCCCGTGATGGATGGGGCAGCTTCCGCCGGCGCGGGCGTAGCCTCGGCACCACCGCCATTCGGCCCCGCATAGGCGGCCGCCGGTTGCGAGGGAACGGGAGCTGGCGGGGATTGTGCGGTCGCAAGACCGGCCCAGATCACCGACAGCACCACAACGGGCGGCAGCACCCAGCCCGGCCCAGCCGCGATGCGTCCAATGACCAGCATGCCAGCGTCCTCTCCAGCAGCACCCCAATGGCTCTGTGCAACGCTCGGCCAACAGGGCATCGCATGCGCTTCAGGCAACTTTCACGACTTTCCGATTACACTAGTGCGAATCAGACCCGATCGCCACCATTCGAACTGTTGTGGTTAATGCGCCAAGATTTTGATTTTGCAACCGTAATACTCGGCGCCGCAAATACGCCTCACAGGCCTCGGATCATGGGCCGTCCAGGTCCCAGGGCCAAAGAATTAGGAAATGGACAACTCTTATGAACGACATGACAATAGCTGCTCCGGCACCAACCCACACCCTCCGCACCATCTGCGTCTATTGCGGTTCCGGCAAAGGCAACAATCCCGTCTATGCCGAAGCCGCGCGGACACTCGGTCGTTCGCTGGCGGAGCATGGTATCGGCCTGGTCTATGGCGGTGGCAGTCTTGGCCTGATGGGCGAGGTGGCGCGCGCCACGCTGGCCCACGGCGGCAGCGTGACCGGCATCATTCCCGCCTTCCTGTCCGATCGCGAACAGCCGCTCAAGGCCGCCAATGAAATCATTGTCACCAACGACATGCACGAGCGCAAACGGTTGATGTTCGAGAGGTCCGATGCCTTCGTCGCGCTGCCCGGCGGTATCGGCACGCTGGAAGAACTGGTCGAGCAATTGACCTGGTCGCAGCTGGGGCGCCACGACAAACCGATCGTGGTCGCCAACATCGACGGCTTCTGGACACCGTTCCTCGACCTGCTGGCGCACATGAAGACCGATGCTTTCATCCGGCCGGGGCTCGATGTCAGCTTCAATGTCGTCGAGCGCGCCGACCGGATCGTGCCCACCGCCATCGCGTCCGCGTGCAAACTGGAGCACGTGTCCACCGATATGGCGCTGATCGCCAAGTTCTGATCGCCGAGTTCCAATCGCCAGCGTTGTCCCCGTTCGACATCGACAAATGCCGTCAGGTGCGTGGAGTCTGGGGCATGGAATCTGGGACACATGGAATCTGCGGCGTTGACCAATTCCCCGGGAACGGGGAGGCTATGCACGTGACCACCTGCGACGCCAGGGAGGCCGGCATTGGGCCCAATTCTCGACGAAGAAACACAGCGCGCGCATCGGCAGCGCAATCTGACCCACTCGGTGCTGCTGTTCGCCGGCATGGGCACGCTGCTAGCGCTGCCAACATGGCTGATCTGGGGCGCGCCCGGCCTGCTGGCGACGATCGCGATCATCGTCGCCATCACCCTGCTGGCGCCGCAGATGCCGCCTGCAGCCCTGATGCGGCTCTATCGCGCCCGGCCGATCGACCCCGTCCAGGGAAGTCGGCTGCCCGCCATCATCGCCGAGTTGGCACAGCGCGCCGAGATGACGAGCGTACCACGGCTCTACGTCATCCCCAGCATGGCGCTCAATGCCTTTGCGGCCGGCACACCATCGCATGCGGCGATCGCGGTGACGGAAGGCTTGCTGCGCCGGCTGACGCTGCGCGAGATCGTCGGTGTGCTGGCCCACGAAATGAGCCACATCAAGAACAACGATCTCAGCGTGATGGGTCTGGCCGACATCATGAGCCGCATCACGCATCTGCTGTCCTATGCGGCCGTGGTGCTCGCCGTTCTCAACGTGCCGGGCACGCTGCTGGGCGATCCCATCGTCTCTTGGTGGGCGATTGTGCTCCTCTACGCTGCCCCCGCCCTGAGCAACCTGCTGCAGCTCGGCCTATCTCGTGCTCGCGAATATGACGCCGACCTGGAAGGTGCCCTCATCACCGGCGACCCGATCGGCCTCGCCTCGGCATTGCGGCGCCTGGAGACCTATACCGGCCGCGTCTGGGAGGACTTGATGCTGCCTGTTCCGGCCCGGCGGATCCCGATGCCGTCGCTGTTGCGCTCGCATCCCGACACGGAGCAGCGGATCGCCCGCCTCGTCAGCCTGAAAGGGCGTCCTGAGCTGCCGCAGATCGTCGTGGTGGAGGAACCGATGGTGAGCATGGCTGGCTGGGGGCCGATCGAAATGCGCCCGCGCTATCGCTTTCCTGGTCTTTGGTACTAGAGCATTTTCCGCCAAAGTGGGCACCGGTTTGGCGTAGAGAATGCGACAAACAAAGGACGAGACCTTACTGAC
This sequence comes from uncultured Devosia sp., assembly GCA_964498125.1. Taxonomy (GTDB): domain Bacteria; phylum Pseudomonadota; class Alphaproteobacteria; order Rhizobiales; family Hyphomicrobiaceae; genus CAMDBL01. Next base: position 54,288 of record CAZCGE010000039.1, on the reverse strand, counting down.
AAGAGCAAAGGGGAGAACACGTGGACTCGCTGACATCGATCAAAGGCCAGGTCGCCGTCGTCACCGGCGGCACTGCCGGCATGGGCGAGGCCGCCTGCATCCGCTTTGGCGCCGAGGGCGCCAAGGTGGCGGTGATCGGTCGCACACCGGAAAAGGGCAACGCCGTCGTCAAGAAGATCACCGATGCGGGTGGCACGGCGATGTTCGTCAAGGCCGAGTGCGCCGACGAGGCCGAAGTGAAGGCGGCAGCCAAGAAAATCCTCGACACTTGGGGCCGCGCCGACATCCTGTGCAACACTGCTGGCGGCTTTATCGATGCACCGCCCCTGGAGCAGGTGACCAAACAGGACATGCTGCGCAACTTCGACTGGAACGTCACCGCGAAGTTCCTGATCACGCGCGAGCTGGTGCCGTCGATGAAGGCCAACACCTACGGCCGCATCGTCAACATCTCCTCGGTCGCCGGCCGCACCGCGCGCAATGGCTCCTCGATCGAGTATTCGACCAACGAGGCGGCAATTCTGGGGATGACGCGGCGGCTTGCCATCGAGCTGGCGCCGTTCGGTATCACCGTCAACGCCATCGCCCCGGGCCTTGTCAAAACGCCGCGTGTGCAACGCCATTCGCCCGAGGAACTCGCCAAGCGCGAAAAGACCATTCCCGTCGGCCGCATGGGCCGGCCCGAGGAACTGGCGCACGCCATGTGGTACCTATGCACCCCCGGCGCCGCCTTCACCACCGGCGCTGTGCTCGACGTCAACGGCGGCAATTGGACGGGGTGATACCCGTCGCGCCGCGGCCATGTTCGCACAATTGGGGGGTGGCGATTGGCAACACCTCTGCCTCGTTGGAGGCCATGAGCACCCGTTGGCAGGACGGCTCTAGCGCCGGCGGCGCAGTTGCGTTATACAATTTGTACAACGCACTTGCCAGCCCGCCACGGAGCCCAGCCCATGAAGCTCGAGATCAAGAAGATTGGCAACTCGACCGGCCTGATCCTGCCCAAGGAGCTGCTGGCCCGGCTGGGCCTGCAGCAGGGGGACGAGGTGTTCGTGACGGTTGAGCCCGATCAGACCATGAAGGTCACGCCGCATGACGCCAAGCATGCCGAGGTGATGCGCATTGCCCGCAATGTGATGCGCGAGTACCGAGACACGCTCAAAGAACTGGCCAAATGAGCGAGCCGATCTGGCTGACCGCCGCCGAGGTCAGGGATTTCCACGCCGAGCAGCTTGCCATTTTCGGCGGGCCGGTCGGCGTGCGCGACGCGGGGTTGCTCGAGTCGGCGGTCGGGCGGCCCGTCAACAAGTGGCACTACGGAGAGACGGACCTGGCGGCTCTGGCAGCCGCCTACGCCTATGGCATTGCCAGCAATCACCCCTTCATCGACGGCAACAAGCGCGCTGCCTTCATTGCGATGATTACTTTCCTGGAACTCAACGGCGTCGCCTTTACCCCAGACAGGGGAGAGGCGGCAGCCGCGATCATCTCGCTCGCCGCCGGCGAGATCGCGGAGGAGGGGCTTGCGCGCTGGATCAGGGACAACTGGCCGAAGGGGTGAGGCGCAGCCACGCTCGCCGCGCCGCCCGCGCGCGCTACTTCCACTCGATCTTCAATATTTCCAGCGAGCGGGAACCCTTGGGCGTCGTCACTTCGCAGGTGTCGCCTTTGAGTTTGCCGATGATGGCACGCGCGATCGGCGAGGAGATCGAGATCTTGCCCTCGCGCAAGTTCGCCTCCAGGTCGCCGACGATCTTGTATTTCACCTTCTCCTCGGTGTCCTCGTCGACCAGCGTCACCGTGGCGCCGAACTTGACGGTGTCGCCGCTGAGCTTGGAGACCTCGATCACCTCGGCACGCGACAGCTTGTCTTCGAGCTCCGACACCTTGGCTTCGTTCATGCCCTGCGCTTCCTTGGCCGCATGGTACTCGGCATTTTCCGACAGGTCGCCGTGCGCGCGCGCCTCCGAGATCGCTTGAATAATGCGCGGGCGCTCCTCGGCCTTGAGACGATGCAACTCACCCTCGAGCTTTACGAAGCCCTCACTGGTCATCGGCACCCGTTCCATACGTCACTCCAATTCAACTTGATCGAACGACAAAGTCTCTCCGCCGGAAAGCGCACGACTTGCGGCAGGGATGTCATGCCGGTACGCACGGCTCGCCCGCCGACCTACACGGTATCAGACCGGGCGGCAGGCCCCGCAGGTTTGTCAGCTCATCAGCCGCCAGCAGAACCCTGCCGGCCCCATCCGCCTCGAGACTTGAAACGCCAAGTCTTGCGTACTCTTGCGGATTTGGCCAGCCCGGATTCTTGACAAGATCGGCAACACGGTCCGGTCGCATCATGTCGTGCGGCTGAAGAAGCTTTGCAAGGGCGCCACATTCAGACTATCGGCGTTCAGCGCCTTGATGGCCTGTGTTACCGCATAGGCTCCGGAATATGTAGTATAATATGGAATATGGTTCAGCAGAGCCGTGCGCCGGATGTCCTTGCTGTCGGCCAGGGATTTGGCGCCTTCGGTGGTGTTGAATACAAGCGCGATGTCGCCATTCTTCATGGCATCGACAATGTGTGGACGACCTTCGAGCACCTTGTTGACGTGTTCGCTGGCGATGCCGTTGGCTTCAAGGTGACGCCGCGTACCGCGCGTTGCGATGATTTTGAAGCCCATCGCCGCCAATTCCTGCACGGGAGCAAGAATCCGGTCCTTGTCGGCAGCCTTGACGGAAACGAACACGGTTCCCGACAGCGGCAGCTTGCTGCCGGCGCCGATCTGGCTCTTGCCGAAGGCAACGGCGAAGTCGCGATCGATGCCCATCACCTCGCCGGTGGAGCGCATCTCGGGCCCGAGCACGGGGTCGACGCCTGGAAAGCGCGAGAACGGGAACACGGCTTCTTTGACGGCGATGTGCGAAAACTTCGGCGTTTTGAGATTGAACGCGGCGAGTGGGCGGCCGCCCATGATGCGTGCGGCGATGGCGGCGACCGGCAAGCCGACCACCTTGGACACGAACGGCACGGTGCGCGATGCGCGCGGGTTGACCTCGAGCACGTAAACCAGCCCGTCCTTGATGGCGAACTGCACGTTCATCAGGCCGACGACATCGAGTGCGCGCGCCATCGCCTTGGTTTGCCGGCCGAGTTCCGCGATCATGTCGGCGCTGAGCGTATGCGGCGGCAGCGAGCAGGCCGAATCGCCCGAGTGGATGCCCGCTTCCTCGATGTGCTCCATGACGCCGGCGATGAATGCGTCGCGACCGTCGGCCAGGCAATCGACGTCGACCTCGACCGCGTCGGTCAAATAGCGATCGATGAGCAGTGGACGTCTGGCATTGACGACCAGTTCGGATGGCCGGTCGAGCGTCGCCGACAGCCGCGCGATGTAGCGGTCGATCTCGCCGCCGTCGTGCAAGATCTCCATGGCGCGTCCGCCCAGCACATAGGAGGGGCGGATGACGATGGGATAGCCGATGCGGTCGGCCACCGCCCGCGCCTCACCCGGCGTGCGCGCGATGCCGCTTTCGGGTTGGCGCAGCTGCAGCTTCTCGATCAGCACCTTGAAACGGTCGCGGTCTTCGGCGAGGTCGATGGCATCCGGCGACGTGCCGAGGATCGGCACACCGGCTTCGGCCAGGGCTCCGGCCAGCTTCAGCGGCGTCTGCCCGCCGAACTGGACAATGACGCCCTTGACCGGCCCGCCGACCTGCTCGGCACGGATGATCTCCAGCACATCCTCCGCTGTCAGCGGCTCGAAATAGAGCCGGTCGGAGGTGTCGTAGTCGGTGGAGACCGTCTCGGGATTGCAGTTGATCATGATGGTTTCGAAGCCGTCGGCCGACAGCGCGAAGCAGGCATGGCAACAGCAATAGTCGAACTCGATGCCCTGGCCGATGCGGTTGGGTCCACCACCCAGGATGATGATCTTTTCGCGCGGCGTGGGATCGGCCTCCGAGACGGGTTCCCCTCCCCCTTGTGGGGAGGCGGCGACCAGCGGTGTCTCGTAGGTCGAGTACATGTAAGGTGTCGGCGAGGCGAATTCGGCGGCGCAGGTATCGATGCGTTTGTAGACCGGCCGCACGTTGAGCTTGGCCCTGAGCTGACCGACCTCGGCCTCGCTCTTGGCTGCAAGCTTGGCCAGGCGCGCATCGGAGAAACCGGCCGCCTTCAGCATCCTGAGCTGGCCGGCCGTGGCCGGCAGCCCATGCGCTTCCACGCGCGCTTCCAGCGCCAGAATTTCCGCGATGCGGGCGATGAACCATGGATCGATTTTGCAAGAGGCATGCACCTGCTCGACGTCGAAGCCGAGCCGCAATGCCTGCGCGACCTTCAGCAACCGGTCCGGCGTGGGTTGGCCCAGCGCGGCACGAATCACGTTCTTGTCGTCACCCTGGCCGAGGCCTTCGAAGACGACGTCGTCGAGGCCGGTCAGGCCCGTTTCCATCGAGCGCAGCGCCTTCTGCAGGCTTTCCGCGAACGTGCGCCCGATCGCCATCACTTCGCCGACCGACTTCATCGAGGTGGTCAGCATCGGGTCGGCGCCGGCGAACTTTTCGAAGGCAAAACGCGGGATCTTGGTGACGACATAGTCGATGGTCGGCTCGAACGAGGCCGGCGTCGCGCCACCCGTGATGTCATTGTCGAGTTCGTCCAGCGTGTAACCAACGGCAAGTTTGGCTGCCACCTTGGCGATGGGAAAGCCGGTCGCCTTCGATGCTAAGGCCGAGGACCGCGACACGCGCGGGTTCATCTCGATGACGACCAGGCGGCCGTCCTCTGGATTGACCGCGAACTGCACGTTGGAGCCGCCGGTCTCCACCCCGATCTCGCGCAACACCTTGATCGAGGCATCGCGCATGATCTGGTATTCTTTGTCGGTCAGCGCCAGCGCCGGCGCCACCGTGATCGAATCGCCAGTGTGCACGCCCATGGGATCGACGTTCTCGATCGAGCAGATGATGATGCAGTTGTCCGCCGTATCGCGGACCACCTCCATCTCGAATTCCTTCCAGCCGAGCACGCTCTCCTCGACCAGAACCTGCTTGGTCGGCGAGGCGTCGAGCCCGCGCTCGATGATCTCGAAGAACTCCTCGCGGTTGTAGGCGATGCCGCCACCGGTGCCGCCGAGCGTGAAGGATGGGCGAATGATGGCCGGCAAGCCGATATCGTCCAGTGCCGCGCCTGCTTCCTGCCGGTTGTGGGCGAGCCTGGAGCGCGGTGTGGCAAGCCCGATCCGGCCCATCGCCTCGCGAAACAATTGGCGATCCTCTGCCATGTTGATGGCGGCGGCCTTGGCGCCGATCATCTCGACGCCCCACTTGGCGAGCACGCCGGATTTTTCCAGCGCCAGTGCCGTGTTGAGCGCGGTCTGCCCGCCCATGGTCGGCAGCAGGACGAGCGTGTCGCCGGGCCGGGCGGTGCGCTCTTGCTCGATAATCTTGGCGACGATCTCCGGCGTGATCGGCTCGATGTAGGTGGCGTCCGCCAGCTCCGGATCGGTCATGATCGTCGCCGGATTGGAGTTGACCAGGACGATACGGTAGCCCTCGGCCTTCAAGGCCTTGCAGGCCTGGGTACCGGAATAATCGAACTCGCAGGCCTGCCCAATGATGATGGGCCCGGCGCCGATGATCAGGATCGAGGAGATGTCTGTGCGCTTGGGCATGGCCGAGGCGTTCTAGTGCAGTGCGGCAGCTTTGGCTAGTGCGGTGGTGTTGGCGGCGGTGTCTGCCCCCTGGTCAGTTAGCCTGGAACCCGCAGTGGCGATTTGACCTGTTCAACCAGTCAAGATACAATCTCGCCCATGGACAAGATGCCGATCTCGAAATTCAAGGCGCATTGCGCAGCTGTGATAAACGACGTGGCAAAATCCAGGCGCCGGGTCGTGATCACGCGGCGCGGGACGCCAGTTGCCGAAATCGGTCCACCTAGCCCACCCAAGGAGCGGCGCAGCTGGCTCGGCTGCATGGCGGGTACGGCAGAGATTGTCGGCGACATCGTGGGGCCGACCTGGCCGAACTGGCAACAGGATCTCCAGGGAAAGTCGGATCGCAGGATCAGCCGCGCCGCGAAGTCCGACGCTTCCGATCCATGAAGCTGCTCATCGATACGCACATCTGGCTCCACAGTGTGCTCGCTCCGCGCCGCGTGGGGCGAAAGATCAGGGCGGCCCTCGACAATCCGCGCAACGAGGCGTGGTTGTCTCCAATATCGATCGTGGAGTTGATTCTGCTGGTGCGGTCAGGTCGAATTCGCACCGTCGGCGATCCTGGCCTGTGGGCGCGCAATGCCCTCGCCTCGACGTCGCTGATCGAGGCGCCGCTGACGCACGAGATCGCGATCGAGTGTGATAATTTCGAGATTCCCGGCGCAGATCCGTTCGACCGCGTCATCGTTGCGACAGCGCGTGTGCTCGACATGACGCTCGTCACCCACGATGATATCATCGTTACATCGGGTACCGTCGCGGTGCTGACCGACAATTGACGCAACCGCGCAATGAGGACCGCGCATCGCTGTCCGAACCGGAGCGTCGGGCACCGACGCCCTCGGCCTTCAAGGCCTTGCAGGCCTGCGTCCCACTTCCTTCTTCAGCCACTCGCGCAGCTCGGTCTTCAGCACCTTGCCGTAGTTGTTCTTCGGCAGCGCCTCGACCACGCGGTAGCCACGCGGGCGTTTGTAGCGGGCGATGTTGTCGAGGCAAAGCTGATCGAGTGCGGCTGGCGTGAGGTTGCTTCCCGGTCGCGGCACGGCGTAGGCGATGACTTCCTCGCCCCATTCTGCATGCGGGCGGCTGACGACGGCGCATTCCAGCACGGCCGGGTGCGTCAGCAGCACCTCCTCGATCTCCCGCGGGTAGATGTTGGAGCCGCCAGAGATGATCATGTCCTTGGAGCGGTCCTTGATGGTCAGGAAGCCTTTGGCGTCGGTGCTGCCGAGATCCCCGGTCCATAGCCAGCCATCGCGCATCGCCTTGGCGTTGGCCTCCGGGTTGTTCCAGTAGCCCTTCATCACACAGTCGCTGCGCGTGACAATCTCGCCGACCTCGCCCAGCGGCAATTCCCTGCCCTGCTCGTCGACGATCTTGAACGCGACGCCGGTGATGGCGATGCCGGCGCTGGCCAGTCGCTGCTCCCAGTCGGGATGGGTGCGGTCGGCGTGCATCGCCTTGGACAGGCCCGTGATCGTCATCGGCGCCTCGCCCTGGCCGTAGAGCTGGTGCAGCTTGGGCCCGAACAGCTCCAGCCCCTTCTTGGTGTCGGCGACGTACATCGGCGCGCCGCCATAGCTGATCGTGCGCAGGTTGCGCGCGTCGGCCGAACCCGCACGCGGCGCGTTGATCAGACGCACGACCATCGTCGGCGCGGCAAACATCGACACGGCCGGATAGCGCGCCATGGCGGCATAAACCCGATCGGGATCGAAGGAGCCCGGCAACACGACGTTGTGGCCACCGCGCGCCATGAACACCAAGGCCCACATGCCCGAGCCATGCGATAGCGGCGCGGCATGCAGGCAGGTATTGCCAGGCCCGACCGACTCGACGTCGGAGTAATAGGCGTAACACATGACCAGCAGATTGCGGTGCGTCAGCTGGGCGCCCTTCGGCCGTCCGGTTGTGCCGCTGGTATAGAACAGCCAGGCGACGTCGTCGGGCTCGCCCGTGCCAGGATCGCCACGCAAGCCGTCGGCCTGCAACAAGGCACGATAATCCCGCGTCCCCGTGACGATGATCGGCGGCCAGGCCTCGCCGGGCAGGCTCGACATCTGCTCGGCAAGCTCTGGCGTCGCCACGCACAGCTTGGCCTGGGAATTGGCCAGGATCCAGGCCATCTCCTTGGGATGCAGCTTGGAGTTCATCGGCACCACGATCATGCCGGCGCGCCAGGCGCCGTAGATGACCGGCAGGATCTCGGCACAATTCTCCATGGCGATGCCGATGCGCGCACCCCGCGGCAAGCCGTGCCTACCGAGCAAGGCGGCGGCGATGCGCGCGGCTTGATCCTCGAATTGCCCGTACGTGAGCTGCACATCCTCACAAGTCAGCGCCGGCAGATCAGGCGAATGCCGGGCGATCGACTGGACCAGGTACGAAAGATTCATGGCGTTTCCTTGCGCGCAACCTTGGTGGAGGCGTCGCAAAACTCTGCCACCCGTTATCGGCTGGGGCAAGTCGTCCCAACGCGGGCTGCATGGCTCACTTGGTCGGCGGCGGCAATTCTTCGATGGCGTCGATGTACCATTTCTCGACCTCGACCACCGCCGGGTTCTCGCCATTGGCGTAGATCCAGCTGTCGACCGCCCAGCGCTGGCCGTTGCTGGTCTCTTTCAGCACCGCTGTCCAATGCGTCCAGCCGGAGACGCCGCGCGTGTAGTCATCCTTGGCGAAGGGTGTGCCGATCGTATGGTGGCGAACCAGGCCGTTGTGATGCAGCACCATGAGGTAGCTGGTGGTGTTGGTGGCCTCGTCGACACAATCCTGCTGCGTGGCGTCACCGGAGGCGGCGAAATCCATGCCGGCCCGGTCGCTGGCGGTGCCGATGGCGTCGCCCACCCGCCGCTCGATCCAGCCGATGGCGTAGGCGGTTGCGCGGCGCTCCTCGAACGGCGTGTCGGCCTTGCGCGTCTTGTCCATGAGCTGGCGCAGGCTGGTAATATCAGCATCGGTGAAGCGGAATCGCGTCTGCTTGCGGCAGCCATAGGCGTGGCAAACATGCACGGCGTTGCCGCTGGGCGCGGTCACCTGGAAGTCGGCGAAATGGTTGAGGGTCGGGCCCAAACGCTCATGCGTGCAGGCCGCCAGCAGCAACGCCACGACGATGTAACCTGCGGCCCGCCACATTCTGCACCAACTCCATCGTCTCGCGTGGTCGCCTTGGACCACCCGACCGCCTATCAGGACTTTGATTCGTCAGGAAGCCCGTCGCTGGTGCGCAGGCGCCGTCGCGGTGGATGACGCTGGCGTGGCCGGCCGCCAGTGTCGGCAACAGCAGCGCCGTGCTATGACCGTTAGACACCCTTTCGCATCTCACCCTGTGGAGTCATCATGCCCATTACACGCCACGAGCCATCCAAGATCCTCTCCAAGGTGGTGGAAGCCAACGGCTTCGTCTTCACCGCGGGTATCGTCGCCGACGACCCCAGCAAGGACGTCAAGGGCCAGACCCAGCAGGTGCTGGCCGAGATCGACCGGCTGCTTAAACTGTGCGGCACCGACAAGAGCAAGGCGGTGTCGGCGACCATCTGGGTCACCGACATCCGCAACCGCGACGCCATGAACGAGGCCTGGAACGCCTGGACCGGCGGTGAGAACCTGCCGGGCCGCGCCTGCATCACGGCGTCGCTGGCCGATCCGCGCATGCTGGTCGAGATCGCCGTCGTCGCGGCGAAGTAGGAGTGGGGTGTCTGACGCTCTGCGTCTGACACCGTTGCTCGGTCTATCCGCGAGACCTGTTCTTGGTGTCTGACGCGGAGCGTCAGACACCTCACTGCCGGCGCGGATCGGCGGCGTCCTCGATGTGCAGCTCGATGCGGTTGCGGCCGCCCCAGGTGTCGCGGCGCAGGTTGCCAGCCACGTGCACAGGCAGGCCGCCCGCGGCCGCCAGCAGCAGATCACCGAGCGGCTGGCCGATGGCGCGAAACGCCACCGCGTCGAGCCGCCGGCCATCGCCGGCCTCCAGCACGCAGCGCAGATGCGCCTCGCCGACGGGCTTGGCGAACTTGACGCGGTGCGCGGGGAAGGCGAAGCGCGGCTGCGGATTGCCCTGGCCGTAGGGGCCAGCGCGTTCGAGCAGCTCGATCAACTCCTCAGTGACGCTCGCCGCCGTCAGTGCGCCGTCGATGTCGAGGCCGGCGCGGGCCATCGCGCTCGACACGCTGGCGCGCACATGGGCGGAGAGAAAGATTTCGAGGTCGCCGAATTTCGCCCGCTCCACCGTCAAGCCCGCCGCCATGGCGTGGCCACCGCCCTTGACCAGCAGCCCCCTGGCGACCGCTGCCCGGACGGCGCCACCGATATCGACGCCGGAGATGGAGCGCAGCGAACCTGTGCCCTCGCCACCCTTGCCTGCCTTGGCCTGCTCCCAGGCAATCACGCAGGCCGGCCGGCGAAAGCGCTCCACCAGGCGGCTGGCGACGAGCCCGACGACGCCCTTGTGGTACGCCTCCGAGCCGAGCAGGACGAGGCCGCGCTCGGGATCGGCATCGAGCATGCGATCGGCCTCCGCCACCGCTTCCTCGAGCATGCGCGTCTCGATCGCCTTGCGCTCCTTGTTGAGCTTGTCGAGCAGCACGGCGATGCGCGCCGCCTCGATCTCGTTGTCGCCGGCCAGCAGACGCGCGCCCAGCGCTGCATCGCCAATGCGTCCCCCCGCATTGATCCGCGGCCCGAGCACGAAGCCGAGGTGATAGGGCGTCGGCGCCTGGTTGAGCCCGGCCGCATCGAACAGCGCCCTGAGCCCGATGTTGCGGCGCTGGCCCATGACTTTCAGGCCGCGCGTCACGTAGGCCCGATTGAGGCCGGTCAGCGGCACCACATCGCAGACGGTGGCGAGCGCCACCAGGTCGAGCAGCTCGCGCAGATCTGGCTCCAGCAGATCGGCCTTGTAGTGGCCGCGGCGGCGCAATTCGCGCGCGGTCGCCACCAGCACCATGAACGTCACGCCCGCCGCGCACAGGTGGCCAAGACCAGAGACATCGTCCTGGCGGTTGGGATTGACCACGGCCGCCACATCCGGCAGGCGCTCGTCGGCCTGGTGGTGATCGACGACGATGACGTCGGTGTTCAACTGGCGTGCCACCGCCAGCGGCTCGAAACTGGTGGTGCCGCAATCGACGGTGACGATCAACCCGGCGCCCTCTTGCACCAAGGCCTCGATGGCCGTTGCATTGGGCCCGTAGCCCTCGAAAATGCGATCGGGGATGTAGATGCGCGCGCGGACGCCATGATGCGCCAGAAACCGCTGCAGCAAGGCGGCCGAACAGGCGCCATCGACGTCGTAATCGCCAAACACAGCCACGGTCTGGCCGGCGACGATGGCGTCGGCTAGCCGGCTCGCGGCCTTGTCCATGTCGCGCAGCGTGCTCGGATCGGGCATCAGCGCCTTGAGCGAGGGCTCGAGCACCACTGCCACGTCGTCGAGGCCGACGCCGCGTGCCGCCAGCACGCGCCCCAGGATCTCCGGCAGCCCGTGCCGCTGACTGATGGCGCCGGCGATATTGTGCATGGCCGGCAGCAAGCGATCCCGCCACGCCAAGCCCCGCGCCGAGACGCCGACGCCGAGGAACGCCGCTGTCGCTTCCGCGTCACCGCCGCCCGGCAGTTTCAGAGCCGCACCCATTCCCACAGCCTCCTATGTCGGGTGGACAATGGGTGATTCGTAGCAGTTATCCACGGTCCGCAGGGCGACATTGGCCGCCTTCTCCCCGCTTTCCCGCGGGACGTTTCAGTTCTTCCCCCTGCGCGTCCTCTCCTCTCGCCTTCCCGGCCGCAGCCGCGCCGCTCACGGCGCGAGCGGAGAGAAGCCGGGATCTTCACCCGCCTCAGAACGGTGAAGATCCCGGATAGCCGCGCCTTCAACCGCTCGGGAGGTGGCGAGCGTATCGCGCGGCGCGGCTTCGGGGAACGCGATGGGGAGAGGGAGAATTGCATTGCCCTGGCCAGCAACTTGCGCAAGCACAGGGTCAGCTTCGAAGGGGCACGGCGGGTTTTCGTCGACCCGCTCTCGTTCGACGAGCCCGACGACGACCCTGACGAAGAGCGTTGACTGCGATTCGGCATGGCCAGGGAGCGGGTGCTCCTCGTCATTCACGTCCAGCGCGGCCCGCGCATCCGCATCATCTCGGCACGAAAGGCCAACCGGCATGAGCAAGACCGCTACTTCACGCAAATCTAAGCGACCGCCTCGGGTGAAAGACGAGTTCGGCATGACGCCCGAGAATTGGGCGCGCCTCGACGCGATGACCGATGACGAAGTGACAGCCCGCGCGCTCACCGATCCCGACAACCCGCCGATCTCGAAGGAGCGACTGGCGCGCATGCGCCGCATTTCGCCGGCGAAGTTCATCCGCCAGAAACTCGCCATGTCGCAGGCGGGATTTGCCGCGGCCTACGGCATTCCGCTCGGCACGCTGCAGGCCTGGGAGCGGCACGAGGCGGAGCCGGGCCCGGTTGAGCTGGCCTATCTGCGTGCGATCGAGCGGGCCCCCCAGGCGACGCGGCTGCCCGAGGTGGTAGCTTAGGTCGGAGCGAGGCCGCCCGTCATGCCGGAGGCATGCAACGTAAAAAACCGGCCGAGTTCCGACGGGACGCGCCGACGCTGTCGGACCTCCCCCGGATCAAGTGTCCGGGGTCACTCCGACCTAAACAGCGTACGCATGCGCGGGATCGGCGCCGGCCGGAGGAAGGCGGTCTGGGTGTCAGCCACGAACCGCTGGTAGCTTTCGGTGAAGTCGCGCCATCCCGCATCAGCATTCCGCTTGGCCTTGTGCCGCTGCGCGTCCTCCATCGACGAAAAACCGTGATACTGGATGACACGGTGAATGCGGCCGACCAGCGACACCAGCACGGCCATGCGGTGCGGCCGGTCCATTTCTTCGCTGGCGATACCATGCTTGCGCGCTGCCTCCCAATAGGCCACGAGACCGCCGGGAAAAAAATCCATCATCGTCTCGACCACGCAGAGCCCGCCAGGGTCCTTGACGGCCGCCGCCGCCACGCGCTCGGGCAGCCGCGGTTTCTCGGCGGTAAAATGCTCGGCCAGCTCGGCGACGGGCGGGGCAATGTAGAAGCCGTTTTCCTGCCGGATCATGCACGGCCGCACCAGCTGGAAATAATCGAGCTTCTGCGTGCGGTAGTATTGCTCGTAGCACGCCCGCCAGTGATCGAGCGACTGGAAGCGGTAGAGCTGGATCACCTGGTCGGTCGGCCCGGCCACCGTCGAGAAATACGACAGGTTGTGATCGAGAACCACGCCGTAGACGTCGGGCGTATTCCAGTCCTCCTGCGCCTTCCAGAACGCCTCGATCATGCCGGGACGGAATTGATAGGCGCGGCGTTCAAAGATCATGTCGGGCGTCTCCAGTTGCTGGCGATGTATCGACCAGCGGCAAGCTTACGCCAGCAGCGGCACGCATGACAGCGCCAAGGATCAGCTTGCGCGGCGAGCGTTGACGGCATCGCTCATTGATGGCACCTCGCACTGAAATATCGCCTCAACCAACCGGCCATCTCGCGAGGAAATCCCCATGCAGTTGCCATCGAAGATCATCGATATCTCGTCCACGCTCGACAACGAGACGGTGCTGGACCCCGACATCATGCGTCCCAAGATCGAGTATTTCACCAACAAGGACAACGCCGAGATGGTCTGCAAGTTCTTCCCGGGCCTGAAGCCCGAGGACTTGCCGGACGGCGAGGGCTGGGCCTGGGAGAAGATCACGCTCGTCACCCACAACGGCACGCATCTGGATGCGCCCTACCACTTCCATTCCAAGGACAAGACCGGCAAGCGCATGGCGACGATCGACGAGATCCCGCTCGACTGGTGCTTGCGCCCGGGCGTCAAACTCGATTTTCGCCGCCTGCCCGATGGGCACATCGTCACCGCGGCCGAGGTCGAGGCGGAATTGCAGCGCATTGGCCATGAGTTGGCCCCGTTCGACATCGTGCTGGTCAACACGCGGGCTTCAGAATGCATCGGCACGCCCGAATACATGACCGCCGGCATCGGCATGGGCCGCGAGGCGACGCTGTATCTGACCAGCCGCGGCGTGCGCGTCTGCGGCATCGACGCCTGGGGATGGGATGTGCCGTTCTTCCACATGGCCAAGGCCTGGGAGACAACGCGCGATCCAAAGATCATCTGGCAAGGCCACTACGCCGGCATCGAGCAGCCCTACTGCCACATGGAGAAGCTGCTGCATCTGGAAACGCTGCCGGCCACCGGGTTCACGGTCGCCTGTTTCCCCTGCAAGATCAAGGGCGCCTCGGGCGGCTGGACGCGCGCGGTGGCGATGCTGGATTGAGGGGCAACCTACTTCAGCCCCACCGCATAGGCGACGCCCTTCTCGAACGCCGCCTTGAAGCTCTCGCCGCGCTCGAAGGCGGCCTTGTAGCCTTCGACCACGGCACGGCCGCGCTCGTCGGGGGTGCCGTGATGGTCGGGCTCGTTGGTGGCATCGTCGCCGAGATTGTATTGGGCGAGCGCCACAACGGCGGCGGGGAAATCGCGCCGCTCGCGCCGCCGCAAGCCGGCATAGAACCCGGCGAGATAATCAGCATGCAGCTCGACGCGCTTGCCCGTGCTGAAACCTTTCTCGAGCCGGGCGACGACATTCAACTTGAACTGGCAGATATGGCCGAACTCATGCGCGCAGATGGCGGCAACGTGAGCGTCGGGGTGCTCGGGCAGTTTCAGTGTGCGCTCGAGCAGCTTCAGGCCGAACATCACCGAGCCGTCCTTGCGGCCCAGCGCCTGCGACGTGGAGGCATAGGCATTGGGCGAGCCGGCATCCTGCAGGAAGGCAAAGCCCGGCAGCACGTCGAACTGGTCGCTGAGGTAGGCGAGCGTCTGCGCCAGCGCACGATCGAAATCGCGATCGCCTGACGTAGTGCTGGTTTCGTCGGCCTTGAAGGCCAGCCGTCGCGCGCCGCGCAGCGAGGCTTGCACTTGCGTTTGCGGCATGAGGCAGCCGCGCGTCTGCGTGGCCGCGGCGCATGCCAAGCTACAACCCAAGCCCGGCAAGAACGCCAACTGCAACGCACCTGCGAGCACGACCTCACGACGGGTTGGCATGGCGCTGGCTCCTCAACACAGATTGGGGAACTTCTTGCACGCTTCTGACTGGGACGGCGCAACAGGCTGCGGAGTCGGTGGCTTGCCGGTCTGCTGCTGGATCGGCGGCACGCTGGCCGCAGGGCCAGTTGGCTGTTTCGGCGATGGCGGCTGCTGCGGCGGCAGCGTCTGGCCCGCGGTCCAGTAGGGCATGAATGTGCTGTTCTCAATGCGTTGCGAGTACGCTGAAAAGCCGATCTGCCAGTCGGAATAGCCGTTGACGTGCATCACTCGACAGGAAATGAACGTGCCGTTGGGCAAATGATTGACCCCGCCGATGAAAATGTTGACGATTTGGCCCAGCTGCACCAGCGGCATGTATACACCGGTGCCGCCGGTCTGTTGATAAATCAATTGCAGCAACTGCTGGCCATACACCGAGGCGACGCCTGGGCCGCCTTGCTGTGAGGCCTGCACCGCCAGTTGGCAGATCTGCTGGGGTGTTGGCGGCATCTGGGCGCGCGCGGTGGCCGGGAATAGGGCCAGCACCGCGCTCATCGGCGCGGCCAGCAGCATCACGCCCGCCAAAATCCGCCGCGGCGACGGCCACCGCCCGATCGCACTATCGCCGACCATACCGCCTCCCACCCGATGCAATTTTCTGATACATGAATGAGGCTCACGCAATCGCGCCCCCACTATCGCGTCCGTGCCTGGCCCGGTCAAGACCAGCGACCTTGACCATCCACCTCGCCCCGCGCGATGTTCGTCTGCCCTTTCTCCAGCCCCAGGATCCCCGCCATGGACGAAGCCATCCGTCGCGCCATGAAACCGAGCGCGCGGGAAATCGCCGCGCTGTCCTTGTCGAGCCACGCCGAGATCGTCAGGGAGTTGCTCGGCGGCAAGGGACACAGCGCGCTCGACGTCGGCTGCGGCGCGGGTCCGTTCACCTGGCTGATGGCGCCACTGTTCCAGCGCCTCGCCGGGCTGGACGTGAAAGCGAAGGACATTGTCGCGGCGCGGGAGGCCGCGAAAAAGAAGGGCCTCGACATCGACTTCCAGGTCGGCAGCGCCGAAGCCATGCCCTTCGCGGACAAGAGCTTCGACGTCGTCGTCTTCTCCAATTCCCTGCACCACATCCCCGGCATGGACCAGGCACTGGCCGAGGCTGCACGCGTGGTCAAGCCCGGCGGTCTGGTCTACGTCATGGAGCCGGTGCCCTCGGGCACCTATTTCGAGGCAACGCGCCTGGTCAACGACGAGACCGATATTCGCACAGAGGCCTATCGGTGCCTGCGCCTTGCGGCGAGCGTTGGCCTGGCGCCGCACACCGAGCGACTCTACCGGGCGCGGCGTGGCTTCACGAGTCTGGAGGAGTGGGCCGACGACCAGATCGCGCGCGATGCCAAGCGCGGCGCCCTATTCGAGCAGCATAAGGACGAGATCCGCCGCCGCTTCGAGGGCTCAGCCCAGCGCGAGAATGGCCAGCTCGTGTTCGATCAGGTCAGCCGGGTGAATGTGCTGCGGAAGAAGGGGTGAGCCTCCCCCCATGTTCACCACCTTCTTCCACGAGCTGAAGTCGGCAAAAATCCCCGTCACGCTGAAGGAGTACCTGACGCTGATGCAGGCGCTCGGCGCCGATCTCGCCAGCCAGAAGGTGGAGGATTTCTACTATCTGTCGCGCGCCGCGCTGGTGAAGGACGAGCGGCATCTGGACAAGTTCGACCAGGTGTTCGGCCATGTCTTCAAGGGCCTGGAACTGATGAGCGAGACTACTGAGACGGCGCAGATCCCCGAAGAGTGGCTGCGCTCGCTCAACCAGCTCTATCTCAGCGAGGAGGACAAGAAGAAGGTCGCGGCGCTCGGCAGCTGGGACAAGATCATGGAGGAATTGAAGAAGCGGCTGGCCGAGCAGAAGGGCCGCCACCAGGGCGGCTCGAAATGGATCGGCACCGGCGGCACCTCACCCTTCGGCGCCGACGGCTACAATCCGGAAGGCGTGCGCATCGGCCAGAAGACCAACCGCAATTTCCGCGCCGTCAAGGTCTGGGACAAGCGCGAGTTTCGGGATCTCGACGACACCGTCGAGCTCGGCACGCGCAACATCAAGCTGGCATTGCGGCGGCTCAGAAAATTCGCGCGCCAGGGCGCGGCCGAGGAGCTGGACCTCGACGGCACCATCCAGGGCACCGCGCACAAGGGCTACCTCGACATCCACCTGCGCCCCGAGCGTCGCAACGCCGTCAAGGTGCTGATGTTCTTCGACGTCGGCGGCTCGATGGACTGGCACATCAAGACCGCCGAGGAGTTGTTCTCGGCGGCGCGCGGCGAGTTCAAGCACCTGGAATACTTCTATTTCCACAACTGCCTGTACGACTACGTCTGGAAGGACAACCACCGCCGCCACACCCAGCGCACGCCGACCTGGGACGTGCTGCACAAGTACCCTTCCGATTACAAAGTGATCTTCATCGGCGATGCCTCGATGAGCCCCTACGAGATCACGGTGCCGGGCGGCTCGGTGGAGTACATGAACGAGGAGCCGGGCGCGATCTGGCTGCGCCGCGTCTCAGACATCTACCAGCACTGCGTCTGGCTCAACCCCGTGCCCGCCGACAACTGGTCCTGGACGCCGTCGATCAAGCTCGTCCGCGACATGCTGGACGGCCGCATGTATCCGCTGACGCTCGGCGGGCTCGACGAGGCGATGAAGGAGCTGATGCGATAGACATCCCAGCACTTACGCGACACACTACTGTCTAAAGGTCGGGTCGATCAAAATCGTCAGGTCGGTCAGCGTGAGCGTTATTGCGGAAGTCTGGGATTCGCTTTTTGTGAAAGTGCTCGCTTGGATCATTTCGGCGCTACTTGCTGGAGCATTTTATGTTCTGTTCCGTCGTTTTTATCGCGCTTTCCAAGCTCTGCACCACGCCGAAGCCGCCCTAAAGGCTGTGGCTCGCCAGCAGCACGACGGCTTGCGGACCGAGGGGCCAGGCTTCTGGCTGAAGCTGCCCAAATCTCGGCCGGCAAACTACGGCGATCTTCAGGGTACCAGCATCCCGATCATGATGACCGCTGCCACCAAGGGAGGGGTGGGGAAAACCTCACTTGCGGGAAACCTGGCCGCTCACTTCGCTCGAAAATGGACGCAGCGGCGGCAGGACCCGAACACAGAGTTGCCCCTCCGGGTTCTGGTGATCGATCAGGACTTCCAAGGCTCGTTCACCACAATGACGGTCAATGTCGACAGTCGCTATGTGCAGCCGTCAAAGGCGAACCGCCTTGTCAGTGGAGAACTCGGGAACGGAGGTATATTCGGTCAGGCGGAACGCATCAGTCAAGGCGGGATGGTAAGCCCATTGTCCATCTGGACTATTCCGGCCTACTACGACTTGGCGCAGGCCGAGAACCGGATGCTGATCGAGTGGCTCCTGCCACTGTCCGACGACAGTTTTATCTCGAATCTTTTGCAGTTCCTCAAATTGCGTGAAGGCCATCCGGTCAGATCACACAAGGACGTACGATATCTGCTGGCGGAAGCGTTGCTGGATCCGCAGGTCCAGGCCAACTTCGATCTCATCATCATCGATTCTCCGCCCCGGCTCACCACGTCGCACATCCAAGGCATGTGTGCCGCAACCCATCTCCTCATCCCAACCATTCTCGATGGACTTTCTGGCGATGCCGTAGCCCGCTACCTCGACCAGGTCGCGACCCATAAGCTCGGCTTGCCGGGTGACGCCAGCCGCGCCATCTGCCCATACCTACAGCCTATCGGCGTCGTGTGCACGCTGCTGCCGAACACTCATCGAGATTTATGTGGCCCCTTGCAAGAGCTTCGCGGGCGCATTGCGGCAGCGCGGCTAAATCCCGATATAGTGCCTGAGGATTGCTTCATCCGGCAACGCCCACCATATCGGGACCACGCTGGCGAACGCATCGCTTACGCCGCAACATCCCGTGATGAGAATCATCGGGATCTAAGGGACGAAGTCGACAGGTTGGGCGATTGGATTGCACCGAAGCTTGGAGCCGATCAAAGAGGTTGGAGGCGAAAGCCGTGAAACTGAGCCAGACGAGGCAAACGATAGACGCTTACGTGGAAGCCTTGGCGGCGGCTGGCGCCGAAGCGACCGCTACAGCCCTCCGCGAAGTTGCACGTTTTCTCGATGAATATTCTGGCGAGGAAATGTCCACTTTGGTTCAGCGCGGTTCAAGGCTGGGGCCTCCGCCCGCGGAGCGCTGCGCAAACGGTGAATTATCGACAGCGATCAAAGTTGCTGGAAACCTCGAGTGTCTAGCCAAAGTTCTCACAACAGGAGGAGCCAAGGCAGAGCAGGCAAAGGACCTCGGAAGCTTTAGCAAACTTTTGCGCACCAGTGCCGAATCGGGCACCCTCTCGGCTGTCTTAGACAAACTGAGGGAAGCCATGACGCCGGAACCGATCGATGCCCAGATCGCCAGCTACATTGAGCGGCTAAAAAAGCAAACGGGTACGGCGGCATTTGATCGGACCCTTGCCGACTTGGCGTCATCCCCGTTGAAGCGTGAGCATGTCCTGGCCGTCGCAATGTCCGTCTATGGAGGCGTCAGGAAGAGCACCTCACGCAAGGCTGCCATCGATTACATCCGCAAGCCACATGATGCCTATATGAGCGCAAAGCGCGGCATCGATGCCACGGGTGGCCGCTCGGCCGCCTAACGAACTGGCTCAACCCCTCGTCGACAACTGGTCCTGGACACCGTCGATCAAGCTTGTCCGCGACATGCTGGACGGCCGCATGTACCCGCTGACGCTGGGCGGGCTGGATGAGGCGATGCGGGAGTTGATGCGCTGAAACCATCTGATAACTGTGTCCTCGATTTTGACCAAAAGACGCCGTAAGAGCTATGGTTCAGGTTCCCGAATCGGGGCCACGCCGCCAGGATTGCCGCCATGACTGCTGCCCGCTCATCGCTCGTACTGATCCCGCTGCTGCTCGCCGGCTGCGGCAGCTCCGCGCCCTCGGTCTCCACGGCCAGCCTGCTTGGCCCGGAAGGCGCCTCCCAGGCCCAGCCCGTAGCCGCCGCCCCGGTGACGCCCGAGCAGCGCGCCGCCCAGGTGGGCGCCACATCGGCGCGGGCGACGAAATGCGGCTATAACTTCGATCCGGCGAAGCTCAAGACGTCCTACCTCATCGCCGAGATGCAGGCCGGCGCGCCGCCCGACCAGTTGGTCAAAGCCGAAAAGGCCTATGATACCATTCGCAATTCGGTCGCCAGTGCCGTCGCTGGCGATCAGGGTTACTGCAACGATTCCAAGACCAGAGAGATCAAAGCCGATCTGACCCGCCATCTGGCAGGTGACTTCAGTCCGCCAGCCCGGAAAGTTGCCAAGGACGATGGCGGCTTCCTTGGCGGCATCCTCGATTCCGGCACATCCGACCGCAAGGGACCGATGACCGCCGACGATATGTGGGACAAGACCGGCGAGCAGAAACGCCGCCGCTGAAAGCCCCCCCCGACGTCAGAGCAGCCCTCAGCGCACGCCGAGCTTCTTTTGCAGGCTCGATGACGACGTGGTGTATTGAAACAGCAGCTTTTTGCCGGGGTAGACATAAGCATGCGCCCGCTGGGCCATCAGCGCGGCTTCGTGGAAACCGGACAGGATGAGTTTCAGTTTGCCCGGATAGCAGTTGATATCGCCAATGGCGAAGATGGCCTTTTCGCTGGTCTCGAACGCCTCGGTATCGACCGGGATGAGGTTGCCGTCGAGATTGATGCCCCAGTCGGCGATCGGCCCGAGCTTCATGGTGAGACCGAAGAACGGCAGCAGCCGCGTGCAGGCGAGGCGCTGCTCGCCCTCCTTGGTCTTGACTGTCACGGCGTCCAGGGTGCGGTTCTCGCCATGCAGCGCCGTAATCTGGCCAATCAGCAGCTTGACGGCGCCGTTGGCCACCAGCTGGCGCATGCGCTCGACGGAATGGGGTGCGCCGCGGAACTCGTCGCGCCGGTGCAGCAAGGTCAACGACCGGGCGACCGGCTGCAGGTTGAGGGTCCAGTCCAGGGCCGAATCGCCGCCTCCGACAATGAGGACGTCTTGGCCCTTGAAGTCCTCCATGCGCCGCACCGAGTAGAAAACCGATGTGCCCTCGAAGGTCTCGATCCGGTCGAGCGGCGGGCGTTTCGGCGTGAACGAGCCGCCGCCGGCGGCAATGACGATGACTTTGGTCGCAAAGACGGTACCGCGGTCGGTCTCCAAGAGGAAGCGACCGTCGCTGTGCCGCGTCAGCTTGTCGATGCGCTCACCGAAGTGCATCGTTGCGGCGAACGGCTTGATCTGCTCGAGCAGCCGATCGGTCAGATCCTGCCCGGTGACGATGGGTAGTCCGGGAATATCGTAGATCGGCTTTTCCGGATAAAGCTCGGCGCACTGGCCTCCGGGCTTATCGAGAATGTCGATGACATGCGCCTTGATATCGACCAGACCCAGCTGGAAGACGGCGAACAGACCCACGGGACCCGCGCCGATGACCACGGCGTCGGTCTCGATGGCGCCGTCCGGTGAGCCAGAGAGTGCTGGATCAGCAGCCATTGTGCAAACTCCAGGGGTTGGAATTGGTCCAGTGACCGGCCGATCCACCAAGCGACGCACCGGCCGGCTCAGCGGGTCGGCTCAAAATTGCTTGGCCGGGACGCGCACGATCAGCCCGTCCAGGGCCGCAGTCACCTTGATCTGGCACGAAAGCCTACTCTCCTCGCGGACATCGAAGGCAAAATCCAGCATGTCTTCCTCCATGTCGGAGGACTTGCCAACCGCCTCGCGCCAGGCGGCATCGATGTAGACATGGCAGGTGGCACAGGCGCACGCGCCGCCGCACTCCGCCTCGATGCCGACAACGTCGTGCTTCTTGGCTGATTCCATGACCGTCAGGCCTAGCTCCGCATCGACGACAATGCTGCTGCCGTCGGGCTGAACGAAGGTAATCTTGGCCATGGGACTATGAGTGCTCCGATTGGATTTTACCAGAACGGCGCCAGCCATTCCGCGACCCCAGGCCGCCACGGAGAGTCGGCCTCCCCGCCGCAGGTGCTATCGCCGCGGCGGAGAATGAGGGCTCGACGGCCACAAATCAAGCGAGCGACAGGTCGCTGGTCGCATCGGTCGCAGTCCCGGCCGGGCGCGCACCGGCTCGGGTCGACATTTCAAGCCGACCTTCGCACAAAGCGAGACGAGATGAACTCCTGCACGTCCTGCAGGGCCCGTTCAAACCCGGCAATCGCGCGCGCCCGGGAGACGGCCGAACCCCAGCCGGGTTCCAACTCGCACTCCTCGGCATGAAGCGCCAGACGCCAGGCGCCGATTGCCCGAGCGGAGCCCTTCAGCGTGTGCACTGCATCCCGCCACTGCTTTTCACCGTTCGCCTGGCGAAGGCGTGCGAGGTTCACCGGCGCCTGCCGCGCAAAGAGGTCGAGAATCTCTTGCTCCAGCGCCGCATCATGCAGGGTATAACGGGCAAGGTGCGCCAGATCGATTGGCGGCATCAAGCCGGGCGCATGCCCCGACGAGCCCTGCCCTACCTGCGCGGTGGCAGCAGGTGAAATTCTGGCGATCATGTCCCTCTCCGCGGCAGGCACCGGCACTCATGCCGACGCCTCGACGGTCGCATCATGCGCAGATCTTCCGAAAATCCCATGAATTTGACGGTGTGAATTGCAGGCTTTTGGCTAACACCGCATAAAGCATAAGCAGGGCTGCGGATGGCGTTGTCTGCTCAACATCAGGCATTTCGGCGCACCCGGCTGGCGGCCGGATTGTGGGAGGCGGCGAATTCATGATCAGACAGGCTCTGCGCCCGCACCACATTGCCCGATGATTACGCCTCCAAAACCTTGCTTTTGCCGCAAACAGGGCCTACCCGCCAATGGGTGCCATGAGGGCCAATTTGGGTTGCAGCACCACGTCTTAAATTAAGGAAAAACTTCTTGCCAGTGCTGGGCCTGCCACACCAATTGAGCTAATAGAACCGCGGTGGCGCAGGCGGCGCCGAGCCGGAGCCGGACGGGCGGATGGCGAAGGATACGTTCACGATACGTGAGGCAGAGGCCGAACCGGTGAATAACCGGGACGAGGAGGCGCACGTGGCTGCCGTGGAGCCGGCCGCGACGTCGGACGAGTCTGGTGCGGACATACCCGCCCAATCCAATGAATTGCCAGCTGTCCGCCGGGCCGCACGCCGCCGGCCGGCCGGCCCACCGCGCGGCCGCATCGCCGCCAACGATGACGTGCCGACCATCGGCGGCCTGATCTACGCCCTCGAGCAGAAGCCGTCGACCAAGCCCTACCAATATGCCGCCATCGCCAGCGGCGCCTGGACGGCGCTGTGGCTGGTTTTCGCCTGGTTCATGATCGAATCGGCGCTCGGCAGTGCGACCAGTTTCGCGGACTTCATCGTCAAATCGAACGCGCTGCTGGTAGCGACCGCCATTGTCATTCCCCTCTGCCTGTTCTTCTTCCTGGCACTTCTCGCCTGGCGGGCGGAGGAGTTGCGCCTGCGCTCATCGACGATGACCGAGGTCGCCATTCGGCTGGCCGAGCCCGATCGCATGGCCGAACAATCCATCGCCTCGCTCGGGCAAGCGGTGCGCCGCCAGGTTTCCTTCATGAACGACGCGGTCGGCCGGACGCTTGGCCGGGCCGGCGAACTGGAGGCGCTGGTGCACAACGAGGTGTCGGCGCTGGAGCGGTCCTACGAGGAAAACGAGCGCAAGATCCGCGGACTTATTCATGAGCTGGCCGGCGAGCGACATGCGCTGATCAGCACCAGTCAGCAGGTGACGGACACGCTGCGCGGCCTCAGCACGGAGGTGCCGGCGCTGATCGACAAGCTGGCGACACAACAAGTTACGCTCTCCCAGGTCATCGATGGCGCGGGGCACAATCTCACCGCGCTGGAGAGAGCCATCAATCAGTCGGCGATCGGACTGGAGCATTCCGTCAACACCAGTGCCGGCCGGCTCGAAAACGCACTGGATGGCCACTCCAACCGGCTGCAGTCGGTGCTCGAAGACTACACTGTGGCGCTCGGCGTAGCGCTTGGATCGCGCACCCAGCAGATCCAGGCGACGTTCGATGAACATGCCCGCACGATTGGCGCCGGCCTCGATCAGCGGACCCTTGCGCTGCAGTCGGTGTTCGAGGACTATGGCCGGGCGCTGGACACCACATTGGCGCGCCGCGCCGAAGCGCTCGACCACCAACTCGTGGAACGCACCAGGACCCTAGATTCCGCCTTCTCCGAACGCCTCAGGTTATTCGATGAATCGATCCTGCGCTCGACGATCGCCATCGATGGCGCCGTCACCGAACGGTCCGCGGCACTGTCGGCGGCCATGGAGCAGCATGCCAAGACGATGTCGGCGACGCTGGCAAAGCAAGCCGGCGTGCTCGACGAGACACTGCTGCACGGCATCGAATCGGTACGCCGCACCAGCGAGACCATCACCCGCCAATCCATGAAGGCCATCGAAGGCCTCACCGGCCAATCGGAGCTGTTGCAGGACATCTCCGAGAGACTCCTTGGGCAGATCAATTCGGCCACCGGCCGCTTCGAGGCGCAAGGCAGCAATATCTTGCAGGCGGCGGCCTCGCTGGAGAGCGCCAATACCAAGATCGACTCGACCTTGCAGTTGCGTCATTCCGAGTTGTCAAGCACGCTCGACCGGTTGTCTGGCAAGGCCGATGAGTTCGGCCAGTTCATGCAGGGCTATTCCAGCTCGATCGAGGGCTCGATCGGCGAAGCCGAGCGGCGGGCCCGGGTGCTCACCGATGAGCTGCGGCGCCAGACAGAAGCGCACGCGCGTACCGCCGTGGGCGATATCGAGCGCCTGAAACTCACCGCCGACAGCGAGACGCTGCGCGCGCTGGAGGATCTGCGCGGCCGCATTACCAATGTGTCCAATGAGGTTTCGCAAAATCTCGAAATGCTCTCGACACGATTCGACGCCACCAGCGAGGAGGTCCGCAAGCGCGCAGCCCATGCCGCCGCCGAGATTGCGGCGGAGCAGTTGCGCCTCAACCAATTCATGGAACAACTGCCGCGCAACGCCCAGTCGAGCGCAATGGCCATTCGCCAGTCGTTGCAGGACCAGCTCCGGGCCATCGAGCATATGTCCGATCTGACCCGGCGCGAGGCCGCCGGCAGGGACATCGCGCCGCCCCTGCGGTTGCCCTCGACCACGATTGCATCGGGGCCGCACGCCGACCGGGCCTTTGACCCGACTGACCGTTCCATCCGCCCACCGGAAGCGAATGAGCGCAAGCGGTCTCTCAGCACCCTGACCAGCGGGCTGATGCAAGAACTGACATCCATTCAAAGGTCCCGGCCAGGGTCCGCCGAGGCGGCGCGCGCCGCACCTGGCCCGCCCGCGCAACCACTCGAAGCGCAGGCGGATGGGCGCGAATCCTGGTCGCTCGGCGACTTGCTGGCGCGGGCCTCGTCCAACGACAGGCTCGGCGCCCACCCCGACAGCCAGCAGCAGCCCTCGCAGATCCCACCTGTCTTCAACGTCGCCCAGCTCGCCCGCGCACTCGACAGCGCCACCGCATCGGCGATCTGGTCGAAGCTGCGCGGCGGCCAGCGCGGCATCATGGTCCGCAGCATCTATACCGCCGAAGGCCGCGCGACCTTCGACGAGGTCAGCCGGCGCTTTGGCGACGATTCCAACTTCCAGGCCACCGTCAACCGCTATCTCGCCGACTTCGAGCGTATCCTGCGCGGCACCGAGCAGCAGGATCAGAGCGGGCGGGCGGCGCAGGCCTATGCCAATTCCGAGACCGGCCGGGTCTATCTGTTCCTCGCCCACGCCAGCGGGCGACTGTCGTAGACGTTTCGCCGCGAGCCCCGCATGCCGCACCCAAGCATCTCAGCGACCGCCGAGACGTGGCCGATAGCCGGCCGCTTCGTCATCGCCCGCGGCGCCAAGACCGAGGCCGTGGTCATCGTTGCCAGCGTCAGCGACGGCCGCCTCACCGGGCGCGGCGAGGCCGTGCCCTACGCCCGCTACGGCGAGACCATCGAGGGCACACTGGCCAGCATCCGCGCGTTGCCGGCAGTCGCCTCGCGCCAGGAGCTTGCACGGTCGCTGCCGCCGGGGGCCGCGCGCAATGCTGTCGATTGCGCGCTGTGGGACTGGGAGGCCAAGGCCTTGGGCAGCCCTGCATATGCATTAGCCGGCCTGGCGCCGCCCGCTGCCGTCACGACATGTTACACGTTGAGCCTCGATACCGCGGAGGCGATGGCGGACAAGGCCCGTTCAGTCCGCCATCTGCCGATCCTCAAGCTCAAGCTCGGCGGCGAGGGTGACGCGGCGCGCATGGCGATGGTGCGGCAGGCCCGACCCGACGCACGGCTCGTCGCCGACGCCAACGAGGCCTGGTCGCCGGCCGACGTGGAGCGCCTTTTGGCCGCCGCCGCCGCTGCCGGTATCGAGCTGATCGAACAGCCGCTGCCGGCCGGTGAAGACGAGATGCTGGCGCGCATTCCTCACCCGGTTGCGATCTGCGCCGATGAATCCGTGCACACTCTGGCCGATCTGCCGCGACTGGCCGGCCGCTATGACGCCATCAACATCAAGCTCGACAAGGCGGGCGGATTGACCGAGGCCTTGGCGCTGGCCGAGGCAGCCCGTGCCGCCGATTTCCGCATCATGGTCGGCTGCATGGTCTCGACCTCGCTGGCCATGGCGCCGGCCTTGCTGCTGGCGCAAGACGCCGACTGGGTCGACCTCGATGGCCCGCTGCTGCTGGCGCGCGATCGCGAGCATGGGCTGGTTATTCGCGATGGCGTGATCGCGCCGCCATCAAGGGAGCTGTGGGGGTGAGGCGATTTTCGTCCGTAGGGTGCAATAGCCCGGCAGGGCGTATTGCGCCATGCCACGATGAGGGTGGGTGTTCCCGGTGCAATACGCCTCATCGCGGAGCACGGCTCCGCGTGAGGCTATTGCACCCTACGGCTTGGCCGTCACGCCCATGCCGCGCGACTTCAGCACGTCCCTGATCTCATCGAGGATCGCCGGATCATCGATCGTGGCCGGCATCTTGTAGGCTTCGCCGTCGGCGATCTGGCGCATCGTCGCGCGCAGGATCTTGCCCGACCGCGTCTTCGGCAGGCGCTTGACCGCCATCACGGTCTTGAACGCCGCCACGGGGCCGATCTCGTCGCGTACCAGCTTCACCACCTCCGCCTCGATCTCGGCGTGCGGCCGGTTGACCCCGGAATTGAGGATGATGAAACCCGCCGGCACCTGGCCTTTCAAGGCGTCGGCCACACCGACCACGGCGCATTCGGCCACGTCCTTGTGGCGCGACAGCACTTCTTCCATCTGCCCTGTCGATAGCCTGTGGCCGGCGACGTTGATGACATCGTCGGTGCGCGCCATGACGAAGACGTAGCCGTCGGCGTCGCGATAGCCGGCGTCCGACGTCGTGTAATAGCCCGGAAAGTCCGACAGGTAGCTCGAGCGGAAGCGCGCGTTGTTGTTCCACAAGGTCGGCAGGCAGGACGGCGGCAGCGGCAGCTTGACGGCCAGCGTGCCGGTCTGGCCGACGGATACGGGCTGGCCCTTCTCGTCGAGCACCTGCAGGTCGTAGCCCGGCATCGGCACCGTCGGCGAGCCGTGCTTGACCGGCAGCTGGCCAAGCCCCACCGGGTTGCCGGCGATGGGCCAGCCGGTCTCGGTTTGCCACCAGTGGTCGATGACGGGGACGCCGAGCTTCTCCTCCGCCCATCGGATGGTTTCCGGATCGCCGCGTTCGCCGGCCAGAAACAGCGTACGGAAGCCGCGCAGGTCGTAATTCTTGATCAACTCGCCCTTGGGATCCTCCTTCTTGATGGCGCGGAAGGCCGTGGGCGCGGTGAACATTGCCGCGATCTTGTGCTCGGCGATGACGCGCCAATAGGCGCCGGCGTCGGGCGTACCGACCGGCTTGCCCTCGTAGAGCACTGCCGTGGCCCCATGCAGAAGTTGGGCATACGTGATGTAGGAGTGGCCGACCACCCAGCCAACGTCGGAGGCGGCCCAGAATACCTCGCCGGGCTCGATGCCGTAATGATTGCGCATCGTCCACTTGAGCGCCACCATATGGCCGCCGTTGTCGCGCACCACGCCCTTGGGTTGGCCGGTGGTGCCTGACGTGTAGAGAATATACAGTGGATCGGTTGCAGCGACCGCGACGCAGCCGGCCTTGCGTCCGCGCGCCTTGGCGTCGGCGATGGTGGCGGCCCAGTCGAGATCGCGGCCGGAGGTCAGCTTGGCCTCGACCTGCGGCCGTTGATAGATCAGGCACGCGGCTGGTTTATGCGCGCTGAGTTCGATCGCCCGGTCGAGCAGTGGCTTGTAGTCGATGGCGCGCGCGCCCTCGATTCCGCAGGAGGCCGACAGAACGGCGACGGGCTTGGAGTCGTCGATGCGGGTGGCAAGCTCGGCGGCGGCGAAACCACCGAACACGACGGAATGGATGGCGCCAATGCGGGCGCAGGCCAGCATCGCCATCACGGCCTCGGGGATCATCGGCAAATAAATGATGACCCGGTCGCCCCGCTTCACGCCCATGTCGAGCAGCACGCCGGCCAGTGTCGACACCTCGTGCAGCAGGTCGAAGTAGCTGTAGGACTTCGTGGTCTTGGTCACCGGGCTGTCATAGATCAGCGCTTTTTGCGCGCCCCGGCCCTTTTCGACGTGGCGATCCAGGCAATTGTAGCAGGTGTTGCATTCCGCGCCCGCGAACCAGCGGCCATACTCGCCGGCATAAGGATCGAACACCTTGTCCCAGGACTTGTACCAGGAGATGTCGCGGGCAGCCTCCGCCCAGAACGCCTGCGGATCGGCGGCCCAAGCGGCGTAGACCTCATGATAGCGGCTCATCCGACACTCCCTGGCAAAGCAACCGACTTTTGCCGCCTATGATCACGCATTGGGCGAATGTTGCAAGGGGGAGGCTAGGCACGGGGAGGCGCAGGCGTTTGCACGGGCAATCATATTCATAGGCGTACAGTTCACTATGTTGGCGCCAATGGGGTCAGACCCTTACCGGCAGAAATCGAAGTCGCAGCCGTCGGGGGCCTGCATGACGCTCTCGCGGAACAGCTTGTCGTAGCCGCGCAAGCCCGTCGTGTCGGCCATCTTCGGCATCGCCGCCCGCCGCTTGTCCAGTTCCGCCGCATCGACCAGCAGGTCGAGCGTGCGGTTCTTCACCGACAGGCGAATGCGATCACCATTGCGCACCAGACCGATCGGGCCGCCGATCGCCGCCTCCGGCGCGGCATGCAGCACGATGGTGCCGAACGCGGTTCCAGACATGCGCGCATCCGACATCCGCACCATGTCCTTGACGCCCTCAGCCAGCAGCTTCTTCGGGATCGGCAGGAAACCCGCCTCCGGCATGGCGTGCGGTGAGCGAGGCCCGGCGTTCTGCAGGATGAGGAAGTCGTCGGCGGTGACATCGAGGTCGGGCGCGTCGATGCGCGTCGCCATGTCGTCGAGCGAGGAAAACACCACGGCGCGGCCCTCGCGCTCGAACAGCGAGGGCGTTGCCGCCGAGCGCTTGATGATGGCGCCATCGGGGGCGAGCGAGCCGAACAACGCCACCAGGCCGCCCTGCGGCTCGATCGGGTCCTTGGCGGTCTTGATGACGCGGCGGTCGACATAGTCGCCGTCCTCATGGGCCAGCCGCTCGCCCAGTGTCTCGCCGGTGACCGTCAGGCAGTCGAGGTTGAGCAGGGATTTCAACTCGCGCATCACCGCGCCAATGCCGCCGGCGGCGAAGAAATCCTCCATGTAGAACTCGTTGCCGACCGGCTTGACGGCGGCCAACAGCGGCGTCGTGTCGGACAGCTCGTTGAGGCGCTTGAGATCGAGTTTGATGCCGGCCCGCCCGGCGATCGCCGCCAGATGGATCACGCCATTGGTCGAGCCGCCGAGCGCCAGCAGCACGCGCACGGCATTCTCGACCGACTTGGCGGTGATGATCTGCTTTGGCGTGAGTCCTGATTGGATCAGCCTGACGGCCTCGGCGCCGCTGGCCTCCGCGGCGCGCAACCGGTCGGCGTGCACCGCCGGAATGGCCGCCGTGCCGGGCAGCGTCATGCCGAGCGCTTCGGCAATCGCCGCCATGGTCGAGGCCGTGCCCATCACCGCGCAGGTGCCTGCGGTGGTGACCAGACGGCCTTCGACCGCCTCGATGTCGGCCTTCGATATCTCGCCAGCCCGGTACTTCGTCCAGAACTTGCGGCAATCGGTGCAGGCGCCGACCCGGTCGTCGCGAAAGCGCGAGGTCATCTGCGGCCCACCGATCAACTGTATGGCCGGCTTGTTCGCACTCGTCGCCGCCATCAGCTGGGCCGGCACGGTCTTGTCGCAACCGCCCATCAGCACCACCGCGTCCATCGGCTGCGCGCGGATCATCTCCTCGGTGTCGAGCGCCATCAGGTTGCGGAATTTCATGGAATTCGGCGCCAGCGTCGACTCGTGCAGCGAGATGGTCGGGAACTCCAGCGCCAGTCCGCCGGCTGCCGTGACGCCGCGTTTGATGGCCTCGAGCAGCTCGGGAAAGTGGCGGTGGCAGGGGTTGAACTTGGAGTGCGTGTAGGCGATGCCGACCACGGGGCGCGCTAGCTCAGACGTCTGCAAGCCCATCGAGCGGGCGAATGCGCGCCGCATGTAGATGGAGAAGTCACGATCGCCGTAGGTCTGCAGGCCCTGGAGGAAGCCTTTTTCAGTCGTGTCATCGCTCATCTTGACGCCCTTCCCTTGGATCGCGGTCTGCCGCGTCGGTTCATGGACTGCTGAAGCCACATCTGACCCACCTTTAACTCTTCGTAAAGCGTGACGAGGTAATCTCTCGTTAACCACGGGTACCTGGGCGTTTTTTCGAAAGGAGCCTCATGCAGCCTGAGTTGGACAATAGCGTCGCGCGTGTCACGTCGAGCCTCAACGAGGTCAGGAACGACACCGGCCGCGTCGCCTTTTGCGGCCCCTTCGTGCTGTCGGCGATCACCGGCTATTCCATCAGCCGCGTGGAAGACGAGATCCGCACCTTCCGCGACATTCCGCTGGAGCGCAAGCCGGTGGTCCGCGGCACCTATGCCGACGAGGTCGAAGGCGCGCTCAAGGTGTTCGGCTACGACATGAAGCGTGTTGCCAGCTTCATGCATCTGGCGCGCAAGGAGCGGCCGAGCCTGTGGCAATGGATGCAAAAGCCGCGCAATGCCTGGGCGCATTACATCCTGGCGATCCACAAGGGCAAGGAAGGCCACTGGGTGCTGATCAAGGGCGTCAAGCTGTGCGACACCTACTCGGTGGGAAAGTGGCAGTTCGTCTGCGATGGCCCGCACAAGGGCGCCCGCATCATGGAAGTGTTCGAGGTGAGGAAGTCGCTCGCTTGAAAGCGGAGCGCCGCGGCCCGCAGCAGAACCGGGCAACTAAGAAGGGCCGCATCCAACCCGCGATCACGCAGCCGCAAGGCCGGGATGCGGGCCAGACACGGCCCTTTATGCAACAAGACTGCCACGGGTCGGGCGGGCAGTCTAGAGTCTGATGAACAGTTCGTTAATATTGGCCGGCGCCGGATCGGGTTCGGTCAATCCTGCCGCCAGCCTGTCGATCTCCGTTGGATTGGCGAGGCGCAGTCCGCCGTTCGCCAGCGGCTCGATCACCCCCCTCTGCCGCAGGTCGAGCAGTGCCCGCTGCAATGTCGCGATATCGAGGCCCAGTTGATCGGCGACGAAACCGCACGTGAGGTCATCGGCGACGATTGTGGGATCGCGACCTTCGTAACCAGCCGTTGCGGCCAGTACCGACAGCAAGGCGGCGGCGCGCACCAACGCATTGGCGCGACCTTCGCTGACCAGCCTTTCGCGCAGCAGCGCCAACTCGGATTCGGTGGCCCTGGCATGCTGGGCCGCGAGTTGTTCGTCTTCGGCAAGCACCTCGTCGAGCGCCGTGCGGGGAACACACCGCACGACCGCATCAGTGGCGGCTTCGATGGTCACGCTAGTCTTGGCTAGAGAGCCAAGGCCGACGAGATCGCCAGCGAACGCGAAGGCAACTGACCGCGTCCCCGTCTCGGGATCGTGCCAAAGTGCATGGAGCCGGCCCTTTTCGACCCGGTAGATATGGCCCTTCACCTCGCCGGCGCTGACCAGGATGTCGCCGGCATCCAGGTGCAGAGTGACGCCGCAGCGCTCGAACACGGAACCCACCTCGCGACGCTGCGGCTGGCGCGCCCTGCCCCGCGACTGCTCCACGACCGCTGCAACGCCCGGCATGGGATACATTGCCGACATCGGCCCGACCTCGTTCAACGTACTGACGCTGACCATGTGTACCCTATCTATAAGTAAGATGGCAGTTTGCTCGGTTCTGTTCAACGGCAATGACTACGCGTCACGCCGATGTGAATTGAGCTGTATCAATTCCGGGCGGCGAGCGATGTTCCGCTGGGAACAGCCGGCGGTCAGCCGATCGCAGCTTGAAATCGACGCAAATTCACGGCACACAACATGCATGGCAAGGCTAGTTCCGCTTCTGATTCTCGTGCTCGCCGCAGCGCTGCTGCCGGGGGTCTTGCCCGGCGCGCGCGCGCAGGACGACTCCGGCCAAGTGAGCTTCATCACCCCCTTCCCCGAAAACGATACCTACAAGCTCCAGGTGGTCGGCGACTGGTGGGCGGAAGGCATGATCGAGGGCTTGGTCGAGGCCTTCACCGGCGACAGCCGCGTGCAGATCGCCCGTAAAGGGCGCCCGATCACGTCGCTCTTCCGCAACGACTTCGAAGAGGACATGAAGGCGCTCGACGACAGCATGGCGCGCGATCGCAATCACGTTGTCATCGTCATGTTCGGCATCGCCGACCGCGTCTCGGTACGCTTGGCCAACGGCCGGCGCGCAGCGGTCGGCTCGGAGGAATGGCGGGCGGAATACACCCGGCGCATCGATCGCGTCATCCGGGCGTTGCGCAAGCCGGCCGCGGCGGTCTACTGGGTGAGCCAACCCAAGCTCGGCCGCGAGGAGGCCGACGAGGACGCGCAGATGATGAATCAGATCGTCCGAGAGCGCGTCTATCTCAATAGTTTGAAATATATCGACGTGCACTCGGCCTTTGCCGACGAGGCGGGCAGCTTCAATCCACGTGGCCCGGATCTGACCGGCAAGATTCGCCTGCTGCGCGACGTCGATGGCATCGGCTTCACCGGAACGGGCTATCGCAAGCTTGCCCATTTCGTCGAGCGGGAGGTGAAGCGAGACCTCCTCCAGGCGCGCGGCGAACGGTCGATTCCGCTGGCGGGCACGGAAGCCGAACAATCGCGCGTCAACCCGCAACGGAACGCGGAGGCGACGAAGGCTGGCAGCGCGACAGACGCTCCGGCCGCGACCAAATCCACCGGTTCGGGGCCAGGCGGCCCGGCCGGTTCCCCGTCGCAGGGCACGGCGCGGCGTGACCAGGGGCTGGAGCAGAAAGCCGACCACGGCCGCATTACGCTGAAATTGGCCGGCGCCGACGGCCGCGAAGAGACACTGACCATGGATCTTCCGCGGCCCGCCATTCCAGCATCCGTCGTCGCGCTCGTCGCTCGACGCCAGGCCGGCGATAAAGCCCCGCAACCCGGCGATGTGCTGCACGAGGACATCGCCGGCGGGCTGACGGTGCTGAGCACCATCACACCGACCAACGATGCGACGGCTGGCAGGCGCCGGATGTCGCCGACCCAGACCGCCTATTTCCGCGTCCTGGTCAAAGGCGAATGGCTGCAGCCCCGGCCCGGGCGCACCGACGATTTCAAATGGCCACGGCAGGATGCGGTTCCACCGCCCGCTTCGGCCGTCGAGCCGATTGCCGCACCCGCGCCGCGCATCACGCCGGCCCAGCAGCGCCAGCGCGCCGCGCGCGGAGACGCCCGCCCACTCGATCCCCGCTCAGCGGATTGATCGCGCACGATCGTGCTATCGGGAGCTGCATATGCCGCGCAGCGTCCGCCAATCAGCGTCCGGCAGCGCCGGGGTCGATGCATAGCGCGGCGCCGCCTCAGCGGTTTTTCTTCGCTCCGCCGTCTGAGGATGTGTGCTCAGAATATTCATCTGGCCGGTCGCAGCGCCTTCGCTCTTGTCCACCTTGGCGAAGAAATCGACGATGCCTTGCGGCGAGATGGCGGCAGCCTTCAGGATTCGCAACGCATGCGCATCGGCCTCGCGCTCGGCGGCGCGGGTGTAGGAGAACTGTGCCAGCAAGACGCCGAGGTTGCCGAGCGTGCCGGCATTGCCGCCGGCCATCAGCTCGATCGCGGCCGACAGGCCAATCGCCCTGAGCACACCGGCTTCCGGATGCAGCTCGAGCCCGTGGCCGATCTCATGCGCCAGCACGCCGGCGACCTCATCGGGTCCACCCGCCTTGGCGATCAGTCCGCTCGTCAGTACGATCTGCTCGCCGGGAGCGGCGAAGGCGTTGACCAGCGCCCAGTCGATGACGATCACCTTGAATGGCTTGCCGCCCTGGGCCGCCGCGGATAGCCGCTGCACCAGCTTGTCCAATGCAGCGCGCCCGGCCGGCGTCTCGCAGACTTTGCGTCCAGCGGTCATCGACGTCACGACCTGCTGACCCAGAGCCATGCGTGCACTGTCGGGCAGGAACTGGGCGGCCGTTCGCATCAGCGGCACGTCCATCACCCAAATGATGCCCGCGACAGCAAGCACGGCGAGGCAAGCCAAGATCCATGGCGTGGCGTGCCGCTGCCGCGTTGCCCGCGTGGTGAGTTGGGGCACTGCGGCGGCAAGCTCGGTTGCGAACGTATCGTCGTCGACGAACAGCGTCGCGCCTTTCTGCTGCGTGCAGGTGACCAGGACATCGCGCTCGGCCCCGCCGAGCGGTGTGGCCGTCCCCAAGGCGTCGTAGGGCCAGGTCAGCGGCTCGCCGCCACCTTGTCCGCGTATTTCCATGCCTTGGGCGCCGAGGCGCACGCTGACCACGGTCGCAGCCGCGCTCCTGCCGTCGCTGTAGCGGCCTTGGTGAGCCTCGGGCTCGCGATCAGAAGGCATCGACATCGAAAGCCTGCGCCAGTCCTTCGCCGCGCTTCAAGTTATCCTCCGCACCCTGCAAGATGGCCGCCAGCGGGATCTCCCCGTCGATGGCCAGCCGTTGCACGAAATAGCGTGCGGAGCGTGCCTGGGCCACGGGGCTGAGCAGGCCGAGGCTGAGCAGCACGATGAGAAAATTGCTGATCGCCAGCCAGATCAGGCTCGGTGCGTCGGCATTCGCCCGGAAGCGGGCGCCTTCAAACCAGGTGTGGGCCGCGAAATGGTTCATCACGCCCGCACGATACCAGGCGCTGACCAGTCCGAACAGGAGCGAGAAGAGAATGAAGGTGGCAATGGTCAGTCCGATCTGGGTACCGGTCGGAACAGAGGGAATACCGAGCTCGATCGATTTCTGTACACTGGTCCAGTAGATCAGCGCGAGGGCGCCGAAGAGGGCGGGCAGCAACACCAATCCGCCGAACCAAACGCCGACAAAGCGCGGATAAAGGGGTCCCGATTTGGCGTCGAAGCGAAATGGCCGGTTGCCGAAGCGCATGCCGTTGCTCAGCAGCCCCTGTAATTTCGTGGTGCGCCAGGGCGAAATCCAACCAAGCGTCAGTGGAATCAGTAGCGCGGTCCAGAAGTACGTCCAGGCAAAGCTCCAGGCGTTGCCCTCCAAGCCGCCCCTGATCCCCCGCCATTGCGTGCGGGTGAGGCGGTAGCGCTGGGCGCGGTGGATGGCGACGCCGGTCAGGAAGAAGAAGAACAGGTAGAACACAGTCTGGAACACGCCAACCCATGGTGATGTCGGGCCGAGCCAGAGCACGGCGCCGAAAGAGACCA
The DNA here is from genome assembly GCA_964498125.1 of uncultured Devosia sp. GTDB lineage: Bacteria > Pseudomonadota > Alphaproteobacteria > Rhizobiales > Hyphomicrobiaceae > CAMDBL01. The sequence continues at coordinate 18,621 of CAZCGE010000039.1, read as the reverse complement.
GAATGCCCGGGACGACGACGACCGCGAGCACGACCAGGAAACCGAGGAACAGCTCCTTGCCGGTGCCGGTATAGACCAGCGGCTCGCCATTGATGCGGGCGGCCGACCAGATTCGCCGGCGCACTTCCGTCTTGCCCCAGAACTGGTAGATGCCCAGCGTCATGATGCGCAGGCAGAAATTGACGATGCTGAGGCCGATCATGCCATGTGGCTTGGCCCAGCCCAGCCGCAAAGCTTCCGGCGGTGGAGCGGCAGGCAACGCGCCCTGCGGCGGCGCCTCCGACATATCTTGCGTCATCACCGTCTCCTTCACCGGACTTGTCACGACCGTACGCTGCCAGATTGGCAAATAGCACGCTGGCTGACACCTGCGCGGCTCTCATAGCTGGGATGCAGCGGTGATTGTCACATAAGACTATGAATGGATCGCCACCTGCAGGCGCTCGGCGCCAGGAGGGCGCTTCGGTTGGCATGGCAAGACCCAGATCGCTTCTTGACCCGGTTGCATATGAAAAGAGTTCATTGTTGCGCGCATGCAACGGTCAGCGAGCTGTGTGCCACTATTGAGCCACAAAACCCGTTCAGCTTATCACGCGACAAATGGGGCAGCGCATTGCGCGGTCCCCAAAATGCGGCATGCGGGATACAGCTTCGTTGAGACGCGCCTGGAGCAGATGAAGTCTGCGACGAGGCCGCGCTGAATGTCTGGCGCGCGGTGCAACAACGGGCTGAGAGGACGTTGAGATGGACGCCAAGAGGTTCGACAAGTCGAAGCTGCCCAGCAGGCACGTGACCGAGGGTCCGAGCCGGGCGCCGCATCGTTCCTATTACTACGCGATGGGCCTCACCGAGGAGCAGATCCATCGTCCGCTGGTCGGTGTGGTCAGCGCCTGGAACGAGGCGGCGCCCTGCAATATCGCGCTGATGCGCCAGGCCCAGTCCGCCAAGAAGGGCGTCGACGAAAACGGCGGCACGCCGCGCGAATTCTGCACCATCACCGTCACCGACGGCATCGCCATGGGCCACCAGGGCATGAAGTCGTCGCTGGTCAGCCGCGAGGTGATCGCCGATTCGATCGAACTCACCATGCGCGGCCACTGCTATGACGCCATGGTCGGCATCGCCGGCTGCGACAAATCACTACCCGGCGTCATGATGGCCATGCTGCGCCTCAACGTGCCGAGCGTGTTCATGTACGGAGGCTCGATCATGCCGGGCCGCTTCAAGGGCCGCGATGTCACCGTCGTCGATGTGTTCGAGGGCGTCGGCATGCACTCGGCCGGCAAGATGTCGGACGAGGAGCTGCACGAACTCGAGTGCGTCGCCTGCCCGGGCGCCGGCGCCTGTGGCGGACAGTTCACCGCCAATACCATGGCCATGGTTTCGGAAGCGATTGGCCTGGCGATCCCCGGTTCGGCGGGCGCACCGGCACCCGACACGCGCCGCGACCATTACGCGGTCGAAAGCGGCAAGGCGGTGATGCGGCTGCTTGCCGACGGCATTCGTCCGCGCCAGATCACGACGCGCAAGGCGTTTGAGAATGCCGCGACTGCCGTAGCGGCAACCGGCGGATCCACCAATGCGGCGTTGCACCTGCCGGCCATGGCGCACGAGTGCGGCATTGATTTCGACCTGTTCGACGTCGCCGAGATTTTCAAGCGCACGCCCTACATCGGCGATCTGAAGCCGGGCGGCAAATATGTCGCCAAGGACGTGTTCGACATCGGCGGCGTGCCGCAGATCATGAAGGCCCTGCTCGATGGCGGTCTGCTGCACGAGGACTGCCTGACCGTCACCGGCAAGACCATCAAGCAGAATCTGGAAAATGTGAAATTCAATACGAATCAGAAGGTTGTCTATCCAGTTTCCAACCCCATATCACCAACAGGCGGCGTCGTTGGCCTGAAGGGGTCGCTGGCGCCGGATGGGGCGATCGTGAAGGTCGCCGGCATGAAGATTCTGCAGTTCAGTGGACCGGCGCGCTGCTTCGACTGTGAGGAAGATGCGTTCGCCGCGGTCGAGCAAGGCGCCATCAAGGACGGCGAGGTGATCGTCATTCGCTACGAGGGTCCCAAGGGTGGGCCAGGCATGCGCGAGATGCTGTCGACCACCGCTGCTCTCTATGGCCGCGGCATGGGCGAGAAGGTGGCGCTGATCACGGATGGACGCTTCTCCGGCGCCACACGCGGCTTCTGCATCGGCCATGTCGCGCCCGAGGCAGCGCTCGGCGGTCCGATCGCGATGATCAAAGACGGCGACACGATCACCGTCGATGCGGACAAGGGTACGCTCGACTTGAAGGTTTCCGACGCCGAACTCGCCAAGCGCCGCGCGTCATGGAAGGCGCCGAAGAATGCTTATCAGAGCGGTGTGCTGCGCAAATATGCAGACCAGGTTGGTCCCGCGCGCACCGGTGCAGTCACCCACGCGGGTGGAAAAGCGGAAGTCGCTTGCTATGCGGACATCTAGCCGTCTCGGCGCATTGACCTGGGTCCTGATCTGCCTCGCGACGGCCGCCGTCGCGGGCGGCGAGCCGCGCTATCGCTCGGTGCAGGAGGCCCAGGATCAAGGCATCAGTGCATTCGGCAGCGGTTATTACGACATGGCGATTGATCCGCTCGAGTATGCCGCGGCGCATAATGATTTCCTGGCGCAATATTACCTGGCGCGAATCTACTCCGACACCGCCGGGCCGCGGGCCGATCAGGCCAAGGCGTACGTGCTTTATCAACACCTGGCCGATGCCCATGCCGACATCGATCCCGACTATGATCGTCGTGCGCCTTTCGTGGCCAAGACGCTGACGGCGCTGGCCGGATACCTCACGAGCGGAATTTCGGAGATCGGATTGGCTCCCGATCCGAGCCGTGCGGCTGAATACCTGCATCATGCCGCCACCTTCTTCAACGACGAGGATGCCCAATTCCACCTCGCCAAGCTCATTGTCGAGGGCAGCTTGCGGCGCACTGGGCAGTCCCGCGACCTTCCCCGCGAGAAACTGGCCATCCACTGGCTGTCAGTGCTGACCACGGAGAAACGTCATGCCAGCGCCCAGGCCGTGCTGGCTTACCTGATGTGGCGCGGCGAACATGAGCCACTGGTGCGCAAGGATGCGCAGCGGGCGCTCGCGCTGGTCATCGTCGCGGCTGAGAACGCGCCCGCCAGCGACCGCATCTGGATCGAGGATTACTACCAGGAGATCTATTGCGGCAGTCCGGCAGCCAACCGCAAGAAAATCGACGGCATGCTGGCCAGCTATCGCCAGCAGTTTGGCCCGCAGCCCAACGCACGCCCGCTCGACCGGCGCGAGCGCTCGGGGCTCGGCGGGCTGCACGCCGAAACGGCGCGGTCCTGCTCGAACAATGAGATTGTGCCGGCCATCAAGCGCCACGCGCAAGGCCTGGGCGCGGCCGGCGCGCCCGCCCGCGAGGCCACACAGCCCTTCGCGCGCGGCGCGGCTACCGTGACGCCGACGCCTGGCATCATGGACGCGGCCGCCCTCGGTCGGCACTGAACCACCTACACGTCCAACTCGATCCAAACCGGCACGTGATCGGACGGCTTTTCCCAGCCGCGCGTGTGCCGATCGATGCCCGCGCCCGCGAGCCGGTCGGCGGCCTGCGGCGACAGCAACAGATGGTCGATGCGGATGCCGTCGTTCTTGGGCCAGGCGCCAGCCTGATAGTCCCAGAACGTATATGTGCCGGGTTCAGGGTGACAGGCGCGGATGGCGTCGGCGTAGCCGAGGTTGACGAGACGCCGCCACTGCATGCGGCTTTCCGGCTGGAACAGGGCGTCGTTGACCCATGCGTCCGGCCGGCTTGCGTCCATGGGCTCGCTGATGACGTTGTAGTCGCCAGCCAACACGACGGGCGCCTCGGTGTCCAGCAGTTGCCGGGCACGCGCGGTCAACCGCTCCATCCAGGCCAGCTTGTAGGTAAACTTCTCCGTGCCGATCGGATTGCCGTTGGGCAAGTAGAGGCAGGCGACACAGAGACTGCCGCGCGGCACGGAAAACGTCGCCTCCAGATAGCGCGCCTGCACGTCGGTGGCATCTCCAGGTAGGCCGCGCTGCACGTCTTCCGGCCTGAGACGGGAGAGGATGGCAACGCCGTTGAAACCTTTCTGGCCGTGGACGGCGACATTATAGCCGAGGCTTTCAAAGGTCTCGGCTGGAAAGCCTTCATCGACGCTCTTGATTTCCTGCAGGCAGACGATGTCGGGCTTGGCCTCCTTCAGCCAGGTCGAGGCCGTATCGAGGCGGGCCTTGACGCCGTTGATGTTCCAGGTGGCGATCTTCATGGGCGGCTTGGTTTCATGGAAAACTGGGCTTTATGGAAAACTGGGCCGAATCAATGGTGGACGCCTTGTTTAGGGCGATGAAACGTTAATACCACGTTAGCTTTCTTTCTGTATCCTGAAGGTATCGGCAAGCTCCGCGTTGGACCTCGTTCACCATGGCTCTATCCATTTATGAAGGCCCCAAGCGGCAGGGCAACTGGTCCTTCGTGCTGATGGGCATCAATTTGATGTTTGCCGGCGGTTGCTTGTTTGTGTGGAGCCTCATGTCGTTTGTCGTGGCGGACGCCATGACCTGGGCCACCTGGAGTTTCGTCAGCCACAGCAAGCCGGAATTTTTCGACTATCCTTTCCTGCTGCTGTGGGCCCTGCCGATCGGCGGCAACTGCCTCGCCTGGGCCCTGCGCAAGGCGGAAAAGGACCGGATGGCGATTGCGGTCACTATTTTCCCCATGTTCCTGCTGAGCGCGGTCGTCCTCTGGTACCACCTGGCGCCACCGGATTGGCGTTGAGGCGGCGGCCTCTGGCACGGTTTCCCGTCCATCGCTCCTGCGCCGCCTCATTGCCTCCAGCCTGCCGACGGCCGGCCCGCCCGCGATCTTTATTTGATCGGCGAGAAGCTGGCGGGCAGCATGATCTTGGTTTCCTGCAGCGCCACAGGCGAATCACCGGGCGGTGGCCAGATGCCCTCTTTCTGCGCCTTGGTCCGCACCTCGGTGCGATGGTCCATGCTCTTGTAGGCCCAGATATGCACCCACTGATTGAGCGCACCGACGTCGGATGTGAACACGCCGATCAACGGTGAAAGCTTGAGGCGGTTCGGCAGGTACTCCTGCCAGCGCTTGGCCATCTCCGGGGCGCCGCCGGGCTTCAGCACATAGGACCGCATCTCGAAGACGGGGCCATGATTGGAGGGCTCGAGCGGCGGCGAGAACGGCTGCGGCAGAAAGAACTCCGAGCGCATGTCGACGATGAATTCGCTGCTCTTCGGCGGCCAGGCACCAGCCTTGACGGCCTCAGCGCGGATTTTCTCGCGCTCGCCCTGGTTGGCGTAACCCCAGACGTGGACGACCTGATTGAGCGGGCCGATCTCGGTGTACCAGAGCGCGGCGAGCTTGGAGAACTTCTGCCGCTCGGGCAGCTTCTCCTCGAAGCGCTTGTTGAACTCTGGCACCGTGCGGGGCTTCAGCGTGTAGGTGCGGAACTCATAGATCATGGTGGGCTCTCCTATTTGGACACCCCATCCTAACGCAGTGCAGGCCATTGTCGCGTGGGAATATTGGCGGGAGCCGTAGGGTGCAAAAGCGTATTGCACCGTGCGGTCCGTCAACGTGGCACGAGTGGTGGTGCAATACGCCCTATCGGGCTATTGCACCCTACGCCGCTCCCCCAAAAAAATCGGGAGCCGGTGAGGGCTCCCGAAGTGGGTCAGCAATAGAAGGAAGAGAGGTGAAACTGTTTACGCCGCAACGGTCTCGACGGCCGGGTCGCGCAACACATAGCCGCGCCCCCAGACGGTCTCGATGTAGTGATGGCCGCCGGTGGCTGCCTGCAGCTTCTTGCGCAATTTGCAGATGAAGACGTCGATGATTTTCAGCTCCGGCTCGTCCATGCCACCGTAGAGATGATTGAGGAACATCTCCTTGGTCAGCGTGGTGCCCTTGCGCAGCGATAGCAGCTCGAGCATCTGATATTCTTTACCGGTGAGGTGAACGCGCTGGCCTTCCGCCTCCACCATCTTGGTGTCGAGGTTGACTTTGAGCGCGCCGGTCTCGATCACCGACTGAGCGTGACCCTTGGAGCGGCGCACGATGGCGTGGATGCGGGCGACCAACTCGTCCTTGTGGAACGGCTTGGTCATATAGTCGTCGGCGCCGAAACCCAGGCCGCGCACCTTGTCCTCGATTTGCGCATGACCAGAGAGGATCAGGATGGGCGTTGCGACCTTGCTCACTCGCAAGGTCTTGAGAACTTCATAGCCGCTCATGTCAGGCAGGCCGAGGTCGAGCAGAATGATGTCGTAATCATAGAGCTTGCCGAGGTCGACGCCCTCCTCGCCAAGATCGGTCGTATAGACGTTGAACCCTTCGGACTGGAGCATCAACTCGATGCTCTGCGCTGTCGCGCTATCGTCCTCAATCAGCAGCACCCGCATAGTCGTTCCTCTTTTCTAACGAGCCAGTCCCCTTGGCTCGCCGACCGCCATCTCGAAGTAAACGCGTGACTGTTGATCTCGATAATCCCTCACCTGGAAGTTAAGGGGTATAGGTTAACAAACTCTAATTCTTCCTTCAGTCCACCGACGTTGTTTGACGGATACTCTGCAACAATAATCATACGCTCAGTTGCTAAATAAACACAAGAGCAGAACATACTGAGGCAACAACATAATTTCTCCACAACGCGCACCGCAGCGGACGCATGGCACAGCCGCGCCATGCGGCGCCTTAGCCGACAAATTTACAGATTGAGTCTAGAAAGCCACCCGATCGGCGTTCACGTGCAGTGACTGGCCGCTTCAGTCCAGGTCGTGAACGCTCGTCCTGACCTTGAAGTGCCGGCGCCTGCTCGCGAAGTGCGTCCCCGAATCGGTAGATAACAGAATTCGCCGCTCGGCCCTAGACCGTTCATGGCATTTTTTAGGCGGGCTGGCGCGCGAGCCCCGGGACTACGGAATCGGCAGATGCGAAGCTTTGTACATTGTGACTTTACGGCAACTTAACAGCTATATACTAAATTGGTGAATGAAGGTTAGACTGGATCTGTCTGGTTTAATGGGGATCTCGCCAATCCATAATGCCTTGCGCATTAGCGAGAGCGGCAGTGGGTCGCGGGTTGGCACGGAACTTGGGTGGTTTCACGAGTCAGTTGGAGTTTGTAGGGGCGTAGCACCATGAAATCTCGCGAAACAATGTTCAGGTTGAAGCGTTTCGAAGCCGACGAGAAGTCGCGTAAAGTTGCCGGCCTCGAGCAGATGATGCGCGAGTTCGTGGCGATCGTGGCTGATCTCGACCGGCAGATCCAGGCTGAGGAAGATCGCACCGGCGTGCGCGACTCAGAGCATTTTGCTTATTCGACTTTTGCCAAATCGGCAGCGACTCGCCGGAGCAATCTGCGCCTATCCATCGACGATCTGCGCGTGCAGGTGGAGGCCGCGGTCCGCGAGCGCGACGAAGTGCTGGCGGATTTGTCGCGGGGCGACGAGCCCGAAGGGCGCGACCTGATGCGGCCGCGCCGCCGCGTGGAAGGCGAAGCCAAGGCTGAACTGGGCTGAGTTGGGTTCACCGAGGGGCCATTTGCCAGGCCCCGGTGACGGTTTCCGGCACATCATCGCCAAAATACACCGAGAACCCTAGCGCCACTGGGCCCGATCCGCGCTGGCGCCAGCCAGAGCAGGGCTCGGCCGGCTGCGCCATGCGTTGGCGCCAGAGGCACAAAGCCGGGCATAACCCGCCAAGTTGCATTGCAATGTCGTGCCAGACGCGGCACGTAGCAAGCCTCGAGGGGTAAGGGGCTGGTGGCGCTGACCTCAGGCGTTCACCATTATGGCACAGATGGTACACGGCTTTCGCGGTCTCATGTTGAGCCTCGCCATGTTTGCGGGTGGCGCGGCCAGCGGGTGCAGCAGTGGCGGCGGGACGTTGTCGCTCGGCCTGCCACCGTCGGTTGCGCTTCCAACCCTGCCCAATCTGCCCGATTTGCCAGCGGCCAGAGGCTATGCAGCAGGCGCGCCGACGGAGACTTATGCCCTGCTGGCGCGCGGGGTCAGAACCTGCTGGTTCGGCGCCGGCGGCCCGCTGAAGGACAGCCACGTATTCCATGCCGACGCCGCGCCGCCCAGCAGCGGCGGCCAGGCTGAAATCGTGCTGCACGAGCGCGATGCAACGGCGCATCTGATGCGCGGCGCCAGGGCCTACCGCATCGGCATCAGCAGCGATGGGACTGGCACGCGCATCGAGCACACCAATCACAAGTTCGCCGACGCTCTGATGGCCAGTGCCGAGACAGATGTGCATCGCTTCGCCAGCGGTGACCTGACCTGTGCGGCTGCAGGCGCGACCGCGCCCAGGGCCGAACCAGCGCCGGCCGCCGCGGTCGCCCCCAGTGGCGAGGCCAAGCGAAGGCAGTCCGCCAGCCGCGGCTGATTAGGCGTGCGGCCGGAAGGCTTCACCAATTCTCAGAGACTTGGCCGACGCGCGCGTGCGGGCCCAAGACACACAAAAGCGCGCGTCGTGTGCGCGTCGCGCGCTTGAATGATGGGCAAGGCAATATTGCCGCGCTGACGCTCAGCCGCGGTATTCTTGTACGCGGGTTGCGCGCAGGCCGGGAAGGCCATGGCGGTCGATGGACCGCTGCCAGCTCAGGAACTCGTCGACCGTGAGCTTGTAGCGATCACACGCCTCCTCCAGGCTCAGCAGCCCGCCGCGAACAGCAGCGACCACTTCGGCCTTGCGCCGGATGACCCAGCGCTTGGTTTCCCGAGGGGGCAAATCGGCAATCGTCAAGGGGCTACCATCCGGCCCGATAACGTAGCGTACCCGCGATTTCATAAGTTGTTCGGTCATGATACTCGATACATGGCTGACTGACCAGTATTCAACTTAACACGCCGCCTATTAAACATGGCCTAAGCCGTTGAGTAAACTAATTATAGAGAGATGCCTCAATCTGTACATTCCGGCATGATGACGTTGCTGCCTGGCGACCGGCGCCGTGCCGGGCGAAAGGTATGGCGAGAATGGGTCGGGACATGATCGCGTCTGTCGGTGGGGGTGGGACTGCTTTGCCGCGCAGGGCTGGGTTTGCCGCACTTGCAGCCCTTCACGCCGAGGATTCGCACGATGTGAGACTGGACAGAACGTGTGGCCGGGGCCATATAAGGTTAACCGGAGCACCGCACGGCAGTGCCGAGGGTTGGACGCCAGTTGGTCATTGGTTTGCGCGACCAACTTGGATTGGGGCAGCTCGGGTAGATCATTCAGACGGCCGATGGTGACAATGGCTAGAAGCATCGACTTCGCGCCCGTCGGACCATGGATTGGCCGGCGTCGACGCGTCGTGGTCGCCATGTCGGGCGGGGTGGATTCCGCCTTGGTCGCAGCCTTGCTGCATCACCTCGGCCATGACGTTATCGGCGTCACGTTGCAGCTCTATGACAACGGGGCGGCGACCGGACGCACGGGGTCGTGCTGCGCTGGCCAGGACATCCATGATGCACGCCGCGTCGCGGCGCTGTTGGACATTCCCCACTACGTGCTCGATTACGAGCAGCGTTTTCGCCGCACGGTGATGCAGGCCTTCGCCGACAGTTATGCGGCGGGCGAAACGCCCATCCCCTGCGCGACCTGCAACCAGAAGATCAAGTTCGGCGACCTGCTGCACATGGCCGGCGAGCTTGGCGCCGACGTCATGGCCACCGGCCACTACGTGCAGCGGCTCGACATCGCACGAGGACCCACGCTTGTTCGCGCCGCCGATGCCGCCCGCGATCAGAGCTACTTCCTGTTTGCGACGCCGCGCCACCAATTGCAGCGCCTGTGGTTCCCGCTGGGCGGCATGCAGAAGGCGGCGGTTCGCGATCTGGCGCGCCGGCTCGGCTTGCCGGTAGCGGACAAGGCCGACAGCCAGGATATCTGTTTCGTCCCCAGCGGTCGCTATACCGACATTGTCGGGCGACTAAGGCCGGAGGCCGAAGCACCCGGCGACATCGTGCACGTCGACGGCAGAGTCCTCGGCCAGCACCAGGGCATCATGCATTTCACCGTGGGCCAGCGGCGCGGTCTTGGCCTGGCAGGGCCGGAGCCGTTGTTCGTTGTTCGCCTGGATGCCACCCGGCGGCGCGTCGTCGTTGGTCCGCGCGCGGCACTCGCCATAATCGAGCTGACGCTGCGCGACGTCAATTGGCTGGGCGATGGCCCGCTCGTGGCCGGCAGCGCGCTACCGTTGGCCGTGCGCCTGCGCTCCTCACAGCCTTTGCAGGCGGCCGTGCTGCACGTCGGGGAAGCCGGCGCGGCGCGCGTCATATTGGCCAGCGCCGAGCACGGGGTTGCAGCCGGGCAGGCTTGTGTGTTCTATGCCGATGTTTCCGCCCAGGCGCGGATCCTGGGCGGGGGGATCATTGGTGGGGTGCTCGAGCCAGGCCATGCCGCGGTGGGCCAACTCGCGGATCAGATCAAGCCAAGCGTCGGGCGTATTTCGGCGCCAGAGTCAGTCGCCTAATCAGCGACAGTGGGAGAAGGGTCTTAGACGATGACACAAGGCATGCCGGCGGGAGAACAGCGCTCCCGGACAGTCGCGGAGCAGTTGGGATGGCCAGCGATCTCCCGTGGTCGGATCGATGAAATGGCCGTGCGCGATGCCTATCGGCGCTGGGCTCCGGTCTATGACAATACGTTCGGCCGGATCGCGGCTGAGGGGCGCCGCAACGCCGTGGAAATCATCAACCAGCGCAGGGGCCGCGTGCTCGAGGTTGGTGTCGGCACCGGGCTGTCGCTACCCGAATATGGCAGCCATCTCGAGATCGTCGGCATCGACCTGTCACCTGAGATGCTCGACAAGGCGCGTGCGCGTGTCGCCGCCGAAGGGCTGGAGAATATCGCCGGTTTGCATGAGATGGACGCTGGCAACCTGGAGTTCGAGTCTCAGTCATTCGAAACCACCGTGGCCATGTATGTGCTCACGGTCGTGCCCGATCCCGAGCGGGTGATGCGCGAGCTGTCGCGCGTCACCAAGCCCGGCGGCGAGGTGATCCTAGTCAATCATTTCAGCCAGGAAGAGGGAATGCGCGGCTGGGTCGAGCGGCAGATGGCGCCGTTCGCCGACAAGCTCGGCTGGCGGCCGGTATTCGATATGTCGCGTGTGCTCGGCTGTGAAGATCTGACGTTGGTCGACCGCTGCGGGCTGAGGCCGCTTGGCCTGTTCACGATGCTGCGGTTCGCAAAGGCCAAAGAGGCCGGCCCCCACTGAGGTCGCTCGGCGCCAAGTCGATTGGACGGCTTGCCTTGACAGCGCCGAGCCGCGCTCCCTATAGACGGGGCTTCAGCGGGATAGCTCAGATGGTTAGAGCGGAGGATTCATAACCCTCAGGTCGGCGGTTCGATCCCGCCTCCCGCTACCACCGCTTGCGCTCCAGCTCGGCGTCATAATGCGTCCCCGGATCGAGGGAAGCGGCGCCCTTTTTAGCGCATCAGCCCGGGAGGCAGGCGCAGCGTCGTCCCGGAAACCTTGTCCCAGCCAGTCTTCTTGCCGTGGCTGAATCCGGGCGGCGTCCCACCCTTCCAAGTCTTGCTGCCCTTGTTCCAGCCGCTGGGCGTCTTGGCGTCGGCGACAGGTCCGACCATCAGAGCCGCCATGGCCACGGCAGCGGCCACCAAATGCTTACGGGAAATGCGCATGATCATGCCTCACGTGGTCGTGGTGTCCACGCCGGTATCGATCCCGGCCCTGCGTCCATGATGCGACCGGCGCGGCGGCCAGTCCAGTTGGTCGTGGCGCCATGGCGAACATGCCGTTATCGCCTGACCTAAACAGGCACTCTGATCGCTGTCACCCGCCTGCACCGGGAGGGACGCACTACGCCGCCATGGCAATCGTTGACACGCACCGCCCGCTCCAGCATAAGAGGCGCGCAACGCGGGGCCGGTGGCTGCCGCGATCAATGCGCTGCCCGAGGCTCGACAGTTGGCTTTGTTGCAACTGTCCCTCGAAGTCCGCCGGTCTTGCGATCAGCGGCGCCATAGGGCGCGGGACAACGAGCCGGGTCCACCACCGGCCGCGAGAGGACGGACTATGTACGCAGTCATCAAGACTGGCGGCAAACAATACCGTGTCGCCGCCAACGACAAGCTGAGCATCGAGAAGCTCGAGGGCGCGGCTGGCGCCACCATCGAATTCACCGAAGTGCTGATGGTGGGCTCCGGCGCCAGCGTCAAGGTCGGCACGCCGACCGTCGCCGGCGCCAAGGTTATCGCTGAACTGGTCGAGCAGGACCGCGGACCCAAGGTCATTGCCTTCAAGAAGCGGCGCCGCAAGAATTCGCGCCGCAAAAAGGGCCATCGCCAGGATCTGACGATAGTGCGCATCAAGGACATCATTGGCGCCTGAGTGGCAGCCGCTCGCGAGAAGGATCACACGTCATGGCACAGAAAAAAGCAGGCGGCTCGACCAGGAACGGCCGCGACTCGCAGCCGAAGATGCTCGGCGTCAAGCGCTTCGGCGGCGAGCAGGTGCTGGCCGGCAATATCCTGGTGCGCCAGCGCGGCACCAAGTGGAAGCCCGGCAAGAACGTCGGCGTCGGCACGGATCACACGATCTTCGCCCTGGTCGACGGTACCGTGAAGTTCGAAACCAAGTGGGACGACCGCACCTACGTCTCCATCATTCCAGGCAAGGCGATGGCGGCGGAATAATCGGCAGGCCTTACCAATAGGCTGACGATGCCCGAAGGGAGGTGGCCGTCCGCCTCCCTTTTTTGCGTTCGCCGACCGATGCCGCGGCAGCGGTGTGGTAGCATCGAGACCCAGGCCGGGTGGCCTGGGCAACGGGACTTGCGCCTTGGAGGGCGCCACCCATGAAATTCCTCGACCAGGCGAAAATCTACATCAAGGCTGGAGATGGCGGCAACGGCGCCATCAGTTTCCGCCGCGAGAAGTTCATCGAGTACGGCGGCCCCGATGGCGGCGACGGCGGCAAGGGCGGCGACGTTTGGGCGGAGTGCGTCGGCAATCTCAACACGCTGATCGATTATCGCTACCAGCAGCACTTCAAGGCCAAGGGCGGCACGCCCGGCATGGGGCGCAATCGTTCGGGGCCCGGTGGCGACGACTGCATCATCAAGGTGCCGCCGGGCACGCAGATCTATGCCGAGGACAATGCGATGCTGATCGCCGACCTGGTCAATGTTGGTGACCGCGCGCGCATCGCCAAGGGCGGCAATGGCGGCTTCGGCAACGCCTATTTCAAATCGCCGTCCAATCAGGCCCCGCGACATGCCAATCCAGGCCAGATCGGCGAGGATCTGACCATCTGGCTCAGGCTGAAACTGATCGCCGACGCCGGCATCATCGGTCTGCCCAATGCCGGCAAGTCGACGTTCCTGGCCGCTGTCTCGGCCGCCAAACCTAAGATCGCTGATTATCCGTTCACGACACTGCACCCCAACCTCGGCGTGGTGCGGGCGGGTGACACCGATTTCGTGCTGGCGGATATTCCCGGCCTGATCGAAGGCGCCAATGAGGGCGCGGGCCTGGGCACGCGCTTCCTCGGCCACATCGAGCGCTGCCGTGTGCTGTTGCATCTCGTCGATGCCACCGAGGAGGATGTGGCGCAGGCCTATCGCACCGTGCGGCGTGAGCTCAAGGCTTATGGCGGCGAGTTGGCATTGAAAAAGGAGATCGTCATCCTGTCGAAGTGCGATGCGCTCGACGCCGACACGATCGCCGAGCGCGCCGAAGCGTTGCGCAAGGCCGCGCGCCGCAAACCGATGCAGATATCTGCCGTCTCCGGCAAGGGCGTGAAAGAAGCGCTGTTCGCCCTCGTGCGCGAGATGACGCACGGCAAGGATAAAGAGGACGCCGAATTGGCCGGTCCGCCCGGCGCCTGGAACCCTCTGTAGACGAATTGAGCCCAATCCCAGGCTGCCCAATCCCCGGTGACAAGCGCGCGAGTTGGCCAGGCGAGCCCCCGGTCCTATGCGCGCGACCGCTCGATCACGTCTTGCCGCCAGCCAGCGCCTGCTTGTAGGAGCCGAATTCGATATCGTGCAGCATCGAGGGCCGGCTCGGCGTCCATCCGAGCATGGCCATGGCCTTGGCCGAAGAGATACGGCTGTTGCCACCCATGGAGTGGGCGAGTGCTGGACCCCAGCGGCGCACCGCATCCATGTGGCTGATGCTGGCGGTTGTCTCGCCCTGGCCGAGCAGGCGACCGATCGCCTGCGCCATCTGCCGCCACGTCGCCTCGCCGCCGGCCACGAAGAAGAACGAGCCGGCCGGCGCCTTGGCCAGCGCCAGCAGATAGGCGTCGGCCAAGTCCTCGACATGCACGCTGGACCAGATGTTGGCGCCGGCGCCGATATGATGCGGCTGACCACGCTCCTGGGCCAGCTTGACGAAATTCATCATCTGCCAGCCGACGGTGCGCATCCCCAGCCCGACGCCGTAAACCAGTCCCGGACACATCACCACGGAGCGCACACCGTGCGCACCGGCTGCCGTCACCAGCCGATCGGTGGCGATGCGGCTGCACTTCTCCGGCAATGGCTCAGGGGGAAGCAGATCCTCGTGATGGATGCTGCCGGCAGTGTCGCCAGCGGCATGATCGCCGACGACGGTCGAGCCGCTGGTGTGGATCAACGGCTTGCCGCTGCCTTGCAAGGCCTGCACCAGCGCACGGGCGGCGAACACATGGTCCGCGTTGGCGGCATTGATCGTGGCATCGGCAGCGCGTGCCTCGGCGGCCAGTGTATCGAGGTGGTCGAGCGTGCCGATCACCGGTGTCACGCCGAGCTTGGTTACCGCCGCGGCCTGCGCGGCGTCGCGCACCAGGCCGCGCACGACGTGGCCAGCCGCCTCGAGCTTGACAGCGATCGTGCCGCCGATCAGCCCTGTCGCACCGGTCAGAAAAATGTTCATGGATGTTTCCCTGTTTGCAGGATTGATGCCGCGCCGGGTCCAGCCACCCGGACGCAGCGGCCATCGACGCACATCAATCCCTCGCGCAACCTGCTTCCGCCGCCTTGCGAAAACCGGCCACGGCGGTGCCGATCAACTTGGGTACGTGAGTATAGATATAGCGATTGCCGCGGCGGATGGCATCGGCCACCGTCTCGGTGGTGGCCGGCATGCCCGGCAGCTTTCCCGCCGCCAGGATCTTGGCCAGCGTCGTGTCGATCGCCTTGGCCACCGGCTCGGCCTTCGGGTTGCCGGGAAAGCCCATCGACTGCGACAAATCCGACGGGCCGATGAAGAACACATCGATGCCGGGCACGTCGAGAATGTCGTCGACGTTGGCCAGTGCGGCTTCGTGCTCGATCTGGACGATGACCAGGCTCGAGCGATTGGCGGTCTCGGTGAAAACCGGCCCGCCGCCTGAAAAACCCCACTTGTCGGGGCGCGTGCCCTGCGCCAGGCCGCGCAAGGAGCCAGGACCGAATTTCACCGACGCCACGGCGCGCGCCGCATCGTCGGCGGTGTTGATATGCGGCACCTGCACGCCGGCAACACCGCGGTCCATGATCCGGGCGATGTCCTCCGGCGCGTTGCTCGACGGCCGGCCGATGGCCGTGATGCCGCTGGCATCGGCTGCCATCGCCATCACCTCCACGTCGGCCAGCGACAGGCTGCCGTGCTCGCAATCGAGCAGCACCCAGTCGAAACCGGCATAGGCCAGCATCTCGACGAGTTGCGGCGAGGGAAACATGATCGAGCAGCCGAAAGCCGGCTTGCCCCGGAGCAGTTTGTCCTTCAGCGGATTGGCCTTCACTGTCTGCACCTCGCGCGGCCAACGGCGACCAACTCTCCGGCAGGATAGCGCCGCGACGGCCGCGAACGGTAGGGCAAAGCTGCAAGGTCAGGTATGCAGAGCGGATTTTACCGTTGGGCGGCAAGGGCGCCGCACCCTACACTGAACCCTGCTTCTGCCCTGGGAACCACCGACCTTGCCGACCGAGACCACACGCCAGACCCCTGCCTGGACCGCAGCGGCGACACATCCCCAAGCGTTCGCGCGCGGATTGCTCGCAGCCCCGGTCAGCGCGGCTGGACTGATCCTGGCCGCGACTGCCGTCGGCTTCGGCGCGCTGGCGCACGATCTGGGCTTCACGCTGGGGCATGTCCTGTTCATCTCGGCCTTCGTCTTCGCGCTGCCGGCGCAGGTGCTGGTGGTCGACGAACTGGCACGCGGCGCCGGCATTGCTGGAGCGGCTTTGGCTGTCGCGCTGACCGCTGTGCGGCTGCTGCCCATGACGGTCTCCATGATGCCACTGATCCGCGACGCCACGCTGCCCAAAGCGCTGCACCTGTACGCCGTCCACTTCGTCGCGGTGACGGCCTGGCTGGAAGGTAACCGGCTGCTGCCGCCACTGCCCGCGCGGGTGCGGCTGCCCTATTTCGCCGGCCTCGGCACCGGCTTCATGGTGCTGATGGGGGCGGGCGCGGGCGCCGGTTTCGTGCTGGCCGCCGGCCTGCCGCCGGTGCTGGCCGCCGCATTGCTGATGATGACGCCGATCTACTTCACTTGCTCGCTGCTGCTGGCGGCGAAGGGCGCGACGGATTATCTGGCCATCGGACTCGGCGGACTGCTGGGCCCCATCGTCTTCCGCCTATTCCCCGGCTTTGATCTGCTGATCGCCGGCCTGGCCGGTGGCACGCTCGCCTGGCTCATCGGCCGCCGCCGGCGGCGGTCGCCATGAGCGTGCTCGACGACGGCTTCGGCGGCTATCTCGCCATCCTCCTCGCCGGTGTCCTGGCGCATGAGCCGTGGCGCTGGCTCGGCTACTCGATCGGCGGTGATATCGATGGTGACAGCGAGGTGTTCCACTGGGTCAGGGCGGTGGCGACGGCGCTGGTGGCGGCCCTGGTCATGCGCATCGTCGTGTTCCCGCCGGGCGCGCTCGCCAGCGTGGAGGCGTGGCTGAGGTTGGCTGCCTTCGCGGCGGGTCTGGCGATCTTTTATGCCACCGGCCGCAACCTCGGTCTCGGCATCATCGGCGGCGCGGCGCTGATGGTGGCGGGCAAACTGGCGCTGGGGTGAGGGAGACGGTTTCCGCTCGATGTGAATTGGCGAAGGTAGAAATCGAGCCGGCCGTGGGATGGGACACGGGGGCGAAGCGGCGGCGGCAGGCCCGCTCGTCTGCTGACCCTCCGGCCGCGCCCACGTCGCTGGTAGGAAGTCTTTCTATATCCTACGGTCGAGATGGGCCACTTGCTGCCGCCGCAATAGGGCAAGTGCTGTTCGCCGACGCGTGAGCGTTGGCGCATCTGCCCCAAAATTACCCGAGCGATAACACATACTTAGCGCGGCGTATCTTGTCCATCTCGGCACTCTTCCAGAATGCAACCATCTCCAGTTCTCGACGGCGCCTCTCGCCCGTGTATTGGCTAATGTCTAGCATATACGCGGTATAAAGTTTTCCTTGCACATCCCGAACAGTAGTTCGGCCCTTTATAATGTGGACGAACCTAAGATCAACGAGTTCGTTTAGCGCCTCTTTTCCACTCCCGCTCCCTTGCTCAACGAGGAAACAATTGACGGAGTTATCAATGCAGAATTTTTGAATCTCGGCCAAGGCCCTTTCTAACGATGCGCGTTCCTCAAGTGTGTCTCGGCGCAGCTCGTCTCTTTTGGTGGGGTCGTGTTCACCCGCTGCGATATTGACGTCTTCTGCGTTAATGCGTTCTCCTCGATAGGTTTTTCCACGTTCTCGAGCCACGTCGATGGCGCGTCGGAAAATTGTAAGGAAATCGCGAGCGACACCCCCGCTGGCTAAGACTAGCCGCTCCACGCCACCGTCCGCCAGGATGACCAAATGTCCGTCCATCTGTGCTTCGGTAATAATTTGATCTAGCACCTGCAAGAGAAAGACCTTCGCCACCTCGTATTTTTCAAGAGTTACGTCAAGATCTATTGAGTCGCAGTCGTCACCCAATTTCATGCCGATAGGTGGATTTCCGTGTCTGTACCAATCAGTTCGATGTCGAATGGTTCCCACCTTAAGCCACACGGATCGACCCTTCATTATGCGGTGGAAGTAGTCAATTACGTTTGCTTGGTCTGGCCGGCGCAGATGATATAGATCATCAAGGAAAATATACGCGTCCCCACTGGAAAGCTCGACGATTGCGTCGAATAATTTTTGAAAGTCTATAATTCGCCTATGCAGGACTCCTGTTTTGTTTCTCTTCATTTTTTCAGTGCTTTCCGCGCTTTTCTCAGCTGAGGTCCCAGCCTCGCTTGCGCCCGTTGCTTCAATCGACGTTTGATGCTTTACCCCAGGCACGCTAAGTGACCCGCTTCCTTTTCCCAATAGCGAGTTCGATGATTTTTCGTTTGCCTTCTCGGTGATTCCAGATTTTTGGGTCAGCTCGGCATCATCTTCGCTATTAAGAAGCTTTTTCAGCCATTCAACTTCGCTGCGCAGTTTCTTTGTCAATGCATTAAGTTTCCCTTTGTCAAGGGGTGGGCGGGCATGCCTATCCCCATAGTTCCGGCGCAATCGCCAGCTACATGAGTTCCAACAAGGAGTTGGACCATGACGCACTCGATGCCGGACGATCTGTGGCGTGATTTTCCCAAGACGGCGCCGGAGTTCGAGGCGCGGTTCGC
>CAZCGE010000038.1:0-6850 GCA_964498125.1 uncultured Devosia sp. | reverse complement strand
GCCCGGTCGATATCAAGTGTCTGTGTAGCCCATGGCCGCATCGCGCTCCCGAAGCCCAACCGGTCGCTCCACCGGCGGGCCATGACCGCCGCCGCCGGAGGTCTCGAGGCGGATGATGTCGCCCTTGCGCAGGCGCATGTTCGCGACCTTGGAGTGCAGTGGTTCCTCGCCGCCGTCACGTACGAGTGTCAGCCGGCCAGCCGCGCCAGACTCGCCACCGAAGAGGCCGTAGGGGCGATGGCGGAAGCGATCCATTTGCGCCGTGAATGTCGCCACTTCGGAATCGATGCGCCAGGCGCGCCGCAAGCCAAGACCGCCGCGGTGCTGGCCGTCGCCACCCGAATTGGGCACCAAGCCATACTCCATGATCGTCAGCGGCGTATCGCTTTCGATCATCTCCACCGGTATGGCGGCATTGTTGTGCATGCCGAAGGAATGGGCGCTGGCGCCATCGCCGCGCGGATGAGCGCCGCAGCCGCCGACCTCGATCTCGACCAGCACCTTGCGCGCGCCATTGGCCGCTTCGGTCTGGAAGGCGCAAACATAGCTGACGCCGTAGGCGGCGGCCGGCATGCGGTCCGGGATGGCCTTGGACAGGGCGCCGAACAGGACACTGAGCAGGAGGTGGCAGGGCGCGATGCGATGCGCCACGGCAGCTGGATGTCGGGCCGAGATGATCAGGCCTTCCGGAGCGATGATCTCGACGGGGCGATAGCAACCGGCATTGGCCGCGATGGGCTGGTCGGCCGATGCGACGACGGCGAAATAGACCGCCGACGTGGACGACCCGATCGTGGCGTTGATCGGGCCACCGACCTCGGCCGCCGATCCGGACAAATCGACGATCATGCGATCGCCGGCAACCGTCACCTGGGCGTGGACCCGCACCGGCTTGTCCCTGTCGATGCCGTCGTCGTCGAGAAAATCCTCGAACGTGTAGACGCCATCGGGCATGCGCGCGATGGTCTCGCGCATGGCGGCCTCCGACATATCGAGCAGTTGACGGCAGGCAGCCGACAGCCGGGCATTGCCGTATTTGGCGGCAAGCCGCGTGATGGCCTGCACGCCGACGCCGAGCGAGGCGACTTGCGACTGCAGATCGCCCATCATGATCGCCGGCTGGCGCACGTTCTGCCGGATCATCTGCCAGATGCCCTCGTTGCGCACGCCGCGCGCATAGAGCTTCACGGGCGGAATGCGCAGGCCTTCCTGGTAGATCTCGGTGGCGGCGGCGGCGTAGCTGCCGGGCGACATGCCGCCGACATCCAGGTGATGGCAGAGCGTGCCGACAATGGCGGTGCGCTGGCCCTCGTGGAACACGGGCCGGAAAGCGACAATATCGGGCAGGTGCTGGCCGCCGCAGTAGGGATCATTGGTGATGACGACATCGCCATCATGCCAATCGGCGAGGGGAATGAACCGCTCGATGATGGCGCGCTGGCAATAACCCATGGAATTGAGATGCTGCGGAATGCGCGCCGACTGCGCGACGATGAAACCGTCGGCATCGAAAATGGCCGTCGAGTAGTCGAGCATCTCGCGCACGATGGTGGAGCGGCTGGTGCGCCACATCGTCACGTCCATGTCGGCCGCCGCCGCCGTCAATGCGTTACGCAGCACCTCGATCTCGATGGCATTGAGCGCGGTCATGATGTGGCTCCCGCATAGTCGGCGACGAGGTGGCCATGCAGGCCGCGCCGCAGCATCCAACCAGGTGCGATGAACAGCGTGGTGTAGTCCTCCTCGACGATGGCCGGGCCAGGCACCGCCAAGCTTTGTCCGATGGCGGCGCGCCGCCACACCGGCACGTCGTGCCAGCGGTCGACGATGAAAACCTTGCGGCGCGAGGGCGGCTGGTCGGCGAAGTCCGGCTCCGCGCCATCGACCTCCGGCCGGGAAAGTTGGCCGGTTGCGTCGAGCCGCAGCGTCACCATCTCGGCGATATCGTCGCGGTTGGCATAGGAGAAGCGCTGCTCGTGATCGCGATCGAACAGTTCACGCACGGCGGCCAGCGCGGCGCCGTCATAGCCATTCGCAGTCCACGGTACCGTCAGCTCGAAGGCCTGGCCCTTGTAGCGCAAGTCGATGGCCAGCCGCAGCTCGCGGCCGTTCGCCGGTATGCCGTCGCTGTCGAGGCGCGACTGCGCTTCTTTCTCCATATCATGGGCCATGGCGGCGATGACCGGCATCGCCTGGTCATCGAATGTGCGCACGCCCGAGCGCGCAAACGCATGCGCGATATCCGCATCGAGAATGCCGCGCGCCGACAGCGTGCTGGCATCGACCGGAAAGATGATGCGGCGGATCGCCAGCTCCTCGGCCACCGCGCATGCGTGCACCGAGCCGGCGCCGCCGAAGCTGATCAGCGTGAAGTCGCGTGGGTCGAGTCCCTTCTCGAACAGGCTGACGCGGATGGCGGCGGCAAGGCGCGTGTCGGTGATGCGGATGACGCCGGCCGCCGCCGCCTCGACCGACAGGTCCAGCGGGCCGGCGATCTTGTCCTGCATGGCCGCGCGCGCCGCGCCAGGATCGAGCGCCATGGCGCCGCCGAGAAAGAACGCGGGATCGAGCCGGCCGAGCAGCAGATTGGCGTCCGTGACCGTGGGCTCCGTGCCGCCGCGCAGATAGCAGACCGGGCCAGGTCTTGCCCCGGCGCTCTCGGGTCCGACGGTCACCTGGTTGCCAGCACGCAGGCGGGCGATCGAGCCGCCACCGGCGCCAATGCTGCGGATCTCGATCATCGGCACACGCACCGGCAGACGATCAATCTCGCCCTGCGTGACGATCTCGATGCGATCGTCGCGCACCAATGAAACGTCGAAGCTGGTGCCGCCCATGTCGACACCGATGGCGTTGGACGCATCGAGCAGCCTGGAGAGTGCGAGCGCTGCCTTGGCGCCGCCACTCGGGCCAGAAAGCAGCAAGCGTACAGGTTCAAGCGCCGCTGTCTCCGGGCTGCACACGCCGCCATTCGATTGCACGATGAGCAGGCGTGGCGCGAACCGCTCGGCCGCCATGCGCTGGCGTAGCCGATAGATGTAGCGCCGCACCACGGGTTGCAGCAGAGCGTTGAGCACGGTCGTACTCGTGCGCTCATACTCGCGGATCTCGGGGCTCACTTCTGAAGAGCGCGAGACCGTGAGATGCGGCAGGGCACGGCCGATCTGTTCGGCGAGTGCGACCTCGTGCGCTGGATTGGCATAGGCGTGCAGCAGGCAGATCGCCACCGTCTCGATATCGAGCGCAGCCAGCCGATCAATGACCGCGCCATAGGCGTCGGCGTCGGGTGCGATCTCGGCCACGCCCCGCGCCGTCATGCGCTCGCGCAATCCCAGGCGACGGTCGCGGGGAATCAGCACGGGCGTCGGCTGCGGCCAGATCGAATAGACCTCGCGGCGATTGTGCCGGCCGATTTCCAGCACATCCTCGAAGCCGGCGGTGGTCACCAGCGCGCCCGCGGGCAGTTTGCGCTCGAGCACGGCATTGGTCGCAATGGTCGTGCCATGCAGAACATAGCCGACGTCGTCGAGGGCGAAACCGTAACGCGTGGCGGCGGCTTTGATGCCGTCCATCAGGCCGATGGAAGGATCCTCGGGCGTCGTCGGCAGCTTGTGCGACAAGCTGCGGCCACCGCGGCCATCGAGGATCTGCAGGTCCGTGAAAGTGCCGCCGATATCGACGGCAACGCGGATTGGTTTTTCGGTCGTGGCCATCAGCACCCTGTCGGTTCCGTGTCGGAACGTGATTGCATTTGCGTATTTTCCTTTGTTGCGGGACGGGTCGATTTTGTCCCGCGGGAACCTTGGCGGACCACGGCGGGACTGTCCAGTGGCGGCCCGCACCTGCCCGGGGCCCGGCCGGGTGACGCGGTGGCCATTACGCCGAGAGCACGCCCTTTGCCGCTTCGAAGGCGCCGATCAAAGCCCCGGCGTTGCGAGCAACCTCGCCGGCGGAGCGGCCTGGTTTGTAAAGGCTGGAGCCGACGCCGAAGCCCGCCGCACCAGCAGCCCAGTATAGCGCCATGTTGCCGGCAGTGATGCCGCCGACAGGAATCAGCGGCAACGTCGTTGGGAAAACGGCACGCCAGGCGGCGACCACGGCCGGTGGCAGGGCTTCGGCGGGAAACAGTTTCAAGGCGTCGGCGCCGGCCGCCCGTGCGGCGAAGCCTTCCGTCGGAGTAGCCGCTCCGGGCATGCAGGCGAGGCCTGCCGCCTTGGCCGCTCGGATGACCGTTGCGTCACCGTGCGGCATGACGATCAGCCGGCCACCGGCACCGGCCACGGCCGTGACCTCGGCGGGCGTCATCACCGTGCCGGCGCCGATCAGGCTGTCGGCGGCATGGCGCTGTGCCAGCCGCTCGATGGATTGCAGCGGGGCCGGCGAATTGAGCGGCACCTCGATGATGGCGATGCCGGCATCGACCAGCGCGGCGCCGATGTCGGCCACCTCGTCCGGGGTGATGCCACGCAGAATGGCGATCACGGGGCAACGCCGCAAGGCCGTGTCAAGGTCGAGCATGATCTGGGTCCTTCAACAGGCGGGCCGCCACACCAATTGCAAAATGGCCCGCCGCGACGCAATTGGCAGGTGCTGTTCGTGCGACCAGGCCGAGCTGGGATGCCGCGGCGGCATAGAGTGCGGCAAGCTCCGGCGCGGCGATGATTGTCAGCTCACCGCCGGCGGGCGCGGCGGCCTTCAATTCGGCGCCGATCAGCAGGCCGGACAGATACCCGGCGACCTGGTCCGACGCCAACTGTCCGAACAAGGCCAGCGAGCGCGCGGAGAAAATCATATGCAACAGGCTGCCTGGTCCGCCGCGGCCCAGGGCTGCTGTCGCAACGCCGCGCGCGAAACCTTCACTGTCGGGCGTGGCGTCGGTCATCAATCGGCCGAGGATGGTGTGGCTCTTGAGGGCGGCATACACCTCGCCTGTCATGAACGTGGCGAAGCCCAGGATGCTGCCGTCGGCGATCTCCACCCACTTGCTGTGCGTGCCCGGCAGCACGAACACGCCCGAGCGGCGGCCCGTGGCGGCCATGGCGCCGATGATTTGCGTTTCTTCGCCACGCATCACATCCGGCAGGCCATCCGCGTCGTGTGTGGTCAGGCCAGGCACGATGTACACCTGATCCAGCCCTGGCCCTTCAAGCCGATGCAGCGCGGCGGCGATCGTCGAGGCGGTGGCGGGGCAGTCGAGATAGCTGACCTCGGCCCAGCCTTGGCGACTGCCGATCATGCCCGACATCAGGATCGGCCCAGGCTCGCGCTCCACGAGCCATGGTGCAAGGGCCGCGTTTAACACGTCGGCAAACCCGCGTTGGCCAGCAGTCAGGATGCCGTCCGCCGTCTCCACCTGGTCGAGCACGCGCCCGTCGGCTCCGACCCGGTAGGCGCGGAACGCGCTCGTGCCCCAATCAACGGCAATCATGCCTTGCTCGCCAAGCACGTGATTTCATCTCCCTAGCACCCGGCACGCCTACGCCAGCGGCCCCGGCAAGGCAAGGAATGCCTAGCGGGCCGACCGGCATCCGCCGCGCAAGCCGAAAAGTGACAGTGCGCGCGTGATCGGCATGAAAGCTGTGCATCCACATATTGGGTTATAGCAGTCCCATGAAATTCGGGATTGTTCCCCCGCCGTCGCCGCCCCCAACGTGCCTGCGAATCTGATAAGGCATGCCAAGATCGGGACACGACGTTGTCTGAGCGTCGTGCTTCGCGCCGGGGTTGAATACGGCAATTTCGCATTTTTTCTCCGCTTTGAGAGGGTACGATGGCTGATGGTGGCACAAAGACCGGTTGGTTGTGGCAGTTGATTTGGGGACAGCGCGGGGCAGCAAAACCGGAGGCTCAGGAGACGACGAACGCGGCCGGCGCGGCGCTCCCCAACGGCGATCCATCCAGCAAAGCCAACGCGCCGCGCGCACGGCTCGGGCTGCCCGTCGAAAGCCCGAGCGCACCCGCCGACGCCGCCACCATTCTGGCGCAGGTCGTGCCGGGACAGCCCATCTCCGCCGCTATCCGGCGCTACAGCGTCGATCCTGTGACCAAGCGCGTGGTGCTGCCGGAAGGCACGTCCCTCGCCCAGGTCGAAATCAGTGGCAATGACCTGGTGCTGCGTCAGCCAGACGGCTCGATCGTCGTCATCCAAAACGGCGTCGTGCAGGATGGCGCGACCACCAGGCTGCCGGCGATCTCGATCGGCACCGCCACCATCGAAGCGCCGGCGCTGGCATCGGCATTGGGTCTCGATCCCACGGGCGTGGCGGCGGGTGGCGAGGGCAGCACCCAGGGCTCCGGCGGCGATCTGTCAGCGCCCAATGGCACGATCGGAAACGCCTTCGACCTCAGCGGCTTGCTGGCGCCAACTGAATTCGGCGTCACGCCATCGACGCAGCAGACGGTGCTCCAGGGGGCGACCGCAGCGGCGGCTGCGGGCAATAGCGTACCGATCGCGGTGGTCGACACGCTGGTGGTGGGCGAAGGCGGCGAGCTTTCCGGCAACCTGGCCAGCAACGACACGGCCTCTGGTGACGGCGTCAACGTCTGGACCCTGACCACGGGTGCCGCGCATGGCCAAGTCGTGGTCAACGCCGACGGCACCTTCAGCTATACGCCGGCCGGCAACTACAACGGCGCCGACAGCTTCAGCTACACCATCACCGATGCGAACGGGGACAGCTCGACGGCGACGGTGAACATCACGGTGACGGCGGTCAATGATCCGCCAGTGGCGGTGAACGACGACGCCAGCACGCCCGAGGACACGCCGCTGGTCTCGGAGATCGACCTCGACGCCAATGACACCGACCTGGACGGCGACACGCTGAGCGTGGTTGCGGGAATATTCGAG
>CAZCGE010000037.1:0-58510 GCA_964498125.1 uncultured Devosia sp. | reverse complement strand
CCGCATCGCCGCGCGCGTGATCGAGAGCCTCGTCGCACGGCCGCCCGTCACCATGCGCCAGCTCGTCGATGACACCCGGCGCTGTCGCTGGTTCCCGTCAATTCACGCGAAGCTAGCCTGAGGTAAAGGGATAGGCATGTGTGGACTGTGCCATCAGCCTAGAGGCAAGGTCTCCCGCCAAGACGGCAGGCAGGGCTGATAGAAGCGACCAAGTTTGGATGATAACAAGCGCCGGAAGGACTGATAATTGCGCGGCTATGAATTCCGAATAATTTGCTGGATGACGCCGGTCAAGCGCGGCGAAGCCATCTTCGGTGTTTGGCAGGCCCAACTTGGTCTCAGCAAGAATGCTGATGACGCTCACCACCGCCATCATTGCTGTCGCTATAAAGAGAGATCGTTTTAGGCTTCTTGATCTCTGCGATATTGTCCAGTCTTGCCGGTAAACCATCAATAACGTGATCAGTGCATAAGTCGTCAGGATGTCGGCTATGAATAAAAAAACGATTTGCAGCATTCCAATAACAGCTAGAATTGCGCACCGTCGCAAGACACGCTCTCGATCTCCGTTTTCTCGCCGCAGTTGCTGGCCAAGGCCCCACCCGAACAGGAAAGCGAAGATAATGATGAATTTGCCCCCGAACAGCCACGCGACGATGAAATTCACGAGCTGATCGGAGCGGCTTTCATCCGGTAGAGGGGAAAGCCCACTGACAAAGACAGGGTGGACGAACCAGTAGCTGTTGACGATGAGGATGCCGATGAGCGCAATACCCCGTAGCGCATCGATGTCGGCGTTTCGATCTGTTTCAGGTCGGTCCATGCACGGGCATCCCAGACATCCCTGCCCAACTATCTTGCACACTCACTCCCTAACGACCCGTTCATCGAAATCTCAGGGCATCCCGCATGGGCCGGCGCGGGTTATGGCGTAGCGGGAGCCGGGGTGCAAGGTCGCGCGCTATGTCCCCCATCGCAGCGCCAGCGGATCGACCTGTCGCGCCAGCTCCAGCAACCCGGCCCGCGTCCTGGCATCCAGTGGCGCCAGGGGGTGGCGCACGGCGTCGGATTTGATGACGCCGCCGGCCTGCATCACCGTCTTGGTGGCGCGCAGGCCGCACTGCCGGTTCTCGTAGTTGATCAACGGCAGGATGTGCGCATAGGCGGCCATCGCCTCGGCGCGGCGGCCGGCCTTGGCGTGCGCCAGGATTGGCTTGATCAAGTCTGGCAGCAGGGCGCTGGGCATGGTCCCGGTGGCGCCGGCATCGAGATCGGCCATCAGCGTGATCGATTCCTCGCCATCGAAGGGACCGGCGATGGCCTTGCCGCCAGCAGCAATCAGCGCGGCAAGCTTGGCCGCCGTGCCCGGCACCTCGATCTTGAAGTAGCGCGCCAGGGGCACCGCATTGGCCAGCCGTACCAGGAACGGCACGGACAGCGCGACGCCGCTCAGTGGCGCATCCTGCACCATGATGGGGATGCGGGCCGCCTCGGCGATGCGCTCGAAGTGCTCGAGCATCGCCGCCTCGTCGGCCTTGAGAGCGGCGCCGTGATAGGGCGGCATCAGCATCAGCATGGCCGCGCCTGCTTCGGCGGCGCGCCGCGCACGCTCGACGGCGATACGGGTCGAGAAATGACTGCAGGTGACGATGACCGGCACGCGGCCGGCGGCCAGTTGCATACAGATGTCGAGCAATGTGTTGCGTTCCGCATCGGTCAGGGCGAACTGCTCGGAGTAGTTGGCGAGGATGCAGATGCCATCGACGCCCTGGTCGATCATGCAGTCGATGACGTGCCGCATGCCCTCGGGGTCGAGGTCGCCGTTCTCGGCGAATGGTGTCGGCGCGATGGGCAGGACCCCGGCATACGGTTCGCCTGGCTTCAGCGTCATGGTGCGACCCCTTTCCTTTTGCGCTTGAACGGCGCCATCCCTTCCCGCGCCAGCTCGTCGGCGCGTTCATTCTCGTCGTGGCCGGCGTGTCCCTTGACCCAATGCCAAGTCACGGCATGGCGCCGCTGCGCTGAGTCCAGGCGCTGCCACAGCTCGACGTTCTTGACCGGCTTCTTGTCGGCGGTGCGCCAGCCGTTGCGCTTCCAGCCGTGGATCCACTTGGTGATGCCGTCACGCATGTAATTGCTGTCGCTGTGCAGATCGACGGCCTGGCCCTCTCCCTTCAGCGCCTCGAGCGCCATGATGACGGCCAGCAACTCCATGCGGTTGTTGGTGGTGTCGGGCTCGCCGCCCGACAATTCCCTGCGGTGCTTGCCGTACATCAGGATCGCACCCCATCCACCGGGGCCAGGATTGCCCGAGCAGGCGCCGTCCGTGTAGATGACGATGGAGGGGCTGGCGTGAGCCTCCGTCATGGGATTGCCTCGCCGCCGTAATCGGCGATGGACTGGACGGTCTGGTGGAAGCGCAGTCGGCGCAAATAGGCGATCGGATCATGCGGCTTGACCAGCGCGTCTTTCGGCGTATTGAGCCAATCGAAGGCGCGCGTCAGCAGAAAACGCAGCGCCGCGCCGCGCGCCAGCAGGGGCAGCCCCGCCTGCTCCTCGCGCCGCAGGGCGCGGACCGCGCCATAGCCCTTCAACAAGGACCGGCCCTTGGTGACGTTGAAGGAGAAATCCGGCTCGAAGCACCAGGCGTTGAGCGCAACCGCCACGTCGTAAGCCAGCGCATCATTGCAGGCAAAATAGAAGTCGATCAGGCCGGAAAGCGTATCGCCGAGGAAGAAGACGTTGTCGGGAAACAAATCGGCATGGATGACGCCCTGCTCGAGCCCTTGCGGCCATGTGGTTTCGAGGGCATCGAGTTCCTCGCCGATGACGGCGGCAAGCCCGGGATTGATGTCGTCGGCGCGGACGGCGAACCGGTTGAAAAGCGGCCGCCATCCGCGCGGACCCAGGGCATTGGGCCGTGGCATCGTGAAGGTGCGACCGGCCAGATGCAGCTTCGCCATCGCGCCGCCCACCGCGG
Organism: uncultured Devosia sp.; assembly: GCA_964498125.1. Classification (GTDB taxonomy): domain Bacteria; phylum Pseudomonadota; class Alphaproteobacteria; order Rhizobiales; family Hyphomicrobiaceae; genus CAMDBL01. The sequence goes on along the minus strand of CAZCGE010000037.1, from coordinate 55,530 downwards.
CGCAATGTTCGGCTTTAGGCTTGCGTAGCCATACGCCTTCCAAGAACGTCACAAGGGCCGCCGGGCGGCCGGCCAGTTCACGCAGCGTGCGGCCTTCCCGGTCGCGTACCGGCAACGGGCAGGTCAGTCCCGCCGCCGCCAGATGCTGCATCAGGCCCAGGAAAAACGGCAGGTCTTCGCGGGCGACGCGCTTTTCATAAAGCGTCAGGATGAACGGGCCCTTGCCGGTGTGCAGCAAGTAGTTGGTGTTCTCGACACCCTCGGCAATACCCTTGTAGGACAAGAGCGGGCCGATGTCGTAGTCGGCGACGAAGCGTGCCAAGTCCTCGTCCGTGACTTCGGTGTAGACGGCCATGGCCTGCGTTCCCTCAGCTCTGTGCCGTCGAAGCCGGCGGGTCGCTGCGCAACTCGCGGGGTACGTTGAAAGCAATGCGCTCCTCGGCCGTGGTGACGGTTTCGAGCGTAACGTCGTAGCGGGCCCGGAATGCATCGACAATCTCGTTGACCAGCACTTCCGGCGCCGAGGCCCCCGCGGTGATGCCGATGCTGCGCACGCCATCGAACTCGGTCCAGGCAATGTCGCTGGCGCGCTGCACGAGCATGGCTTTGGCGGTGCCGCGGCGCTCGGCGACCTCCACCAGCCGCAGCGAGTTCGAGCTGTTGGGCGCGCCAACGACGATTAGCCGCTCGACCCGGCCGGCGATGGCCTTCACCGCCGCCTGCCGGTTGGTGGTGGCATAGCAGATGTCCTCCTTGGCCGGCCCCATGATGGCGGGAAACCGGCGCTTCAGCAGGGCAACGATCTCCTGTGTATCGTCAACCGACAGCGTCGTCTGGGTAACGTAGGCGAGCCGATCGGGGTCCTTGGGCTGGAACGTCCGGGCGCCATCGGCGGTTTCGATCAGCGTGACGGTGCCAGGCGGCAACTGACCCATGGTGCCGATGACCTCGGGGTGGCCGGCGTGACCGACCAGCACGACCTCCGCGCCGCGCTCGTGGTGCCGCTTGGCTTCCATATGCACCTTGGAGACCAGCGGGCAGGTGGCATCGAGCACGAACAGGTGCCGCGCTTTGGCGGCTTCCGGCACAGTTTTCGCAACGCCGTGTGCCGAAAATACAACAGGTTGATTCGTATCAGGGATTTCTGCCAGCTCCTCCACAAAAACGGCGCCTTTGGCTTTCAAGGAATCGACTACGAACCGGTTATGGACGATTTCGTGTCGCACATAGACGGGCGCGCCGTACTTCTCGAGTGCCAGCTCGACGATCTGAATGGCTCGGTCGACGCCCGCGCAGAACCCGCGAGGAGCCGCCAACAGGATGGTCAATGGCGGGCGCTGGGGTGAGGTCGGGTCAGTAAGTGACGGCATAAGAGGGGCGGGTCCTTTGGCTGTCATGAACTGTGCAGAGCTTGTCCGACGGGTCAAAATCGGGATGCGGGTGGCAGATCAATATACTACAAGACTCCCATCGTGCAGGCCTAAGCAGAGTTCGCAAAAGTGCACCTCGCGGTTTTGCGATGAAACTCTGCTCAAGGAAAGTCCTAAGCAAATGATTCGTTGGCCTTCCAACGAAAGTCCGCTTAGGGGAGCGACAGATATTTGGCGTCGGACGTTCTAATGGACTGAAGGAAACCAAACCACGTGACGCATGGTCTGAAGATGGCGACGAAAGCCGCGCGCAACTGCCTCGCTGCCGGTCTGGCCGGCACCCTGCTGACGGGTTGCGGGCTGTCGTCCGTCACGTCCGGTATCGGCGGCGGCATGTTTGGCGGCGGCAACTCATCCAAGACACAGGTTTCCGCGGTCACCGAGGAAGAGCTGTTGTCGGCGGCCAAGGGCGATGCCGCCACCACCGGCAGCACGGACATGCAGATCGCGCACGGCTGCCCGAAGTTCCAGGTCTGGTCGCGCGACAATAATTTGACCATCTACGAGGCCGGCCGGCCGGGTGATGCACTGGCCGTGATGCATCGTGGCGAGATCACGCGCACGGCGCGTGAATGCGACATCCAGAAGGGCCGGGTCACTGTCAAGTACGGTTTCTCTGGTCGCGTGCTGCTGGGTCCGAAGGGCCGCGCGGGTCAATTGGCATTCCCCGTCAACGTGTTCGTGACGGATGGCAAGCGCGAGCGGGTGGCCGCGGATAGCATGAAGGTCGACGTTGCCGTGGCGCCGGACAAGCCGATCGGCTACTTCTCCATGGTGCGGACGATTACGTTCAACGTGCCGGAGGGAACGCGGCCCGGCGATTTCGAGGTCCACGTCGGCTTCGAGCGCAACGTGCCCGGCGCTGGCTAAGCAGAGTTCGCAAAAGTGTACCTCGCGGTTTGGCGATAAAACTCTGCTAAAGCAAAGTCTAAGCAGATGAATCGTTGGTCTTCCAACGAAAGTCTGCTTAGGCGGATTTCCACTGCCCTCGGGTTTGTGGCCATTGACTTGCGCCAACCGTATTCCCATCATCCTCAAAGCCAGTCGACGTCTGCGGAAGAGACCGGCAGGAGCCAATGGCTCGTGTCGGCGCCGAAGGAGCAACCGCCCCGGAAACTCTCAGGCAAACGGACCGCAGGAAGATGGCGCTCTGGAAAGCAGCCGGGATGATGATCTCGGCTCACCGAAGGGGATAAGGCCCGTAATGCCAAGCCGGCATCGCGGCGCTTAAAACTCTCAGGTTCCGCGACAGAGGGGGCTCGACCTGGACGCCAGCCGGCGTGCGGGAGCCGAGTCGATGCGGGACCACCGGACATGAGCGCCGCCGCCGCCACCCCCCTGCAGCGCACCCCCATTTACTACACCCACGTCGCGCTCGGCGCCAAGATGGTGCCCTTCGCCGGTTATGAGATGCCGGTGCAGTATCCCCTCGGTGTCCTCAAGGAGCACCTGTGGACGCGTGAACAGGCCGGGCTGTTTGATGTCTCGCATATGGGACAGGCGTTTCTCGTCGTCGCCGACAAGCGGCATGAGTCGGTCGCGGGTTTCCTGGAGCAGCTGGTGCCCGCCGATATCCTCGGCCTGAAGCATGGTCAGCAGCGCTACACCCAGCTTCTCAACGAGGCAGGCGGCATCATCGACGACCTGATGGTGACGCGCTCGCACGATCCCGCCGACGACGGCGCGCTGATGCTGGTGGTCAATGCCGCGCGCAAGACGACCGATGTCGCCCATTTGCGGCGGAATTTGCCGCCAGGACTTGAGCTGATCGCCAAGGATGATCGATCCCTGCTGGCGCTGCAGGGCCCGCTTGCCGCCGATGTGATGCAGCGCTTGTGCCCCGCCGCTGCCGCCCTCGGCTTCCTGCAGTCGACCAGCGGCAAGGTGGCCGGCATCGGCTGCCATGTCGCGCGCTCGGGATACACTGGCGAGGACGGCTTTGAAATTTCGGTCAGATCCGACCGCGCCCAGGACCTGTGGCAGGCGCTCTCGGAGGATGCTCGCGTTCGGCCGATTGGCCTGGGTGCTCGCGATTCACTGCGTCTCGAAGCCGGCCTCTGCCTCTATGGCCACGACATCGACGAGACCACCTCGCCGATCGAGGCGGGGCTCGGTTGGTCGATCCAGAAGCGGCGGCGCGTCGAAGGCGGATTCCCGGGTGCTAAGCGCATCCAGCGCGAGTTGGCCGAAGGCCCGAAACGGCTGCGGGTCGGCATCCAGCCCGTTGGCCGCGCGCCGGCGCGCGAGGGTACCGAAGTCCTATCCGTGACCGGAGAAAAGATTGGCACCGTCACCTCTGGCGGCTTTGGCCCATCCGTCAATGCGCCGATCGCCATGGGCTATGTCGCCAGTGCCTGTGCTGGGCTCGGCGCCCCCCTTCAGCTCATCGTGCGCGGTAAACCGCTGCCGGCGCATGTCGCGCCATTGCCATTCGTCCCGCATCGCTACAAACGGGGTCAGACCCTGCGGGTCTGACCCCGTCAACGCGCAGGAGCCTAAAATGCCCATCGAGCGCTTCAGCAAAGAGCATGAGTACGTTTTCGTCGCGGACGATTCAGATGTCGGCGTGGTCGGGATTACCGCGCATGCCGCTGAACAGCTTGGCGATATCGTCTTTGTGCAGACGCCGGACGTTGGCCAGAAGGTCAAGTCGAACGAGGCCTGCGCCGTGGTCGAGAGCGTCAAGGCGGCCAGCGATGTCTTCTCGCCGGTGTCGGGCGAGGTGATCGAGATCAATGCAGCGCTGGCGGAGCATCCAGAGCTCGTCAACGAGGGCGCCGAGGCGGGAGGCTGGTTCTACAAGATCCGGTTCGCCGACAAGGCCGAGCTCGACCAGCTGATGGACCGCGCCGCCTACGACACGTTTGCCAAGGAGAGCAGTTGATGCGCTATCTCCCGCTGGAGCCGGCCGATCGGCTGGCGATGCTCGATACGATCGGCGTCGCATCGGTGGACGCTCTGTTCGCCGCGGTGCCGAAGGACAAGTTGCTCGCGGAGCTGCCGCACCTGCCGCTCGGCTTGGGCGAGTTCGAGGTCGAGCGCCAGATGGCCCAGCTTGCCAACCGCAACACGCCGGCGGGCAGCGTGCCGTTCTTCATTGGCGCCGGCGCTTACCGCCATCACGTGCCTGCCAGCGTCGATCATCTGATCCAGCGTTCGGAGTTTCTCACCAGCTATACGCCGTATCAGCCAGAGATCAGTCAGGGCACCCTGCAATATTTGTACGAATTCCAGACGCAGGTGGCGCTGTTGACCGGTATGGAGGTGGCGAACGCTTCCATGTACGATGGCTCGACGGCGGCGGCCGAGGCGGTGCTGATGGCGCATCGCATCACCAAGCGCAAGAAAGCCATCGTCTCGGGCGGCCTGCATCCGCAGTATCGCGCCGTGATCGAGACGCTGTCGCGCTTCGGTGGTCACGTGGTGGCGGGACCCGAGGCGGCGCCCGGAACGCTCGAGGACATCGTCGCCGCCATCGATCAGGAGACTTCCTGCGTCGTCGTGCAGAACCCGGATTTTTTCGGCGGCATCCGCGATCTTGGCCCGATCGCCGAGGCCGCGCACAAGGCCGGCGCGCTGCTGGTCGCCGTCGTCACCGAGGTCGTCTCGCTCGGCGCGATCAAGTCACCTGGCGAGATGGGCGCCGACATCGTCGTGGCGGAAGGCCAGTCGATCGGCAACGGCTTGAATTTCGGCGGGCCCTATGTCGGCCTGTTCGCGACGCGCGAGAAATTCGTGCGGCAGATGCCGGGTCGCCTGTGCGGCGAAACGGTGGATGCGGAAGGCCGGCGCGGTTTTGTGCTGACGCTGTCGACGCGCGAGCAACATATCCGCCGCGAGAAGGCGACCAGCAACATCTGCACCAACTCCGGCCTGTGCGCGCTGGCGTTCACGATCCACATGACGCTGTTGGGCGAGGTCAGCTTGCGGCGATTGGCTGCGATCAACCACGCCAACGCCTGCGATCTGGCCGAGCGGCTGGGACATATCCGCGGCGTCGAGGTGCTGACGCCAGCGTTCTTCAACGAGTTCACGATTCGCGTGCCGGCGGACGCCGAGAATACGATCGATCGACTGGCGCAGAAGGGCGTGCTCGGCGGCGTTCCGGTGTCGCGACTGCTGCCCCTTCGGCGCGATCTGCGTGATCTGATCGTTGTCGCATCGAGCGAGACCAACACCAACGGCGATCGCGCGAGTTTCGCCAGAACGTTGACGGAGGTTCTGCGATGACGGTGCACAAGGACGATCGTCCAACCCGCCCGGCCGCGCCCGCCGGCCAGACCGGCGCGACCTTCACCGGTCATCGCGGCCTCGATCACGAGGAAGCCCTGATCTTCGAGCGGCGCGGCAGCGTGAGCAAGACCGGCGTCGATCTGCCGGAGCCCAAGGCCATCAAATCCCGCCTCGCCGGCCTGGAACGCAGCCAGCCGATCGGCCTGCCGGGCCTGTCGGAGCCGGAGGCCGTGCGCCACTACGTGCGGCTGTCGCGCAAGAACTATGCGATCGACTCCGGGCTTTACCCGCTCGGCTCCTGCACCATGAAGCACAACCCGCGCCTCAACGAGAAGATCGCCCGGTTGCCGGGGTTTGGCGATATCCATCCGCTACAGCCGCAGCGCACCGTGCAGGGCGCCATCGCGCTGATGCAGACGCTGGCCGGCTATCTACTGGAGCTGACAGGCATGAAGGCCGTGGCGATGTCGCCGAAAGCCGGGGCGCACGGCGAGCTCTGCGGCATGCTGGCCATCAAGGCCGCGCACACGGCGAAAGGTGCAAAGCGGACGATCGTGCTGGTGCCCGATTCAGCGCATGGCACCAACCCCGCCACCGCGGCCTTCATGGGCTACACGGTCAAATCCGTGCCAGCGCGGCCGGACGGCACGGTGGCGGCCGACGCGGTGCGGGCAGCGCTGACCCCCGAGGTCGCCGCCATCATGCTGACCAACCCGAATACGTGCGGGTTGTTCGAGCCCGAGATCGTCGACATCGCCAAGGCGGTGCATGCCGCCGGCGCCTATTTTTACTGCGACGGCGCCAATTTCAACGCCATCGTCGGCAAGGTGCGGCCCGGCGATCTCGGCATCGACGCCATGCACATCAACCTGCACAAGACGTTTTCGACGCCGCACGGCGGCGGCGGGCCGGGCTCGGGTCCGGTGGTGTTGTCGGCGGCGCTGGCCCGCTTCGCGCCCTTGCCGTACGCGCTGCGCGAAGGCGACGTGTTCCGCCTGATCGAGGACGAGGTCGGCGCCAGCCGGCACGGCAACATGCCGTTCGGCCGTCTCACCGCGTTTCATGGCCAGATGGGCATGTTCGTGCGCGCGCTGACCTATATGCTGAGCCACGGCGCCGACGGCATGCGTCAGGCCTCGGAGGATGCCGTGCTCAACGCCAATTACGTGCGCGCCGGCCTCAAGGATGTCATGAGCCAGCCGTTCGGCGACCGGCCCTGCATGCACGAGGTGCTGTTCGACGATACGTTCCTGAAGGACACTGGCATCTCGACGCTGGACTTCGCCAAGGCGATGATCGACGAGGGCTATCACCCGATGACGGTGTATTTTCCCCTGGTCGTGCACGGCGCCATGCTGATCGAGCCGACCGAGAGCGAGGGTAAAGGCGCGCTCGACCTTTTCATCGCCACCCTGCGCGATCTGGCGGCGGCGGCAAAGCGCGGCGACGTCGATCGGTTCAAGCAGGCGCCGCAGCTCGCTCCCCGCCGCCGTCTCGACGAAACCAAGGCGGCGAGAGAGCCGAGGCTCAGGTGGAAGGCGGACCAGCCGAAGACCTGAGGGGATCGTCGCCGCGACCTGGTCCCTCAGAAAACGTAAAGGTCCGCGGCGTCGACGGTGCCGGTGATGCCGCCGAGCGTCAGCGTCGCGAACTGCACCCGCGCACCGGCGCCGTTGCCGTCGGCGTCGTAGTAGAGGTTGCCGTTGTTCGTGTCGTAGAGAATGTAGTCGTTGGCGTCTCCGGCGGTCCCGCCCGCGTTGGCCACGAAATTTGCGGCAGCGAGTGCGCCAACCGTCGTCAAGGCCGAGAAAATGGCGCGGTCGAGGCTGATCACGTCTGCCGTGCTGGCGTTGAAGTCGGTCATCGTATCAATGTCTGTTCCGATCGCTGTACTGTAAACGAAATAGTCGTTGCCGATGCCGCCCAAGAGGCTGTCACTGCCGGCGCCGCCGGCAAGGAGATCGCCGCTGTTCCCGCCGGTGATGGTGTCATTGCCGCCGCCGCCGAACAGCAAATTTCTGTTGCCGTCACCGATGATGGTGTCGGCGCTCGAAGAGCCGGCAACGATATCGGCGCTGGCTCCGCTGGAGAAATCCAGCGTGATAATATAATTAGTGTTGCCGAACGCGTAGCCAGCATAAGTGGCGGAGTTGAACTGGACCTCCTCGAAAATGTCCGTGCCGCCATTATATTCGTTCTTGGCCGTGATCGTGCCGCCATCGTATGTTACGACCAGGTCGACGCCGGATCTCACGAAGTCGAGCGTCGTGAATGCCGTTATCGAGCTGAACTGAATGCGGTCGGTGCCACCCGCCGCCGTCTCCGTAATGGTATCATTGCCATTGCCAGTGCCCGAATAGACGTAATCATCGCTATTGAGGCCACCGGAGAGCGAGTCATCACCCGCCCCGCCGGTCATGCTGTCGTTGTTATCGCCGCCGACGAGACTGTCATTGCCACCGCCGCCGACGAGGGTGTCATCGCCCGCCCCGCCAGAGAGCGTATCGGCGAAGGCGCTGCCGGTGAATGTCGTGGCCGTGGAAGCGGATGAATCAGTGACATTGAAACCGGCGGTCCCACTGGTGACGGCCGACAAATTCACGGCCAGGCCCGATGACGTGAGGTTGGCGGTTCCGGAATTGCTGGTGGCGGCGGTGGCGGTCCAGGCCGCGGTGACCGTTGCATTGGCCGTGGCGCCGCCGGAGACGACAAGGATTTCCGCGCCGCCGTTGCCCAGGTCGGTGATGGTGTCGGTGCCGGAGTCGACGTTGAAAGTCTCCAGGCCCGTGCCACCGGTCATCGTATCATTGCCCGCGCCACCGGTCAGGCTGTCGACGCCGGCACCGCCCGACAGCGTGTCATTGCCGATGCCGCCGGTGAGCGTGTCGGCAAAGCTGCTGCCGGTGAAAGCGGCGGATGCGCCGGAGTTGCTGACGGTGTAGCCGGCCGATCCGGTCGCCGAGGCCAGATTGACCGCCAGGCCCGATGACGTGAGATTGGCCGTGCCGCCGTTGTTGGCTGTGGTGGCCGTGGCGGTCCATGCTGCCGCTACCGTGCCGATGGCCGTGGCGCCGCTGGAAACGATGAGGATTTCCGCGCCGCCGTTGCCCAGGTCGGTGATGGTGTCGGTGCCGAGGTCGACGATGAAGGTCTCCAGGCCCGCGCCGCCGGTCATCGTGTCGTTGCCGGCGCCGCCGCTCAAGGAATCGACGCCGCCGCCACCTACCAGACTGTCGGCACCGCCGCCGCCGATAAGCGTGTCGTTGCCGATGTCGCCGGTGAGCGTGTCGGCGAACGTGCTGCCGGTGAAGGTGGTCGCGACGCCAGTGTTCGTGACGGAGTAGCCGGTCGTCCCGCCGGTCACCGCCGACAGATTGACCGCCAGGCCCGATGAGGTGAGATTGGCCGTGCCGCCAGTGTTGCTGGTGGCGACCGTGGCGGTCCAGGCAGCTGCGACTGTGCCGTTGGCCGTGGCGCCGCTGGAGACGACAAGGATTTCGGCGCCGCCGTTGCCCAGGTCTGTGATGGTGTCGGTGCCGGAGTCGACGTTGAACCTGTCGATGCCAGCGCCGCCGGTGAGTGTATCGTTGCCGCCGCCACCGGTGAGCGTGTCGTTGCCGGCGCCGCCGGTCAGCGTGTCAGCGAACGTGCTGCCGGTGAAGGTGGTTGCGGCACCCGTGTTGGTGACACTAAAGCCGGTGCTGCCGCCGGTCACCGCCGACAAATTGACCGCCAGGCCGGACGAAGTGAGATTGGCCGTACCCGAATTGCTGGTGTCGACGGTGGCGGTCCAGGCCGCGGTGACCGTTGCATTGGCCGTGGCGCCGCCGGAGACGACAAGGATTTCCGCGCCGCCGTTGCCCAGGTCAGTGATGGTGTCGGTGCCAGAGTCGACGACAAAGGTCTCGAGGCCTGTCCCGCCGGTCATCGTGTCGTTGCCGGCTCCGCCGGTCAGACTGTCGACGCCGGCGCCGCCTGATAGCGTGTCGTTGCCGATGCCGCCGGTGAGCGTGTCGGCGAAGCCGCTGCCGGTGAAAGCGGCGGCAGCGCCGGAGTTGGTGACGGAGAAGCCGGCCGATCCCGTGGCCGAGGCCAGGTTGACGGTGAGACCCGATGACGTGAGATTGGCCGTGCCGCCGTTGTTGGCGGTGGTGGCCGTGGCGGTCCAGGCAGCCGCTACCGTGCCCGTGGCCGTGGCGCCGCTAGAGACGATCAGCACATCGGCGCCGCCGTTGCCCAGGTCGGCGATACTGTCGGTGCCGGAATCGACGTTGAACCTGTCGATGCCAGCGCCGCCGGTCAGGGAATCATCGTCATTACCGCCGGTGAGTGTGTCGTTGCCGGCGCCGCCGGTCAGTGTGTCGGCGAAGCTGCTGCCGGTGAAGGATGCGGCAACGCCGGAGTTGCTGACGGTGTAGCCCGTCGTCCCGGTCGCCAAGGCCAGATTGACCGCCAGGCCCGATGATGTGAGGTTGGCCGTTCCGCCGTTGTTGGCGGTTGTGGCCGTGGCGGTCCAGGCTGCGGTGACCGTTGCATTGGCCGTGGCGCCGCCGGAGACGATGAGGATTTCTGCGCCGCCGTTGCCGAGGTCAGTGACGGTGTCGGTGTCGAGGTCGACGATGAAGGTTTCGAGGCCCGCCCCGCCGGTCATCGTGTCGTTACCCGCGCCGCCGGTCAGAAGATCGACGCCGCCGCCACCCGCCAGATTGTCTGCACCGCCGCCGCCGATGAGCGTGTCGGCGCCACCCGCGCCGGTCAGCGTGTCGGCGAAGCCGGTGCCTGTAAAGGTCGTGCCGGTGCCCGACAAGTTGGTGACGGAGAAACCCGCGGTGCCACCGGTGACGGCGGAAAGATCGACCGCGAAGGCCGCCGACGTGAGGTTGGCGGTGCCCGAGTTGGAGCTGGCGGCCGTGGCGGTCCAGGCCGCGCCGATTGTCGCATTGGCCGTGGCGCCGGTTGAAACGACCAGGATTTCCGCGCCGCCGTTGCCCAGGTCGGTGATGGTGTCGGTGTCGAGGTCGACGGTGAAGGTCTCGAGGCCTGCCCCGCCGGTCATCGTGTCGTTGCCGGCGCCACCGGCCAGAGAGTCGACGCCGACACCGCCCACGAGACTATCGTTGCCACCGCCGCCGATGAGCGTGTCGTCGCCGCCACCGCCGGTCAGCGTGTCGCCGAAGCCGCTGCCGATGAAGGTGGTCGCGGCGCCGGTGTTGGTGACGGCGAAGCCGGTCGTGCCGACGGTCACCGCCGACAGATCGACGGCAAGGCCGGAGGATGTGAGGTTGGCGGTTCCCGAATTGGAGCTGGCCGCGGTGGCGGTCCAGGCGGCGGTGAGTTTGACAAGTGCCGTTGCGCCGGCCGAGACCACCAGGACTTCAGCACCGCCGGTGCCGAAGTCGACGATCGAATCGGTGTCGGCATCGACAAAGAACGTGTCGATGTCGGCGCCGCCCATCAATGAGTCATTGCCTGCGCCGCCTGTCAGCGAGTCGGCGCCGCCAGAGCCATCGATCCCATCCACGCCGCCGCCGCCGATCAGAATGTCGTCGCCGATGTCGCCGCTCAGCTTGTCATTGCCGGCGGTGCCGACGGCGGTGTCGTTGAAATGACTGCCGGAGAAGCGCTCGAATTCATGCACCGTCATGTCGAAATTGACGGCCAGGGTGCTCAGGCTGGCGTTGGCGGCGTCAAAACCGCTGCCGCCGAAGACCTGCGTATCGAGGATGTCGAAATAGACGACATCATCGCCGTCGCCGCCAAACAGCGTATCGATGCCGTCGCGGCCAAAGAGCCGATCGTTGCCGGCACCGCCAATGATCGAATCGTTGCCCCCGTCACCATCGAGCACATCGTCGATCGCGGTCGCGGATGGGGCATCGTACTCGCTGCCGATCAGCGTGTCGTTGCCTGCGTAGCCGCGGATATCGATGCCGATGCCATTCGCGGAAGCGTCGACGTAATCGTCCTGAACCAGCTCCGTGTCAGCGGTGAAGAATTCGAATGCCGCTCCCGCCGAGAGCATTATGTTGGCGCCCACGCTGCCTTTGAATTGCAACAAGTCGCGCCCGGCGTCGCCCGTGAAGCTGGTGTCGAATTCATCGATATAAATAGTGTCATTGTCGTCGCCGCCCGTGAACACGTCGACGCCAGCGCCACCGACCATCACGTCGTTGCCCGCGCCCCCGTCCAGGGTGTCATTGCCGGCGCCGCCATCGAGGCGGTCAAGACCGCCACCGCCTGCCATGCTGTCATCGTTGGCGCCGCCGCTGAGCGTGTCGTTGCCGGCTCCGCCCGCCAGGTTGTCGTTGCCGTCGCCGCCGTCGAGGCTGTCGGCGCCAAGGGCGCCGGTGAACGTATCGTTGCCGAGATAGCCGATGATCGTCCGGCCAACGGTATCCGTGGCATTGATGCTGACACTGTCGTTGCCCGAGGACAACGACAGACGCTCGATGCCGAGTGCGGTGAGATCCGCGATGGTGACGCCCGTCAGGGTCAAGGCGAGCGTCGCCTTATCGATGCCCGAACCGCCGTCGATCGCCCCCGAGGCAACATCATCGACGTCGATGTACAGCGTGTCGGCGCCATTGCCGCCGTAGAGAGAGTCGGCGCCGGCGCCGCCGTTCAGTGTGTCGTTGCCGTCGCCGCCCACCAGGCTGTCGCCGCCGTCGCCGCCGTCGAGGCTGTCGGCGCCAAGGGCACCGGTGAACGTATCGCTGCCGAGATAGCCGATGATGATTCGACCAACCGTATCCGTGGCATTGATGCTGACACTATCGTTGCCCGAGGACAACGACAGGCGCTCGATGCCGAGTGCGGTGAGGTCCAGGATCGCGGCACCCGTCAGGGTCGCACCCAACACCCCATTGTCGGTGCCGATGCCGCCGTCGATCGCTCCGGTCAGCAGATCATCGATGTCGAAGTTGACCGTGTCGTCGCCCGCCCCGCCGTGGAGAAAATCGCCGCCAGCGCCGCCGATCAGCGTGTCCTTGCCGTCACCGCCGGACAGGGTATCGATGCCGACGCCGCCGTCGAGATAGTCGGCGCCGGCGCCGCCGGACAATGAATCGTTGCCGAGAAAGCCGTACATCCTCACCGCGACAAGGCTGGCGGCTGTAGTGACGACGATATCGTCGTTGTCGAGGAGCACGACATTGCTGCCACGGAAAATCTCCGCATTCGCCGTGGTCATGTTGAGAGTCTTGATCGCGGTCGTGCCAATCAGCGTATCGATCCCGGCAAGGGCATCCAAGCCGAACACATCGCCCTCTGCGATCAGGATCGTGTCGTTACCGTTCGTCGCCGGCATTGTGCATACTCCGCAGATTTGGCTCTCGTTTGTTCAAAACGACTCCAGTGCTTGCCGCGCCCCTCCGGTCATGGAGGCGGCTCGGAAAACACCGTCGATGTAGACGCTGACAGCGGGGGCGATGCATGAAGCGTGGTACTGCGCCGTGCTTCAGGGCCGCCGTATTCAGCAGTCCGAGTGACGCCCACCATGAAGTCATGGGTTAGTTAAATGATTCGCATTTGGATGCCAACAAATAGTGAATACAATGAAGGATTTAGCAAGGAATAGACCCGCAATTGCATTGTATTTTCGAAGAATTGCGCCGATACGGGTATGCGCAACTCCCAGGGGGAATTGAACCGGCAACTCGAACCGTTGAGCGGGCGACCTTTACGGCCACTTCACCACGGGTGGCATCGAGGACAGGATCGACTCGACATTGCCGCCGGTCTTCAGCCCGAACATGGTGCCGCGGTCGTAGAGCAGGTTGAATTCGACGTAGCGGCCGCGGCGGATCAGTTGCTCCTCGCGGTCGGCCTCGGTCCAGGCAAGCGCGAAATTGCGGCGGACGAGTTGCGGATAGATCTCGAGGAATGCGCGGCCAACGTCCTGCGTGAAAGCAAAGGCTGCCTGCCAGCCACCCTGGTCGGCGGTCGGCGTCAGGTAATCGTAGAAGATGCCGCCGATGCCGCGCATCTCCTTGCGGTGCGGCAGGAAGAAATACTCGTCGCACCATTCCTTGAAACGTGGGTAATCGGCGACCTTGTGTGCTGCGCATGCAACACGCATGGCGGCATGGAAGTCGACCGTATCCGGGTTCTCCTGCGTGCGCCTGCGGTCGAGGACGGGGGTCAGGTCCGCCCCGCCGCCGAACCACCATTTGGTCGTCACGACGAAGCGCGTGTTCATGTGCACGGCCGGCACGTTCGGGTTGTGCGGATGCGCGATGATCGAGATGCCCGACGCCCAGAAGTTCGGATCGGCCTCCGCGCCGGGTATTTGCTTGCGGAACTCCGGCGCGAACTCGCCGTGCACTGTCGAGGTGTGCACGCCGACCTTCTCGAACACGCGGCCATGCATCATCGACATGACGCCGCCGCCGAGGTCCGCACCGTGGCTGCCTGCCGCGGGGGCCGGGCCCGCGTGATCGGCGCGCTGCCAGGGCTTCCGCGCAAAGCGTGCCGGCGGCCGATCCGAGAGTGGCGCGCGCGCTGGTAAATCGACCTCGATGGCCTCGAAGGCGGCGCAGATTTGGTCGCGCAGCGCCTCGAACCAGGCGCGGGCTTGGTCTTGCTGAGTTGCCAGTTGATCGGGCTTGGGCGCACCGGTCATCACTTTTCTGTCCTCTTCGCGGGCTAGCTGGGATAGATCGACAGCACAATCCTTGGAGATACTACAATCCTTGGAGACACCGGGGCAGCCGCGCAAGAGCTAGCGTCGGCTCGGTGTCCTTGCAACGCGGCTTGCGCCACAAGCCTGGCGCTCACCGCCGCGCCCATTCGAGGCCGTTATTATGGGTCAGCCGACCGAATTCAAGCTATGGCGTTTGCCGGACCGGCTGTTCACCTGGTTCGAGGCGCGGATCGATGCCTTCGATCGCGGCGACATGCGCCAGCCGCCGAACCAGTTGCTGGCCTTTTTCTTCTATTACATCAGGCCCATCTGGCCCGCCTTTGCCGTTCTGACCTTGCTGGGGCTTGCTGGCGCCACGGTCGAGGTGGCGCTGATGGCGTTCATTGGTCGCATCGTCGACCTGATGCGCGCCTCGCAAACGCCGGCGAACTTCTTCCAGGACCACGGCAACGAGCTGCTGGTGATGGCGTTCATCGCCTTGTTTGCCCGGCCGGCAATCTCGTTCCTGATCGACCTCGTCAAGCATCAGACGATTTCGGCATCAGTCAATGCCCGCATTCGCTGGCAGGCGCATGGCTGGGTGCTGCGCCAGTCCATCGCCTACTTCCAGAACGACTTCGCTGGCCGCGTCGCCACGCGGGTCATGCAGGTCGGACCGGCGGTGCGCGACATTGCCGTCAACATCTGCGACGTGGTGCTGTGGGTGCTGGTGCACTGGATCGGCGCCTTCGTGCTGTTTTTCGATGCGGACTGGCGGCTGGTGCTGCCGCTGACGGTCTGGCTCGCTTGCTACCTGGCGGCGCTCTCCTATTTCGTGCCGCGCATCGAAAAGCTGTCGACGGCGATGTCGGATGCGCGTTCGGCGCTGACCGGGCGCATCGTCGACAGCTACACCAACATGGCGACGGTGAAGCTGTTCTCCCATACCGACCGCGAGGACGGCTACGCCAGGAGCGGGCTCGAGGAGCATATGAAGCGCTACCAGGCGCAGCTCCGGCTGAACACCGTGATGGAGCTGTTCCTGTGGTCGATCAACGGCTGTGTGCTGGTCGGCACCACCGGGCTCGCCCTGTGGCTGTGGAGCGTCGACCAGATCTCGATCGGCGCCATCGCCGTCGTCACCGGGCTGCTGATCCGGCTGATGGCCATGTCGGGCTGGTTCATGTGGACGCTGGCCGGCATCTTCGACAACGTCGGCGTCGTCCAGGAGAGCATGCAGACGATCGCCCGGCCTCACGTCGTGGTCGATCAACCGGACGCCAAGCCGATCGCTGTGACGCACGGGGCGATCCGCTACGAGGGCATTCGTTTCCACTACGGCAAGGCCGGCGGCGGCGTCATCGACAGCCTGTCGCTCAGCATCCGTCCTGGTGAGAAGGTCGGGCTTGTCGGCCGCTCCGGCGCCGGCAAATCGACGCTCGTCAACCTGCTGCTGCGTTTTTACGATCTCGAAGGCGGCCGCATTCTGATCGATGGCCAGGACATTGCCGCCGTGACGCAGGATAGCCTCAGGGCACAGATCGGCATGGTGACGCAGGACACCTCACTGCTGCACCGCTCGGTGATGGACAACATTCTCTATGGCCGACCCGACGCCGGGGAAGCCGCCGCCATCGCCGCCGCCAAGCGGGCGCAGGCGCATGATTTCATCGTTGCCTGCGAGGACGGCAAGGGTCGCACGGGCTACCAGGCCCACGTCGGCGAGCGCGGCGTCAAGCTGTCGGGCGGCCAGAGGCAGCGCATCGCCATCGCCCGCGTGCTGCTCAAGAACGCGCCGATCCTGATCCTCGACGAGGCCACCAGCGCGCTCGACAGCGAGGTGGAATCAGCGATCCAGGAGCAGCTCTACAATCTGATGCAGGGCAAGACCGTGGTCGCCATCGCCCACCGCCTGTCGACGATTGCCGCCATGGACCGGCTGGTCATCATGGATCAAGGCCAGATCGTCGAGGAGGGGCGCCACGCCGAGCTGCTGCAGCGCGGCGGGCTCTACGCCGAGTTCTGGGCACGCCAGTCGGGCGGGTTCCTGGCCAAGGAGGCGGCGGAGTGAAGCGACTGCGCCTTCCAAGCCAACCGCGACCGTGACAAGATTGATCCCGCGCGAACGATGGGCAACAAACAATGCGATTCCGGGAGGACCCACTGTGAGGAAAATTCTCAATGCGGCGGCCATGGCCGCCATTTTCATGGCATCCGTCGCGACCGGCGCCCTGGCGCAGCAAGCCGCCGCGCCGAAGGTCTTCCCTGAGCCGCATCCCAATCCGCCGCGCGTGATCCGCATGATCAACTTCGCCGGCGGCTTCAACTTGCCGATTTGGGTGACGCAGCGCATGGGGTATTTCGCCGCCGAGAAGATCGACATCAAGATCGACTTCACGCCCGGCTCGACCTACCAGCTGACCCACCTGATCGCCGGCACCTACGACGTGGGCTTCACCGCGATCGACAACATCATCGCCTACCGCGAGGGCCAGAACGAGGCCTACCTGCCGCCGGGCACGACTGTCGACCTGATCGGCATTCTCGCCTCCGATGACGGCTTCCTGTCGATCTCGGCGCAAAAGGACATCAAGACGGTCGAGGACCTGAAGGGCAAGACGGTGACGGTCGATGCCATGACCACCGGCTTTGCGTTCGTGTTGCGCGAGATCTTGGCCAAGAAGGGTGTGGCGGAATCCGACGTCACGTTCGAGAAGGCCGGCGGTGTCGCCAACCGTTTTCGCATGATGATCGAGAACCCGAGCCACGCCGCCACCACGCAGATGACGCCGTTCGACCTGCTCGGCCAGGCGCGCGGCTTCAACACCGTGGCGCGCGCCCGCGATGTGCTGGGGCCCTATCTCGGCCTCGTCGCCGGTGTCAAGAAATCGTGGGCCGAGGCCAATCGCGACCTGCTGGTGGCTTTCACGCGCGCCTATGCCAAGGGCGTGGAGGCCATGTACGACCCCAAGAACCGCCCGCTGGTCGAGGCCATTCTCGTTGCCAACACGTCCGGCATGACGCCGGAACTGGCCGCCAAGGCCTACGATATCTACGTCAGTGAGAAGACGGGGTTCTTCAGAAAGCCAGTGTTCGATCCGGAGGGCGCCAAGACCGTGCTGGCGCTGCGCTCCAAATACGGCGTGCCACAGAAGACGCTGACGGACGCCGCCCGCTACTACGACACGAGCTATCTGGAAGCCGCGGGCGTGAAGTAGGGAGGCATCGTCGGCGCGACGGTGCAATACGCCCCATTCGGGGCTATTGCACCCTACGGTCGATATGCGGCGTAGGGTGCAATAGGCCGGACACTTGATCCGGCCGTATTGCACCGCGATGGGGCAGGGGACACAGACAACGGTGAACTTATCCATGGCCAAGGTTGCACTCGTGGCCGGCGCGACCGGTGCGTCCGCCAAGCGCCTGGTCGAGGTTCTGGCCGAGGCCGGCTGGCGCGTGATCGGTGTCAGCCGCAAGCCGCCGCCGAGTGCGGGGGGCGTCACCTTTGTCGGTGCCGATCTCGCCGATGCCGGCGGGCTGACCAAGGCGTTGAGCCCGCACCGCGACATCAGTCACGTGTTCTATACGGCGCGCGCTGGACACGGCGAGAGCGGCGTTGAAAGCGTCGAGGAGAACGTGGCGTTGCTGCGCAACACCTTGGATGCCGTCGAAGCCATCGCGCCGGGTCTCCAGCACGTCCATCTCGTTGAAGGCACCAAGTGGTACGGCATGCACCTTGGCCCCTTCCCAACACCGGCCCGCGAGGACCAGCCGCGCCATCTGCCGCCCAACTTCTACTACGACCAGCAGGACCTGCTCGCCGCCCGTCAGCAGGGCAAGGCGTGGACATGGTCGGCCTCGCGCCCGAATTTCTTGTGCGATTTCGCGCCGGAGCGGCCGCGCAATGCACCCGCTGTGATCGGCGCCTACGCCGCGATCTGCCGGGAGCTCGCCGTGCCGTTGGATTTTCCCGGCACCGAGGCGTGCTATCGCGCCCTGCTCGAGCTGACGGACGCCGCGCAGCTGGCCCGCGCCATGGTGTTTCTGGCGACGTCGGAGCGGGCGCATAACGAGGCCTTCAACGTCACCAATGGCGATCTCTTCCGCTGGTGCAATGTCTGGCCACGCATTGCCGAGGCTTACGGCCTGCTCTGTGGGCAGGTGCGCACGCTCGACCTGGCGACGTGGATGGCCGACAAGGAGCCGGTCTGGCAGCGCATCGTCGCCCGCCACGGTCTCAAGCCGTCGTCGCTGAAGCAGGTGGCGCTTTGGCCGTTCGCGGATTTCCTGCTGCGCCAGGGCCAGGACACCGTATCCAGCATGACCAAGATCCGCATGGCCGGATTTCACGACGTCATCGATACCGAAGCGATGCTCCTGGCGCAGATCGACGGCTATCGAGAGGCGCGGATACTGCCGTAAGGGGGCATCGGCGTAGGGTGCAATACCCCGGACACTCGATCCGGGGGTATTGCACCTTTGCGCCACTGCACCGTGGGCGGCGGGTTACCCCCGGATCAAACGTCCGGGGTAACCCGCCCTACGAAGTGCCTCACCCCGTCCCGGCCACATTCCAGCCGCGGCCCTTGTCGCCGAGGCCTTCGCAGCCGCTGGCCGTCACCAGCACGGTATCCTCGAGCTTGACGAAGCCGCGCTTGGGATGACGCATGGTGGTCTCCAGCGACAGGCACATGCCGGCTTCCAGTGGCCGCTCGAGGTCGTCGGCGGCGTAGGACCAGCGCGGGTTGTTCAGCAGCCGTGGCGCCTCGTGGCTGACGAGGCCCATGCCGTGCGCCAGGAAATCGGCGTACTTGGCGTGCGGCGAGGCCGCGACCATGGCGTGGCCCTTCTCCTGCACGTCGCCGCCGCGCGTGCCGGGCCTGACCAGCCGCCGCGTCGCCATCTGCACCTCGTCGATGAAGCCGAGCAGATCGACCAGCTCCGCGTCCGGCTTGGCGCCGATAATGCCCATCCGGCAGAGATCGCCGATGTAGCCCTTGTAGTTGCCGCCGCTGTCGAGCGACAGGATATCTCCCGCCGCCAGCCGCTGCTCGGAACCCGGCGCGCGGTTGAGTGAGGTGCCGGCCGTCATCAACAGGTAGTCGAACACTAGGCCGCGATTGACCTCCTCGCGGCGCAGCGCCTCGAGCACGTCGTGCTTGCTGGCTCCGGGGACGCAGTGCTTGGCGAACGTCGTCATCATCGCCTCGGTGACGCGATCGGAGGCTTCGCGCAGATAGCTGATCTCCTCGATGGTCTTGATGGCGCGCAGCCGGTCCAGCGGCAGGGCGGCGTCGATGATATCGACGTTGGTCAGCGCGCGGCGCAGCACGGCTTCGGCATCGGCGGGCAGGAAGCCCAACTCCGCGCCGATGCGGCGCACGGGCCCAAGTTTCTTGATGTGCTCGGCCGCCCGCGTCGCCGCCGTCACGGTGCCGGTATAGCCGAGATCCAGGTTGTCCATCCAGAAGCGGCCGTTCTGCTGCTCGAACCGCTCGTTGTCGCAGCCGACATAGGTCGTCTTGTCAGGCTTGCCCTTCTGATAGATCAGGATCGGCAGATATCGTGTGGTGGCGGCAGCGTCCATGGCCTCGAAAAAGAAGAATTTGTAGCCGCCGAGCAGATACTGGATGTTGTGCTTTGAAGACGCCACCAGCACGTCGATGCCGGCGGCATCCATCAAAGCGTCGAGTTTTTTCGCATCGAACGGGATCGGCTTGCTGGTCAGTGCCTCTGCGACGGCCATGATGTGGTTCCCTGACGTTTGTTGCGATCTCTCACCCGCGCCCGCGGGATCACGGCCAGACTAATCGACGTGGCCCCGCCGCGCCAGAGCCGCCAGCACGGATCTGCCATGCAACTTCACGTTGCTGGAGGCGGCCAAGCGCTGATCGGTTGGCTCGCCAGCCGTGGGCCAGGAGCGGCTGTCGGTCGGGACGCTGATCCATGCACCGTCGTCATGGCCGCGGAGGCGGCCACCCAGACAAACCGCGGCGAGTCCGGCGTTGACGGGAGGCGTGGCAGGCGCAAGTCGCGAGCGGCGGGAGCAGGCGCGTTGTCTGGGTGGCCGCCTGTTCCCGCGTTGCCGCTGGCGCGGCGCGGCCATGACGGGAAGGCGGTTGCGCGCCCTCTAATTCCTCACATACTTCCAATAGGTTCCCGCCGCTGTCGTTTGCGGGCGGTAGACGGGAAACCGCCGGTCGGGCGGGTGCACGCCATCGCGCAGCAGCGCGCGCAGGTCGGCGAGCACGTGGCCGCCTTCGACATAGGTGTTGTGGTTGACGGACAAAAACGCATCCGTGCCAGCGGCCGTGATGTCGATCGTCTCGATCCCGGCGACAACGACGGGGCCCCCGGCCGGCACGTCGCCAGCGCGCGGGACGCCGCGCGCCAGCGTGCGCGACAGGCGCAAGGCTTTGTCGTTGTTGGCGGCAAACAGCGTCGTGCCGCGCCCCGAGCCCTGCAAGGCGCGGGCAATCTCGACGAACAGGTCGCGGTCGACATCGGGCGCGGCCAGAACAATCTGGTCGAGCTTCAGGCGCTTGGCGAGCTTGCCGGGATCGCCGCCCGCCCGCAGCGCCTCCAGCAAGGGCCGGTTGCCGAGGCTGTGGGCGATCAGGTGGATTTTCTGCACCTTGGTCTGGCTGGCGATCTGCTCGAGGAACTGGGTGAAGAAGCGCCGCGTCCGATCGGCGCTGTCGCGGTCATAGAGATAACCCGTTTCCGTGCCGCTGGACGGCCAGCTGTACAGATAGGGGACGCCGTCGAACTCCAGGTCGTGCGCGAGCTGGGCCGTGCGATAGAGCGCGTCCTCGAACGTCGCATTGAAGCCATGTACGAAGACGAACGCCTGGCCCGGGTTGCGTCTGGCCTTGGCCAGATGCAAGTTGCTGGCGTGCGCCAATCCCGCCTGATCCATCGGCTCGAAACTGCCGAGCGTGAAGTGCCGGCGCGGGTCCTCGTTTTCGGCGTAGAACGTGACGTTGAGGTAGGCGACATGGCGCGGCCGCTGGATTGAACCCTTCTCGCGGGCGATGCGCGGCACCGTGACATAGGAGCGGCCGGTCAGCAGCCGGTCACCGCGTTCGGCGCCAGGCAGCGCCACCTTGTCTACTGACCCCGTGACAATGCCGGCCGGACTTGCCGGCGCCGGGCCGCTCGCGAGCGGTATGCCTGTGGTGAGCTTGCGATCGGTGCCCCAAAAGACCGGGACGACATCGAATGCGCTGCTGGCGCTCGGGTCGGGGATTTCGCGGCCGGCTGGTGACGGCGGCACGCTGGCGGCCAAGGTGGCCGGCGTGGCGCCGCGCACGGCACGAGCGCTCGGTGGCCCGCGGTCTGGCTGCTGGCGCGCCAGCGGCAGGGTCACAACCTCAGGCTCGGCCGCGGCCACTGCTGCTGCTGGCGCGGCCTCACCTTGCGCGACTTCGCCTCTTGCGACTGGGGCCTCGGTGGCGATGCCGCCGGCCAGCTCCAGCCCAGCGCAGCCGGAGAGCGTCGCCACAAGCAGAAATGCCAGCATTTGGATTGGCTGCGTCCGCTGCATGAGCACGCGTAGGCCCCTTCATTGCCACCAGGATGGGACTTGAACGCGACTCGCGCTGCGCCAGCAACCGCTTTGCCGCCCAAGTTGCCGGCGTTCCCCAGCATTCACGCGACTCATACGGGCCTAAGCCATGGCGGGGTAGGCATCAGTCTGGCGCAGCGCCTCGCCCAACACGATCGCGGCTGCGACAGCGATGTTGAACGAGCGCAGGCCAGGCCGCATCGGCACACGCAGGCGTGCATCGGCGCAATCATGCACCGCGTCGGGTACGCCCGCCGATTCGCGTCCCAGCAGCAGGATATCGTCGGGCTGGAAGCCAAATGCGACATGGCTGCATATGCCACGTGTCGTCAGCAGCACGAGGCGCGGCTTTCCCGCCGTCGCCCGCCACGACTCGAAGACCTGCCAACTCGCGTGCCGCGTCATGTCGATATGGGCCAGATAGTCCAGTCCAGCACGGCGCAGGGTCCGGTCGGACATATCGAAGCCCGCGGGCTGAATAATATCGACGGCGATACCGAGGCAGGCGGCCATCCGCAATATGGTGCCGGCGTTCTGCGGGATGTCCGGCTGATACAGCGCCAGTCGCATGCCTTCCACCTCCAAGAACGGCCATTCGGCCCAGCGTGCGCCAAATTGCCTCTTGGGCATCATCTTGCGCAGCCTTGAGGGCGCAATCAAAGGGTGCCAAAAGAGCGCGTGGCAATTTGTGCGGTTCCGCGCGGTTCTCTTGCTGCCGAAATGATCTATCAGGCGGCGCGGTCATCGCCGGCAACCCGTCAAGGGCTGGTGACGATCGATCGGGCGAAGAGGGTTTGTGTGTGTGTTGCAGGTGCGCGCAGGCCGAAGACGTATCTTGAGGAGACCAACGTGGCATCTCACGCAGAAGAGCCAAATCGCCGTGATTTTCTGACGATCGCCGGCTCGACCTGGGCAGCCGTCGGCGGCGCCGTGGCGCTATGGCCGTTCATCCAGCAGATGAACCCCGACGCCAGCCAACAGGCGCTGGCGACCACTGAAATCGACCTGAAGCCGATCAAGGAAGGCCAGGCGATCACCGTGATGTGGCGCGGCAAGCCGGTGTTCATCCGCTACCGCACCAAGGACGAGATCGCCAAGGCGCAGGCCGACAAGGTCGCCGATCTGCCAGATCGGGCCTCGCGCAACCTGGCCAACGAAAAACTCGACGCCGCGGATCAGAACCGCACCAAGAAGGGCAAAGAAAACTGGCTTGTGCTGGTTGGCATCTGCACGCACCTGGGCTGCATTCCCAAGGGTCAGGGGGTGGCCGATCTCAAGGGCGACTACAGCGGCTGGTTCTGTCCATGCCACGGCTCGCACTACGACACTTCGGGACGTATTCGCAGAGGCCCGGCACCGCGCAATCTCGATGTGCCGCCCTACGAGTTCGTGTCTGATACCAAAATCAAGATCGGCTGAGGGGGACGAGAGACGATGTCTGGCCACGAGTCGACCTACGATCCGAAGTCGAAATTTGCCAAATGGTGGGACGAGCGCCTGCCGGTTGCACGCATGGTGCATGGCCAGTTCGTCGACTTCCCGACGCCGCGCAACCTCAACTACCTTTGGACCACCGGCGGCATCCTGACATTCTGCCTCGTTGTGCAGATCGTCACCGGCATTGTGCTCGCCATGCACTACCAGCCGAGCGCGGCTGAGGCCTTCAACAGCGTCGAGCACATCCGCCGCAACGTCAACTACGGCTGGCTGATCCGCAACATCCACGCGGTCGGCGGCTCGATGTTCTTCCTGGCCTGCTTCATCCACGTCTTTCGCGGCATGTACTACGGCTCCTACAAGGCGCCACGCGAGGTGCTGTGGATCCTCGGCGTGTTCATCCTGATCACCATGATGGCAACGGCCTTCATGGGCTACTCGCTGGTCTGGGGTCAGATGAGCTTCTGGGCGGTAACGGTCATCACCAACCTGTTCTCCTCCATCGACGGCATCATTCCGGGGCTCGGCACGGCGATCGTGCAGTGGCTTTGGGGGGGATATGCTGTTTCGAGTGTGACGTTGACGCGCTTCTACGCGCTGCACTACCTACTGCCGTTCGTGATCGTCGGGCTGGTCGGCCTGCACATCTGGGCGCTGCACGTCGCCGGGCAGAACAACCCGACTGGCCTCGATGTCAAGAGCAAGGCCGACTCGCTGCCGATGACACCGTATGCCGTGTCGAAGGACGTGTTTGCCTTGTCGGTCTTCCTGCTGTTGTTCGCCTGGTTCGTCTTCTTCGTGCCGGACTATCTCGGACACGCTGACAACTACATCGAGGCCAACCCGCTGGTGACGCCGCCGCACATCGTGCCGGAATGGTACTTCTTGCCATTCTACGCCATCCTGCGCGCGATCCCCTCCAAGCTCGGCGGCGTGCTGTTCTTTTTCGCGGCGCTGGGGATCCTGCTGTTCATCCCCTGGCTCGATACCAGCCGCGTGCGCTCGACCAAATACCGGCCGCTCTACAAGCCGTTCTTCTGGTTGTTCGTGATCACGTGCCTGGCGCTGGGTTATCTCGGCTCCAAGCCGGCCGAGGGCGTCTACGTCATGTGGGCGCGCGTCTTTACGGCCTATTATTTCATCCACTTCCTGCTGGTGATGCCGATCGTCGGCCTCATCGAGACGCCTACGCAATTGCCGCGCTCGATCAGCGAGGACGTGCTGGGCAAGGGATCTGGCAGTGGGAGCATGCCGGCGGGCGCCGCCGCAGCTCCCGAGAAGCGCTGAGCCGGGGGCAAGGGACGACATGATGACGATCAATTGGACAGCCCGCGCCACGCTGGTGGCCGCAATACTGGCACTTTGGCCCGCGGCCGCGGCCCAGGCCGCTGAAGGGGGCGCCCATATCGAGCGCCAGAAGTGGAGCTTTGCCGGGTTCACCGGCAAGTTCGACCAGGCCCAGCTGCAGCGCGGCTATCAGGTCTATAAGGACGTCTGCGCGGTGTGCCACGGCATGCAGCGGATTGCCTTCCGCAACCTCGCTGAAAAGGGCGGCCCTGGCTTTCCCGAGCCAAGCGTCAAGGCGCTGGCTGCGACCTTCAAGGTTGATGACGAGCCCAACGATCAGGGCAAGATCCTGCAGCGGCCGGCCAAGCCGTCCGATGCGTTCCCTTCGCCGTTCAGGAACGAGAAGGAAGCGCGCACGATCCACAATGGCGCCTATCCGCCCGACCTCTCCAACATGGCCAAGGCGCGCGCCGTGGAGACGGCGGCGCCGTGGTACAGCCATATCTTCCTGATGCTGCGCGACATGGCTTACGGCTACCAGGAAGGCGGCCCCGACTATATCTATGCACTGCTGACGAGTTATGCCGACAAACCTCCGGCAGGGATGAAGGATAGCGAAGGCAAGCCGTTCAAGATGTCAGACGGTATGCACTTCAACAATGCGTTCCCCGGCCATCAGATCGCCATGGTGGCGCCGCTGTCGGACGGTCTCGTCAAGTATCAAGACGGCACGCCGGCCAAGGTCGACAACTACGCGCGTGACGTGACCGCGTTCATGGCCTGGGCTGCCGATCCGAGCCTCGAAAGCCGCAAATCGATGGGCTGGATCGTCATGCTCTATCTGCTGATCACGGCGCTGCTGCTCTACGTCGCCAAGCGGCGCACCTGGGCGAAAATGCACTGAGGGCAGTGCAGTGTGAGTGGTGAGATGGACAGGTGGTCAGGTGGTATATTCACTATCTCACGATCTGACCATCTGACCATCTCACGCTTGCGGAGCCCCCATGCCCCAATCTGTCCTCGGCATCATCGGTGGCAGCGGATTCTATAATCTGCCGGGACTCGACGCGGCGCGCTGGCAGACGGTGGCAAGCCCCTGGGGCGCGCCGTCGGACCAGATCCTGTTTGCCGAGATTGCCGGTTTGCCGGTGCGCTTCCTGCCACGCCACGGCCGCGGCCATCGTCTGTCGCCATCGGGCATCGACTACCGCGCCAACATCGACGCGATGAAACGCGCCGGCGTCACCGACCTGGTCTCGATCTCGGCCTGCGGGTCGTTTCGCGAGGAGTTGGCGCCTGGCCACTTCGTGCTCGTCGACCAGTTCATCGACCGCACCTTCGCGCGTGAGAAGAGCTTCTTCGGCAATGGCTTGGTCGCACACGTGTCGGTCGCCGATCCGGTCAGCCCCGGCCTGGTCGATCTGGTCGAGGCCGCCACCAAGGCCGAGGCCATCGCCTATCGTCGCGGCGGCACCTACCTGGCGATGGAGGGCCCGCAGTTCTCCAGCCGCGCCGAGTCACACCTCTACCGCTCATGGGGCTGCGATGTGATCGGCATGACCAACATGCCGGAGGCCAAGCTCGCGCGCGAGGCGGAGCTTTGCTACGCCGTGGTCGCCATGGTCACGGATTACGACTGCTGGCACGACGCGCACCAGAGCGTCGACATTGCCGCCGTCATCGAGGTGATGCGCGCCAACACCGAGAAGGCGCAACGTCTGGTGCTGCGGCTGGCTCGGGATTTCCCGCGCGTGCATCCCGCGTGCCCGATCGGCTCGGACCGCGCGCTGGACGTGGCCATCATCACCGCGCCCGAGGCCCGCGATGAGGCGCTGGTCGCCAAGCTCGATGCGGTGGCCGGGCGGGTGCTTCGTCCGTCGGAGCGAGGCCGGCACCTTGCTGGCCGAGGTCCGACTTGCGACCCCTCCGTGCCCGATGGCGCGCCGTTACCCGTCCAGTATTGGCGTTGAGCGGAGTGTGGGCAAAGTCGTCACTATGGTATCGTGCCCCACGATAGAGGAGCGACAAGCAGATGCGAACGGTGGCATCGAGCGAATTGCCGGGCGACTGGCGTAAGCTCGCCGAGGAGGCGCAGCGCGAGCCGCTGCACATCTCCGGCGACGGCGGGCCGGACGTGGTCGTGCTGTCGCGTGCGCAGTATGAGCGCATGCGCGGCGCCGCGCGCGAGCGGCTCAAGGCCTCACTCGTCCGCATGCATGAGGAAGTCGCCCGCAGCAACCTGACACCCGAGGAGCTCGAGACGCTGCTGGCCGATGCCGATTGAGCGCGTGGTGCTCGATACCAGCGTGCTGATCAGCGCCGCGCTGCGGCCACGCCCCGCAGCCACGTACTGGCTCTCGCCACCTCGGCTGCTATACTCCCCCCATGACCGATGCAGCTCCCCCTCCCCGCCCCCGCCGCCCGATCGCCAACTCCGTGCCCCATGGCGCGCCGTTGCCCGTCGCGAAGGGCAGCCACGTCTATCTGATCGACGGCTCGGGCTATATTTTTCGCGCTTTTCACGCGCTGCCGCCCCTGACGCGGCCGTCGGACGGGCTGCCGGTCGGCGCCGTGCACGGCTTCTGCGCCATGCTGTGGAAGCTGATCGCCGAGGCCAAGGCGGCCGAGCGGCCGACGCACATCGCCGTCATCTTCGACCATTCGGAGAAGACCTTCCGCAACGAGATCTATCCGCAGTACAAGGCGCACCGGCCGCCGGCGCCCGAGGAGCTGATCCCGCAGTTCCCGCTGATCCGCGATGCCGTCAAGGCCTTTAACGTCGCCTGCATCGAGCAGGCCGGCTTCGAGGCCGACGACCTGATCGCCACCTACGCGCGCCAGGCGCTGGCGATGGGTGGCGAGGTGACGATCGTCTCCTCCGACAAGGACCTGATGCAGCTGGTCGAGCCGGGCATCCAGCTGCTCGACACGATGAAGAACAAGAAGATCGGGCCGGCCGAGGTGATGGAGAAGTTTGGCGTCGCGCCCGACAAGGTTGTCGATGTGCAGGCGCTGGCCGGCGATTCCACCGACAACGTGCCGGGCGTGCCGGGCATCGGCGTCAAGACGGCGGCTGAGCTGATCACGACATACGGCGACCTCGACACGCTCTTGTCGCGGGCGTCCGAGATCAAGCAGCCCAAGCGCCGCGAGAAGCTGATCGAATTCGCAAGCCAGGCGCGCATTTCCCGTGAGCTGGTGACGCTCAAGCAGGACGTGCCCTTGGAGGTGCCGATCGAGACCATCGGCCTGCACGAGCCCAAGCCAGCCGAACTGCTGGGCTTCCTGCGCGCGATGGAATTCAACACGCTGACGCGGCGCATTGGCGAAGCGCTGGGCGCGGATGTACCGGCGCCGTTGGTAACCTCCGTTGGGGCGAGCTTGAAGACCCTGGCGGCGGGCGCGCTGGCGGCCGGTGCCGATAGGCCCACTGGCGGCGCCGGTACGCCGTCCGCTGCTGTCGCGTTCAACGCAGCGGCGGCGCAAAAGCCGATCGACCGCAAGGCCTACGAGACGGTGACGACGCTGGAGCGCCTGCAACAGTGGGTGAACGAGGCCAGCGCCATGGGCCGCCTCGCCTTCGACACCGAGACAACGGGCCTCGATGCCATGGCCGCCGATCTGGTCGGGCTGTCGATGGCGCTGGCCCCCGGCAAGGCCTGCTATGTGCCGCTCGGCCACTCCAAGGGCGACGGCCTCGATTTCGGCGGCGGGGCGATTGTGCAGGCGCCGCTGCGCGCCACGCTCGACTTGATGCAGCCGCTGCTGGAGAATCCCGGCGTCCTGAAGATCGGCCAGAACATCAAGTTCGACGCGCTGATCCTCGCCCGCTACGGCATCGCCATTGCCCCGATCGACGATACCATGCTGATGTCCTATGCGCTCGACGGTGGCCGCGGCGGCCATGGCATGGATGACCTCTCCGAGCGGCACCTCAAACACACCTGCGTCGCCTTCGACAAGGTGATCGCGCACGCGCCCGGCGCCAAGAAATCCGAGAAGACCTTCGCCGGCGTGCCGATCGACAAGGCGACGGAATATGCCGCCGAGGACGCCGACGTGACGCTCAGGCTGTGGATGGCGCTGAAGCCGCGGCTGGCGGCGGAGCGCATGACCACGGTCTACGAGACCTTGGAGCGGCCGCTAGTGCCGGTCATCTCGGAGATGGAGCGGGCCGGTATCAAGGTCGACCGCAACGTGCTCTCCCGCCTATCGAGTGAATTCGCGCAGACCGTGGCGCGGCTGGAAGGCGAGATCAACGATCTGGCCGGCCACAAGTTCAATCTGGGCAGCCCGAAGCAACTCGGCGAATTGCTGTTTGATCGCTTGAAACTGCCCGGTGGCAAGCGCACCAAGTCCGGCCAGTGGGAGACCCGCGCCAACGTGCTCGACGATCTGGCCGCCAATGAGGAGCTGCCCGACGATGCCCGCAGGCTGATCAACACCATGCTGGAATGGCGCCAGCTGACCAAATTGCGCTCGACCTATACCGATGCCTTGCCGGCGCACATCCAGCCGGACACGGGGCGCATCCACACCTCGTTCTCGATGGCGGCGACCACCACGGGGCGGCTCGCCTCGACCGATCCGAACCTGCAGAACATCCCGATCCGGACGAAAGAGGGCCGCCAGATCCGCACCGCCTTCATCGCCGAGAAGGGCCACCAATTGATCTCGGCCGACTACAGCCAGATCGAGTTGCGCGTGCTGGCGCACATCGCCGACATTCCCCAGCTCAAGAAGGCGTTCGACGACGGCCTCGACATTCATGCGATGACGGCGTCGGAGATGTTCGGCGTGCCGATCGCCGGCATGCCATCGGACGTGCGCCGCCGCGCCAAGGCGATCAACTTCGGCATCATCTACGGCATCTCGGCGTTCGGGCTGGCCAACCAGCTCGGCATTTCGCGCGAGGAGGCCGGCGCCTACATCAAGACCTACTTCGAGCGCTTCCCCGGCATCCGTGACTACATGGAGGCGACCAAGGCCTTCGCCCACGACAAGGGCTACGTCGAGACCGTGTTCGGCCGGCGCGTGCACTATCCCGAGATCAACACCCGGAACCCGAGCATGCGCGGGTTCCTGGAGCGGGCCGCGATCAACGCCCCGATCCAGGGCTCGGCCGCCGACATCATCCGCCGGGCGATGGTGCGGATGCCGGGTGCGCTGGCGAGCGGCGGCTTGCAGGGTACGCGCATGCTGCTGCAGGTGCACGACGAATTGGTGTTCGAGGTGCCCGACGGCGAGGTGATGCGCGCACTCGCCGTCATCGCCCCGGTGATGGAAAAAGCCGCCGAACCTGCCGTAGCGCTGAAAGTGCCGCTGAAGGTGGATGCGAAGGCCGCGGCAAACTGGGAGGCGGCGCATTGAGGGTGGGGCGGTGATTCCATATTCACAACTGTCATCCCGGCATTCATTGCCGGGACCCATCGTGCCAAAACCTCAGTTGTCTGAGGTCGAGGCGAGTTGGGTCCCGGTGACGAGCACCGGGATGACAGTCGTTGCGATGGCGCATCTGTTTCCGCTGGCGCCAAGGAGGAGCAGAGGATGTCGAGATCGTCGACTACCATTGAGGACAAAAACATGGATGAGCTCCTGACGAATATTCATCCGGGTGAGGTTCTGGACGAAGAATTCCTGAGGCCCCTGGAGCTGTCCCAGAACGCACTCGCCCGCGCCCTCGGCGTGTCACCGCGGCGGATCAATGAGATCGTGCTCGGCAAGCGCGCCGTGACGGCCGATACCGACCTGCGGCTGGCCCGTTATTTCGGCCTGTCCGACGGTTTCTTTCTGCGGCTGCAAAATGCCTTTGACCTGATGGAGGAGAAGCGGCGTCTCGGCGATGATCTCGTGCGGATCAAGCCGCGGGCGGCTTAGGTACGGCTGAAGGTCGATGCCAAGGCGCCGTCAACTGGGAGGCGGCGCATTTAGGCGCAGTGCGGTGCTCGATCCACACCCACCACTGTCATCACGGGGCTTGTCCCCGGGACCCATCTCGCCACAATCTCCGCCGCCTGAGTTTGTGGCGAGATGGGTCCCGGCAATGAATGCCGGGATGACACCTGTTGCCGGGCGATGTCGAGAATAGGACGAAGGCAGAAAAGATGGCCGAACATCCACGCATCGAACTCAACCCGCACGTCCTGACAGGCAAACCAGTCATTCGCGGCACACGGCTGTCGGTCGAGTTCATTGTTGCGCTGGTGGAAGATGGATGGACCGAGGGCGATATTCTGCGGAACTATCCCGACATCGAGCGCCAGAACATCACTGCCTACCTCGCCTATGCGTGTGGAGTACAACCATGACCACCCCCCTCACCTGGTCCGCCACCACCTCCGACCTCACCACCGAGGCCTCCGGCGGCGTCCTCACCATCACGGTCAACCTGCCCTCCGAGGCCAATCGCATGACGCCGGATGCATTGGCCAAGCTGGAGCTGGTCGCCACCAGCCTCGCGCAGCGCGACGACATCAATGCCGTGGTCGTCACCGGCGCGGGCAGCGAGTATTTCTCCACCGGCCTGCTGAACCCCAAGTTGCGCGCGTCGATGTCCAAGCACGAAGTCATCGCGCTCGTCCGCCTCGCCAATCGCGCCTTCACCGCGCTCGAAACGGCGCCACAAATCGTCATCGCCGCCATCAACGGGCCGATGCGCGCCGGCGGCGTCGAGCTGGCGCTCGCCTGCGACATCCGCATTGCCGCTGATACCGCGACCATGAGCTTGCCCGAGGCGGCCTGGGGAGGCTTTCCCGGCGCCGGCGGGCCGATGCGGCTGGCCGCCATCGTCGGCCGCGGCAAGGCGCTGCAATTGATCGCCACCGGCGCCAGCATCGACGCGCGCGAGATGCACCGCTTGCGGCTCGTCGAGGAGGTGGTGCCGGCCGCCGAGCTGCGCGTCGTCGCCGCGGACATGGCGCACAAGATCGCCGCCGCTGGCCCGCTCGCCACCCGCGGCGCCAAGCGCATCATCCGAACCCGCCTCGACGCGAGCGCCCTGGCCGCCGCCGAGGTCGCCGATGCGCTGCGTTACGCGCTGGAATGGAGCGCGGATGTGGATGAAAGCCACGCCGCCCAGGCCGAGGGACGCGCGCCGAAGTTCAAAGGGCGGTGATGATCGCGCGGCGAGCCACGCCTTGCCCCCGCGCAAGCCCCACGGCACGCGGCCGGACAGGATGGCAGCGGCATCGCAATGTTGCCGGTCCTGGCCGGTTCTGGCGTTGTGCCGGCGGTTGCGGACACCTATAGTCGAGCTCAACGCAACGCTATTGCGCATTGCGCCGCGCGCCGGGCCAGTCCACACAGCAGCATGACCACCGGATACGTCGAACTCAGCAAGCTCAACGAGCGCAGCCGCTCCATTTTCCGGTCGCTGGTCGAGAGCTATCTGGCCACCGGCGAACCGGTCGGCTCGCGCGCCTTGTCGCGTGGGCTGCCGATGACGCTGTCGCCGGCGTCCGTGCGCAATGTCATGTCCGACCTCGAGCAACTGGGCCTGGTGTACGCGCCACACACGTCGGCCGGCCGCCTGCCGACCCAGACAGGCTTGCGCCTGTTCGTCGACGGCCTGCTGGAGATCGGCAACCTCGCCGAGGAGGAGCGCCGCCAGATCGAGGCGCAGATCGGCGCCAAGCGCGACAAATCGCTCGACCAGATGCTCGGCGAGGCCGGCGAGATGATCTCCGGCCTGTCGCACTGCGCCGGTGTGGTGCTGGCCGACAAGCAGGTGACGCGCCTGAAGCACATCGAGTTCGTGCCGCTGGAGCCGACCAAGGCGCTGGTGGTGCTGGTCGGCGAGGACCAGAGCGTGGAGAACCGCGTCATCCAGTTGCCGCCTGGCCTGCCGCCTTCGGCGTTGATCGAGGCCACCAACTACCTCAATGCCCACATTCGCAACCTGACTATGGCCGAAGCGCGCTCCACCATTGAAACCGAGCTGACGCGCGCCAAGGCCGAGCTCGATGATCTGACGCAGAAGGTGATCAAGGCGGGTATGGCGGACTGGTCCGGCGCGCTCGGCGACCAGAAGAGCCTGATCGTGCGCGGCCAGTCGTATCTGCTGAAGGACGTGACGGCGGCCGTCGATCTCGAGCGCATCCGCCAGCTGTTCGACGATCTGGAGTCCAAGCGCGATCTGATCCAGCTGCTGGGACTATCCGAGGCTGCCGAAGGTGTCAGGATCTTCATCGGCTCGGAGAACAAGCTGTTCTCGCTGTCGGGCTCCTCGCTGATCGTTGCCCCGTTCCAGGACCAGACCCGCAATATCGTCGGCGTTCTCGGCGTCATCGGGCCGACGCGCCTCAACTATGCCCGCATTATCCCGATGGTGGACTATACGGCGCGGCTGATCGGGCGGCTCCTGACTTGATTTTTCCGCGCTGCCGCATGATATCGTCGCCACCCTGCCGGGCGGGCCCTGCCTGATGCGACCAGGACTGACACAACCAGGACTGACACAACCAGGACTGGCGCGACCATGCCAGGGGCGCACCGTGCACATGACACCGGTGGCCACAGCCTGCACGCCAAACGATCGGAGCCGAGATGCAGCACGACAGCAATGAGTCCGGCATGACCGGGGAAGAGCCCAGCCCAGCCACACAGCCTGGCACGGCTGAAGACGCTGCACCCGATCCAACTGAACCCGACGCAATGGCGTTCGGCCCGGAACAGTTTCGGCAGATCATCGACGCCCTGCAGGGCGAGAACGACAAGCTGCGCGCCGATTTCGCGGCGGAAAAGGAACAGGGCCTGAGGCTTCGCGCCGAGATGGACAACATGCGCAAGCGCATGGAGCGCGAAAAGGCCGACATCGCCAAGTACGCCATTGCCAAATTCGCCGGTGACGTGGTCAACGTCGCCGACAATTTCGAGCGGGCGTTGAAGGCTGTGCCGGAAGCCTCCACCGCCGAGAACCCGACATTGCAAGCCCTACATGAGGGTGTCTCGATGACGGAGCGCGAGTTCATCAACACGCTCGAGCGTCACGGCGTCAAGCGCATCGACCCGAGCGGCGAGATTTTCAATCCGCATCAGCATCAGGCCGTGATGGAGCAACAGAACGCCGATGTTGCCGCCGGCACGGTGCTGCAGGTATTCCAACCCGGCTATATCATCGAGGATCGGGTGTTGCGGCCGGCCATGGTGGTGGTGGCGACCGGCGGCCAGAAGCCGGGCAAGATCGCGGACAATGGCGCACCCCAGGCTGAC
The DNA here is from genome assembly GCA_964498125.1 of uncultured Devosia sp. Taxonomy (GTDB): domain Bacteria; phylum Pseudomonadota; class Alphaproteobacteria; order Rhizobiales; family Hyphomicrobiaceae; genus CAMDBL01. The sequence continues at coordinate 21,746 of CAZCGE010000037.1, read as the reverse complement.
AACGATCCCGGCCCGGGCGAGGCCGCCGATGCCGACCCCGCCGGCAGCGGGCCAGGCGAGACGCCGGGCTGACGAGCCGAAGGCGATTCCCGGCGCTTCCTGCGACCGGTGTTTTCCCGTAATGCAACAGGCGTGGGCCGGGTCGCGGCCCGGAGCGCACATGCCATGCGGGGGTCGCCCGATGCCCAAGCACATCCGCCTGAACGCCTTCGACATGAACTGCACCGTTCACCAGTCGCCGGGGCTATGGACGCATCCGCGCGACAGGGCGGCGAGCTACAACACGCTCGACTACTGGGTCGATCTCGCGCGCATCCTGGAGCGGGGCAAGTTCGACGCGCTGTTCATCGCCGACGTGCTCGGCATCTACGACGTCTATCGCGGCGGGCCTGAAACCGCGCTCGAGCACGCGGTGCAGGTGCCGGTGAATGATCCGCTGATGGTGATCCCGGCCATGGCCTGGGTGACGCAGCACCTGGGCTTCGGCGTCACCTGCGGCCTCACCTATGAGCACCCCTACCCGTTCGCGCGGCGCATGAGCACGCTCGACCACCTGACCAAGGGCCGCATCGGTTGGAATATCGTCACGGGATACCTGAACAGCGCCGCGCAAGGCATGGGACAGGCGCAGCAGACCGAGCATGACACCCGCTACGAGATCGCCGAGGACTACATGCAGGTGGTCTACAAGCTGTGGGAGGGCAGCTGGGAGGACAGCGCGGTGCTGCGTGACCGCGGCAGCCGGCGCTTCGCCGATGCCTCGCGCATCCACCGCATCATGCATCAGGGGCCTTATTTCCAGTCGAGCGCAGTGCACCTGTGCGAGCCTTCGCCGCAGCGCACGCCGGTGCTCTATCAGGCCGGCGCGTCGGGGCGCGGGCGCCGTTTCGCGGCCAGCCACGCGGAGTGCGTCTTCATCAACGGCCCCTCGCAAGCCGCCATTGCCAGTATCGTCGCTGCCCTGCGGCAAAGCACCATCGAAGCCGGCCGCAACCCGGCCGAGCTGCTGATCTTCACCATGATGACGGTCATTACCGCTCCGACGTCGAAGGAGGCGCACGACAAGCTCGCCGAGTATCGCGGTTACGTCGACGAGGAGGGCGCACTGGCGCTGATGTCCGGCTGGACCGGCATCGACTTTTCCAAGCTCGATCCCGATGCGCCCCTGCAATTCGAGAAGACCGACGCCCAGATCTCGGCCCTGCAGTCGTTCACGACCAATGCGGATCCCGGTCAGGTCTGGACCCCGCGCGCGATCGCGCGGCATGCCTGCATCGGTGGCCGTGGTCCCGTCGTCGTCGGCTCGGCCGTCGAGGTCGCCGACGCGCTGCAGGACTGGGTCGCGAAGACGGACGTCGACGGCTTCAATCTGGCCTACGCCGTCACCCACGAGACGTTTTCGGACATCGCCGACCTGGTGGTGCCGATCCTGCAGGAGCGCGGCGCCTTCAAGCGTGACTACGCACCGGGGACCCTGCGCGAGAAGCTCTACGGTCCCGGCCGCGCCAGGCTCGGCAACGATCATCCCGCCGCGGGTTATCGGCGCAGCTGATCGTCGTTCCGCGTCCGGTCAGCAAGCTCTCGGGGGTCCTAATTGAAATTGTAATTCAGGCCGAGGCGCACGAGATTGAGCGAGTTGAAATTGTTGTGGTGGTTGACGGTGTAGACGCCAGCGTTGATCGGGGAGGTAAAGGTCGACGTCGCGCTCTCCTTGCCGAGGTTGACGTAGAGATACTCAGCCTTCACGCTCCAGCTACGATCAAGCTTGAATTCGAGGCCGCCACCCGCCGCCAAGCCATACTGCAGGTTGGAACTCGATCCGGAATTCTGCCCGCCGGCGGCATTCGTCAGTGGGAGTTCTGGAACCACCACTACATTAACGTAAGAGATACGCTGGCTGAATTTCGTGTCGGCGATGGCAAGGCCAAGCGTGCCGTAGAACAAGGCGTTGCCGCTCGTGACGCCGAGACGCCCGCGAATGGTGGTCAGCCAGTCAATGCTGGCGGAGCCCGCCGCATTCCAGGTGCCAGCCGCTAGACCGGGAAATGTCGGCGTCTGATAGGAACTGCTGGCGTCGAGCCACGTCGCATCGACCTCCAAGCCATAGACGATATTGCCGGATTGCAGATTGTAGCCGGCCTGCACGCCGCCATTGAAGCCGTCGAGATTGAGATTGCGCGTGACTTGCGCGGAAATGGCCGGCCAGTCCGGGTCGCCGACCCAGTCGCCGCCCGGCGTCGCCGATTGCCGGGATTCGCTCCAGTGATAGCCGCCGTGGACGCCGGCATAAAATCCTGTCCACTTGGCCGTTGACTGCGCCTGCGCCTGTCCACCGACAGCCAACCCCGCAACAAGCAGTGAACTGAAGAACAATGATCTTGCCATCTGCGACTCCCACACAACGCCACCAGACCGACTCATCCCTCCGATCGCCTCGCGGTGGGAGAGATTGGCATCAGACTAGCGCGCACGTAGGGGGTTGTGGTTACATTTCAGCCACAATAAAACCTCATAACAACCGGAAAACATATGGTTAATATTGGTTTCAAATTGATCAAAGTACGCTGTCCCTATTTCTCCCTCCGCGGGCCAACGGCACGGCGCTTGACGCTTGCGTCTCCGCAGCCATGATGGCCCGCGAACCTCGACTCTTTCGGGAGACACGCCATGGCAGCCAGCAAGAACCCGCTCGACGGCTTTGCCGTCCAGCCTTCGCAGGTGACGTTCTGGGGCAATGATCTGCAGCGCCCGGAGTGCGTACTGGCGGAGCCCGACGGCTCGCTGTGGTCGGCTGATCTGCGCGGCCTCGTGCACATTCGCCCCGACGGCAGCCAGCGGATCGTCACGCAGAGCGGGCCGGGCGCCTTCGACTCGAGCAAGGTGCCGGAGGCCGTGCGCTTGACCCAGGGGTCGCTGCCCAACGGCCTCGCCTTCGCGCGCAACGGCGACATCGTCATCGCCAACTTCGGCACGGACCGGCTGGAGCTGACCCGCCGCGATGGTCACACCACCATCATCGTCGACAAGCTCGGCGGCAAGGAGATCGGCAAGGTCAACTTCGTGTTGCGCGACAGCAAGGACCGGCTGTGGATCACCGTCTCGACCCGCATCAAGGACTGGCCGACGGCGATCCGTCCCGACATCGCCGACGGCTTCGTCGCGCTCTATGATCGCGGCAATCTCAGGATCGTCGCCGACGACATCTGCTTCACCAACGAGTGCCGCCTCGATGCCAAGGAGGAATGGCTGTACGTGGTCGAGACCTGCGGCTGCCGCGTGACCAAATTCCGCGTCGCCGCCGACGGCTCGCTCTCCGACCGCCAGGTGCACGGCCCCAAGGATCACGGCGCCTTCATCGACGGCATCGCCTTCGACAGCCACGGCAACCTGTGGGGCACGCACGTCATGAAGGATCGCGTCTTCGCCATCACGCCGCAGGGCGAGCTGAAGATCATCCTCGATGATCACGACCCTGGCCCGAGCGAGCGCCTGATGGACGCCTTCCGCAAGGGGCAGGCGACCTTCGAGCACATGCAGGCAGCCCAAGGCAAGCTCGCCGGCTGGTATGCGAGCGTCACCTTCGGCGGTCCGGACCTGAGGAACGTGTACATCGGCAGCCTGCTCGGCAAGCGTTTGCCCACCTTCCGCTCCCCTGTCGCCGGCCTGCCGATGGTGCACTGGGGGACGTAGGTGTCTGACCCGAGGTCAGACAGCTGCTCACCGCTGCCCTGCGATGGCCCCGGGACCGAGGGCCACGCCTTTGCCGTAGCCGAGCCCGTAGATCTCGGGGCTTTGCTGCTCGCGGGTTGCCTTCCGCACCTGCTCGGCCGTGCCGGACAGCACTGTTTCGAGATCCACGCCCGGCTTGTCGAGGTTGGCGAGCAGCGCCTCGACGAAGGGGCTATGGGTTTTGCCGTCGAAGGCCGACTGCCCGCGCCGCGCGGAAAAGGCGATGATCAGGCCTGGCGCCTCGAAGGGCGGGTTGGTCGTGGCGGCGGCTCGCTTTGTCTCGGTGCTGGAGTAGAGCCGCCGTGTCAGCTCGTTGCCGCGGCAGGCATCGAACACCACAAGCTGCAGCTTCTTGGCGTCGGCGATGCGCTCGACCACGCGCTCCAGCGCCACCGCTTCGTCGGCAAGATCCTTCTCGCTGGTGATATTGGCGTCGATCGGGATCATGTAGTCGAGGTTGGAGCGCGCCCTGACGCCGTGGCCGGCGAAGAACACCGTCGCCCAGTCCGCGGTCCGCGCCTTGGCCTCGAACGCGCGCAGCGCGGCGATCATCGCCTTGCGATCGAGATCGTGGCGCTCGACGACATCCTCGTCCTTGAAGCCGAGGCGCTTCAGTGCGGCGGCGAGCGCGCGGGCGTCGTTGGCGGGGGTGGCGAGCCGGTCGAAGGTGCCCTTGTATTTTGTATTGGCGATGATGAGGGCGACGCGTTTGGAGGCGCGGACCTCGTTGCGCGCGCGCGCCTCCTTGAGGGCCGACAGTCGCCTCAGATCGCTCTCCGCATCGCGCTTGGCGCGCCGATCATCGTTGTTATCCGGCCGGCCCTCCGCTTGGATGACCTGCTGGTAGCCAGCTTCGGCCTCGGCAAACAGGCCGAGCCGCTCGTGGGCGTAAGCCCGATTGCGCAGCGGCCAGAGAAAGCCCGGCTCGCGCTGCATCGCCTCGGCATAATCCACCAGGGCCCGGTCGAACTCGCCTTTGGCGCGGTGGGCATTGCCGCGGCCATTGTAGGCCCGCGCCAGCCCCGGATCGATCGCGATTGCCTTGTCGAAATCGGCAATCGCCTGATCATGGCGGTTGAGCTCGGCCTTGCTATGGCCGCGCCGGTTGAAGGCCAGCGCATGATTGGGTTGCAGCGTGACGAGCTGGTCGAGGTCGGCGATCGCCGCCTCGTATTGACGCCGATCGCCAAGCACGCTCGCGCGCCTGAAGAGCGCCACTGACCGATGCTCGATGCTACTCTTTGCGTCGGCAATGATCCGGCCGCACAATGCGACTGCCTTGTCGCCGCTCGCCTGCAAGCACGCAGTGCGATCCGCCTCGCTGGCGGCGTGCGCCACGAGCCCCGTCAGCATCGAAAACAGCAAAATCAGCACCGCCCGCAGCATGCGCCGCCTCCCGCCGCAATAGCAGCATCGCTTCCATCAGGGCCGTCCACACTCTATGTTATCTGGCAAATGGAGGAAAGCCGATGACAACGCTCCTCGAAAAAGCCATCGATCAGATCAAGCAGCTACCCGAGGCCGAGCAGGACGAGATCGCGCGCGAGCTGCTGGAGATGCTCGGCTCCGAGCAACGCTGGGACGCGCTGTTCGCCGATCCGCGCAGCGAGGCGCTCATGGACAAGATGGCCGCCAAGGTCCGCGCCGACATCGCTGCGGGTCGAGTGACCGATGGAGATCCGTCCGACAAGAGTGGGCCATGAAGTCCCGCGCGACGCCGGATTTCTGGCATGAGTTCCATCTGCTGCCGGACGAGGTCCAGCGGCGGGCACGCTCGGCATACCGCCTGTGGCGAGCGAACCCCAGGCATCCATCACTGCACTTCAAGCGAGTAAGTCGACGTCAGCCGATATACTCGATTCGCGTTGGGCTCGAGTATCGGGCCCTTGGCCTGCTCGAGGGAGACACAATCACTTGGTACTGGATCGGACCCCACGACGAGTACGAGCGCCTGCTGTCCTAGCCTCACGCCGCGTCCCGCACCGTCGTCGGCTCGTAGTTGAGCACCGGCGCCAGCCAGCGCTCGGCCTCCTTGAGCGTCCAGCCCTTCCTGCGCGCGTAGTCCTCGGCCTGGTCGCGCTCGATCTTGCCGACGCCGAAATAATGCGTCTTTGGATGTGCCAAATACAGCCCCGAGACCGCCGATCCCGGCCACATGGCATAGCTCTCGGTCAGCGTGATGCCGGTCTGGCGCTCGGCATCCAGAAGGGCAAAGAGAGTGCCCTTCTCGGTGTGGTCGGGTTGCGCCGGATAGCCGGGCGCCGGGCGGATACCACTGTATTTCTCGCCGATCAGATCCTCGCACGACAGCGTCTCGTCCTTAGCATAGCCCCACAGCTCGCGCCGCACCTTGGCGTGCATCGCCTCGGCGAAGGCCTCCGCCAGCCGGTCGGCCAACGCTTTCAGCATGATGCGTCCGTAGTCGTCATAAGAGGCGATGTGGGCGCCGAGCGCCGCCTCCTCGCCGATCCCGGTGGTGACGGCAAAACCGCCGATATAGTCGGCAATGCCGCTCTCCTTCGGCGCGATGAAATCGGCGAGCGCGGTATGGGCCCGCTCGCGCGAATTCTCCCGCGCCATCTGCTGGCGCAACGTATGCAGCACGCCAATCTGCTTTAAGCGTTTCTCGTCCGTATAAAGCTCGATGTCGTCGCCGATCGCATTGGCCGGCCAGAAGCCGACGACGCCGTTGGCGGTCAGCCATTTGCCCTCGACCATCCGACGCAACAGCAATTGCGCGTCCTCGAACAGCTTCTTCGCCTCGACGCCGACCTTGGCATCCTCGAAGATGCGCGGGTAGCGGCCCGACAGCTCCCAGGTCTGGAAGAACGGCGTCCAGTCGATGTAGGCGACCAGCTCCGCCAGATCCCAGGATTTGAATGTCCGCGTGCCGATGAAGGACGGCTTCGGCGGCGCGACGCCCGCCCAGTCGACCTTGAACCGGTTGGCGCGCGCCGCGGCCAGCGTCAGCCGCGTCTTCTTCATCTCGCCCTTGAGATAGGCCTCGCGCGTGCGCACATACTCGGCGCGCGTATTGGCGATGAAACCGTCGCGCTCGGTCTCGGACAGCAGATTCGCGACCACGCCGACGGCGCGTGAGGCGTCCGTCACGTACACGGCTTGTCCGCGCTTGTAGTTCGGGCTGATCTTGACGGCCGTATGCACACGGCTGGTGGTCGCTCCGCCGATCAGCAGCGGAACCGAGAACCCTTCGCGCTCCATCTCGGCGCCGACGAAGCACATCTCGTCGAGCGAGGGTGTGATCAAGCCCGACAGACCGATGATGTCGGCTTTCTCGCGCCGCGCGGTTTCCAGAATTTTGGCGGCCGGCACCATCACGCCGAGGTCGATCACTTCGTAGTTGTTGCACTGGAGCACGACGCCGACGATGTTCTTGCCGATGTCGTGCACGTCGCCCTTGACCGTCGCCATGACGATCTTGCCCTTCGGCGGCATCTCGGTCAGGCCCTGCTCGCGCTTTTCTTTTTCCAGGAAGGGTTGCAGGTAGGCGACCGCCTGCTTCATGACGCGGGCGGATTTGACCACCTGCGGCAGGAACATCTTGCCCGCTCCGAACAGATCGCCGACGACGTTCATGCCGGCCATCAGCGGGCCCTCGATGACTTCGAGCGGTTTCCTCGCGGCTTGGCGCGCCTGCTCGGTGTCGGCCTCGATGAACTCGGTTATGCCGTGCACCAGCGCGTGCGTCAGCCGCTCGCCGACCGGCAACTGGCGCCAGGCCGTATCCTGCGCCGGCCGCGTGCTGCCGCCACCATCGCCCTTGTAGCGGGCCGCCGCCTCGAGCAGCCGATCGGTGGCATCGGCGCGGCGGTTGAGAACCACGTCCTCGCACAGTTCGCGCAGCTCGGCGGGAATGTCGTCGTAGACCGCTAGCTGGCCGGCGTTGACGATGCCCATGTCCATGCCGGCCTGAATCGCGTGATAGAGGAACACCGAATGCATCGCCTCGCGCACCGGTTCGTTGCCGCGGAAGGCGAAGGACAGGTTCGAGACGCCGCCCGAGACGTGCACCAGCGGCATCTTCTCCTTGATCTGGCGCGTCGCCTCGATGAAGGCTTGCCCGTAACCGTTGTGCTCCTCGATGCCGGTGGCCACCGCGAAGATATTGGGATCGAAGATGATGTCCTCTGGCGGAAAACCGATCTGTTCCGTCAACAGTTTATAGGCGCGCTGGCAAATCGCCACCTTGCGCGCGATGGTGTCGGCCTGGCCCTGCTCGTCGAACGCCATGACGACAACGGCGGCGCCGTAGCGCTGCACCTTGCGTGCCTGTTCGAGGAATGGCTTCTCGCCCTCCTTCATGCTGATGGAGTTGACGATCGCCTTGCCCTGCACGCACTTGAGACCTGCCTCGATCACCGTCCATTTCGAGGAATCGATCATGATCGGCACGCGCGAGATGTCGGGCTCCGTTGCGATCAGATTCAGGAACGTCGCCATCGCCTTCTCGGAATCGAGCAGGCCCTCGTCCATGTTGACGTCGATAATTTGCGCGCCGTTCTCGACCTGTTGGCGAGCGACGGCGAGTGCTGCCTGGTAGTCGTTCTGTTCGATCAGCTTGCGGAACTTCGCCGAGCCGGTGACATTGGTGCGCTCGCCGACGTTGATGAAGGAGGCGGTGGCGCCGCGCGGCGCCAGATCGCCGGAGGGGGGGGTAGTCATCAAGGTGCGACCTGCGATTTGAAATTGGCACGGTGATGCCTCAGCGACCGAACTCGAGCAATCGCCTCGAAGTCCCTGTCGTCATGCGGGAACAGGATGTCCTGCTCGAGCGCGATCTGGGCAATGCAGCAATCAATCAGGCTGCGCACGGTATGGGCTCGCCGGCGCAGGTCGAAATAGATACGTGCAGCCTGCGCCCAGGACGAGGCCTGTGGCTGCAGGATGCGCCGCTTGTCGACGCAATCGCTCAACCTCTGCCATTCCGCGTCGTCCTTTGCCCCCACGAGCAATTCAAGTTGCGAGAAGCTCGACAGCACGATCTCGCGATCGCCGGCGAAGTCGAGCACGCGCTGCGCTATCGCTCCGCTGCGGTCGCGCACAGCATCGACCAGAACCGAGGTCTCAATCAGGATCATAGCGTGAGAACCTCAGCTTTTTCGGATCGAAGTCCTCATCGAATTCGATTTTGCCGACCAGATCCATGAGATCGCGGTTCTTGCGACGCGCGCGCAACGAACTGCGCAGGACGGTCTCCACGGCCTGCCGCTCATTGGTTTCACCCGTGAGATCCTGGGCCTCCCGAATGAGCTCGTCATCCAACTCGATCGTCTTGTCCATTCGGCACCTCAAGCGGGCTCCATGCCCTATCGTACATATTGGTCTCGACGAGACCAATTCACACGAGACACAACAAATCTAGCACACCTCAACCATGCACAAACGGCTCCAATCCAGACAATCGCAGCTTCGGCGCGATTGCCGGCACCTTGCGCGGGGAATACTTCGACACATGCTCCCGGATATGGCCGATGTGCTCGGGCGTCGAGCCGCAGCAGCCGCCGACGATGTTGACGAGACCGTCGCGGGCCCATGGCTCGATGTGGCAGGCCATGTCGTGCGGGGTCTCGTCGTATTCGCCCATGGCGTTGGGCAGGCCGGCATTCGGATAGGCACAGATCATCGTATCGGCGACCGCCGATAATTCGGCGATGTAGGGCCGCATGGTCTCGGCCCCCAGCGCGCAATTGAGCCCGATCGAGAACGGCTTCAGGTGCCGCATCGAGTACCAGAACGCTTCCGCCGTCTGCCCCGACAGCGTGCGCCCGGACAGGTCGGTGATGGTGCCGGAGATCATGATCGGCAGCGTGATCCCGGTCTCCTCGAACACCTCGAGCACGGCGAAACCGGCCGCCTTGGCGTTCAGCGTGTCGAAAATCGTCTCGATCAGGATGATGTCGGCGCCGCCCGCGATCAGGCCGCGCGTCTGCTCGGCGTAGGCTTCGCGCAGCTCGTCGAAGGAGACGTTGCGGTAGCCCGGATTGTTGACGTCGGGCGAGATCGAAGCGGTGCGGTTGGTCGGACCGATGGCGCCGGCGACCCAGGCGACGCGGCCCGGGTTCTGCTGCTCACAGGCATCCGCCGCCTCGCGCGCGATGCGGGCGCCCTCGACGTTGATCTCGTAGGCCTGCGCCTGCATGCCGTAGTCGGCCATGGAGATGCGCTGCGCGTTGAAGGTGTTGGTCTCCAGGATGTCGGCGCCGGCCGCGAGGTACTGGGCGTGGATCTCGAAAATGACGTCGGGCCGCGATAGCACCAGGAGATCGTTGTTGCCCTTGACGTCGCGATCCCACGCCTTGAATCGCTCGCCGCGATAACCGGCCTCGTCGAACTTGTAGGCCTGGATCATGGTGCCCATGGCGCCATCGATCACCAGGATGCGCTCGGCCGCCGCTTGGTGCAGCGCCATGATGCGTTCATCGCGGATCATGCGGTTACCGCCTTTACCGCGGAGGGGGCCACGGCCGTCCGCTCCCCGCGTGGCCTGAGCCCCAGCAGGTGGCAGATGGCATAGACGAGGTCGGCGCGGTTCAGCGTGTAGAAATGGAACTGCTTGATGCCCTGGTCGACCAGGTCCATCGCTTGCTCGGCGGCCATGGCGGCGGCGACGAGGTGGCTGGTCTGCGGGTCGTTGTCGAGCCCGTCGAAGCGCCGCGCCAGCCAGGACGGCAGCGTCGCCCCGCAGCGGGCCGCGAACGACGACACCTGCTTGAAGTTGTGGATCGGCACGATACCCGGCGTGATCGGCACCCAGATGCCGTGCGCGCGGGCGCGTTCCAGAAACCGCAGGTAATGCGCATTGTCGAAGAAGAACTGGGTGATGACGCGCGCGGCGCCGGCATCCACCTTGGCTTTCAGGTTGTCGAGATCGGCGGCCAGCGAGCCGCTCTCGGGATGGATCTCCGAATAGCCGCCGACCGAGACTTCGAAGTCGGCGATGCGCTTGATGCCGGCCACCAATTCGGCCGCATTGGCATAACCGCCGGGATGTGGCTCGTAGCGTGTGCCGGCGCCTGCCGGAGGATCGCCACGCAAGGCGACGATGTGGCGGATGCCGGCCGCCCAATAGCCGCGCACGACCTCGTCGACTTCCTCGCGAGTCGCCTGCACGCAGGTCAAATGCGCGGCGGGCTGCAAACCTGGCTCACCCACCATGCGGGCGACCGTGGCGTGCGTGCGTTCGCGCGTCGAGCCGCCCGCGCCGTAGGTGACCGACACGAACTGCGGCCGCAGCGGCGCCAGCCGCGCGACTGCAGCCCACAGTGCTTCTTCCATCTTCTCCGTCTTCGGGGGAAAGAACTCGAAGGACACATCGATTTCACCTGAACCGACGAGACGGCTGCGGCGTTCCTTGATTTCGGCCATCAGCGTGTGCCTTCCATTGCCAGCTGGCGGCGCTTGGTGCGTCCACCCATCGCTGGATCGATACGTTCGGCAAGCCAAAGTGAAACGGTGAGCTTGCCTGTGGCATCAGCCGCGGCAGGCACGAGATCGCGACCGCCGATGGGGGCGAGCCCGGCCTCGACCAGCCATTGGCAGACCTGATCGCGGGCAAAGCCCAACCGTACATGAGCATGTGCATCGCGCAGGAACTCGAGATCGTGCGGGGCGAAATCAACAATCAGCAGGCGGCCGCCCGGCACGAGCAAGCGCCCAGCTTCGCCGATGGCGGACGCCGGATCACGCAGGTAATGCAGCACCTGGTGCATGCTGACAGCGTCGGCGCAACCGCTGTCGAGCGGCAGGCTGTAGATATCGCCATGGCGCACTTGCGCGTGCGCGTGGCCGCCGCGCGCAAGATTACTGCGGGCATAGGCGAGCATCGCCTGATTGACGTCGAGGCCGATGCCGCGCTCGATGCGGTCGGCGAACACTTCCAGCAGTCGGCCGGTGCCGGTGCCAAGATCGACCAGCAGCCGGAACGGTCCTGCGCCGAGCGCGTCGCGCATCGCCGCTTCGACCTCGGCCTCGGCCGCATGCAAGGCGCGCATGCGGCCCCATGTTGCGGCGTTCTCCTCGAAATACGCCTGTGCAGCCGCCTCCCGCTCGCGCTGCAGTGCCTCGGCGCGCTCGCGGTCGCGGATGCAGGCGGCATCGTCGGTGGCGGCAAGCGACAGCAGCCGATCAACAACCAGACCGCCGGATGACCGATCCGCCAAATGAAAGTAGACCCAGCTGCCTTCGCGGAAGCGCTCGATGAGCCCCGCCTCGACCAACAGCTTCAGATGGCGCGAGAGCCGTGGCTGGCTTTGCCCGAGGATGCGGGTCAAATCCTTGACGTTGAGTTCGCCGTGCGTCAGCAGCAGCAGGATGCGCAAGCGCGTCGGCTCGGCGGCCGCCTTGAGCGCCGCCACCAACGCCTTGCTGTCGAGTTTCTCCGCCGCCATGCGTCGAACTTTCCCTTCGAGACTGCAGTTATCATATAAAGATATGTTTATGTGTCAAGGGGGAGAGGTCGTGGTCATCCCGTGGCAGCCGCCAACAATGGGTTGAACCGGGTTGATCCCTGACGGTCTCACCCAGCCCCCCACCGTCCCGGAAACCGCGCTCCGAAGGCAGCTCTCCCCCCCGACAAACCCTTGCAGCGCTGCTGTGCGCACAAGATGCGCAATGTGCTCGACAAGGTCAGGAAGGCCAACCGCGAAGCCGTCAAGCGTGGCTTGCACGCCGTCATGAACGCGGCCAACATCGTTAAGGAGCGCAAGGCCGCCCGCCGCTTCGCCGATCGCTGGCAGGCCACCTACGCCACCGCCGTCGCCTGCCTCAGAAACGATCTCGACGAGCTGCTCACCTGCTTCCGCTACAGGACCCTGGAGGAGAGGCAACGTGCCAGAACCACCAACACCATCGAATGCCGCTTCCGCGAGGTGCGCCGCCGCACCCGCCCCATGGGCGTGTTCCAGGATCGCACCAGCATGGACCGCATCCTGTTCGCCGACTTCTCCCACGAAAACAAAACCCAAGGCGTCAGCACTCCCGTCCTGCTGACACAAACCATTTGACGTTACCCAGTGGAAATTCCGGGCCGCTCGGCCGCGACTTTCAGTACGACCCTCAGCTGCGGACGCGCGCCGATGGTGGTCGGCCGACGTCGTCGGAAGCCGCACGGACCGGGCCACACAACCGGCCGTGAGCTATCGCAGCACGTCCACAGGTCACATGCGGCGCGGTGATCTCGCCGGTATCGGGCGAGCGTTGGCATGGCTGGTTGGGCATCATCGCCCGTCTGGGCATTTTTGTGCCGGCGGACGTTTTGGCATGTCGTCGCCCAGACCGGTTGGACAGTCTGGCTGGACAGGCTTGCTTGGCGGGGGCCCCTTCCGTCATACTCGGCGTCGCGCAAACCCTCGGAGTTCCAAGCATGGCAACGCAAACACACGGTCCCGACATCCAGCGGCCGCGTCGTGAATGGCCGTTCCAGATCAAACCGTTGCATCCCGGCTTCGGCTGCGAGATCGTCGGCATGTCGCTCGAGCAGGCCGTCGACGAAAGGGCGTTCGCCAAGGTCTACGAGGCCTTCCTCGACTATCAGCTCATTTTATTCCGCAAGGTGGATCTGCCGCCGGCGACCCAGGTCGCGTTCGCGCGCCGGTTCGGCGAGGTGCAGATCCATCCCATGAGCCAGTATCACGGCTATGGCCATCCCGAGATCTATCTGCTCTCCAACCTCGACGCGGAGGGCCGCCCCAATGGCCGGCATCCCGACAAGGGCACGCTGTATTGGCACACCGACGGCTCGTGGCGCGAGCGCAGCGGCCTTGCCACGATGATGTACAGCGAGATCTGTCCCAAATCCGGCGGCGAGACCGAGTTCTGCGACATGTACGCGGCCTACGACAACCTGTCGCCGGACTGGAAGGCGCGCATCCGGACCATGAAGGCCGTGCACAATCTCGACTTTTCGGGCACGCGGCGGCATGGCCACGAGCCGATGACGCCGGAGCAGAAGGCCAAGGTTCCGCCGGTTGCGCATCCGATCGTGCGCCAGCATCCCGAGTCGAAGCGGCTCGGCATTTTCCTCGGCGACCACGCCGAGTCCATCGAGGGTATGCCGTACGAGGCGGGACGCCGGCTGATCGAGGAGCTCAATGTCGCGGCGACGCCCACCCATCTCGTCTACACGCACACTTGGACGCCAGGTGAATGCATCGTCTGGGACAACCGCTGCACGCTGCACCGCGCGACGACATTCGATGTCGACGGTGATCTGCGCAAAATGCGGCGCTGCACGATCAATGGCGACCGTCCGCTCGATGGCTTCTTCGACTGAGGTGGGGCAATTGCGCGTTTCGGCGCCGATCGAGCATGGCGATTCAATTCATACCGTCATTCCGGCCTAGGAGCCGCACTTCGGCGGCGACGAGAGCCGGAACCCAGCGCAAGGAGTGCCGAAGGCCCGATACTGCGTCTTCGACGAGTCTGACGCTGGGTTCCGGGTCTCCCCCGGATCAAGTGTCCAGGGGGCCTGAAGTGGCCTCGCTCGCCCGGAATGACGAAACGAGGAGGATGAATTGATTCGCCCTGTCGATGATTGATGTCCTTGCCCTAATTCGCTTGACGAGGATTGGTCCGGGCGCACAACATGACCGCAGCAAAGAAGCGAGCCCGAGTTCGATCATCGAGCCAACGGGGAACACGCGCAAGGGAGGACGTTATGAAAAATCGTGCTGGCACGCGGCTGGCCTCGATGCTGGCCGCGGCGCTGCTTGCGGTCGCGGCAGGTGACGCAACGGCCCAAAGCCGCAAATTCACCTTTGCTTACGACCAGCCGAAGACGACGGCCTACGGTATCGCCGCCGACACGTTCCACGCCAAGCTGATGGAGCTTTCGGGCGGCAAGCTCGGCATCGACCAGTTCCCCGGCGCCCAGCTCGGGCAGGAGCCGGTGGTGCTGCAGAAGATTCGCTCCGGCGATATCGATTTCGCCATCACCTCGACGGCCAACGCCTCGACGGTGGCGCCACAGTCCGGCGTGTTCTCGCTGCACTTCATCTTCCGCAACGAGGAGCATCTGGCCAAGGTGCTGGCCGACCAGGCGATCGTCGGAGCGTTCCGCGGCATGATCTCGGAGTCGGTGCAGGGCGCCCGCGTCATGGCGCTGATGACCATGGGCTTCCGCAATATCTACGCGAAGAAAGAGATCAAATCGATCGACGACCTGAAGGGCCTCAAGATCCGCGTGCAGGCGACCAAGACCGAGGACACGCACTTCCCGGCCTATGGCACGCAGACGGTGCATATGCCGTTCGGCGAGGTCTATACCTCGCTGCAGACGGGCGTGATCGGCGCCGCCGAAAACGGCGTCAACGTCTATCTTTCGAACAAACATTACGAGGTGGCGCCGATCCTGTCGCTCACCGAGCACGAGGCCAACAACAACTGCGTCTGGGCCAGCGAGAAGACCTGGAATTCGCTCTCGACTGAGGAGAAGGGCTGGGTGCAGGCCGCCGCCGAGGAGATCGGCAAAACCGTGCCGAAGAAGGCGTTCGCGCTGGAGAAGGAATCCGGCGAGCGGCTGAAGAAGCTCGGCGTCAAGCTGGTCGAGGGCGTCGACAAGACGGCCATGATGAAAGCGGCGCAGCCGATCCAGGACCAGCTCGCCAAGGAGCTCGGGCCGCACGCCGTGAAGATCCTCGATCTGGTGCGCAATGTGAAGTGAGGCGGACGGCGGTGCGGTGACGGCGAGCGAGGGCCAATCCGCCAGGGAACCATTCAGTACTATGATGAGAGAGGGTTGTTTTGCCGCGCCCAATCGATCCAGTCAAGGGATTCGGTTGCGGCGACGGTGAACTCGCGGTCGAGTGGGACGTGCTCCATAAAGACCATGAGGTTCTCGCAGGGCCACCGAGCATTGGGAGCAATGAGACCATCGCAACCGAGAAACGCAACCGCGGCACCGATCTCCTGGGTACGAGAATAGTGGATCGTCTCGTACAGTTCTTCACGCACGCGGAGAGACGCAAGGTCCGAGCGGATCAAGTGGAGTGTCTTGGTTGTGCCGACCGCGAGCGTGTGCAGCGCAACAGGTCGTTTCGGCATCGGTGTCAACTGGGTCCAGTGGAACGTAATCTCGGCCAGCGCACCCTCGCGTTCCAGGCTCGTATACAGAACTTCGGGGCCATTACTTGGCGCCCAACGACCGCCTCGTGTTGACGCGAGGAGCGGGTCATAATCTTTTCGTGTCGCACGATAGACGCTCCCGTTGTATGCGACCTGGGGGCGCCGGCTCAATGCATCCAAGAGCGCCGGATCGTGGCTCAAGGGACATTCTCCTGTCAGACAAAGACGCTGTCCCTAAGCTGGTCGATGACGCCAATGACCTCTTCGGTCTTGCCGGCCCGAATGAGTTCGATCGGGATTTGGCCTCCGAGCAGCTTCTGGCGGGAGAGGAGCCAGAGCTTGATCTCGTCGGGCTGTTCGTAAAGGTCGGACAATTGATCGACAATGTAATCGAGGTCGAGCAGACGGCGCTGTGCATCGGGGCGCGGGACCGCCTTGCTCTGGTTCCACTTCGAGACCGTCTCCGGCTGCGCTCCGGTGACGGTAGCGATGTCGGAGGAATTGAGCATCGACTTGTCCCTAATGGTAGCGAGTTTTCGGGCGATTGCCGTGGTTGTCATGGGTCACCTCATACACGCGCTCTACAAGCGAAGGCTACTCATCGTCCACCATTGCGGGCGGCTCGGGTCGCTGACCGGCGCCCGACATGAGGCCGCCTAACGACTTGACGTTTGAATTGATGTTAAACCAACGTTGGGATTGATGTTAGAAGCGTCTTTAGCATGGATGAAAAGGACGACGCAAGCGAGCAGCTAAGCGAGCAGCAGGGATGCGTTGGACTTTGAAAGCAACTCTGCTAAAGGCGAGGCTTGCCTGAACCTGGCCGCATCTCGGAGAGGCACTGCCTTGTCCTCATCGTTCGTCGTTGACAGGGACCGCCACCTCAAGTGGCAAGCGCTCGATCGGCTCGAGGCCGTGCTTTACGTCCTTTGCGGCGTTTGCATCATCGGGTTTTCGACGTGCGTGCTGTTCGACGTCGCCAGCCGTGAGATTGGTCGCCCGATTCTTTGGCTGCAGCAATTCACCACCGGCTTTTTCGCCTGGGGCGTGTTCATCGGCATGGCGCTGGCCGCGCGTCGCAACGATCACATGTATCTGGCCGAGATCGTGCATGCGATGCAGGGCGCCAAGCGGCGCAATTTCGAGGTGTTCGGCCGCCTGGTCGTGCTCGTGGTGGCCCTGTTTCTCGTCGTGTTCGGCTGGCAGAATTTCCTGCTCGACATGGGCAGCTTCCGCATGCCGTCGCTGATCCCGCTCGGCTACTACACCATCAGCGTGCCGATCGCGGGAGCGCTGGTCGGGTTGTTCCAGATCGAGCAGATCGTCAACGGGCTGAAGCACGGCTTCCCCGATCGGGATGTAAACTCGGCGGAGACGACGCCATGAACAACGGCTGGATCATCCTGATCATGGCGAGCCTGTTCATCGGGCTCGGCTATATCGGCGTGCCCGTTGTGTTCGCGATCACCGGCGGCGTGCTGGTCGCGGCCGCGCTGACCAAGATCTCCTTTGCCTCGATCGTCGGACAGTTGTTCCACGGCATCGACACGGAGGCGCTGCTCGCCATCCCGTTCTTCCTGCTGGTCGGCGAGTTGATGACGGCGGGCAACGTGACGATTCGCATGATCGCGCTCGCCCAGGTGCTGGTCGGGCATCTGCGTGGTGGGCTCGCCCAGGTCGTCACGGTGTTCTCCATCTTCTTCGCCGGCATCTCCGGCTCGTCGACGGCCGACGTAGCGGCCCTCGCCCGCACCGTTGGCCCAGAGATGGACAAGGAAGGCTACGATCGGGCCTTCACCGCGGCGTTGATCGCCGCCGCCGCGACCATCGCCAATCTGATCCCGCCGAGCATCATGGCGGTGGTCTATGGCGCAACCGGCAACGTCTCGATCGGAGGGCTGTTTCTCGCCGGCGTCGTGCCGGGACTGATGGTCGGCATCGGCTTGATGATCTACAGCTACTTCTTTGGGCCGCCGGGCATCCTGCGCCCGCGGGCGACGCTCGCCCATTTCAGCGAGGCCAGCAAGGCCGCGGCGCTGCCGCTGGTCATTCCGCTGATCATCATGGGCGGCATCCTGACCGGCTGGTTCACGCCGACCGAAGCCGGTCTCGTCGCCGTCACCTACATCGTCTTCTTCCTGATCCCGGTGCTCAATCGCGGGCACATCAAGCACATCGCGCGCGACTTCGCCAACGTCGGCCTGATGTACTCGATTCCGCTCGCCGCGGTGGCCGCCGCGTCCGCCTTCGGCTGGATGCTGGCCTACCTCAGGGGACCCGATGTCGTCGCCGGCTGGATCAGCGATTTCGCCGGCCCCAACCCGCTCGCCATCATGCTGCTGCTGGTGGCGCTGTTCGTCATTGTCGGCGACTTCGTCGACGCGGTGCCGGCGATCATCATCTTCATGCCGATCCTCAATGCGCTTGCCGCGCTCGGCAACATCAATCCCGTGCACATGGGTGTGACCATCATCACCACCCTCGCCTTCGGTCTGATCACGCCGCCTTACGGAATAACTCTGCTGATGTCGTCGAAATTCATCGGCGTCAGTTTTTTGACGGCGGTCGTGCGCTCGCTGCCGCTCTATATCGTGTTCTTCACGACAATCCTGTTTTGCGTCTTCTTCCCCGACGTGGTGCTGTGGCTGCCGAAGACGCTGTTGCCCGAGTCCGTCGGCTGCTTCAAGAACCCGAGCGGCCTTGGCTACATCTGCCCGAAATTCTGAAGCCTCGACCGTTCCAGCAGGCCTCGTCATTCGCCAAGGCGACGACAGCGAGCCTCCAGGCAACGGCCTCGGCAGGGATTTACTGGGTGTAAGCCTGAATCACACGACACCAGCGCCGTCACCCAAGCGCGCGCTGTAGCGCGATCAGCACTCGGTGGAACTTTGAGGACACAAGGACTGCGACTCCTCCTCAGGTGCACGCCTCGCCGCTCGGGCCGGGCACGCACGCTGGCCCTCCGACCAGTCAGTGCGCAAGACCTCGAACGTCGAAGCGATGGATCAACAAGCGTCCGTCATGCTGCACCGCGGCGCAACGTCGAACTGTGGGCCAGAAGGGGAAGTTCATGGCGAACATCAGACGGTTGCGGATGATAAATTTGTAACGCGAAGGGATCGCTGCTCAGCCTGGCCTCGGACCAACATCCGCCGAGCCGGCCGCCGGCAGCATCAACCGCTTATTTAGCCTGCCCATTGAACGACGCCCGTCTCGTGCCGCGGTTGACGTTCTTGGCCTTTATCGGCATCGTGCGACAGTAGCTGCCGTTAACCGCGAAAGGATGCCTTATGTCGGACGAACCCGTCGTCTTGGAAATGTTCACCGACTATGTCTGACCCTGGTGTTATCTCAGTACCGTGCGTATTGAAAAACTGATCCAGAACTTCGACATCGTCGTCAAACTCGTCCATTTCCCGTTGCATCCCGACACGCCTGCTGAAGGCCGTGCGCTGCAAGAACTATTCCGCAGCGGCCCTGAGGGCATTGCCGAGAAGAACGCCCGCATGCAGGCCCTGATGCAAGCCGAGGGGCTGCCTTACGCCGAGCGCTCGCATACCTACAACAGCCGTCTCGCGCAGGAGCTTGGATCATGGGCCGATACGGTTGACGCAAGCGGCGCTATTCACGACGCGCTCTATCGCGCCTATTTCGTCGACAGGCGCAACATAGGCGACAAGGACGTGCTGCTCGACATTGCCGAAAGCGTCGGCCTGACGCGGGATGGGGCACGCAAAGTCCTCGAGGAGCGATCCTTCAGGGCGGTCGTCGATGCCGATTGGGCCAAGTCGCGGGCCTATGGCGTTACCGGCGTGCCGACCTTTGTGGCAGGCCGTGCTGGTGTCGTCGGCGCGCAACCCTATGCGGCAATCGAGCGGTTGCTGATCGATGCCGGCGTCAAGCGTCGCAGGTGATGCAGTGCCTCTTCCCCCTCTCCCCGCCCCTCCGCGGGGAGAGGGTCGGCCCCGGTCCCGGATCAAGTCCGGGATTGATCCGGGGGAGGGGCGGCCACTGGTTCGGACGTAACTTTTGCAGCGGTCGCTGACCGAGGGTAAGCTGCCGTCGTCAGGGCGTGAACGAGGCAGTGCGAAGGCGTCGAGAGTGACCCGAACCGCCATCGAAGCTTTGCGCCAGCACACCCCCGCCCTCAGTGCAGCTATACACAAGCGGACGTTCGTCGGTTCTCTGCAAACTACGTTGATCGGGGGCTTTTGCTCGTCCGGAATCGGGAGTATCGCGATCGAGTTTTGGCGCCAGGACTGACCCAATAATTGATGCTAATTGCAAATCGGCGTTACCATCTACTTGCTTACTCTCCGGTGGAGACCGGCAACTGCTCCGCCTGCCACGCGAGAAGCGTCTGCCCCGTGCCCTTTACGCGCCACTCGGTGCGGCCGTTAGCGTTGCGGTCGAGGGCAACGGCAGCGGCGGCGCTCGGGCTCGTGAAGTCGATGTCGGTGATGAAGCGATAGGTCTGGTCGGCCTCGAGCTGCATGCGCCCGGCGGCAATGTGGGCTTGGCGCTGGCCGCGGTACTGGTTGGTCGACTGCGGTGCGTCAGCTCGGGCGTGTGAGCCAGCGAGGATGGTTACGCGGCCGTCCTGGTACTTGGCGTGCGCCAACGCCGACGTGATGTCGGATCCGAGGAACAGCTCGAGTGCGGTGGTCGCCGGCCGCCCGTCCGACGGCGCGGTCTCCACGCGCGGCGTCCAGAAAAAGTCGAAGCCGACCACCGGCAGCATGATCGACAGGTGCCGGAGGAACTTCTCCATATCGGACAGGTCCGCCTCAGGCAGCGGCGGAGGCGGTGGGCGCGTGCCGTTGTCGAGCTTGACGCGGCCCATCTTCTCGGCGGACGCGATCAGCTTGGACTCCAAATAGCGGATGTGCGCCTTGGTCAGGTTCGCGTCCTTACTCGTGACTACGCACACGCGCTCGACGAACGCCTTCTTGTCGGTGCGCTCGTGCTGTATCAGCCGCTCGCGGATGTTCTCGGTCTCGCCGATGTAGAGCTTCGGCGTCGTGGGGTCGCCGTCGTCTCCGAGCAGGAAGTAGACACCGGGACGCGCCGACTCTGGACGGGCAAGCAGAGCAGGTAGATCGTCGATGCCTCCGACCAGCGTGTGCCCGGTCCAATTGATCAGCTCGGCCGTCATCAGGCCGTCGGGTCGGCCGGTGACTAGGAAAAGGCGAATGGACTCGCCGCTGACTGCGCTCACATCGGGAATCGTCATGTACTGCCTTCTTGCGCAACCTCGACGCGTCAACATCAATACCTACCTGGACCGGTCTAGTCCTTGACCATGGCCCAACCTTCCACAACCCAGTCAACCTGCCCCCCTTCAGTATCCGCTTGCTGAGTTACAGCGGAACTTAGAGAATGCTGCCGTCAGCAGCTGATCAAGCTCTCGATCAATGACTGCAATCTCTGCATTGCCGCCATCGCAGCGTGAACGTCTGTCCACAGCCGCTCACAGCTGCAAGTGGCCCGTTGCTGTCGCGCTCACCCTTCGTTCGGCCGACGCTTGAAGCTGGAGGGGCAACGGACGTCATTCAGTCCGATGTCGGTGCCCGCGGCCGCCCCTCCCCCGGATCAATCCCGGACTTGATCCGGGACCAGGGCCGACCCTCTTACAACGACCATGCGCAGCACACCGCCGAAAAGTTATCCCCGCCCCCTGCAATGTCGCTGATACTGCTCCCGTCCCGCCCACGGGGAACGGACTGCAGTACGTCTTCAGTGCGTGGGTCGCCTCTCGCGTCGCCTGGTAACAGCGTGGGCCGAGAGCGGGATGGTCGGTACGCGTGGCAGCAGGGGGTAACGCATCCAGCCACAAGCGCGGCGACCCGGATAACGACGGTGTAATCCCGTCCTGCAATATCCGGGCGACAGATAAACCGGCCCGCGGGGCGGCCACACGCCGTCAAAAAAAAACA
>CAZCGE010000036.1:0-22108 GCA_964498125.1 uncultured Devosia sp. | reverse complement strand
GGGCGACATCGCCGCCATTCCGGAAACCGACGGCGAGAGCCGCAACCCGTTCTTCGACGGCCTGATCACGCAGGGCGAGGCCATGCTGATCGTCATCGCGCTGGCGGGCCTCGCCCGCTCGTCGGTGCAGGCGACGGCGTTCCCGTCACAAGCGGAATTGGCGGCAATGGCCGCATGAGAAAATGACCGGGTCTTGGCTTCAGGGCTCGGTCAAGGGAACATCGACAACCACCGCCTCACGTGGAGATGATCATGACTCGCATAGCACGCCGCGCCGCCCCCTTGCTTCTTGCTCTCGCACTCGCTGCCCCATTGGGGACGGCCACGGGAGAGCCGGGCGTCAACAGTGACAAGATCGTGTTCGGTCAGGCGGCAGCCCTCGAAGGCCCCGCCGCGGCGCTCGGGTTGGACATGCAAGCCGGCATCAGTGCGGCATTCCAGGAGGTCAACAAGGCAGGCGGTGTCAAAGGGCGCAAGCTGGACCTCGTTTCGCAGGACGACGGGTACGAGCCCAATAAATCGATCGAAGCGACCAAGAGGCTGATCGAGGAGCTGAAGGTTTTCGCTCTCATCGGCCCAGTGGGAACGCCGACGTCCGCGGCCACGCAGCCCATCGCACAGCAGGCTGGAGTGCCCTTCATCGGGCCGTTCACGGGCGCCGAGTTCCTGCGCAATCCCTTCAAGCCCAACGTCGTCAACGTGCGCGGCTCCTATTTCCAGGAGACCGAGGAGATGGTCGAGCGTCTCACCAAAGACTTGGGGCTGACGCGCATCTCGATCTTCTACCAGGACGACGCTTTCGGGCGCGCCGGCCTTGCCGGTGTGCAGAAGGCGCTGATAAAGCGCAACATGCAGCTGGCTTCCGAGGGCACATTCGAGCGCAATACGGTTGCCGTAAAGCGAGCGCTGCTGTCGATCGAGAAGGGCAGGCCCGAAGCCGTGATCATGGTTGGTCCTTACCGGCCATGCGCCGTATTCATCAAGCTCGCACGCCAGATCAATTTGGGCGCCGTGCTGGTGAACATCTCATTTGTCGGCGCCAATGCGCTGGCTAAGGCGGCTGGCCCGGACGGGGCCGATGTGGTCGTGACGCAGGTCGTGCCGTTTCCTGGCGATGCATCGATCCCGCTGGTGGCCCGCTATCAGGCGGCCTTGAAAGCCGCCGATGCAGGCGCCCAACCTGGCTTCGGAACGCTCGAAGGCTACCTCACCGGACGGCTCGTCATCGCCGCCCTGGAAAAGATTCCTGGCGAGCCCACGCGCCAAGCGCTGCTCGACACGATCTTCAGCAACACCTTCGACTTCAATGGTGTGCGGCTGACCTATGGGCCGAACGACAATCAAGGCATGGACGAGGTCTTCCTGACCGTCATCCAGCCCGATGGATCCTTCAGGGCCATCACGCGGCTGCAGCCCACCAGCGCCCCTGCCGCGGCGATTGCGCCAGCCCTAGAGTCGAGTCCTACCGGGCAGGATCGTCCGCAACCCGCCAGATCCGGATTGCCACCGACGGCTCGTGTGCAGCAGCAGCGACCTGCCGGGCAGTGACGAGATGTGCGTTACCGTCAACGAGTCGAGCTGAACGTCGAGGCCGACCATGAGTCACAACAAAATCGACGACGTGGGCCCAAGGCAATCGAGCAATGTTGAAGGAAGACTCCCGTGATCGAACGTGACGAAGCCAATGAGCAAACTTTCACCGACGGCCGCGGTCCTCGGGCTGCCGAGCCCGACGTACCGGAAGGCCCGCCCCGGTCGAGTGCCTCCCGGTTTGATTGGGTCGCCACATGGAGCATTCGGTTCAAGTTGCTCGCGGCGTTCGCGGCGATCTCGACGTTGACTGTGGTGGCCACCCTTGCGGCCCTGTTGGCCTTCAACATTGTCGGCGAAAGCCTGCGGAAGATCGAGACGGAGAGCCTGCCCGGCATGACGCACGCCTTTGTGTTCGCCAGGCAGGCAGCGGAGCTGTCGGCCATATCCGCGGCGATCGCTGCCGCGGAGAATGCGGAGAGCCTGGACCGCGCAAAGGCCTCCTTCGCGAACATCCGCCAGGCCATCCAGGCGAGCCTGGACGGACTGGCGACGACACAAATAAGCCGCGGCAAGGTCGCTGGGTTGCGTCAAGAAGCCCAGGAACTCAGCGACATTACCGCACGGTTGGCCGCGGCGGTCGACGAGAGGTTCCAATTGAGCGGGAAGCGCACGCGGTTATTGGCCGATGCCATCGCCACCCATCGCAAGCTCGCGGAAAAGACGACGCCACTTTTCGACGACGCCTATTTCAAGTTGGTCATGGACCTGCGTGCGGCGAGCGAGGGCGCAAACCGCGGTGATGGCAAGGTGGACTTGAAACGCCTTGCCAACGAGGAGCTGGAGAATCTCGACGGATTTTCCGAACTGCGTATCGAGAGCAATCTGCTGCTGGGTATTCTGACCGAGATCTCACTCGCACCCTCGGTGCAACTCTTTCCTCCCCTGCGCGATAGCCTGCTCGCCGCCGAGGTACGAGCCAGCAAGGCTGTGGCCAAGCTCGCGAGCACCGAGCACGCGCGTGACCTCAAGGAAGCATTGGCCAGTCTGCTGAGCTACGGCCATGCCAACACCGGCATTCCGCACGAGCGTGGACGTGAGCTAAACGCGATCACGCATAGCTGGGAGCTTGTCGCCCACAACAGGAGCAAGTCAGCAGCACTGAGCTCGCAGGTGGAGCAGGCGGCTCGTGAGGCGCGCGAAGAGATGTCCAGCGCGATTGCTGGGTCGAGGGCCGCCATCGCCAGCAGCAAGCTCGTTCTGATCACAACAATCGTGGTCTGCTTGCTCGCCCTCCTTGCCGCTTGGGTCTTTATCAGCGCCAACATTGTGCGACGCCTGCGCCGCCTGCACGATGCCATCGTCGGCGTGGCCGGCGGGAATTTCGCTGTCGAGGTGCCGAAAGGTGGCCGGGACGAGCTCTCGGTCATGGCCAACGCCGTGGCGACCTTCAAGGTAAACGCCATCGAGAAGATGCGCCTCGAGCGAGAGGCCCAGGACGAGCGGGAAAAAACGGATCGGGAGCGGGAAAAGGCGGAGCAGATGCGCCTCGAAGCTGCTGCCAGGGAGGCAGCGAGCAGCCGCGAACGAGCAAGAGCAATCGAGCTGATCGCCGGTGGGCTCTCCAGGCTCGCCGACAAGGACCTCACCTATCGGCTTGGCGACGACATGCCGGAGGACTATCGCCAGCTCCAGACGGACTTCAACCGAATGTGTGACGAGGTTGGCTCGATTGTCGGGCGCATCGCCCAGTCGTCCGGCGCCGTGCAAGGCGCCACGCATGAGATCGGCGCCGGTGTCACCGACCTGGCCGAGCGCACCGAGCAGCAGGCCTCGGCGCTGGAGGAAACGGCGGCTTCCATGGAAGAAATGTCGGCGACCGTGCGCCAGAACGCCAGCAATGCGCAGCAGGCCAACCAGGCCGCCACCGCCACCCGCCAGCTGGCGGTCAGCAGTGGCGAGATCGCCAGCCGGGCGGTGGCGGCGATGGCCAAGATCGAGGACTCCTCGCGCCAGATCACCGAGATCGTCGGCCTGATCGAGGAGATCGCCTTCCAGACCAACATCCTGGCGCTGAACGCCGCCGTCGAGGCGGCGCGGGCCGGTGACGCCGGCCGCGGCTTCGCCGTGGTCGCCAACGAGGTCCGCGCGCTGTCGCAGCGCTCCAGCCAGGCGCTGAAGGAGATCAAGACGCAGATCGTCAGCTCCGACGCCAGCGTCAAGGTCGGTGTCGGGCTGGTCAAGCAGGCCGGAGACTCGCTGTTTGAGATCGTCACGTCGGTGAAAAAGGTGGCGGGTCTGGTCGCCGAGATCGCCGTCGCCAGCCATGAGCAGTCGGCGGGCATCGATCAGGTCAGCAAGGCGATCGGCAACATGGACCAGATGACGCAGCAGAACGCGGCGCTGGTGGAAGAGACCACCGCGGCGCTGCAGTCGGCTCAGTCCCAGGTCGCCGAGCTGCGGCAGGCGGTGGCCTTCTTCAAGACCGGCGACGAGGCCAGATCCGCGCCGCACGGCTTTGCGCCAAAGCCGGCGCCCGTCGCCAACAACCCCGTGCACCGCCAGCAGGGCCTGCTCGCCCGCAAGCTCACCCAGCGTCGCGGTGGCGCCGCCACGGCCGAGGCGGAGGACTTCAAGCAGTTCTGAGCGCGGGCCGACGACACGCGTCAACACATCAGCCTCGGCGCGCAAAATAACCGGGTCCCAGCGCATTGTCCCGACAGGACGCATTTGCGCCGCTGCCCGAACATCGAAGCCGGAGCAGCCCCGGGCATAGTCCGCCGCGTGGCCTTGCCAGACGTGCACGCCCGCCGCATGATGCAGCGCACAATCGCGCGCAATGACGGGGCCACGCCATGATCTCACCCAGGCTCAGCGCCATCTATCGTTACCCGGTCAAAGGCCTGACCCCACAGCGGCTTGATCGCGTTGACCTCGTGGCCGGGGAGACGCTGCCCTATGATCGCGCCTGGGCGATCGAAAACGGCCCAGGCCGCTTCGACGACCAGGCGCCGCGTTACCTGCCCAAGATCTCGTTCCTGATGCTGATGCGCAACGAGCGGCTGGCGACGCTGGAGACGCAATTCGACGAGGAAACCGAGACGCTGACCATCCTGCGCGGTGGCCGGCAAGTTGCCCGTGGACAGCTCAGCTCCAAGCTCGGCCGGCAGATGCTGGAGCAGTTTTTCGCCGCCTTCATGAAAGATGCGCTGCGGGGTGCGCCGCGCATCGTATCCGCGACAGGCCATAGCTTTTCCGACGTCTCCGCCAAATGCCTGCACGTCGTCAATCTGGCGACCATCGCCGAGCTCGAACGCGTCTGCGGCCAGTCGGTCGCTCCCTTGCGCTTTCGCGCCAACCTCTACATTGACGGCTTCCCGGCCTGGGCCGAGTTTGGCTGGATCGGCAAGGAGATCACGATCGGCCAGGCCAAGATCAAGGTGTTTGACCGCACCACGCGCTGCGACGCGACCAATGTCGACCCGAACACGGGCGCACGCGACATGGCCATCCCAGCCGCGCTGCAAAGGCGCTGGAGTCACAGTGATTTCGGCGTTTATGCCAGGGTTACGACCGGCGGTTCCATCATTGCCGGTGATGCCATAGCGGCGCCCTGAAGCTGAACGCGCTCGCGATCAATCGTGGGTGCTGCCATCATCGCGAACCGGTGGCGTATGCGGCGCGGCGCTGCTGGAGCCAGCCTCACCATTCTCGTCAGGCCCGACATCCCGGCGCGGACGGCGGACAGGCCGGCGCAGGAATTCCGGTTGCTCGTGCTGGGCCGGCGGCTGCGGTTGGAACCGCTCGCGCCGGCGCGGCTGATTTGCATCGACGCGCTCGGACGCCCCACGCTCCGGCGGGCGAGGACGCTGGCCATTGATCGGCTCAAATCCCGGCTCGATTGCCGCGACAGGCGGCGCAGGGCCACGATCGGGCGCGTAGGTCTGCGGTTCCATAGCCGGCCGATCCCCTGGCGCATGCCTGGGAAAATCGTTCTGACGGGGCTCGCGATCGCGCTGCCGGAAGTGATCGGCATGCCGCCGCGGCCGGTCCTCGTAGCGTCCGCCTCCCTGATGGCGTTCCGAACGATCGGGCCGCTGCGGATCACGGCCTTCGATGCGCTCGGGACGCTCGCCGCCCTCGAATGGCGGCAGGGGCGCAAGGACCGACGGCTGCGGCTCGTTCTGGCGCATCACATGCGGAGACCGATCCGCGCCGATTTCATCGACCTCCTCGTTGAGATCATCGTCGTCCAAATTGTCATGCAATTGCGGAACGCGGAAGCGCTGGCCCATGTCGCCGCCGGCCATTTCGCCGCCCTGGCCGACCTGCTGCTCGCGGGCCGCTATGATGATGCGGATGTAGTGCTCGGCGTGCTGCAGATAGTTCTCGGCGAGAACCTCATCACCCGACGTCTTGGCGTCGCGCGCCAGCGTGATGTATTTCTCGGCAATATGCGTGGGCGTACCGCGGATCTTGACGTCGGGGCCGTTCGACTCGAACGTCCGCGTCAAAGGGTTCTGGCCCTTGCGACTGTTATTATTATTGTTGTTGTTGCTGTTATTGCTGCTGCCGCCGCCGCTATTATTGCGACCGCGGCCTCTACGATTTTGATGTCCTTGCCTCATAGGCTTCCAATCTCGATGATGATAGTCCCCAGTCCGAACGCGAAAAGGCTTTTCATCGCCCTTTCGCCCATGCCCGGCACACAATAATTTCCAACGGTGTAACCCCAATGATGTCGGTGGCGCGTTGCTCCCGCGCGCTCAATCCACAGGTGTCGTCACGGCGCACGTGTCGTCACGGCACCAGCGGGCTGATCGATTGGCTCCGACCAGCACTCCGCGATGCTCTTTCCCGTCTCTGGCTACGCTCGAATGACAGTCGCTCATCCTGCAGGAAGGCGGTGAAAACCGCGACCGGAATCAATGTCTTTCATGATTCCCAGCAGTTGACCGCCACTCGCATATGGCAGCTCGATCTGCGTCGCGATCACTCAGTGCGCTCGAAAGTGGAGGCCTTCTCAGAGCATCCGCGTCTAATCGCGCACGGCAATTCGCCCTGGCGAGATACTATACCCTCCCTCGATGAATTCCAACACCTTTCATGCGGAGAGTTACTGATGTGTCGCCAGGGCCACACATCTTGGATAGCCAGCCAGGTCTTGCCACCGCCGCAGCCTCCCAGGTTGCCCCACCAAGGCGCCCTCCAGGAGGGCTGAAACCGACCCTGCCTGGCCGGCGCCGACCTCGAAAACAGCCCACCCAGCGGGCACGACATGCCGAAGCCGGGGTGCAATTTGGCGATAGACGTCCAACCCGTCCGGCCCGCCATCCAGGGCCAGCCTGGGGTCGTAGTCCCGAACATCGGCGGCGAGATTGGCGATGTCCCTCGAGGATATGTAGGGAGGATTGCACACCAGCATGTCGAAAGTGTCGCATCCGCCGTCGAGCGCGTGCCGTTGCTGAAATTGGGCCCGCTCCGACAGGCCCAGTCGGCTGGCGTTGCTGCGCGCCACATCGAGTGCGGCGGCACTGATATCCGTGCCGACGCCATGCGCCAAGGGCAGCTCGGCAAGCAGCGTCAACAGCAGGCAGCCAGTGCCCGTGCCGATATCGATCAGCCGCAGAGGGCGCTGGCGCCATCCTGCCTCCGCGGCAATCTCGAGCGCTGCCGTGATCAGCGTCTCGCTGTCGGGGCGAGGGTCGAGCGTATCGGGCGTCACAATGAAGGGCCGCCCGTAAAATTCGCGTTCTCCCAGGATGCGCGATACCGGCTCACGGGCAGTGCGCCGCCGCAGCATGGTGGCGAGCCTGGACTGCGCGACCTGCGGCATGCCAAGCCCCGATCCGACAATGAGGTCGGCTTGAGAGACTCCCGCCGCCGCGCCGACCAGCAGCCGGGCGTCACGACCCGCGCCCTCGATGCCGGCCGCACGCAAGCACTGTGCCGCGCCACGAATTGCGGCCTCCAGTGTCGCTGCCGGCATCGATGCTGGATCAGAACGTGGCATGGCGCTCCATGTCCGCAAGCTGATTGGCTTGGTTCTCCGTGACCAGCGCGTCGATCAACTCATCGAGGGCGCCGCCCTCCAGAACCTGGGGCAATTTGTGCAGCGTGACGTTGATCCGGTGATCGGTGACGCGACCTTGCGGAAAGTTATAGGTGCGGATGCGCTGCGAGCGATCGCCTGAGCCAACCTGGTCCCGGCGGTTGGCGGCGCGCTCGTCGTCGGCTTTCCGCCGCTGCAATTCATAGACGCGCGAGCGCAGCACCTGCATGGCGAGCCGCCGGTTCTGATGCTGCGATTTTTCCGCCGACACCACGACGATGCCGGTCGGCAGATGCGTCATGCGCACGGCCGAATCCGTCTTATTGACGTGTTGGCCGCCGGCGCCGCCCGCCCGCATGGTGTCGATGCGAATGTCCTCGGCCCGGCTGTCGACGTCGATGTCCTCGGCCTCGGGCAATACAGCCACGGTCGCGGCCGAGGTATGAATGCGCCCGCTGGCCTCGGTCGCCGGCACGCGCTGCACACGATGCACGCCGGACTCGAATTTCAAGCGCGCGAACACACCCTGGCCGGTGATCGACGCCACGATCTCCTTGGTGCCACCGAGATCATTCTCCGAGATCGAGATGATTTCCGTCTTCCAGCCTTTGAGTTCGGCATAGCGATTGTACATGCGGTAGAGATCGGCCGCGAACAACGCCGCCTCATCGCCACCCGTACCGGCCCGGACTTCCAGGATCACGCTCTTCTCGTCGGCTGCGTCCTTGGGCAACAATTGCAGCTTGAGCTGCTGCTCAAGAGCTTCGATACGTGGCTTGAGCGCCTCGAGCTCCTCGCGCGCCAGCGCCGTCATCTCCCTGTCGGCGGCCGGGTCCGCAATCATGGCGGCGAGATCGGCGGCCTCGTTCCGCGCAAGCTGGAGCCGCCGGATGGCCTCGACCACCGGATTGAGATCGGCAAACTCCTTCGAGAGCTTGGCAAACACCGCCTGACCCGCGCCGGCATTGAGTTCAGCCTGGATGGATTCCCAGCGCTCGATCAGCTTTTCCAGCTTCTGTTTGGGGATTGAGCTCATGGGTTCCGTGATCGGCCTGATTGCGGCGCGGGTCTCGTGTGATGATTCCGAAGTCCGCAACCACCTTGCAGCAAAGTCGAGCCGCGGACTTCGGAATCTGAAGCACACTAGAATCAATGCTTTGCTAGAGTCCTTATTCTGATCACCTGTTGCAACGACGGGACTTCGAGCTTGGCCATGGGCCGCCTCCATGCTTGCAAAATGCGAGGCGAACCCGACCAACACAGCGCCTGCCGTTACCGACTCTTCAATTCCACTGAGCGTAAAAGTGCTTGCTCACCTCTCCATTGCCTACGAACTGCGACAAGATACGATAGTTGCGGTCCCGCCAGCGGATGCGGCCGGCCACGATTGCTGGATGCACTCCGACTCTTTGGGCCAGCGATATAATATTCGATGCATAGGGTGCGTCTTGCGCCGGATGCTCGTCCCACTCCGCCTTGGGAATCAGAGCCTCCTCGGCCCAATCATCCGCCTCCCGCTCGCGCGCGTCGTCGTCTTTTGATCGCAGATCGAAATCGTCGACGAACAATCGCTCGCCGCCATCGCCGAGATGGCGAGCCACGTGCGTCAACTCGTGCAGCAGGCAGAACCAGAAATTGTCGAGACGGTCATACCGCAGCGTCATGCCAATCACGGGCGTGCCGTCCTCGAGCAGCATCGCGGCGCCGTCGAGGTAGGTATTGGTCAGGCGCTGGGCGATGATCAGTACGATCCCGTGCTCCGCCAGATAGTCCTGCGCGCGCTTGGGGCCATCCTCAAAGGCGCTCAGCTTCGCCACCTCCCGCAGGAACCCCGGCGTGATAATGCCCTTCCTATAGGAAGTCTTCGGCTTCGCGCTGCCTGCCTTGGCCAGCACATGCATGCACCAGCCAGCAAGCGCATAACTGTCCATCTTGGCGTTGCGCCGGGCGCCATCGTTCTTCCGGCACAACGGCGCTGCAACCTCGAGCCCACCAGCCCGGCTGATCAGCTCGCGCATCACGCGCTCGGCATTTTCCTTGACGTTCTTCTTTGCCTTGAGGAAGCCGCGCTTCGCCATCTCCGCCACGGGAAACCGGCTCCAGTCCAAGCCCTCGACATCCTCGGGAATCGTGCCCCCGGCCTCCTGAATCAGCACTTCGGCCGGAATGCCGAGATGCTTATGGAGTGCCCGGATCATCGACAGCGTCAGGTCACGCTCGCCGGACAGCACCTCGGATACCTTGCCCGAACTGCCGATGTAAGGGGCGAGGTCCTTGTTCGTCAGCCCCTCCTGCTCCATGCGGAACTGGATCGCAGCGATCGGATCGGGCAACTCGATCGGATGATGCTTGTCCTCATAGGCCTCGATTACCATCGCCAGGTGCTCGAGCTCGTCGCCCTGAGGCGTTCCGGCCTCCGCCTCCATGAGCTGCTCGGCACGCGCCAAAGCCGCCTTGTATTCGGTCTCGGTCCGGATCAGATGTACGCTCTTCATGTCACACCCCCTCCGCGTCGATGTCGTCGTACTCGGCGTGAGTTCCCAGCCATTTGATGTACACGACCTTAACGGAGTAATTCACTCCGACAACCAACCTGAATTTGTTGCCGCAGATGTTGAACACCGCCCGGTTCTTTCGAAGGATGCTGGCGCTGCGGTACTTCTCCTTCAACTCACCGGCATTGTTCCACTGAGCCTTCTTGACCTCGCGGAACCATGCCTTGAGCGCCTGCTCAAGAGCGGGCTGATCTGCTCCCTGGTAGGCTTCCCAATAGTCCCTGAGAGCCTTCTTCGACAGAATCTGCATGCCCGGCTCCCGACCGTCATGGATATAGTCCCAATATGGGAGTTAGTCAAGGCCTCCCAAAACGAGATCGTTGATAAGTGATTGGCGTGGCGGAGTCCAGCCACGATAGGCATCGATCGCACGATTCTCGGACGCCGCTGTTCGGCAACGATCTCACTGGAGCGTGGGAAAGCGTGGAATCCGGGAATAAAAACGCTCGATGTCCCGATTGCCGATCCGCATGCTGGGATTAATCTTGCCGTTGTGTTGCCAGACCTTGTGCCAGGGGCCGCCGGGCGCATGCGTCAGCTCGACCAGGCTGCCCGCGTCGAGGCGGCTATAGAAGCCGACCACCCGCTGCAATAGTTCAAGAGTGGCCTCGTCGATGGCGTAGGCGACGACCTCCTCCGTAAGCCTCCGGCCAGGGCCGCCTTGCTCGTCTGCCTCGAATAGCGCGTCTGTCTCCAGCGGAACACTTGCTGGAGATAGGGCTGCCATATGTCTGGAGATAGGACCACGCCTCGGTTCGAGGTCATCGCTTCGACGCGGCGGAGCTGGAGCGTTACGCAGAAGCGGGCAATCATCGGCGAGATCGGCATCGGTGAGGCGACGTTGTCGGATGTCGCGCGGCGGCACGGCATTCATACGAGCCTGCTGTTCCGCTGGTGCCGTGACCTTGGAGCCGAAGTGCCAGCGACAGCGAGCGAGCCGCAGCGAGGCAGCACGCCGTCGGCGCCGCGACCTGCCCTGAGCTTCGTACCCGTGATGCTGGCGCCGCCGGCACAATCAGCGCCGGCTGCGGTGCCGTGTTCCATGAAGTCGGGCGCCATGAAGTCGGTGGCCATGGAGCCGGGCATCATCGAGATCGTGATCGCAGGCGGGCGCATGGTGCGCGTCGGGTCGGATATCGACGCGGCTGCCCTCGTGCGCATCATCGCGGCGCTGGAGGGTCATGCCGAAGGCGTGCGGGAGACGAACCGATGATCCCGGTTCCATCGCAGACCGGAACCGGCGCGGTGCGCGTGTGGCTCGCGACCGGCCACACCGACATGCGCAAGGGCTTTTCCTCGCTCGCCGTCCTGGTGCAGGAGACGCTGGCCCAGGACCCGCACGCGGGTCATCTGTTTGTCTTTCGCGGACGCCGCGGCGATCTCGTCAAGGTGATCTGGCACGATGGCCATGGCGCATGCCTGTTCACGAAGCGGCTGGAGCGTGGGCGTTTTATTTGGCCGACAGCGACTGAGGGTGCGGTTGCGATTTCACCGGCGCAACTCGGCTATATGCTCGAAGGCATCGATTGGCGCAGCCCCCAGCACACGTGGCGGCCGCAAGTCGCCGGATGACGCCAGCCGACTGTGGCCGCCGTGCGTCTTTGACGGACGATCTCGGCCGCGCGGTTCGATCCCACGTTTGCGCGCCGCACGAAGCAGCTATGGTTTCGCGCATGGCTCTCGATCCGGCGCAGCTTCCCGACGATATCGTCTCGCTGAAAGCGATGCTGATTGCCGCGACCAAGCGCGCTGTCGATCTCGACGCCGAGGTCGAGAACCTGAAGCTGACCATCGCCAAGCTGCAACACGGCAAGTTCGGCGCCTCGTCCGAACGCACGTCGGTGCTGATGGATCAGCTCGAACTGCAGCTCGACGAGTTGGTCGCGCGGCGCGCCGAGGAAACGGCTGCGGACGAGATCGCTGCAGCGGCGGCAGCAGCACAAGTGTCTGACGGCACTGTCGCGAAGCTGCCGAAGGTTCGCAATATTCCGGCGCGGCGGCCGCTGCCCGCGAACCTGCCGCGCGAGCGTGTGATCGTGCCCGCAGCATCGACGTGCCCGTGCTGTGGCGGGGACAAACTGCGCAAGCTCGGCGAGGATGTGACCGAGACGCTGGAGCGCGTGCCGGCGACGTGGAAAGTCGTGCAGCACGTGCGCGAGAAGTTCAGCTGCCGTGCATGCGAAAAGATCGCGCAGCCGCCTGCGCCGTCGCACCCGATCGCGCGCGGACGTGCCGGGCCCGTTCTGCTCGCCGAGGTCCTGTTCAACAAGTACGGCGCGCATCTGCCGCTCAACCGCCAGAGCCAGATCTTCGCGCGCGAAGGCGTTGCGCTCGATGTCTCGACGATGGCCGACTGGGTCGGCGCGGCTGCAGCGACGCTGATGCCGCTGCGCGATGCCATCGAGAAACACGCGCACGCGGCGGAGCGCCTGCACGTCGATGACACGACGGTGCCGGTGCTCGCGAAAGGCCAGTGCCGCACGGGCCGCCTGTGGACACACGTGCGCGACGATCGCCCGTTCGGCGGCAAAGCGGCAGCAGTTGCGGTATTCTACTACTCACCGACGCGCGAAGGGGAGCACGCGGAGCGCCAGCTCGCCGCTTACACCGGCATCTGCCAGGCCGACGCCTACTCCGGCTTCAACGGCCTGTTCGTCGACGGCCGCAAACCCGGGCCGATCATCGAAGCCGCATGCTGGTCCCACAGCCGCAGAAAATTCTTCGAGCTGGCGCGCTTGCGCAAAATGCCGATCGCGATCGAAGCCGTGGTGCGCATTGACGCGTTGTTTGCCATCGAACGCGAGATCAACGGTCAGTCGGCAGCCGAACGTCTCGCGGCGCGGCGCCTGCGATCAAAACCGTTGGTCGACAGCTTCGAGCAATGGCTGCGCGGCGAACGCAGAAAACTGTCACCGAAAGGGCCGCTGGCGAAGGCCATCGCCTACACGTTCAATCACTGGAAGGCGTTCACGCGCTTCCTCGACGATGGCCGCATCTGCCTGTCGAACAACGCCGCCGAGCGTTCCATCCGCGGCATCGCGATGGCCGAGTCATTCTGCGCCCCCTTCGTAAGTGCTTGGAAACATTGAGAGCTGATTTTCTGGGATTGCCCGACACGGGCGACCTTTTCGCTTGAGCGCGGTGGCGACCGGCTCGCTCTCGAGATCAGCCGCCCGGATCTGGTGTGGTGCATCGGGAATGATCTGCTCGCTTGCCAAAACGCCAGCCTTGATCAGCTTGCGAACCTGATGGTGGCTGACGCCGAGCTTGGCGGCGGCATCGCGCAGGGTCAACCACTCGCCATTCTTCTCGGCCGAGAGGTAGCCGTGGATGCCATTCACTCGGCGTATCGACCCGACACGGTGCGCCGTCCAAGTCTTGCCCTGGCCGGTCGGCATCCCCATGCGGTTCAGCGAGGCAGCGATATCCTGATCCGACCAGCGGCCGGCCATGGTGCGCATGACAGCCAGCGCCTGCTCGGAAGTGCAGCACCCGTGCTCCCCACTTTTCGGCTTCTTGACCCGCAGTTCGGAATGCTGGCCGCCTTTCCAGTGGATGACGAGCACGATCTCGCCAGCGGCCTCGTCGACGTCGGCGACGATCTCCGTGATCAGGGCCCGCACCAGCCGCTGGCGTGTCCGCATCGTCGTTTGTGGTGCTATCCATGCCGCAGTGAGGTTGTCGGCCAGTCCAGAGAAGTCCGGGCGCGTGCCGCCTTGGTCTGGCGCCTGCAGATCGTCGAGGCGCTTGCGACATTGCTCAACCCGTTGCAGTGCGGCCTCCCACGCCTTCTCCAGCTGAGCCGCAATCAGGCGATTGTCCGGATCGCATGCGGCGTAACGGCGTTCGGCCAAAGAGGCATCGTACTTGGCCTGGGTGAGTTCCAGCTCTGCAATATGCAGTCGATCCTTTCCCTCCTCCTTCAGCATGCGCCCGGCCTCCTCTGCGGCCTCGATCGCCAGCGGCGACACGGCCCGCAGCAACTCGACTGCGATCGCGTCATCGACACGCCCCCCGCCGAAGATTATGCACCGTCGATGACCCAGCTGCAGATTGGGCCTGTCGCATCGATAAGTCGGATAGCTCCGACGGCGCCCACGGTAGGCGACGACGAGCCGACGGCCACAGCGGGCGCAGCAGATGAGACCAGCCAGCAGCGCTTGTCCGCCACGACCCGACTTGGTGTCTCCGACACGGCCGTAAGCATTGCCGGCGAGCAGCGCCTGATTGCGCTCGTACTCCGCCCAGTTGATGTAGCCCGGGTGGTGATCCTTGATGAACACCTCCCAGGTGTCCATCGGCTTTCGGTGGCCGTAGCTCTTGCGTGCACGGCCATCGATGATCTCCGTGCGCTTCTCGCTCTTCCCGTAGGCGTAGACGCCGGCATAGAATGGGTTCTTCAGAATCGAGATGACATTGCGATATCTGATCGGTCGCCACTCGAAGGACGTCAATGTCCTGCCGTTCGACGGATAGGGAAAGTGGATTTTCTCCGATGCCATCCACAACAGCACTTGGCGGGCGCTGCCGAGTTCCCGGAACTTCTGGAAGACGAGCCTGATCACCTCCTGCAACCTGCGATCCGGATCGAGGTCAAGACCGAAATGGCGATCCCAGGCGTAGCCGATCGGCGCTGAGATCCGCAGCTCGCCGCGCCTCGCCTTCGATCGTGCCGCCTCGTACATCCGCGATCGGATGACGCCCAACTCGAACTCGCTGATGCTGCCTTTCATGCCGAGCAGCAGGCGGTCGTTGGGGCGACACGGATCATAGACACCGTCGAGGTCGATGACGCGGGCCTCGACCAATCCGCACAGCTCGAGCAGATGGTGCCAGTCGCGGCCGTTGCGCGCGAGACGAGATGCATCGAGGCATAGGACGGCGCCGACCTGCCCGGCACACAAGGCGGCGACCAGGCGGTCGAAGCCGGGGCGCTCGACGGCGCCGCTGGCGGATCGGCCAAGGTCATCGTCGATGACCTCGACCTCCTTGAACCCGCGCTGCTTGGCAACATCGACCAACTCGTATTGGCGCCGCTGGCTCTCCAGATTCGATTGCACTTGCTGCGGCGTCGATTGGCGGACGTAGACCACCGCCTTGCGTTGCAGCACAACGGCCGGAAGGAGAGCGTCATTCGTGCTCATGGCCGGCCTCCGGCTGGGCTGAGCCGCTTGCCTCCAGCAGCAGATGGGCCAGGGCCTGCACTGCTGCTCGGCGCTCGATCGCTGACTGTCCCTTCAGCCTTGCGTCGTCGAGTACGAGATCGAGTTGTCGTGGTGCCACCGGCGGCCTGTGGCGTGTCAACGGAACAAGGGCATTCCTCCGTACAACTGGAACGAGCGAGTTCATGGTGCGTCTCCTGCGTGACGGTATTGCCGTCCGTGGAGTGGAGCCGTGATTCGCAAGCTATAAGCAGCCCATGCAGGTCACACAGCGCCGCCAGCGAGACCTGCGGTGCGCCAGTCTTGATGCTTGCGCAGTAGATGGCGTCGAGCTTCCAGGCCGGCAGGATCGTCACAGAGCCGGGAGACAGCTCGACGTGCACGAACTCTCCCGTCGCCCGGCGCTCGTTCTGGATGTGACGCGCACTGCGCCCGTACAGCGGATGCCAACGATATTGGACGACAACATCCTGTCCGACATGGGCAGAATGGATGCGCGATTGCCGTCGGCCGCCGCAACTGGACCTTCTGCGGCTCCGACGCCGGGGGCAATCGCGCCGCCGTCATGTACACGCTGATCGAGACCGCAAAACTTTGCGACGCCGATCCGAAAGCGTGGCTCGCCGACGTCCTCGCCCGCATCGCCGATCATCCGATGAAGCAGATCGCCGACCTGCTGCCGTGGAACTGGAAAGCGGCGCGCGAAGCCGCTGTCGCGATCAGGGCTGCCGCCTGATCAGGCGGCGCTACCCGCGGCCCTGGCCGGATGCTTACCCTCCTCCCGGCCCGTGTACGGGTTCACCCGCAGCGCCCGCTCCTTGATGGGCGCTGAGCCGAACCGCTTGAATTCGCGGTAGAGGTACTGGAGGACCGGCCCATGCTTCCAGGCTTCGAAGCTGTGCTTGACCAATGGCAGACCAAGTTCGATCAACGACCAGACATGGCAGAAGTAGACCATCTTCTGCAGCGACAGGTGGGTGACCGCGATCCCGGCCCCATCGGTCTGGTCAAGCACGAAGTTCGCGATGGCCCTGCCGTCATGCATCGTCAAATGGAACCTTGAGTTCTTATTATGCTCTAAAAACTGATTTGCTACAAAGCTTCAACATGGTCGGTTCGGCCGGTCGACTGGTAGCGATGCACCGTCAGTGGATAGTCGGCCAACTCGATCGGAACAGTGGCAAGAAACAACCTAATGATTTCCGCTGACGTCGGATAAAGTGCACTATCGAACGCTAAGCTTCGCTGTCGTCAAAACGGCCACTCGGGGTCGATCCAAGACGCTCGCAGGCCAGCTGCATCGCAACCGGTTCCCATCACTCTCCCCGACCGCTCAAATCTCGACGCCGCTACTGCCGGCAAAAGCCAGCAGCGCCGGGCGCAGGTTGCCGGTGTCATGTGCGAGGTGCTTGCGCAGCAGCTTGGTCAAACGCGCGCAATCGAGCGACAGGATCATGGTCTTGACGGGTCCGATCGAGGCTGGCGCCATCGAAATCGAACGGAAGCCGATGCCGATCAGGGCCATGGCTTCGAGCGGCCGGCCCGCCATCTCACCGCACAAGTTCAGCGACACATTGTGACGGCCGGCTGCCTCGACAATCGTGCGCAAGGCGCGCAGCGAAGCCGCGGACAGGGCATCGTAGCGCCCGGCGACCCGCGGATTGGTGCGGTCCGAGGCGAACAGGAATTGCAGCAGATCATTGCTGCCGACCGAGACGAAATCCACTCGCCGCATGAGCCCGTCGAGATCGTAGAGCAGGCTCGGCACTTCCAGCATGGCGCCGACCAGGACCCGCGCCGGCGCCACCGCGCGTTTGGCGGCGAGCGTCAGCTCTTTGTCGATCAATTCCCGCGCCGCATCCATCTCACCGGGCGTACTCACCATGGGTATCATGATGCGCAACTCGCCGCTGCCGACGGCGCGCAGCAGCGCGCGCACCTGTGTGCGGAACAACGCTGGCCGATCCAGCGACATGCGAATGGCGCGCCAGCCGAGCGCCGGGTTCTCCTCGCCGTGCCGGCGCAGGTACGGCAGCACCTTGTCGCCGCCAATATCCAGCGCGCGGAACACGACCGGCCGCCCCCCTGCCTGCTCGATGACCGAGCGATAGAGTTCGGTTTGCCGATCGAGCCGCGGCAGCGTCGACGACAGCATGAACTGCAGCTCGGTGCGGAACAGGCCGACGCCATCGGCACCCGACTCCTGGACATGCGGCATGTCGACCAGCAGCCCGGCATTGATATTGAGCGAGATGCGCGTGCCGTCCTTGGTCACCGGGTCAACGCTGCGCAGCGCGGCGTACTTGTGCTGGCGCCGTGCCCGGAAGCGCACCTTGTCGGAGTAGGCATTGACCACCTCGGCCGAGGGCCGCACGTGCACCTGGCCCGACTCGGCATCGATGATGGCGGCGTCGCCCGTGCTGACGCGATCGACGATGCCCACGGCCTGACCGATGGCTGCAATGCCCAGCGCCTTGGCGACAATGGCGACATGGCTCTGGGCGCCGCCATCCTCGACGACAAGGCCACGCAGCTTGGTGCGATCGTAGTCGAGCAGCTCGGCCGGCCCCAGCGTCCGCGCCACCAGGATCGTATCGCTCGGCAGGTCCGAGTGCGCCGCGGTACCGCCCACCTTGCCCGCCAACACCCGCAGCAGCCGGTCGGACAGATCATCGAGATCGCGCTGCCGCTCCCGCCAATAGGGATCGTGTTGGCGCAGCATGCGCGCCCGTATGCTGTTCTGCACGCGCTCCACGGCCGCATCGGCGGTCAGACCTTCCTCGACTGCGTCGCGCATGCGCTTCAGCCAGCCACGGTCGTCGGCGAACATGCGATAGGCCTCGAGCACCTCGCGATGCTCCCCGGCGCGCGCCAGCCCCTCGTGCCGGAGCATGTCGTCGAGGGACGCGCGCAGCGTCTCCATCGCCGCCTCGAGCCGGGCGACCTCGGACTCGACATCGTCGGCAATGAGCTTGGTGACCACCACGCGCGGCTCATGCAGCACGACGTGACCCAGCGCGATGCCGTCCGAGATCGTTTCGCCCTTCACCACGACCGACAGGTTGCGTTCAGCCTCAATGGCGCCGCCGGCGCCCGGAACGGCTCCCGAGACAATATGCTCGGCAACGACCATGGCCGTCGTCTCGAGCGCCTCGACGTCCTCCTCGGAGTAGACCTTGAGCGTGCGGTTCTGTACCACGAGCACGCCCAGGATCTGGCCGCCACGCAGGATTGGCACGGCCAACAGCGAGTGATACACCTCCTCGCCCGTCTCGGGCCGGAACGAGAACGCCGGATGGCTCTGGGCATCCGGTTCGTTGACGGGAATGGCCATCTCGGCGCAACGGCCGACCAGACCTTCGCCTCGCTTCAGCCGGGTGTTGTGCACGGCGGTGGGGTTGAGACCCTCCGTGGCAAACAGCTCGAGCGAACCGTCCTGACGCTTCAGGTAGATCGAGCAAACCTCCGCCACCATCAAGCCGGCGATCTGGTGCACAATTTTATCGAGTCGCGCCTGGCCTTCGGCGGGCTCGGCCATGATGGAGCGCAACCGCCGCATGATGACCCGCATCGCCGGCTCGGGCTGCTTCGCTCTACTATCGTCGCCTCGCCTGCCTGGCATTCGACTTCGGTCCCCGCGCTGCACGAGCGCCTATGGCCACCAGGATCGGAAGGCCAACTCTGCTTATACCAATCTGCATGGGTGTTGACCCATGCAGATTGGTATACGCGCGCAGGGTTGGCGTGGCGGCTGCGCGCCAACAAACGAGAATACCAACCTGCGCACGGCATAACTGAGAGTCAGAGTCTGCGCAGGTTGGTATTAGTCCTTGTCGAGGCCATAGAGCGAGTGCAACGTCCGCACCGCCAACTCGGCATAGGCAGCTTCGATCAACACACTGATCTTGATCTCCGAGGTGGAGATGGCCAAAATGTTGATGCCTTTGCTGGCCAGCGCCTTGAACATCTGCGCCGCGACGCCGGCGTGGCTTCTCATGCCGACGCCGATCACGGACACCTTGGCCACGTCGGCCGAGGCCTTGACGTCGAAATAGCCGATCGACTGCTTGGCCGACTTCAACACTTCGAGAGTGCGCGGCAACTCGGCGGCCTGCACCGTGAATGTCATGTCCGTGTGCTTGCCGTCCGGCGTGACGTTCTGCACGATCATGTCGACGTTGATATTGGCATCGGCCAGCGCCCCAAAGACGCGCGCCGCGATGCCAGGCCTGTCCTCGACCTTGAGGATGGTGATCTTGGCCTCGTCCTTGGCGTAGGCGATGCCGCTGACAACTTGTTGCTCCACGATCTCATCCTCGTCGCAAACAATGGTGCCGATGTCCTCGAGCGCCTCGATACGCACGGGCTGCATGGCGTCGGGCGCCACGAAGCTCGACAGCACGCGGGTGCGCATGCGGTACAGCATCGCCAGCTCGACCGAGCGGGTCTGCAGCACCTTGGAGCCGAGCGAGGCCATCTCCAGCATCTCTTCGTAGGAGATCTTCGGCAAGCGGCGGGCTTTTGGCACGATGCGCGGGTCTGTCGTGTAGACGCCGTCCACATCCGTGTAGATGTCGCAGACATCGGCCTTCAGCGCCACGGCCAAGGCGACCGCGCTGGTGTCGGAGCCGCCGCGGCCGAGCGTGGTGATGCGATTGCGCTCCGCCTCGATGCCCTGGAAGCCCGCGACCACCGCGACCTCGCCCTGATCGAGCCGTTCGCGCAGCGTCTGACCTGGAATATCGAGGATGCGCGCCGCACCGTGCGACTTGTCGGTCAGGATCGGCACTTGCCAGCCGAGCCACGACCGCGCCTGCAACCCCATCGACTGCAGGATGATGGCCATCAACCCGGCGGTGACCTGTTCGCCGGCAGCGACCACGGCGTCGTACTCGCGCGCATCATGCAACAGCGAGGCCTCGCGCACCCAGGCGACCAG
This sequence comes from uncultured Devosia sp., assembly GCA_964498125.1. Lineage (GTDB taxonomy): Bacteria > Pseudomonadota > Alphaproteobacteria > Rhizobiales > Hyphomicrobiaceae > CAMDBL01. Next base: position 1,870 of record CAZCGE010000036.1, on the reverse strand, counting down.
CTGATTGGTCGCGCCCGCCATCGCCGAGACCACGACCGCCACCTTGTTGCCGGCGTCCACCTCGCGCTTGACATGCCGGCACACGTTGCGCATGCGCTCGACGTCGGCGACGGACGTGCCTCCGAACTTCATCACGACCGTGGCCATGCCACCACCCGCTGATTGCGCCTGCGTTCTTGACACGGCTGCGCCGCGGTTAGCCGCGATGCGAACCCGCCCCCAGGTTCACGCGGCCAACAACGCATAACGTCACCGTAGTTTCTCACGCACTCTTAGCGGCAACCCGGGGCCGCCGCAACCCGCGGGCCAGGTCCGGGGCAAGGAACTTCCCCACCGGTACGCGACCCATGCTGCCTGGCTGGAGGATCACCGCGACGGGGACAACGGCGCGCTGTCCAAGCGTGCATTCGGGCTCGCTCAGGCCCATCCGGTCAGCCGAGAGGAGGATGGGGACTGGCGGCATTGACCATGTATTATCATATACAAAACAAGACGTAGCGCCAGGTTTGTATATTTTTATATATAACAACCTATCAGTTTTTATATATTATAATATACTAATATCTTGACACACGCCATTCTGTATAGTATTTTACACGCAAATGACAGACATGGAAGAGCTAGCTAGGACGATTGCCGCCCATCGCAGGCAACAAGGCCTCACGCAAGATGCGCTTGCGATGAAAGCCCGGGTCAGCCGACCTCTCATCGCAAAATTGGAAACAGGCCGATACCCGGAGGTCGGCGTCAAAAAACTCTTGCGCATCCTGCGCGCCGTGGGGCTGGATCTGCGTATCACGACACTGAACCTAAAGCGCCCCACCCTTGAAGACCTGGTGGCCGAGGATGAATGAGGTGAAACAACGTGATCCGCGTATGGTCAGATGGAGCACGCGCAGGTATGTTGGATCGACTTGGCCCAAAGGGTACAACGTTAGCGTACGATCCAGAAGCGCCAAGCGACAGGGCAATATCAGTAACAATGCCCGTGCGGGTGCAATCATGGGACTCTCAATTTAATCTGCTTCCCATCTTAGAAATGAACCTTCCGGAAGGCGCTCTTCGCGAACGGTTGACAAGGCGTTTCGCGAAGGCGACAGGGACGTTTGATGATTTTGATCTACTCGGCGTCATCGGGCGCACTCAGATTGGCCGCATAAGATACTCAGCCTTGGATCAAACTCTGGTTGAATCTGTACCATTTCAATCGATCGATCAGATATTAAGGGCACGTCGCGACGGAGGCCTATTCAATTACCTTCTTGATAAATTTGCGACTCATTCTGGCCTATCTGGCGTTCAACCTAAGATTATGATTAGAGCGGAGGATGGAACAATATCTAATCCAAAACTTCGAAAATCATCGAGCATCCTGAGCGCAACGCACATCGTCAAGTTTTGGGACGAAGAAGAGTTCCCAGAACTTGCAGCGAACGAATTCTTCTGTCTTAAAGCTGCAGTTCAAGCAGGGTTACCGGTGCCGAAATTCCAGCTCTCCGATGACGGTGGAGCGCTCATTGTCGAGCGTTTTGACTTCGTCGACGGCAAATATTCGGGATTTGAGGACTTCTGCGTCCTCAATGCTCTTGGTACTGCTGACAAATATAAAGGCGGGTACGAGACCCGCATCTTCCGGCGAATGCGAGATTTTGTCTCTCAGGACGAGCTTGGCAATTCTCTAGAAACCATTTTTCGTCTTTTCCTTTTCAACTGCGCCGTCAGAAATGGTTGCGTATTCCGACCCAAGTCGGCCACTCGTTCCGACGCATTCCGGCCACCCATTCCGACGCAAGTCGGCCACCTGTTCCGATCGAAGCCGGCCACCCCCTGAGGTGATCTGAGCTGCTCTCGCTGTCGGCGCCCGAATCGC
>CAZCGE010000035.1:0-41308 GCA_964498125.1 uncultured Devosia sp. | reverse complement strand
TGGCCTTCATAATCTCGAATGCCCGAGGTAGGCTCTTGATCGTCGCCCTGTGCGACATGGGGGTGCTCCATTGCTTGGACCTAGACAATCCAAGGGAGTACCCCCTTCCGAGACTGACACAATCTTCCATACGTTACCTTCGCATGGCCAGGCCGGGCTGAGAGCGTCGCTTGACTTGACCAATCCGCCTGCGTAAAGGCCGCACGGGACGGGTTTGGGAATTGGGCGGCTGACATGGCAATCGCGTTCGTGTTTCCAGGGCAGGGCAGTCAGGATGTGGGCATGGGCAAGGAACTTGCCGCCCAATTCAAATCCGCCCGCGACCTTTTCGATGAGGTTGACGCCGCGCTCGGCCAGAAGCTGTCCCAAATCATGTGGGAGGGGCCGCGCGACAAGCTCACGCTGACGGAGAATGCGCAGCCGGCGCTGATGGCGCACTCCATGGCGGTGATGCGCGTGCTGGAGGTCGAAAAAGGCTTCTCGCTGAAAGACAAAGTACAATTCGTCGCCGGTCACTCGCTCGGAGAGTATTCGGCACTGGCGGCGGCGGGGGCGTTGTCCATCGCCGACGCCGCGCGCCTGTTGCGGCTGCGCGGCCGGTCCATGCAGAAGGCAGTCCCCGTCGGACAAGGCGCCATGACGGCGCTGCTGGGGGTAGGCCTGGACGTTGCCCGCAAAGTGGCGGCCGAGGCCGCGCAAGGCGAAGTCTGCGACATCGCCAACGACAACGAGTCGACGCAGGTGGTCCTGTCCGGTCACAAGACCGCCATCGACCGCGTCGCCGAAATCGGCAAGGCCCATGGCGTGCGCCGCGCGCTGCCCCTGCCCGTCTCCGCGCCGTTCCACTGCAGCCTGTTGCAGCCCGCCGCCGCCGCCATGGCCGAGGCGCTGGCCAAGGTCGCAATCGCGGCGCCCGTCGTGCCCGTCATCGCCAATGTCACGGCTGGCCCGGTGTCGGACCCGGACGAAATCCGCCGTTTGCTCGTGGCACAAGTCACCGGCACGGTGCGCTGGCGCGAATGTGTGATGTACATGGCCGCCAACGGGGTCACCGATTTCATTGAAGCAGGCTCCGGCAAGGTGCTGGCCGGCCTGGTCAAGCGCATCGCCAAGGACGCCAACGCCGTCAGCATCGGCAATCCGGCCGATATCGATCCAGCACTCCCACTGCTCGCACTCTAGAGGCAGACGCAACATGTTCAATCTGACAGGCAAGACAGCCCTGGTCACCGGCGCCACGGGCGGCATCGGCGGGGCCATCGCCAAGGTGCTGCACGCCGCCGGCGCCACCGTCGCCCTGTCGGGACGGCAGGTGGCCAAGCTGCAGGCCCTGGCTGACGAACTCGGCGAGCGGGCGCATGTCGTTGCCTGCGATCTGGCCGACAAGGCGCAGGTGGCCAAACTGATCGACGAAGCCGTCGCCAAGCTCGGGCGGCTCGACATCCTGGTCAACAATGCCGGCCTGACCAAGGACAACCTGTTCATGGTGATGAAGGACGAGCAATGGGATGAGGTCATTGCCGTCAATCTGACCTCGACCTTCATGCTGATGCGGGCCGGCGCGCGCGTGATGCTGCGCAACAAGTCGGGCTACGGACGGATCATCAATATAGCCTCGGTGTCGGGCATCATCGGCAATCCGGGCCAGGCCAATTATGCCGCCTCCAAGGCTGGCATGATCGGCATGACCAAATCGATGGCGCGCGAGGTTGCCAATCGCGGCATCACCGCCAACTGCATCGCACCCGGCTTCATCACGACGGCGATGACCGAGGCGCTGAGCGAGAAACAGACCGAGGAGATCAAGAAGCTCATTCCGGCCCAGCGCTACGGCACTCCGGCCGACATCGCAGCCGCTGCCCTCTATCTTGCCAGCATCGAGGGAGGCTACATGACGGGCCAGACGCTGCACGTGAATGGCGGCATGGCCATGGTTTGAGCCCTTGGCCTGCTTTCACGCTGGTGGGGCGGTGACGACGGGTAACACTTGACACAACGGCCAAGTGCTGGCCAATGGCCCGCGAGTTGTGTTAACGACGGACGAACTAAGGGGTTGAGAGTTGGGGAAAACTGTGGCCCCCATGCATCAGTTTGCAGCCAACGTTCAAGGACTCATGTAGCCGGCTCCTGTACCAGCCTGGAGGCAGGGCTTCGGGATTGTCTGGTTGGACAAGCATCATTCTGGATTACTGACGCGAGGACAGAAGATATGAGCGACGTCGCCGAGCGCGTGAAAAAGATTGTCGTCGAGCATCTGGGCGTGGAGGCCGAAAAGGTCACCGAAAACGCCAGTTTCATCGACGACCTCGGGGCCGACAGCCTCGATACGGTCGAATTGGTCATGGCCTTCGAGGAAGAGTTCGGCTGCGAAATCCCCGATGATGCCGCCGAGCACATCCTGACTGTCGGCGATGCCGTCAAGTTTCTCGAGAAGCATGCCAACGCTGCGTGAGTCCGCCTGGATTCGTCGGCTGGATCCGGGTCGGGGCTGAGCCCGGGCCAACGGCACCCAAGGTTGCTGTCGGGGGCGTCGGGCAGGATGAGTATGCGAAGGGCGGTTGATGAAACTCGCTGATCAGCAGCTTCGCCGGGTGGTCGTGACTGGCTTGGGGTTGGTCACGCCACTGGCTTGTGGCGTGGAGGCAACGTGGTCACGCCTGCTCGAGGGCAAGAGTGGGGCGGGGCGCGTCGAGGAATTCGACGTCTCCGATCTGAGCTGCCAGATCGCCTGCATTGTGCCACGCGGCGCCAGTGCCGACGGCAAATTCAATGCCGACGACTGGATGGAGCCCAAGGACCAGCGCAAGGTCGACGACTTTATCATTTATGCCGTGTCGGCGGCCGATCAGGCGCTGGCGGATGCGGGCTATAAGCCTGCCACGAGCGAGCAGCAAGAACGCACCGGTGTGCTGATCGGATCAGGGATCGGCGGGCTGTCGGGGATTGCCGATGCGGCCTTGTTGCTGAAAGAGAAGGGGCCGCGGCGCATCAGCCCGTTCTTCATTCCGGGCCGGCTGATCAACCTGGCGTCCGGCTACGTCTCCATCAAGCACGGCCTGAAGGGCCCCAATCACGCCGTGGTGACAGCCTGCTCGACCGGCGCGCATGCGATCGGCGACGCGGCGCGGCTGGTGGCGCTGGGCGATGCCGACGTGATGGTGGCCGGTGGTGCCGAATCGCCGGTCTGCAGGATAGCCATGGCCGGTTTTGCAGCCTGCCGCGCCCTGTCGACGGGATTCAACGACCGGCCGCAACAGGCATCCCGGCCCTATGACAAGGATCGGGACGGTTTCGTCATGGGTGAGGGTGCCGGTGTCGTCGTCCTGGAGGCGCTGGAGCACGCCAAGGCGCGCGGCGCCCGCATCTACGCCGAAGTGGTCGGCTACGGTATGTCGGGCGACGCCTATCACATCACCGCGCCAGCGGAGAGTGGCGACGGGGCCTTTCGTTGCATGCGGGCCGCCATCCAGCGCGCCGGCATCGATGCCAGCGACATCGACTACGTCAATGCGCATGGCACCTCGACGCCGATGGGCGACGAAATCGAGCTTGCGGCTGTCGAGCGCCTGTTTGGCAATGCCGCGGGCAAGCTCGCCATGTCCTCTACAAAGTCCGCGACAGGACATCTGCTGGGCGCGGCAGGCGCGGTCGAGGCGATCTTCTCGGTCCTAGCCATGCGTGACAGCATGCTGCCACCGACGCTGAACCTGGATCACCCCTCGGTCGCCACGTCGATCGACCTGGTGGCGCACACGGCAAAGCCGCGCCAGATCAATACGGTGTTGTCCAACTCGTTCGGCTTCGGCGGAACCAACGCCTCGCTGGTGCTGCGGCGCTTGGACGCTTGAACGTCTGGTCGAGCAGCTGGTTGGCGAGTTCGCGGCCGGGCAGGCGAGGGCGGATGCTCCTGCTTTCGCCATATTTCCGCGTAGGGTCCTTGGGGCCGGCCGGCGAGCAGTCAGGTGGCCGTGCAGCAGCGCCCCTGAATCGGGCTGGTGGACGGGACGGCTTCGGAATGGGTCTCGGATATGGGTGACCGACGCGGGAATGCTCCAAGGTCCCACATGGGCACGGGTGGCTTGCGACCGCGCAGCCCGGCCGAGGCCCTGGAGCCGACGCGGGCGCCGCAACGGCCGCGCGGCGCCAAAATCCGGCGCGAGCGTCCCCGTATCAACAGCGCCGTCAAGTGGCTCAGCGGCCTGATGACGTCGCTCCTGATCGGCATCATCATTACCGGCGGCGCAGGCGCCTACCTCTACCAGCAACTCGATGCAGCCGGTCCGTTGGAGGTGACACGCGCCGTGGTCATCCCACGCGGCGAGGGGCGCATCGAAATCGCCGCCCGGCTCGAGCGTGAAGGCGTCATCAATGATCGCTATGCCTTCATCGTCGGCCATATCTATCAGAGCTGGGGCAACAAGAAAGGCATCGATCTCAGGGCCGGCGAATATGAAGTGCGCCGCAATGCCAGCCTCAGGCAAGTCATGGAGACGCTGATCGAGGGCCGCTCGGTACAGTTCAAGTTGACGATTCCGGAAGGTCTCACCAGCAGGCAGATCATTGACCGCTTGCTGGCCGAGTCGAACCTGATCGGCGAGGTCGCTTCAGTGCCAGCCGAGGGCATTTTGGCGCCAGACACCTACCGATTTGCGAAAGGCATGACGCGGCAGGAAATCGTCGACTGGATGAAAGCCGAGCAGCGCAAGATCCTGGCCGAGCATTGGAAGGGTCGCCAGGCGGGTTTGCCCTATCAGACAGCCGGGCAGGCCCTGGTCATGGCCTCGGTAATCGAGAAAGAGACGGGCAAGGAAGACGAGCGCGAACGCGTTGCCGCCGTGTTCGTCAACCGGTTGCGGCGTAACATGCGGCTGCAGTCCGACCCCACCATCATTTACGGAATTGTCGGCGGACAAGGGCCGCTCGGCCGGTCGATCACACGCAGCGATATCGATCAGAAGACAACGCACAATACCTATCAGATCGATGGCCTGCCGCCGACCCCCATTTGCAATCCGGGCCGCCTGGCCATCAAGGCGGCGCTCAATCCGGCCGAGACCAATGAGGTGTATTTCGTCGCCGATGGCAGCGGCGGCCACGTGTTTTCGCAAACGCTCAAGGATCACAACCTCGCCGTCGGCAATTGGCGCAAGGTGGAGAAAGACATCAAGACCCGGCAGGAGGCGCAGGCGGCCACGCGCGCGGTCTCACGCGGCGCGCCAGGAGCCGAGGCTGGCGCGGCGCCTGGCGCCGAGACGCCTCCCGAGGCGGACGGCCGTGCGATCACGCCGGCTGTTGCCGGGGCCACGGCAGCTGGGGCAGCCGCCGCCAAGAGTGTGGCAGCGTCCACGCGCAAGGCGAAATCCGTGCCGGCGCCCGGCAAATCGGCCCCCGCCCAGGACTCGGCCGTGGCCCAGCCGGCGGCGAAATAGGCGGTTGAATCACCACAGGCGTCATGCGGCAAGAATGCCCCGCCCGGCCCACGCTTGGTGCGCTGCCCGGGTCTGCATACGAACCGTTGCCGATACGGGCGGATGGGGCGGGATGCGGTTGAGCCGGTGCCGAAGTTGCACGCCCCCTCCGCTTGCGTTCCCGGAAGCCGCGCTTCAGCGCGGCTATCCGGGATCTTCACAAATTGAAGCAGCGCACACCATCTACCACTCGAACCCATCCACGCGTACGACGTCGCCGAACAGGTCACGCCACGTTGGATTGTCCTTCTCGATCAGCTGGATTTTCCAGTCTCGCCGCCAGCGCTTCATGGCACGTTCGCGTTTGGCGGCGATCCCGGCGTCGTCATGCGCCTCGAAATAGACGAGCCTGCCAACCCAATAGCGCTTGGTGAAACCATCCATCACGCGCTCGCGTCGTGTCGAAGACACGCATACAGCACGGTGCTCCCAGGAGCGGCCCGCGAGATCGCTCGTCATTGCGACGTAGAGAACGCCGTGCGGCTTGCTGGCGGTGATATAGACCCAGTAGGTTTTCTCCCGCGCAATCGGCATCGCGACGTGTACTCCACTTCGAGCGTTGAAGACCCCGGCTCTCCGCGCTAACGCGCTACGGCCGGGGACGCAAGTGGAGGGAATTGCTAACAATGTCGGCGGTCGCACCTGGGCCACCACGTCGCCATCGTCGCGCTTCCTGGTCGATGCGACAGTGGGTGTGGAGCGGCGGTAGGCGGAGCGATGCCCCGTGCATTTCCATCCCGCAACGTTGCCACTGCTTTGAGCGCCTTCGACGTCGCCACCCAGTTGCCTTGTTGCCAGGGGCAACCTTGGATATGGTCACTTCGACTTTTATGGGCGGGAGGCGGCGCTTCCGGACCCGTGCGAGGCTGCACGAGCCCGCGTCGCGGCACGGGGCATGAGCGATGACCATCAGGAGCATGACTGGTTTTTCCCGTGCCGACGGCGTGCACGGCAAGGTGGCTTGGCATTGGGAAATCCGCACTGTGAATGGCCGCGGGCTCGATCTGCGGCTGCGCCTGCCACCGGGCTATGACGCCCTCGAGCCGCGAATTCGCGAGCTGGCGACCAAATATCTGACTCGCGGCAGCGTTACGGTCACCCTGGCGCATTCAGGCGAGCAGGCGGGCAGCGAAATTCGCCTCAACGAGACCGCGCTGGCACAGGTTCTGGCCGCGGCCGAGAAGATCCGGCAATTGACCCCGTGCGAGCTGCCGCGTGCCGATGGCATTCTGGCACTGCGCGGCGTCCTCGAGGTCGTGGAGGTAGCCGAGAGTGAGAACCAGCGCGAGGATCGGTTGGCCGATGTCTGCCGCGGACTGGAGCTAGCACTCGAGGGTGTCGTCGCCGCGCGTGGCGAGGAAGGTCGGCGGATGGCGGCCATTTTCGTCGAACAGCTCACCGAGATCGAGGGCCACGTGGCGCGGATCGCCGCCTCCCCCAGCCGTTCGCCCGAAGCCGTCAAGGCGCGCCTGAAGGAGTTGGTCGCGCGGCTGCTGGACGCCTCCAACAGCTTCGATCCCGCACGGCTGCATCAGGAGGCCGTGCTGATCGCCACGCGCGTCGACATCGAGGAAGAGCTGAAGCGCCTGACCTCGCATATCGTCGCGGCGCGCCAGTTGCTGACCAGCAGTGAGCCCGTCGGCCGCAAGCTCGATTTCCTCACCCAGGAGTTCAATCGGGAAGCCAACACCATTTGCTCCAAGGCCAACGACGGGGAAATTCAGCGCGCTGGGCTTGCGCTCAAGGCCATTGTCGATCAGATGCGCGAGCAGGTGCAGAATATCGAGTGAGCCGATGAGCCAGAACCTCAATCCGCCCAGCGAACGGCGTGGCCTTCTGTTGGTGCTGTCCTCCCCATCGGGGGCCGGCAAGACGACGCTGGCCCGCCGGTTGCAGGCCGGCGATGCCGCGATCACGCCCTCGGTTTCGGCGACGACACGCAAGATGCGGCCCGGTGAAGTCGACGGCGGCGACTACCATTTCGTCGACGCAGCCCGCTTCCAGTCCATGCGCGATCAGGGGGAGTTACTGGAGTGGGCCGAGGTCTTCGGCAATTTCTACGGCACACCCAAGGCGCCGGTCATGGCGGCCATCGCCAACGGGCGAGATGTTCTCTTCGATATCGATTGGCAAGGCGCGCGCCAACTGGCTGAAGCGCTCCCGGATGATCTGGTGCGGGTGTTCGTCCTGCCACCGTCAGCGGCCGCGTTGCGCGAACGGCTGCGGCAGCGCAATCAAGACCCAGCCGATGTCGTGGCGCGCCGCATGGCTGCTGCCGCCGGCGAGATCGTCCATTGGACGGAATACGATTATGTCCTGGTCAATGCCGACATCGAGGCTTGCTTTGCCGACCTCCTCGCCATTCTTGCCGCCGAACGCCTGAAGCGGCATCGTCAGGTGGGCCTGGTGCCGTTTGCGGCAAAGCTCGTCTCCGAGCTGTAGGTGGCTCTCATGTGGCGGGCTGCTTTGGCGCGCCATCCAGTGCTGCCGCCAGTCTGGCAAAATCGGCGACAGACAACCGCTCGCCGCGAAGCTCCGGCGAAATGTGCGTTTTGGCCAGCAGCAACTCGGGATGCGGCACCAGTTGCTTGAGGCTGACCCGCAACATCTTGCGACGCTGCCCGAATGCGGCGGCGGTTACGCGACCGAGCGTCGTGACGGAGCAAGCCGGGCGCGGCTGCAGTCGCGGCACGAACTCGACGACGGCTGATGCAACTTTGGGAGGCGGGGTGAACGCTTCCGGGCTCAGCGTCAACGCCATACTGGGGGTGGTGCGCCACTGCGCGATCACCGCCAGGCGTCCATAAGCCTTGGTGGCGGACACCGCGGTGATACGCTCTGCGACTTCGCGTTGGAACATCAGCACCATACGGTCCCACCAGGGCGGCCAGGGTTCCGTCTCGAGCCAGCCGATCAGCAAGGCCGTGGCGATGTTGTAGGGCAGGTTGGCGACAATCGTGGCACGCTCGCCCGGCGCTAGCAGGCTCGCCCAATTCACCTCGAGCGCATCGGCATAGTGCACCTCGAGGCGCCCCGGATAGGCGCGCGCGATGGCGTCCAGGGCCGGCCGGCAACGCTCGTCGCGCTCCACGGCGATGATGCGGGCTGCACCCTCCAGCAACAGGCCGCGCGTCAGCCCACCCGGCCCAGGGCCGATCTCGATCACCGTGCGGCCTGCGAGCGGGGCAGCGATCCGGGCGATGCGCCGCGTCAGATTGAGGTCGAGGATGAAGTTCTGGCCAAGGCTCTTGCGCGCCGACAATTCCAGGTCGCGGATCACCTCGCCAAGCCGCGGCAAGCCGTCGGGGCTGGCCCCTGCGGAGGTATGGGGGGGCTCGGCATTGCCGCGCGATACCATCATTGCGCTCCGGCGCGGCGGGCGGCCATGTCCGCGGCCAGCATCAGGGCGGCGATCAGGCTCTCGCACGACGCAACGCCGCGTCCAGCAATGTCGAAGGCCGTGCCATGATCAGGCGATGTGCGCACGAACGGCAACCCTAAGGTGACGTTGACGGCGCTGTCGAAGGCCAGGGTCTTGATCGGGATCAGCGCCTGGTCGTGATACATGGCCAGCACCGCATCGTAGCCGCGTCGGGCCTCGGTATGAAACAGCGTGTCGGCAGGATGCGGGCCACTGACCAGGATGCCCTCGGCGCGCAGGCGTGCGACGGCAGGCGCGATGAGATCACTGTCCTCGCGGCCCATGCTGCCGGCTTCGCCGGCGTGCGGGTTGAGACCCGCAACGGCGATGCGAGGCATGGCGATGCCGAAGTCCGCGGTCAGGGCGGCGGCCATGATGCGGACTGTCTCCTCGATGAGGGCAGGGGAGAGGGCCGAGGGCACCTGCGACAGGGGGATATGAATGGTCAACGGCACCACGCGCAGGATAGGGCACGCCAGCATCATGACGGGCCGATACCGCTGACCTGGGGCATGGTGCTCGGCCAGTACTCCCAGAAATTCGGTGTGGCCTGGATGGGCGAAGCCGGCGGCATGCAAAACGCTCTTGGCGATCGGATTTGTGACGATGGCCGCGGCCTCCCCCTGCACCACCGCGGCGGTGGCGCGCGTGATGGCGGCGATGACGGCGTCGGCGTTGGCGATATTGGGATGCCCGGCCTGGGCGCGTGCCTGCAGCGTCACCGGCCAGATCGGTAACTGTTCCTTGAATGCCGCAATAGCCTGTGCCGGGCGCTCGATCATGCCGATGGGAACATCCCGGCCACAGTCGCGAGCCCTGGCACCGACCGCGTCTGCATCGGCGATGAGAAAGAATGGCGGCAAGCCCCGCCGATGCCGTTCGCGCCACGCCTGGCACGTGATCTCCAGCCCAATCCCGGCCGGGTCACCCATGGTTACGGCGATCGGCATCATGCCCAGGCGAGCCTCGTGTTCGGCGCCGGCCTGACTGTGCGGGCCCCAAACAAACTCGAGGTGCACGTTCAGCAGGCCTGCTTTTCTGAACGATAGCAGATCGTTGCATCCTGGCGCAGATCTTTCAAATGGCGCCGGGACAACAATTCGAACTCGCGTTGACGCAACTCGTCCTGGGCTTGGGCGACCTTTTCCTCCGCGGCCTTGACGACCTTGCGACCGCAAACCGCCCATAGCTCGATGCCATTCTGCGCCACGCTTGGGGGCAGCAACTCGCCATCCTTGGCATTGGCCAGCAGGCTGCGTGTCGGCTCCGGGATGACCTGGAGGCGGCGCAGACCGAGATCTTCGAACCGCGATGCGGCGACGCCCTTCGTCAAGCCACTCATGGCCTTGCAGTTGGTAAAGCGCGCCTTGACGGCCTCGGCCTCCTGCAGGCGCTCGGCCATCTGCTTCTGGTCGATCTTGGCGCTATGCATGAACGTAATGCGCTGCAACTGCAACTCGACCTGATCTTCGGTCCCCCCAGACTTGGCAACGAAACGATCGACGTCGCGTTGGGCGACGGCGACCTGGTGGCCGAAGCGGCGCCGGATCACTTCGTTCCATGACAGCGTCGCCTTGAAGCGGCTGCGCATGGCGGTGATGTCGGCGCCCATATTGCGGATATTCTGCGCGAACTGCTCCATCGTCAGCTTGTTGCGATCCGCGAGCGACTTGATGACCTTGTCGACTTCGGCTTCATCGACCAGCGTATTGAGACGCTTGGCTTCCTGCAGCTTCAGGCGTTCCTCGATCAACTCCTCCAGGGCGCTCTTGCGCTGTATTCCGACCTCGCTGGAACGCGCGCTGTCGAGAGCCTGCTTCTGCAGGTTCTGAGCAAACTGCGTCTTGCGCTGTTCGAAGATCGCCAGGACCTCCTCGCGCGATTTGCCCTGGTTCTGCTGAATGGTCTCGTTGAGGATCGCCTTGAGCTGATTGTTGGTGCTTTCCTGGGTGACGATGCGCTTGAAATTTTCCTGCGCCTTCTGAGCAATGTTGGCGCTCAGGGCATTGAGACGGGCGCGCTGCTCCACCTCATAGCCGGTGATCGGTTCATCGTTGACCTGGACGATGATCGCCTGTTCGGAGGGCGGCGGCGAGCTGGCGGCGGCTGCCGGTTTGGCAGCCTTGACTGGCGCGGCTGCAGGTTTGGACAGCGGAGTCTGCGGGCCGGCCTGCCCAAGGGCGGGCGAACCAGGAGCGGCAAGCACCAGGCACGATAGGCCGAGCGCTACAAATTGCGGGCGTGAGCAGCTGCGCGGGCGCATGGGTCGTATCTCGCGGGGTGATCGGCAGGCTGTGATTCGCACCGCTGATCTTATCCTCTCGATGCGGATAGGCCGCCGACTATCCACACCAACTTTGGCCGCGGCGTGGCATCGCCTGCGGCCCTCGTGCGCGGCAATCCACGCTAAATAACACGTGATGCGACGGGAGCGGCTGCAACAGCCGTCCTTAGGGGCTGCCGCCGGCTTCAAGGACGCGGCGCTTGGTTCTCGCCAAAGACGTGATCGAGCACGTCGGTCTTGTACTTGAATTCGCCGAGGTGCTTGAGCTCGAAGCGCAGCATCAACGAGCGGTCAGGGACGATGTCGCGCGTTGGGTCGGTGATGAACGTCTCGGTGTAGCTCATCGTCATGACGAAGCACTCGTCGGCGTAGCGCAACTGCAGCACGTCTTGGATACGATCGCGCGTATCGATGTCGAAGCGCATCGATCCCAGGATGCTCCAGCGATCCGTCAGCTTGAGACCCACCGAGCCGAAGATGTCCTGCTGCGCCTTATCGATGCCCAGCATCGGATCGGCGGCAATGTAGGCGTAGGCCGCCTGAGCCGCCAGTGGTCCATAAGCAAAGCGAACGAATGCATCCTCGCGCCGGACGGCCAGCGATTTTTCGTCGAAGCGGGTCTGCGAGATCACGCGAAATGCACTGGATGGCGCCACAGTCCAGCCCAACACATAATCGGACCGGCTCGTCTCAAGGCCGCTAGACGGATTGAAGACAAAATTGTTGTCGACGTCCCTGCCAGGATCGCGATAGGCGTTGTCACCGGAGAGATGGAAACTCTGGCCGGCAAGCAACGAGGCATAGCCGCCCGTGTGCATCTGGAATGTATATTGCACGCCAACGTTGGCGCGCGTACCCGTCTGCACGCGGTCGCGGCCCGAGAACTTGTCGACCTCGAACAGGTTGGTGACATCCCAGTAGAGGCTCTTGGCGTCCTCGTCGGGCAACCGGCGCTGTGGCAGGCTCGCTTGCCGCATCACGATCTGGCCGATCGGCTCGATCACGTGGTTCGCCCCGGCACCGGCTGCAACCCACGGATAGCTGATGGTGGCGCCACCCGTTGCAATTCCCCGAGTCACCGTGTCTTCAGCCAACAGCTGACCCGTCGTCGGGTCGATAACGTCCCGGTATTGGTAGGCGTCACCGCGAAGGCCGGCAAACGGCGTATAGGTAATGCCGACAGCATCAGTCAGTGTGCGCCGCCAGCGCACCTCGGTGCTTGCCCGGTTGATATCCGAGCGGATCCGGTTTGGCCCGTAATCGTTGCGCGAGAAGCTCAGGATATTGCTGTCCCAGCTCAGCTCGCCGCCGAGCAGCGGCCTGTCGAACACGTAATTGTAATCGATGACGGGATGGACGCGCGAATCCGCCGTCGACGTATCGTTGAGCAGTAAGCCGCCGAAGTGGTAGGCCTTGATGCCGAAATAATTCCGATCGCTCAAACCATTGAGATAGAGGGTATTGATGCGATCGGTCTGCAGTACGTTGTCGAGGTTGTAGAATCTGCGGAATGACTCGTCACTTTCCAGCGTGATGTCCCAGCCGAAGTTCCACCAGCTCGATACGGCGAAATGGCCCTTGGTCTCCAGGCCGCCGCGGAACTTGTTCTGCAGGTCCGGCCGCACCAACTGCTCGTCGGTATCGTTCTGATCGATCCCGGCGATCTTCAGCGAATATTGGCCCGTCACTTGGCCCATCACCAAGCGGTGGCGCCAATCGGCCATGTACAAGATACCCTGCTTGGTCGTGTACATCGGGTGGAAGAGCAGATCGTAATTGGGCGCCAGCGCGAAATAATACGGCACCTCGACCGTAAGACCCAATCTACTGGAGTGGCCGATCTCCGACAGCAGCAAACCGGACTTGCGCTTCACCGAGGGATCGGGATGCTGGAAGTATGGCAGGTACAGGATGGGCACGCCGAACAGTTCGAAACGTGCGTCTTGATAAGTGATCGTGGCCTGGCCCTGGTCATGCACCACGCGCGCACCGCTGATGCACCATAGCGGCGGCATCTGGTCGGTGCTCTTGCACGGCGTGAAACGCGCATCGGAGAATTCCGTGATGCTGCCATCGCGGCGCACGGCGCGCACGGCGCTGATGCGCGTGTCGTCGCTGGCAGTGATGCTCAACGATTGCACGAAGGCGTCACGGAAGTCGTCCGTGATATTCAGGTTGCCGGCGCGAACGACGTTGCCGTTGGGCTCCTTGAGCATCACGTTGCCGCTGGCGATCAGCGTGTTGGCGCTCTGATCGTAGATCACCTCGTCGGCGGTCAGCGCGTAGTTGTTGAAGAAGATCTGCACGTTGCCGCGAGCGATGACGCGGTTGGCGCGCGTGTCATAGATGAGCTGGTCGCCTTCGAGAAAAAGCGGCTGGGCCTGTTCAGCCGCATTTGGTCGGGCCGGTCCCTTTGCGATCGATTTGCCGCTGGCATCTTTTCGCGTAAAGACCTTGCCGCTCGACAGCAGCGATCCGCCGGGCTCGTTTTTCAAGATGTCTTGCAGACGATCGGCGGGTTGCGTCTGAGCCATGACGGCGGGAGCTGCAAGAGCCAGCAAGGCGCAGGCCAGTGAAACCAGGACTGCCAGGTTCGAGGTCCGTGGGCGCATGCCAGGCGCAACAGCTCCACGCGCAACACCCCTCGCTCCGAGCGGCGCCCTGAGGCATCCGCTTCGGGCGCGCGCTCGGCCGCAACTCACTTGCGGATCTGGCGCGTCACGCGTCACTCAACCATCCTCCTGGTGCAAGAGCACCGTCAACGAGACACTTAGAGCCAACAAAACAGGTAGCCAGGCGGCAACCCATGCGGTCACCATTCCAGCCACCCCGAACTGCCGGGAAATCTCTGCCATAAGGAAATAGCCGAACCCCCCAAGCATGCCGGTTACGACCATAGTCTGGATCCGGCCAAACCGGAATGACCGCAATGACACAGTTGCCGCCAAAAAAACCATGGTCACGACGAGCAACGGCCGCGACATCAGGAGTTCGTACTGGACCCGGTAACGGGAGGCAGAAAGTCCCGCTTTTTCCGCTACTTCGATGAGGCCCGGCAAGTCGAACACGGACACCGAATTGACGGTGCCCAGCGCATCGATCACGCGCTCGGGCGTGAGGTAGGTACTGAGGATGTAGGTTTCGAAGCGTTCCGGCTCCCGGCCAAGCCTGGAAACCTGGGCGTCGCCGAGCTGCCAGTAGCCCTCCATCAGGCGGCCGCTCGCGGCGTCGATCCGCTCGCTGAACCGGCCATCCTTGTCGTATTGAAACACCGTCAGCGCCGTCAGAGACAGCCCGCGATCGGCAATGCCCGCGGCGCTGATCACCGAGGCACCGTCGGCGCCATCCTGCCGCAGCCAGGAGCCGCCGCTCTGGGCTCTCAGCAAATTAGATTCACGCCCGAAAGCCTCAGCGAAGATGCGCTCTGCCTCCACCCGCGCCGATGCCGCCATGGGGTTGTAGACCAGCACCGCAAAGACGCCGATCAGCAGGGCGACCCCCAGTCCGGGCGCGAGGAACTGCCAGACAGACATCCCGGCCGCGCGCATCACGGTGAGCTCACTCTTGCGGCTCAAGAGCAGCAGCGCGCCGATGCTGCCAACCAGCACCGCAAAGCTCAACAGGATCTCGGTGTAGGCCGGCAGCCGCAGCAGGGCCATCCAGGCCAGCTTCCATGCCGGTACGCTGCCATACTTGCCGGACTGGCGCAGCAGCTCCACCAAATCGATCATGAAAATCAAGAAGCTGCACAGCAGGAAGGTACCTGCGATCGCCACTGCGAAGCGCCGCGCCACATAGCCGCCAAGAATGCGCGCAGAGAAGACCATCTTCAGCGCCTCCCGCCGCGGCCTGACTGCATTGCCGGGCGCGGCGATTGCATCGACGCCCACAGCCCGGCCGCTGCACGGGCGGGGGCTGGGATGGCCCGGCCGGAACGGACCCGCGCCTTGATCATCAACAGCGCCAGCAGGATACCGCTCAGCGGCAGCGCGTACAACAGGGGAACGGCGGCGGGCTTCAGCACCACCAGATTATTGACGGCCAGCCCGCCAAGCCGGATGCCGACAGCCAGCACGAAGGCCACGACGACGCTCTGCATTCGGCTTTGCCGCGTGCTTTCGGCATGTCCGGCGAACGCCAAGGCCAAGAGCACGAAGGCAAACGGATAGAGCGGATTGGCGAACCGCTCATGCAACTCTGCCGTAAACTGACCCGGCGTGCGCTTGAATACGGGGTCGTTGCGATCTGGATTGATCAATTCCGACAGGTAGCGTTCGCGCGGCTTGAGCTCGCTCTCGCCCTCCTTCTGTTCGAAACGATCAAGGTCGATGGGGTAGCGCTCGAAGGCAATGATCTGGGCGGCCTCGTTGGGGTCGGGACGCCGGACGATGTGGCCTTGCGACATCAGCAGATACGAGGCCGAGCCCTGTTTGATGATCGTGCCCGTCTCGGCAAGGTAGGACAATGACTGCTTGGGGTCGCGCACGTCGTGCAGCAGGATGCCGCGCAACTCGCCATTGAGGGCGCGGTCGCGAATATGGAACGTCAGATTGGCCTCAGGTGTCGTAAAGCGGCCCGGCTGGATGACCTGGGTCAGCAGGTCGGTTCGCATCTGAACGATCAGGTCGCGCAGCAGCCGCAGACTCCACGGCATGGCGTAGTGGTTGACGCTGGTGACGGCGACCGAAACCAGCAACGCCAGCAGCAGCAAGGGCCGGGCCACGGTCCAGACGGTGCCGCCCGCCGCCGTCAGTACGATGAGTTCGCTGTCCCCGCTCAGCCTATTGAGGGTATGAATCGCGGCTATGAGCAGGGCGATAGGCGCAATCAGAGCCATCAGGTTGGGCAGCGCCAATGTCGTCATCGACAGCAGCATCCAGGTGTCCTGACCGTGAGCCGTGACGACGTTGAGCTGGCGCAAGGCGAGCGCAATCCAGACGACCCCCGACAAGGAGAGCAGGATCAGCAGCAGCGCACCGCTCGCCTGACGGAAGACGTATCTGGCGACAATGGTCATTGGCGGCGCAGATCCATCAACGTCCCCCGGCCGGCGTCGCCATGCCTTGCAGCAAGCCAGGCCTTGCAACAAGCCAGGCCTTGAAACAACGGTGTGGCATCCCAGCAACCTAGCGTCCTGGTTGACACGGCACCGTGGCCGAAATTCGACGTCAGCCTGGGTTGCGGCATTTAATCAGGCCGGTTTGCCCGTGGCCAAAGCCGATGAATACAACCGCCGCTACAACCCAAAAGAAAGGCCCAGGCGCTGGATGACGGACGCGACCTTGAACTTCGTCGCGAAGCCGCTAAGCTTGGCGCGACGAACGATCTCTTCACGTCCCACCGCCGTCGCCCGGACAGCGCCATGGGCCGCGCCCAGATGTCGTTGACCGCCGAGCGGTTCGACCTGGGCGCGCCATGGCCTGTGCTTTGCGCTCATCGGCAAGCCACAACGAGGAAATCCTGCCCATGACCGACCGCATCGACGTGAGTTTCTCCGCATATGCCAGCGGTTTGCAACCGACCACTGTCGCTTTCGTCGGCAAGGACCGCGGCATGGGGGCAACCGTCAGCGCCCTCGACGAGCGCAGCGGCGGAGCGATGCGGCGGGCATTCGATGCAGCGGATTTCACCGGCAAGGCTAAATCCACGCTTGAGATCCTGGCGCCGACCGGACTGGCTGTCCGTCGGCTGGTCCTCGTTGGTTGCGCCGCTGCCGATGACGCCAGCGACAACGAGGTGGTCCTGCTCGGGGGTCGCGCCATGGGGCAAATCCTGTCCCGCAAGGGCGAGCGGGCTTCGATCATCGCCGAGTTGCCGGGGATCTCTAGCCGGCTCGCGGCGCAGGCGGCGGCCGATCTGGCGCTGGGCGCGGTGCTACGTCACTACGACTTCAAGAAGTACCGCACGAAAAAACAATCCGCGGAGGGCGATGACGAGGGCAATGGCGGGCCCAAGGATGGGCTGACGCATCTGGTCATTCACTGCGAGGATGCCGATGCCGCCCGCTCGGCGTTCGAGACGCGCCAGCCGATCGCTGATGGCGTCATGCTGGCGCGCGATCTCGTCAACGAGCCGGCCAACGCGCTGGGCCCCGTCGAGTTCGCCGAGCAGACCCGGGCTCTCGAGCGCGCCGGTGTCGAGGTGACGATTCTGGATGAAAAGGCGCTGGCCGACCTCAAGATGGGAGCCCTGCTGGGCGTGGCCCAAGGCAGCGTCCGCCCACCACGGGTCGTCGTCATGCAATGGCACGGCGCCACGTCCAAGCGCGCCAAGCCGGTCTGCTTCGTCGGCAAGGGCGTGGTGTTCGACACCGGCGGCATCTCGATGAAGCCTGCCGCGGGCATGGAAGATATGAAGGGCGACATGGCAGGTGCCGCTTGCGTCACGGGGCTGATGCTGGCGCTGGCCGGACGCAAGGCCAATGTCAACGCCGTGGGGCTGATCGGCCTGGTCGAGAACATGCCCTCCGGCAACGCTCAGCGCCCAGGAGACATTGTCACGTCGATGTCCGGCCAGACCATCGAGGTGCTGAATACCGATGCGGAGGGCCGGCTGGTGCTCGCCGACGTCTGCTGGTATGCGCAGCAGGAGTTCAAGCCCAAGCTGATCGTCGATCTGGCGACGTTGACCGGCGCCGTCATCGTTGCGCTGGGCAAGGAGCACGCGGGGCTATTTTGCAATGACGACCGCTTGGCGGGCGACCTCACTCGGGCAGGGGAGGCCACAACCGAGAAGGTCTGGCGCATGCCACTCGGCAAGGCTTACGACAAGCTGATCGACTCCAAGACGGCCGACATGAAGAATATCGGCGGGCGCTGGGGTGGCGCCATCACCGGCGCCCAGTTCATCCAGCGTTTCATCAAGGACACGCCTTGGGCCCACCTCGATGTCGCCGGCGTCGCCATGGACTCCACCAAGTCCGACATCAGCCAAGGCTGGGCCTCGGGCTGGGGCGTGCGGCTGCTTAATCGCTTTGTCGCCGACAATCACGAGAAGTAGCACCGGCAGACGCGGTAGGAACCGCCGCGCTCGGAGTGCTCGCGGCGGCCAGGCTGCGGCCGTCGAGGAGCATTAACGCAATGTAAAATTGCAGCTTAGATCATTATATTTTCCATAATATATATTATGCGAACCGAAAGCGTGCCGTAAATCTCGCCGTCCCGGGGCCAATCCCTGCCGGCGATGCGCGTGTTGATCTCGCCTTCGATCCAAGGACTGGGGCAAGACCAATCGCTGCATTTGATGGCTTGACCCGCCACGACTGCCGCCTCTCTGTCGTCATGGCCGCCTGCGCGGACATGACGGAGCTTGCGGATACCGGTTGAGCTTGCAACTGCATACATATTGTTGCGCGCGTCCAAGCGCGCTTGCACCGGTGTCTTTTCAGTTCCATTCTCCTGGCCGCGCCGCGGCACCACAAACATGCGATCCGGGAGCATTCGAACTGGGAGGTTGTCCATGGTGTACAGGCAGGGATTGATCACTGCCCTCGCGCTCACGCTCGCCACCGTTACGGCAAGCGCCGAGGTGAGCGAGCTGAAGATTTCCAAGCAGCCGGGGCTGCTGTTCGCCCCGATGCTGCTGATGGAGCATCACAAGCTGGTCGAGAAACACGCCAAGGATGCCGGCGTGCCCGATCTCAAGGCCTCCTGGCTGACGCTGATGAGCGGCGGCGCCAACAACGACGCGCTGCTGTCCGGCCATCTCCATATCGTCACCAGCGGCGTCACCAACATGCTGCTGCTGTGGGGCAAGACCAACGGCGACATCAAGGCCATCATCGGCATCAGCGGCCTGCCCTTCAAGCTCGTCACCCGCAACCCGAACATCAAAACGATCAAGGACTACACCGCGAGCGACCGTATCGCGCTGCCGACGGTGCGCATGTCGATCCAGGCGATCACGCTCGGTATCGCCCTGCAAAAGACCTACGGCGACGATAAGGCCAACGAGAAGCTGCTCCCCAACCAGGTGCAGATGGGCCACCCGGACGCGCTCATGGCCCTACTCAATCCCGCGCACGAGGTGACGAGTCATTTCGCCTCTTCGCCGTTCCAGGAGATCGCCCTCAAGAACCCCGGCGTTCATGTCGTTCTCGAATCCCGCGACGCACTCGGCGGCGACGGCCATGTCACCCTCGCCTACGGCACCACCAAGTTCTACGAGGAGAATCCGAAGACCGTGCGCGCCTTCCTCGCCGCCTACCAGGAGGCGGTCGGCATGATCAAGGGGAACTCGAAGGCAGCCGCCGAGACCTATCTTTCGCTGGTGAAGGAGCGCGCGACGGTCGAGGAGGTGGCGCGCCTCCTCACACAACCAGGCGCCGTCTTCCAGGCCGAACCGGTCCGCACCATGGTCTACGCGGAGTACATGGCCAAGGCCGGTTTCATCAAGCCCATGCCGAAGAGCTGGAAGGACTACTTCTTCCCCCTGCTGCATGACCGCAACGGCAGCTGAGCAGCATGCGGGCGAGCCAGGACGGACCGGCAAAGTTTCGACTGACCTGCCGTGAACCTGGCCTGCCGTGAACCATGAGTGGCCAAAGTCCTCAGAACGAGGCCCAGATGGCTCAAGTCAAGGCTCAAACTTTTTTTGGTCGACTGTTCTGGCCTGGACATCCGATCGCCTTTCTTATGCGACGATACATGGGCTTCGAAGTCGGATGTCTTTCCAACTGGGGGAACGCGTGATGCTGCTCTCTCGTATTCTGGCGTCGGCGCTTTGCGTCGTAAGCGGCACAATCGATTGTGCCAGGGCACAACAGATCGGTGCTCCGATCATTAGGACGGCGGCGGCGAAATCGTCGGCGACGGCGACGCTGGCCTCGATTGAAGCTACCCCTGCGGGCACCAGGGTGTGGCAGCAGGGCGACCCCGTCCGGGTCCGGTCAGATCTGAAACGACGGCTGGAGAAGGGGATCCCGCCGGCTGGAACCCCGGCGCCAACCGCAGCCGATCCCCTACTTCGATCCCAGTCTCTGGCCGGGTCGGGTGCCGGGGCCACGATCATTCAGAACTTCGATGGCATTCCGGCCACCGGTTTCTTGCCGCCCGATACTGTCGGCGCGGTAGGACCGAACCATTACATTCAAATGGTCAATTCCGCCATCGCCGTTTTCAGCAAAAAGGGTCAACGTCTGTTCGGACCCAGCTTGATAAATACGCTGTGGAAGGGTTTCGGGGGGCCTTGCGAAAGTGAGAATAATGGCGACCCGGTGGCTCGGTACGACAGCCAGGCCGATCGATGGCTCGTCAGTCAGTTCGCGCTTGAAGAGCATATGCAGTGCATAGCGATTTCCAAGGGACCCGATCCTGCATCGGGGCAATGGTTCCTGTATGCATTCGAAACGAAAACCAGTGACGGAACGGGCGTAACGCCGGATTACCCCAAAATCGGCGTATGGCCCGACGCCTACTACATGGGGACGCAACGAGGATTTCCCGACGGCGGTCTGGATGTCTGGGCGTTCGAGCGTGACAAAATGCTCGCGGGCCGGCCGGCTCGGCAGGTCCAATTCAGCGTCGCCGGACCATCGCTGTTCCTGATGCCCAGCGACCTGGATGGCCCCAAGCCGCCCGCGGGAACACCGAATTTCTTTGTGCGCCACGTCGATGGCAAGTTGTATGGCGGCGTCGACAGGCTGGAGATATTCGAGTTCTCGGTGAACTGGCGCGATCCCGCCAAATCCACTTTCAAGCTTGCAGTTCAGATTCCGGTCGCGCCGTTCAACTCCATGTTGTGTGGTGACGTCTTCTCGGGCAACTGTGCGACCCAGCCCGGCACCTCGGTCAAGCTCGAAACGCTGCCGGCTTGGCTGATGTGGCGGTTGCAGTACCGGAATTTCGGCAGCCATCAAACGCTGGTGACCAATCATACCGTCAATGCCGACGCGAAAGATCGGGCCGGCATTCGCTGGTATGAGCTTCGCCGCCAGGGTAATGGCGCGTGGACAAAGTTCCAGGAGGGCACGCATTCACCCGACAGCAACCACCGCTGGATGGGCAGCATTGCCATGGACAAGGCCGGAAACATCGCATTGGGCTACAGCGCGAGCGGACCGAACCTGTTTCCCAGCATCCGCATGGCGACCCGCCGCCCGAACGACCCCCTCGGCACACTTTCCGGCGAATTGACGCTGAAAGCCGGCCAGGGATCGCAAACGCACGATGCGGCGCGCTGGGGCGACTACTCGTCGATGGAGCTGGATTCAATGGAGCCGTGCACCTTCTGGTACACAAATCAATATATGCGCGCCACGTCGCAAGCCGACTGGCGCACGCGGATCACGGCGGTCAAGATGTCCGAGTGTGGCGCCACAGCAAGAGCACCCGGCAAAAAGAAATAAGCGTCTGCAGAAGTCTCGGGCACTTCCAAGGGTCGCGCGCCGGGCTCGAGTTATCTGGAGTTCAGCGCGCGCCGTTTCGCACGAGCAGCCGATACAGTCGGCATGCCCTGATCGTGCCTTATTTCTGATCGTCAGGCCTGGATGGCGGCGGCGCTGCCGCTCCACTCTTGCGAAGATCAGGTCTGACCCGCACCGGATCGCCGGCCGACCAGGCCGGTGTCGTAGGATCGGAACTCTTGCTCGTCGCTGGCGCCTCTTTCATCGGTGCTACGGGCACGCTGATTTTTGGCTGGGAGACAAGCGGACCTTCCTGCCTGTTCGCCGTGGGGCCGGCCTGGCCTCCGCCTACTTGGGCTTGGATTTGCCGGCGGCCGGCTTCATGGCGTGGTTTTTCGTCGGCGCCCATGTAAACGATGCCTCCGCAGATAGCTGATATGGCGAGGACACTTGCAAGCGTTGGTGGCAACCATCTGGCCATGATTCACTCCTAATGGATTATCTCTCCAGGTGGGAGCGAGCGACCGCCTTTGCAATAACCTCGAGCTGCGATCTTTGACGAACCCTGTTGGCGGTCGCGGCGTGCTGCCAGCACCCCTACCTGCCCTGCTCCATCCGCCTGACCGCCTCGGCGATGAGCACGGCATAGATCGCCACGACGAAGCCGGTCAGCATGTTGACGCTGAGCAGCACACCGGCCACAGACGCCGCATCGCGGCTGAGCACGGTCGCAAGCAGTGAGACGATCACCGCGTCGAAATATTGTTTGAACAGGAACAGAAGTTCGCTGGCCTGCGCGATCGTCGGGCGCGCGGGCGTGTCGAGCACGAGGCGCCGTGTCAGCTCGCCGAGGCTGGTCGAAGGAATGAGCTTCAGCAGGGCAAGTCCGGCTATGCCGGCCGAAAACAGCAAACCCAGCGGCGCGGCAAGACGGAAATAGCCCCAGCGCAGTGGCCTGGCGCCCAGGCTCAGGCGCAGCCTGCGCAGCAAGCTGGTGCCACCGAACAGGCAAATGCCGAAGACGACGGCGACCCAGCCGAGCCGATCGGCGTCGGTTCCCGAAAAGGTGAGCAGCGCGGCGAGCCCGCCGATCAGTCCTTTGGCTGCTGCCTCCAGCACCGCGACGCCACCGATGAAAATCGGTCGCGGCGGTCGCGCGTCATCGAGATAGAACGACATCTCATTGGCCAGTCGCGCCCGCTCCAGCCCCAGTCCCAGCGCCAGGCCGCTCAGCCCCGTGGCAATGGCGAATGCCACCGGAAAGCGCCAGCCGATCCAGGCGACGGCGGCAATCAACGCCAACTCGACGGCCATGACGACGGCATTGACGAGGATGCGGACCAGGATCATATCGGCCTGCGGAAACGAGCTGTGGCGGACGCCGTCAAGGTTGAGATTGGACTCGTCAACGGGGACCTCTGATCCGCGGGTCGGCCGCGTCCATCGCTCATCATGCTAGCGCAACACCACTGTCAATGGGAGACACCGTGAGCACAACGCCTGCCGACAAGACGATGGCCGATCTGCTCGCGGTCATGGCCGCGCTGCGAACACCGGTGACGGGTTGCCCATGGGATCTCGAGCAGGATTTCCGCAGCATTGCCCCTTACACGCTCGAGGAAGCCTATGAGGTGGCCGATGCCATCGAGCGCGGCCATCTCGGCGACCTCAAGGACGAGCTCGGCGATCTGCTGCTGCAGGTCGTCTACCACGCGCGCATGGCCGAGGAGCAGAACGCATTCGCATTCGCCGACGTGGTCGAGGCCATCACCGCCAAGATGATCCGCCGCCATCCCCACGTCTTTGGCGATGCCGCCGCCCGCAATGCCGGTGCCGCCAAGGATTTCTGGGAGCGGGCCAAGGCCGAGGAGAAGGCGGCGAAAGCGGGGTCAGACCCCGCGGGTCTGACCCCAAGCTCCGCCCCATCGCTTCTTGCCGACGTGCCGATCGCCCTCCCCGGCCTCACACGTGCCGTCAAGTTGCAGGCCAAAGCCGCCAGGGTCGGCTTCGACTGGCCCTCGCTGGCGCCGGTGTTCGACAAGGCTCGGGAGGAGCTGGCCGAACTGGAGCAGGAAATCGCCCGCCGATCGCCAAGCGCGATCGAGGAGGAGTTCGGCGATCTGCTGTTCGTGATGGCCAACGTGGCGCGGCATCTGAAGGTCGATCCCGAGGCGGCCCTGCGGCGCGCCAATGAGAAATTCCGCCGTCGCTTCCGCCATATCGAGGCGCGGCTGGCAGCCGACGGCCGCGGCCCGGCGCAGTCCGACCTCGCCGAGATGGACCGGCTGTGGGACGAGGCCAAGGAAAACGAAAAACCGTAGGGTGCAATAGCCCGCAGGGCGTATTGCACCGGCGGTGGTGACTGGAGCGACCGTAGGTGCAATACGCGTCATCGCGGAGCGATGCTCCACATCGACGCTATTGCACCCTACTCCTAGAACTGCCGCCGTTGGAAATCGTGCCGGTAGCCGGCACACGCCGTCTGCACGCGGTTGTCATAGCCGGCGAGGCGGCAGGCCTGGGCCTTGACGCTCGGGCTCGAGCGCACGGCCGCGGCGGAGACGCGCATGCCATACGCGCGCGCCACCTCGGCCAGATGATTGTCCTGGCAATAGGGCGTCGAGATCGATTGGCCGCCGACGATCTGATGGGGGCCGTCGCACGCGATCCTTGCCTCCGCCGACCCTCCTGTGAGCGCCATGGTCAACGCACTGGCCACGCTCAGCGACGCTGCTGCGATTTTCGTCATGGCAACCTCCATGGTAACCGATTGAGGCTTGGCTCGGCTCACAATCGCCGCCCTGCCGCGCGTTGGATCGACTCGCCGACGTGCTCGCGCTGCACACCGAGCCCGATCAGCCTTGCTGGCAGACGCCGCAGCAGCGGCCATCTCGCCAGCAACCGCATCGCCAAGGGTGGCGTGAACGGACCCGATTGCTGCAATATAGGGGCGATGACCCGGTTTTGCATCATGAGTTGCAGTGCCTGCGTGGCGCGGGTCGGGAACCGCCGCCGCCGCTCCACGGCGGCAAGATCCGTTGCACTACAAGT
Source organism: uncultured Devosia sp. (assembly GCA_964498125.1). GTDB lineage: Bacteria > Pseudomonadota > Alphaproteobacteria > Rhizobiales > Hyphomicrobiaceae > CAMDBL01. Next base: position 16,742 of record CAZCGE010000035.1, on the reverse strand, counting down.
TCCGGCCAGCAGCGGCTCGGCCAGGATATTGGCGGCCGCCACGGCGTCCTGCACAGCCAGATTGATGCCGACGCCACCGATCGGCGACATGGCATGAGCCGCATCGCCGATGCACAGGAACCCGGGCCTGTACCAGCGCTTCAGCCGATCAACTTGCACGGTCAGCAGCTTGACATCTTCCCAGCTGACGATGGTCTCGACCGCCGCCGCATCGCCGGCGAGCAGACGGGCCACGTCGACGCGGAAGGCTGGCAGGCCGCTCGCATGAACCTTGTCGACGCCGCCTTTCGGGATGACGAAGGCGCACTGCCAGTAATCGCCCCGGTAGAGCTTGATGAAGATCCGCCCGGCATCGAAGCGTCCCATTGACTCACTGGTGTCATCGCGTCGCCGCGGCAAGCGAAACCACAGCACGTCCATGGGCGCGCCGAAGTCCTCGCTCTCGAGCCCTGACTTCTCCCGCAGGACGGACTGGCGACCGTCGGCGGCGACGACGAGTTCGGCCCGGATCTCGATCGGTCCCTCGGGGGTCGAAGCCCTGATGCCGACGACGCGTTCGCCTTCGACCATGAGATCGTCAGCTGCCCAATCCATGGCCAGCTCGAACCCTGGATAGGTCCGCCCTTTCACCGCCAGGAAGTTCAGGAAATCCCATTGCGGCATGAAGGCGATGTAGGGGGCAACGACCGGCAGATGGGAGAAATCGGCGATCGACAGGCGTACCTCGCCGAACTGGACAGCCAGCCGCGCGACTTTCTGATGCGGCAACCGCAGGAATTCATCGAGCCAGCCCAGCTCGTGCATCACCTCCAGCGTCGAGGGATGGATGGTATCGCCGCGAAAATCGCGCAGGAAGTCGGCGTGCTTTTCGAGCACCTGGACCCGCACCCCAGCCCGCGCCAGCAGCACCCCAAGCATGAGCCCCGCCGGCCCGCCGCCGGCAATGCAGCACGTGACCTTGTCCTGTTTCATCCTCGGAAAATCCGTAGACGTAGGTTGGGTTGAGGCGCGCCTCAACCCAACCTACACCGTGCTCTGCAGGCCTTCGAGTTGCGCCAGCAATCGCCCTTTCTTCTCGGAAGCGATGCGCACGCGACACGACACGTCGCCTGTCTCGGTGGCGCGCCGCTCGAGCACATCGGCATTCTGGTAGAGCCAGCTCAGCAGCTTGCCCTGATGCGCTGGCACCACCACGTCGATGATCACATCGTCCCTGCCCAGCCGCTCGTCGATGGCCGCCAGCAACGCCTCCAGACCTTCGCCGGTCACAGCCGAGCTTGGGATGGCCGTTGTTTCCGCGAACTGGGCGGCGTGCAGCGCCTCCTCGCGCGTCACCGGGCTCAGCAGGTCGATCTTGTTCCAGACCTCGATGATGCGGCTGTCGGCCAGCCGCGCCGTCAGGCCGAGATCGACCAGCACGCCCTCCACGTCGGCGCGTTGGGCGTCCGTCTCGGCGTGCGAGATGTCGCGCACGTGCAGGACGAGATCGGCCTCGATCACTTCCTCCAGCGTCGCGCGGAAGGCCGCCACCAACATGGTCGGCAGGTCGGAGATGAACCCGACCGTATCCGACAGGATGACGCGCCGGCTGCTTGGCAGCTTCACCTCGCGCATGGTCGGATCGAGTGTGGCGAAGACCTGGTCCAAGGCCAGCACCGCCGCACCGGTCAGACGATTGAACAGGGTCGACTTGCCGGCGTTGGTGTAGCCGACGATGGCGACCACCGGATACGGCACCTTGCGGCGGCCGGCGCGGTGCAGCTCGCGCGTGCGCACCACCTGCTGGAGTTCCTTCTTAATGGCGTCGATGCGGTCCTGCAGCATGCGCCGGTCGAGCTCGATCTGCGCTTCGCCGGGTCCGCCAAGGAACCCGCCGCCGCCGCGCTGGCGCTCGAGATGGGTCCAGGCGCGAACCAGGCGACCTTTCTGGTAGGACAGATGCGCCAGTTCGACCTGCAGCCGGCCTTCGCGGGTGCGGGCGCGGCGGCCAAAGATCTCGAGAATGAGCCCCGTGCGATCGAGCACCTTGGCCTTCCAGGCCTTCTCCAGGTTGCGCTGCTGCACGGGCGAGACGACGTGGTCGACGATCACCAGCTCGATCGACTGGTCGGCGATCAGGCCGCGCAATTCCTCGACTTTGCCCGAGCCGAGCAGCGTCGCTGGATTGGGCGCGGGTAATGGCGCCAGCAGGCCCGCGACAACATCGAGGTCAATGGCCTGGGCGAGACCGATGGCTTCCGCCAGGCGGTCCTGGGGGGAGTGCTTGACGTTGTCCGGCTGGCGGCTGTCGCCTGCCCGAGGCGTGCCGGCACGGCGGCCACGCGAGGCCACGGGAACGACGACGAGCGCGCGCGTCGGCCCCTTGGTCGTCGCTTCACCGAGGCGGGACCGCGTTGGCCCGGCTTCGTCCTTGTCGATCCGAGTGTCGATCGCGTGGCCTCAATCGGTTGTATCTTCAGCCGGGTCGGCATCCATCAGATGAACGGGCGCGCCGGGCATGATCGTGGAGATCGCGTGCTTGTAGACGAGCTGGGAATGACCGTCCCGGCGCAACAACACACAGAAGTTGTCGAACCACGTGACGATGCCCTGCAACTTGACGCCATTGATGAGAAAAATCGTCAGCGGCGTCTTGCTCTTTCTGACGTGATTAAGAAACGTATCCTGTAAACTTTGCGTTCTTTCAGCCATGGATGTTGTCCACCGTTATTGTTGTTGGCGCGCGCGCGGAGGCTAATGCCGCAATGCAACATTACAGCACTTCAACGACGGTTTCATCAAGGATGTGGCAGCGGCTCGACCAAGACATTCAGCCTGTGCCCGGCTTTTGGGCGGGTTTGGGCCCAGGCCATGCCGCCTCATGGCGGGCTGACGACCGCCAGCTGATGGAACAACTCGCGCAAGCGGGCGGCCAGCGGGCCTGGCTGCCCGCTTGCGACCGCCTGGCCGTTGATCCGCACCACCGGCAGCACGATCGCCGTGGCGGATGTGATGAAGGCTTCACGCGCCGCTTGCGCTTGCGTCACGCTGAATGCGCGCTCGTGCAGTTCGAGACCTTCCCGGTCGAGCACGTCGATCAGCCGCATGCGCGCCGTGCCGCGCAGGATGTCGTGCCCAGCCGGGCGGGTGACGAGCCGGCCGGCGGCGTCGATGATCCAGGCGTTACTCGATGCACCCTCCCTGACCAAGCCATCCTGGTCGACGAACCAGGCCTCGCCCGCACCCTCCCCCAACGCCTCCTCCTTGGCGAGGCAGGCGGCGAGCAGCATCGAGGTCTTGATATCGCAGCGGGCCCACCGGTTGTCGGGCAGCGTCTTGACGCCGATGCCCGTGGCCCAACGCCTTTCCAAGGCTGCGCGCGAGGTGTTGCGCGCGGTACAGACGATCGTCGGCGGCGTGCCGCCAGCGGGGAAATAGAAGTCCCGGCCGCGATCGCGCGCGCAAGCGCCGCGCGAGACCTGCAGGAACACCATGCCGAAGCTGACGCGATTGCGGCTGATGGTTTCGCGCAGCACGCGACCCAGCGCCGCCGGCGTCATCGGCATGGCCATGCCTATTTCACCCAGTGAGCGCTGCAACCGCGCCATATGCCGGCTCTCGTCGACGATCCGCCCACCGCGCACCTCGCAGACCTCATACACGCCGTCGCCAAACAGGAACGCCCGATCGAGCACCGGCACGCCGGCTTCGGCATGGGGCAGATAGCGACCGTTGACGTAGACGACTCGGCTCATGAGTTGTTCCTACATAGAGGCGGTGGGGTCAGACCCTTGGGTCTGACCCCTGTGGTATGAATCCTCTCCATACCGCCGACGTCGCGCGGGGTGACTGCTCGTGGCAAATGTTGTTTCCATTAGGGGTCAGACCCAAGGGTCTGACCCCGACCCGGGGTCTGCCTCACGGCCGCTCCGGCCCGCGCTGATCGGAGCTGACGCCGAGGGCGCGCAACTTGCGGTGCAGGGCCGAGCGCTCCATGCCGACGAATTCGGCAGTGCGCGAGATGTTGCCGCCGAACCGGTTGATCTGCGCCAGCAGATACTCCCGTTCGAAAATCTCGCGCGCCTCACGCAGCGGCAGTGACATCAGATGCTCGGCGCCACCGTTGACCGGCAGCGACACGTTGGAGCCGATCTCCTCGGGCAGCAGGTCGGCGGTGATCGTCGAGTTGGTTTCGCCGCCGGCCAGGATCAGCAGGCGCTCGATGTTGTTGCGCAACTCTCGCACGTTGCCCGGCCAATCGTGGGCCTGCAGCACGGCGACCGCGTCCTCCCCGACGCGGCGCGGCGCCAGACCCGAGGCATGGGCGACCTGGTTGACGAAGAAATGCACCAGATCGGGAATGTCCTCGCGACGTTCCGCCAGTCCCGGCACACGCAACGGCACGACGTTGAGCCGGTGGTAGAGGTCCTCGCGGAACCGGCCCTCGGTCATGTCGCGTTCCAGATCGCGGCTGGTCGAGGTGATGATGCGCACATCGACGGAGACTTTCTGTGAGCCGCCAATGCGCAGGAATTTCTGCTCGACCAGGACCCGCAACACCTTGCCCTGCGTTTCCATCGGCATGTCGGCGACTTCATCGATGTAGAGAGTGCCGCCATGGGCCTCCTCCAACGCCCCGACCTTGCGCGGCCCGCCGCTGCGATCCTCCGTGCCGAACAATTCCTCCTCGACGCGGTCCGGCGCCATGGCGGCGGCATTGAGGACGACGAAGGGGCCATCGGCCCGCTGCGACTTCTCATGGATGACACGACCGGTGAGTTCCTTGCCGGTGCCCGAAGCGCCGCGGATCAGAATGCGGCTGTTGGTGGGCGCGACGCGGTCGATGGCGCTGCGCAGCTGATTGATGGCCGGCGACTTGCCCACCATCTCCATGCTCTGCACCGAACGCTCGCGCAGTTCCTTGACCTCCCGGCGCAGTTGCGAGGCTTCCAGGGCCCGGATGGCGACCAGGATCAGGCGGTCGGCCTTGAAGGGTTTTTCGATATAGTCGTAGGCGCCGCGTTTGATGGCGGTGACGGCGGTTTCGATATTGCCGTGGCCCGAGATGATGACCACCGGCAAATCGGGATGCGTGCGCTTGATGATCGACAGCACTTCGAGCCCGTCGAGGCGGCTGCCCTGCAGCCAGATGTCGAGAATGACTAGATGGGGACGTCGCTCCTCGATCGCCCGCAGCGCCTCGTCGCTGTCGCGGGCAAGCCGCGTGCGATGCCCTTCATCCTCCAGAATGCCGCCGACCAGATCGCGGATATCGGCCTCGTCGTCGACGATCAGGATGTCAGATGCCATATCCCATCTCCTTGATTGTAACGTCGCATCGTTCAACTATTAGACATGTGCCAGAGCGGCCGGCGTCGAATGTTGCCGCCCCTCGCCACTGTCGGTTGGTTTCAGCACGCCTGCCGGCAGCACGATGCGCACCAGTGCGCCGCGCTTGCGGCCCGGCGCGGGCGGCGCATCCTCCAGCGCCAGTGTGCCGCCATGCTGCTCGACGATTTTCTGCACGATGGCCAGTCCCAGGCCGGTGCCCTTGTTGCCCTTGGTCGTGACATAGGGCTCTAACAGCCGGGTGCGGTTTTGTTTTGGCAGACCCACGCCGTTGTCGATCACCTCGATGACGAACTGGTCGGCGAGCACCGTCAGCCGCGCCTCGACCTGGCCTTTCCAGTCAGGATCTTCCTTGCTGTGCTCGGCGCCGGCCTCGACGGCTTCGGTGGCGTTCTTCACGAGGTTGGTCAGCGCCTGGGTGATCAACCGCCGGTCGAAAGCGCCGATGGCCGCCGTCGCCGGCACGACGAGCTTGTAGTCGAGGGCCGGATGGCTTTCGCGGAACAGGATCATCGGCTCCTGCACCGCCTCCCTGAGATCGCCCGTCTCGATCACCGGCTTGGGGACGCGGGCAAAGGACGCGAACTCGTCGACCATCGTCTTGATGTCGCCGGCCTGGCGCTCGATGGTGGAGGTGAGCTTGTCGAAGGTTTCGCGATCTTCGACGATGGCCTTGCCGTACTTGCGGCGCAGGCGCTCGGCCGACAAGATGATCGGGGTCAGCGGATTCTTGATCTCGTGCGCGATGCGGCGGGCGACGTCGGCCCAAGCCGCTGTGCGCTGGGCCGACACCAGCTCGGTGATATCATCGAAGGTGACGACCGAGCCAAACTCACCGGGCCCGGCCTGTTCGCGCGTGACGCGGGCCGCGAACGTGCGTTCCTCGCCGTCGACCTGAACGGTAATCTGGCGCTGGCCGCGGTTCTTGGCGCCTGGATCATCGCGCTCGAACAGCTCGGCGAACGCCGGTACCGCCTCGTGCAACGTGCGGCCGATCATTTCGGCCTCGCGCATGCCGAGCAGTTTTTCGGCCGCACCATTGATCAGGCGCATCCGGGCTTGTGAATCAAGGCCGATCACGCCCGCCGAGACACCCGACAGCATCGCCTCGATGAACCGTCGTCGGTTGGTGAGCTCGGCATTCGTGGAGACGAGATCGTCGCGCTGGGTCTTCAATTCGCGCGTCATCGTGTTGAAGGTTTCCGACAGCCGCCTGAGATCGCCCTCGCCGCGCCGTTCGGGCAGCTCCACCCTCAGGTTGCCGCGCGACACCTCCTGCGCCGCCGCGATCAACCGGCGGATTGGCGCAACGAAGCGTCCAGCGAACCACATGCCGGACCAGATGGCGGCCAGCAGGCTGGTCAGCGTGATCATGGAGTAGATGACGCCGTGCAGGAACGTGAACCGTCCGCGGCGGCGGCGGGTCTCGAAATACTCCGCCACGGCCTCTTGCGTGCGCTGCAGCTGGCCAACGACCTTGGGATTGACGCCGCGCGCCACGTACAAGTAGGTGCCTGGATAATTGGCGAGCTTGGTCACCGCGGCAATGCGGAATTCGCGCCCCGGCATGGCCAGCGGCACCTGGCCGGCGTCAGCGGCCCGCAACATGCCCTCCGCCGGCGGCGCATAGGGCAGCTTGGGGTCTTCAGTTGCGGTGACGACGGCGGTGCCATGGCGATCGATCAGGTACACGGCAGGCAGATCGCGCAGGCCGGCCTGGCCGATCAGCAGCGTGCGCAATTCCTCTGGCTTGTCGCGCACGAGTTCGGCTGAATCATCGAGATCCTTGGCCATGTTGACCGCGTCGGTACGGATCACCTGGCCATGCTCTTCCAGGTAAGCGTTGACCACCTCCAGCGAGGTTTCGACGATGCCGCGCGTGCGCTGCGAAACACTGTCGAAGGTGCGGGAGAATGTCGTCGTCGCGGCGATGGCCAGCAGGATGCCGGGCATGGCGGCGACCAAAGTGAACAGGATGACGATGCGCACGTGCAGGCGGGCGCCGGCCTGCTTGTGGCGCCAGGCCCGCCACAACCCCGCCACCTGCCAGGCGATGACGACGCTGACGCCGACGATCAGCGCCAGATTGACCAGCAGCACGCTGCGCACCACGTCATTGCGCGGCACGATCGACGTCAGACCCGTAAGGATGAAATAGGTGGCCAGCGACGCGATCAGCGACAGCACGACGATGCTGAGGCCCAGCCAAAACGCGCGGTCCCTAGAGCTGAAGGTCGCCTCGCCGATCGGCGCGGAGCCGGCGGTCTGGCGCCCCTCGAAATCGGCCCGATGATCCAAACGTCGCGTCTCCCTCATAATCCGGGTTTGGCCAACGCGCTCGCCCTGCCCATTGCTTCCCAGGGCCGGACTTCGGCGGGCGGCTTAACCATAATCACGGGCCACGCTGTTGCGTGGACGTGACGGTTGCACCGAAATTCTCCGCCTAGTGACGCTTGCCGAACACAAATATGCTGCAAACTGTGACATTTTCGCGACAAGGAGGCGTGAATACCGTGCCTGCCGCACCTGCGTCAAGGTGCATCCAGCCATTCTTTGATTGTCCTGGACCTTTTGCGGGCCAAGTCGCCCAGGCCTCGACAATCAACCGATGGGCGAGCGGAAGACGCGGATGTCGAGCGCCTTGATGCGGCTGCGCAGCGTGTTGCGATTGAGGCCCAGCAGGTCGGCGGCACGAATCTGGTTGCCGCGGGTTGCCGCCAGCGCCGCGGTGATCAGCGGTAGCTCGACATCACGAATGATCCGGTCGTAGAGCCCGGCCGGCGGCAGCTCCTTGCCGAACGACGCAAAATACGTGGCGAGGTAGCGTTCCACCTGCTCGGAGAGGTCCTTGGACTCCGCTGTTCCCCCGACCATTTTCGGGCGGGAGACTTCAGCGAGTTCGTCCTCGACCATTTCCGCGCTGATCGCATCCTGCGAGTGCAGGGCCGCCAGACGCCGCACCATGTTCTCGAGTTCGCGCACGTTGCCTGGCCAATCGTACTGCTTCAAGCGCTCGATGGCTGCCGTATCGATGGATTTTTGGCCGAGCCCCTCGCGCACGGCCTGGCGCAGGAAATGGCGCGCCAGGTCACCGATATCCTCCAGCCGCTCGCGCAACGGCGGCAGTCGCATGGGAACGACGTTGAGGCGATAAAACAGATCCTCGCGGAACACGCCCTGCTGGATCTGCGCCTTCAGATCACGGTGGGTTGCGGCGATGATGCGCACGTTGGTGCGGATCGACGTGCGCCCGCCGACCGTGGTGTACTCGCCCTCTTGCAGGACACGCAACAGCCTGGTCTGGGCTTCGAGCGGCATATCGCCGATTTCGTCGAGAAACAGCGTGCCGCCCTCGGCCTGCTCGAAGCGTCCCTGGGTCCTGCTCTGGGCGCCCGTGAATGCCCCCTTCTCGTGTCCAAACAACTCGCTTTCGATCAGCTCACGCGGAATCGCCGCCATGTTGATGGCCACGAACGGCCCCGCGCGCCGCCGCCCGTGATCGTGCAGCACGCGGGCAACCAATTCCTTGCCGGTGCCTGACTCTCCGGCGATCATGACGGTGAGTTCGGTTTGCGTGAGCTTGGCCAGAACCCGGTAGATCTCCTGCATGGCCGCTGATCGGCCGATGAGCGGCAATTCCTCGGTGTCGGCATCGCCGACGGGGCGTTGCGTGCGACGAGCTGGTTGGGCGAGCGCGCGGCCGACGACGCTCACGAGCTCGTTGAGGTCGAAGGGCTTGGGCAGATATTCATAGGCACCCTTCTCGGCCGCGGTCAGCGCCGTCATCAGCGTATTTTGTGCGCTCATGACGATGATCGGCAGATCGGGGCGCAGCTTCTTGATGCGCGGGATGAGGTCGAAGGCATTCTCGTCCGGCATCACGACGTCGGTGATGACGACGTCACCTTCCCCCTGCGAGATCCAGCGCCACAACATCGCCGCGGTACCGGTGGCGCGCGGCGAGTAGCCCGCGCGCGCCAGCGCCTGATTGAGGACCGTGCGAATGGCTGAGTCGTCGTCGGCGATGAGAATGGTGCCTCGGGGCATGTCGGCTCCTTATGGCTCAACCGGATCGCGTTTTGCTCGACCGCTGCTGCATGGGCAGCAACACGCGGAACACTGTGCGCTTGGGTTCGGACTCGCACTCTATGATGCCGCCGTGGTCGTGGATGATCTTGGCGACGAGGGCCAGGCCGAGGCCGGTGCCCAGCCGCTTGGTGGTCACGAACGGATCGAACAAATGCGGCTTGAGGTGATCAGGCACGCCCGGCCCGTTATCCTCGATCTGGATCATCAGCGGCAGGCTGACGCGGGTATCGGTGCCGGGAACCGAAAGGCGCACGCCGGGCCGGAATGCCGTCTGCAGGACAATGCGCCCTGGACCGCGACCTTCGCCAACCGCTTCGGCGGCATTCTTCACCAGGTTGAGGAAGGCTTGGATCAGCTTGTCACGATGCCCCGGAACGGCGGGCAGCGAGGGATCGAATTCATCGTGGAAACGGATGCCGCGCGCGAAGCCGGATTGGGCGACGCGACGGACATGGTCGAGCACATCGTGAATGTTGATGGGCTCGACGTTCAGCGGCCGCTCGTCGCCGAAGACCTCCATCCGATCGACGAGATCGCGAATGCGATCGGTCTCCACGCAAATCAGCCGCGCCAGCGCCCGGTCCTCGTCGGACAGCGCCGGCTCGAGCAGTTGGGCGGCGCCTCTGATGCCGGATAGCGGGTTCTTGATTTCATGGGCCAGCACCGCCGCCATCCCCGACACGGTGCGCGCCGCCGCACGATGCGTGAGTTGACGTTCGATCATTTGCGCCATGCTGCGCTGCTGCAGCATCAGCATCACCAATCCGGGCGCCTCGGCATAGGGCTCGGCAAACACGTCGATCAATTTCGGTACACTGAACTTCTGGGTCAACATATCGACCCCGTACTCGTTGACAGACGAACCTGAGCGGCGCACCTGCGACACCAGCGCGACGAGGGGGCAGCCGAAGCCGACGACCTCCTCGAGCCGCTGCCGCTTGAGCATCGACAGCGAGGTGCTGAGAAAGACTTCCGTTGCCGGATTGGCGTAAAGCACGCGATCATCGGCGGCCAATACCATGATCGGGTGCGGCAACGCCGCCAGCAGCAAGTCATGGGCAATGTCGCGCCGCATGCTGGCGGCAGGGGTAGTATTGTTGGGCTGGCTCATCACGCCGCCATCTCCGCCGCCGAGTCGTAGAAATCACCGAGCCCGTTCAGCACCCGTTGGGGATCGTCCTCGGTGCACAGCTTGCGCCGCCAGGCCTTGACGGTTGCCATGTCATGGCCACTGGTCTCCAGGTACCAGCCGACGTGCTTGCGGGCGTTGCGCAGTCCAAGAGCCCTGCCGTAGTGGCTGTACATGGACGCGATGTGCCGGTGGGCAATCCCAGCCTGCGCGGGCAGCGGCGGCGGGCCTGGGTCGATCCCCGACAGCAGCGCCTCGGCGATCCGGGCAGCCTGCCAGGGTGCGCCATAGGCGCCGTGGCCGATCATGACGCCGTCAGCGCCGGAGGCCGCCAATGCGGCGCGCGCATCGGCGGGTCCGGCAATATCGCCGTTGACGATGACGGGGATCGATACGGCGTCCTTGACCTGCCGGACGAAGGCCCAATCGGCCGTGCCCTTGAAGAACTGGCAGCGCGTGCGGCCATGCACCGTCAACATCTTGACGCCACTCGCCTGCGCGCGGCGTGCCAATTCCGGCGCGTTGAGGTGGTGGTGATCCCAGCCCATGCGCATCTTCAGCGTGACGGGCAGTGTCACGGCGCCGACGACAGCATCGATCAGCGTCAGGGCGAAATCGAGATCACGCATCAAGGCACTACCCGACAACTTGCCGGTGACCTCCCTGGCCGGGCAGCCCATGTTGATATCGATGATATCGGCCCCGGCTGCCTCGGCCAGGCGTGCCCCCTCGGCCATCCAGCGCGCGTCGCGACCGACGAGTTGTATGACGAAGGGCGAAAGCCCATCGCCGGCGGCACGACGACAGACGTCCGGCCTTTCGCGAACCAATTCCTCGCTGGCCACCATTTCGGAGACGACGAGCCCGGCACCGAGGTCATGCGCCACCCGTCGGTACGGCAGATCGCTCACGCCCGACATGGGCGCCAGCAATACGCGATTGCGCAGCGCGTGGCGGCCAAGTGTGAGCGTTGTTCCAGACGGTGAGGACATGTGATGAAGTTTATATCAGCTAGTCGATCTGCCTCAGATTTGTGCAGTTTAAGCCACTGGCGAGGATTTCACAAGTGCGAGGGCGAGCTTGGATTGCGTCACTGGCCCCAGCGCGATATGGCAGGGGCTCGCGGGGACGTGGCCAAAGCGGATGACAGAGGCATGAAAACGGCAGCCCTGATCATGGCCGCGGGGCGCGGCTCGCGGGTCGCCGACGCCGGCCCGTCGAAGCAGTACCTGCCCTTGGGCGCGCGCACCGTGCTGGGTCGCGCCGCACAGGTTTTTATCCAGCATCCGCGCATCGATAGCGTGCAGGTGGTGATCCATCCCGACGACGTGGCGCTCTACCGGGCCATCCTCGACGTTCCCTCGCCGCGGCTCGCAGCGCCGGTGATGGGTGGCACGAGCCGGCAGCAATCGGTGCTGAGGGGCCTGGAGGCTTTGGCCGGGCAAGGCTTGGACGCCGTGCTGGTCCACGATGCGGCCCGCCCCTTCACACCCCCTGGCGCCATCGATGCGGTGCTCGATGCGTTGGCCACCGGGCCCGCGGCGATCGCCGCCCAGCCCGTCACGGACACACTGAAGCGGGTTGACGGCGCCCTGCGTGTCATTGCGACGGTGGCCAGGGACGAATTGTGGCGCGCGCAGACGCCGCAAGGGTTCCGCTTTGCACCGCTGCTCGACGCCCATCGCCGGGCCGCGGCTGCCGGGCGCAGCGATTTCACCGACGATGCGGCGCTGGCGGAATGGGCCGGCATGGCTGTGGCCATCGTCCCGGTGCAGGGCGTGAACATGAAAATCACGACGGCCGACGATGTCGCCGTGGCGCAGGCGCTGGCCGCCGGCCCGGCGATGGAATCGCGCACCGGTACCGGCTTCGACGTGCACCGTTTCATGCCGGGCGATCATGTCTGGCTATGCGGTCTGCGCATCCCGCACACGCATGGCCTCGAAGGCCACTCCGACGCCGACGTCGCCCTGCACGCGCTAACGGACGCGCTGTTGGGCGCGATCGGCGACGGCGATATCGGCCAGCATTTTCCGCCGAGCGATCCGCAGTGGCGCGGCGCGCCATCACATCTGTTTGCCGCCGATCCCGTGGCCCGCATCGCCGCTCGCGGCGGCCGCATCGTCAATGTCGACCTGACCCTGCTGTGCGAGGCTCCCCGCATCGGCCCCCACCGCGACGCCATGCGCGCGCGCGTCGCCGAAATTCTCGGCATCGCCCTCGGCCGCGTCGGCGTCAAAGCGACCACCACCGAGGGTCTTGGCTTTACCGGGCGTCGCGAGGGTCTGGCGGCAATGGCTGTGGCCACGGTGCTGCTACCCGCATAAGTGTGCGTTGCCGCATTGACCCCCGGTCGCGAATCGCTGCATCAGCAGTTAGGGTTGGTTGTATGGCCACGGGCGGGAGCAAGTGATGAACATGATGACGCAGCAACTGGAGCGGGTATCGGCGACGATCTCGGAGATCGCCGAATCGACCGCGGGGACATGTGTTTCAACGCGTGTGCGCCAGTTGTCGCGCATTGTGACGCGGGTTTATGACGATGCCATGCGTCCACACGGCATCACGGGCAGCCAGTTCACACTGCTGACCCAGCTCGGCGCGCGCGATGGCATCACCGCCGTCGAAATCGGCCAGGACCTGGACATCGAGAAATCGACCTTGTCACGCAACCTCAAGCGGTTGCTGGCGCTGGGCATGATCACCATGGATCCGCCCGCCGGCCGACGCGGTCGAGGCCTGCACCTCACTTCGAAAGGCGAGTCCGTGATCCGGGGCGCCTATCCCGTCTGGCAGGATGCACAGCGACGCGCCATGATGGCACTGGGGCCTGAGTGCCGCATGCAGCTTGACGGCCTGCTGCACCATGCCGAAAAGCTGGTCGTCGGCTGACGTCACGCGATCGCTCACATCGATCGGATCGGGGCCGGTTGCTGCCGCCGTGTTGTGCCGCTAGGCCGGTGTGATAGCCTGCCACAACATATGATGGTTTATATCGGCGGCACCGATGTTCACGCCTGAACTGTTGCTGGATGCCGAGCGCTTGCTTGGGGAGCTGCGTGGGCGCAAGCTGATGCTTGCCACCGCGGAGAGCTGCACCGGTGGCCTCATTGCCGGCCTGCTGACCGAGATTGCCGGATCATCAGACGTCGTCGAGCGCGGTTTCGTCACCTATTGCAATGCAGCCAAGATGGCGATGCTCGGCGTCCCCGCCGAAACAATCACCAGCTTCGGCGCGGTCAGCGCGGAAACCGCTCGAGCGATGGCGGCCGGCGCCCTCGTCCACTCCATGGCCGACGTGTCCGTCGCCGTCACAGGTGTTGCGGGCCCCGGTGGCGGCAGCGCGGCCAAGCCGGTCGGGCTCGTGCACATCGCCGCGGCCCGGCGCGGCGGAGCCCCCTTGCACCAGGAGTACCGGTTCGGGGACATCGGCCGCTCCGCCATTCGCATCGCCACGATCGAGGCGGCGCTGGCGCTCGTGCGCAAGGTGGCAGGGATCGCCTGACACCGTAGGGTGCAATAGCCCGACAGGGCGTATTGCACCGCCGCTCGCGCCACACGGCAAGACCGCGGTGCAATACGGCTTCGCCTATTGCACCCTACGCCGCGTCCTCAACGAAGCGCACCATATCCGGCAAGCACCTGCTCTGCAGATCATAGCGATCGAGCACCGTCTGCCGCGCGGCGCGGCGCAATCCAACGGCTTGCTCGGGATGGGCCAAGGCCTCGATCAGGGCTTGCGACCATCCGGCCACGTCGAAAAAATCCACCAGGCGGCCATTGACGCCGTCGGTGATGACCTCCTCGACTGGTGGCGTGCGCGAACCGATGACGTGAGCCCCGCAACTCATTGCTTCCAGCATCGACCAGGACAGCACGCCGGGATAGGTCAGGTAGGCATGCACGCTGGACACGCGCATGAGGTCGATGAATGTCGTATGCGGCACCTTACCGACGAAATGCACGCGCGCCATGTCGAGCTGCGTGCCGACCTCGTCCAGGAGAACCTGCCGCCAGGCGCCACCGCCGCGGGGCGCTGGGCTATAGCCGCCCTCATTTCCCCCGACGATGATGACATGGGCCTTGGGTCGCGCGCGCAACACCTCCGGCAGGGCGCGCATGAAGATATGGAACCCCCGGTGCGGCTCCAGCGTGCGGTTGACGAAGGTCGCCACCTCATCGCCCGGCCGGAACACGAGGGCGCGCTCGCTGACGCTGACCTGGCCCGCATCAGACGGGCAGGCCACGGCCGTGTCGATGCCGTCATGGATGACGCTGATGCGGGGCTGGAATGCGTCGGGAAAGGATGCGGCCTGCCAGGCGGTCGGCGACACCAATTGGTCGGCGGCATTCATGGTCACCAGCATGCCAGCCGTTGTGGTCGCCGCCGCCAGCGTCTGCTCGAGCGCGCGCGGATAGACCGCCGGATCGAAATCATAATACAGACCGCGTGCGCGCCAGTAGAGTTCGGCGTAAACCAGGAAGCGCGCCTTCGGCCATATTTCCTTGAGGTACAGACCCTCGCCCCAGCCGACGTGACCGAAAATCACATCGGGCTCGTAGTCTTGGTCGAGGCGAAGGGCATCGGCGGCGCGCGCCACGGCGGCGCCGCGCAGCGCCAGGGCTTCGAAACCCGATGCCAGCGTTCTGCTGGTCGGCGGCCGCGCCTGAAACGCGTAGGTGATGCGCGCAACTGGCGACGGCCGCTCGTTGTTGGCCGCGGTCAGCGCCATGACGTCATGGCCACGCCGCACCAACTCAGGCGCCAGGTGCACGAACTGGGCTGGGAAATTCTGGTGCACGAAGAGAATGCGCA
Organism: uncultured Devosia sp.; assembly: GCA_964498125.1. Taxonomy (GTDB): domain Bacteria; phylum Pseudomonadota; class Alphaproteobacteria; order Rhizobiales; family Hyphomicrobiaceae; genus CAMDBL01. The sequence goes on along the minus strand of CAZCGE010000035.1, from coordinate 1,380 downwards.
TCGTGGGTCCATGGGCGGCGTTGATCGGCCGCCATCTGCGCCATGGGATCACCCGAGTCGCGAGGCGAGCGCAATGTCTTGTGTGCCGCCAGCTTAGCCGACTCAGGCCGCAGGCGTCGCGACGCCAGTGCCATAGACCACGCCCGCCCGCTGCTCAAACGCCGCTATGAACCTGCGGAAGGCCTTGTCGAACACTGCGCCCATCAGCATTCCCAGCATGACCGAGCGAAACTCATAGGAGATCCAGAAATCCACGTCGGCACCCTGTGCGGCAGGCACGAAGCCCCAGCGATTTTCCAGGTGGCTGAAGGGCCCATCGAGATACTCGACCACGATCCGGTGCTCGATCGGCAGCAATGTGACGCGGCTGGTGAAGCTCTCGCGCAGGGTGCCATAGCCCACGCCCATGGTCGCGATCAGGCGCGTGCCCTGTGGCGTGGCCTCGCGCTCACGCACCACGATGCTCTCGCACATCGGCAGGAACAACGGGTACTTCTCCACGTCGGCGACGAGGTCATACATCTGCGACGGCGTAAAGAGGACCCGGCGGGTAGTCTGGAAGGTTGGCATCACGAACCCTTGGGAGACGTGTCACGCGGCATTTTATCGAGGAATCGTGCGGCGTCGGCATCGCGACGAAAGATCACGGGCTCGATGTGAGCGCCATGCGTTGCCAGGGCTGTCCAGGCGGCGGGGACCTGCAGGCGCTCGAAATTCCAGACATAGGCCAGGAAGTCGCGATCAAAGCGCTCCGGGCAGTCTTGCGCCATGCCCGGCCGTACCCGCCCATAGCTGGATAACCACCGCCACAGCACACGGGTCATGCACAGCCGCCGCGGATGCTGGAACCACAGCACCGTATCGGCGCGCGGCAGACGGATGTCGAGACTGGCGCCATAGTGGCCGTCCATGATCCAGGCGTCGCCGTCAGCCAGACGCGACAGCTTCGCCCTCCACGCGTCGCGCCTGGTCACGCGCCAACCCGGCTGCCAGAATTCGGCGTCCAGAGAGATGAGGGGCAATCCGGTCGCCGTGGACAGTTGGCTGGCGAACGTCGACTTGCCGGCGCCGGAACAGCCGATGACGAGAACGCGGCGCATGGCACGGTCGTAGGGTGGGTTAGCGCGGCCCATCATGTCGACATCGATACTCCGGTGGTGCACCGCGCGTAACCCACCGCGGTGCCGAGCCTCGGTGGGTTACGCGCGGATGAGGAAGTGAGCCTCTGTCGATGGATCCGGGCCGCGCTAATTGTACTGAGTCACTTTGTCATCGTCGTCAACCGCTGCGAATCAGCGATGTGCCTGACTCGCTTTGCGGGAGGCACGGATGGACAGCCAGCAATCGGACGCGAGCACCGAGCGTTTCTGGGCGTATCTG
>CAZCGE010000034.1:0-5648 GCA_964498125.1 uncultured Devosia sp. | reverse complement strand
ATCATCATCGCCCTCGTGATCGCGGCGCTGGTCAAGTACGTATTCTTCCGCTGACGCGCCACGTCTTGAATGAATGGCCGATCTGGCTTGGGAACCTCCGAAATCTTACTACGGCGCGGCAACTGGAGACCAGAGCGCACCCCAAATCTGTGGAATTTCAGCCTTGCGAGCCCAAACCTGAGGCCCAAGCTCTCTCAATAATCTACGACTGCCGCCGGGTCGATATCGCTTGTCTCGCCCGTTCTGGCCTCGCCCTCATTCATCGCGCGATTTCCGTTCACCCCCCTACGAGCTGACGAGAAGTGATCCGCTTCGGACTTCCGCCCAAAGACTGCTTGGGGTCAAAACTCCCCGTCGGTGGCATGATCTTGTCGCGACCGCAGCACCCCTGCAAGCGGTAAGTCGAGGAACGCAAGTCGAACGCTGACGCGATGCCCTCAGCTCCGGAAGTCATGCTGCGCCGCGGCAAAACGTCGGTCAGGGCCATCGACCGTCGCAGCTCGCAAGCCGAGCCCTGGGGTTCGGCAGCTAGTCGGTACGATAGCCGACAGTCAGCGACATGCAGGGACGATCAAGTTTGACCCAATTCGGGTTATGGGGCAGGCAGTGCTTGCGCTGACGATGCAGGGCCGGCTACGCTGCAGGCTGCAGGCTGTATGGGCTGCCTGGAGGATACCGCTGCGTTCACGGAGCAGCTGGCGGCGTTGAACCAGACCTGACGATGCCTCGCTCTCTCCGCTCGGTTGCCTTGGAGAGTCTGCGTCGATACCGCAACCGTTCGCAATTTCACGGAACCCGCGGACGCAATCGGAATTCAGCCGCGGATTGATCTTCACTCACCGTACGCTTCAAAGTGGTCTTGGCAGGCCGCACCTGCCGTGCCTCAGAGGCGACACGTTCCGCTGCATCGCGCGCTGCTCGCTCGGCAATCAGCTCCGCCTGCAATTGCCTGATGGTTCGTTCCGCTACATCCTTGCCGTCTTCTTCCCGTGTCAATCGCTCCTGAAACACCTTGGCGGTACGTTCCGCGGCGAGCCGTGCGGCTTGTTCGGCGGCTAACTTCTCCTCGGCCGCTCCGGCGGCGCGTGCCGTGATTTCCCGATCCACTCGTTCTCGAGCCAGCTGCTCCAAGGCTTCTCTCGAGCCACGTTCTGCGACTTCCCGAGCGGCTCGTTCGGGGTCTAGCTCCGCCTTGGCCTGGCTGGTCGCGCGCTGCACTGCGTCCTTATCTCTTTGTTCCCGATCCAGCCGCTCCTGCGCCGCCCTGGCTGCCTGTTGCGCCAAATCGTTGACACTCCACTTCCGTGTCAACTGGTGGGCCATATCCTCTCCAACAGGCGAGGCGTGATCCTCTCCATCAAATGAGGGGTGTGCAGCCGCGGTGCTACCGGACTGGGACGGGCGTTGTTGGTCAACGCTCCGCATCCAGCCGATCGCTGTGACCGTGGCGGCCGACGCGATCACTATGACCAGAACCGCCGAAATCAAAGCCGATGATCTTGATCTGCCATCTGAAGCTTTCGCGACTCGAAGGGAGGGGCGCGCGGTTGTATGTTGTGTGGTTCGTGGTCTGTATGTCCCAACGGTCCAGATGTGACCTTCAAGATCCCGGCACGCAAAGCAACGCCCACCATCGCCGTCAGCGCCGATGTCCACGATAATGCGGGCACCTGCTGCTCTTGCCTTGGTGTAATGAGCGTCAGCATCGCCCACGACGAGGTAGCAAGACTGAGTGGCCAAACCGCCGGTCTCTTTGGGATGCTTCAAGAACTTGCCAAACTGGGGATCGTCAATCGAGCCAAGCGCAATGATGTTGCCGCCGAACGACAATTCCGCGTAATGAATACGCCCGCTCTTGGCCTTCGTGATGCGATGCTTCTCGAAGCCGAACGCCCTGCAGAGCCATTCGACCGCCGCGGTCACGTCGCGGTATGGCATGGCGGAGATGACAGCTTTCGCGGCTTTCTCAGGGCTGCCATTCATGGGTTTACTCCTGGTCCTTGAATATCCGGCAAGACGCCAACGGCCTTGTCGACGCTCCTTCAGTTGATCGGCCAGATCACAAACACCCCTCCCTGAATGGCTCGGAAATGGCTGTCGCCGATGCCGTCATAGGCGCCCGATCCACGCAACAAGACACCGGACGCGGACTTGAACGTCACGCCGCCTTCTACCCTGGCACGGATCGGCTCACCGCCGACTGCCTGCCCGGCAATTGTGGGCGCGTCAGTCGTCCTAGCGAAGTCCCAAATCCCTTTCAGACCAACAAAAGGCTCCAGCATGGATTTATCCGGCCGGATGAACTGGTACCCGATCTCTGGTCCAAAAGTCGCGCGCCCGAGCGATACAGTCTGTCCGGGAATGTCGATGCCGAGTTGGTTGACATACGTCTTCTGCTTCTCCTGGAAATAGGCGACCTCCGCGCTCGGTCTGAAGCGGAACGCGCCCCACGAGCTGTTGCCTGTCAGCTTTCCCGAGACGAGCCCCCGATCGGTGGCAAAGCTGTCCGTGTAACTGCCGAGTGGATTGATATGATTGCTGGACTGCCCCCAGGCGGCACGCGCATCGAAGAAGACGTTATCTGTCAGCTGAGCGCTCATATATGGCCCCGCCATCCAGCCCTGCCCGCCCCTGGCCGAACTCGCGCTCGATGACGCATCCTGCATCTTGTCAATCTGCATCAGCAGGCCGATGAGTATCGCCGGCCGCACGATGTAGTCGGCGCCGACATAGAGCATGCCGACATGCCCCCGCTGTCGACCGTTGCGATCGTCCTCGTAGTAGGCGCCTACGCCCTGGACCCAGATGTCGAATTGTGGTGGGGCGGCACTCGGACCGGCAGACGAGTTTGTTGATGCGCCTAGACCCATCGGCGCGGCCGAGCCGGCATCTTTCGCGGCTTGTGCGGACGCAGCCGACTGCCGCATCTGCGTAAGACTGGTTGCGAACGCGAACCGGCCGTTGCCAGCATTGTCGTCGCCATTCAACCCGACGAGAGATCCCGCCATCGCGCTCGAGCGATCACGGGCTGCGTCTCCAACTGTCGTTTCCAGGGGTTGGCGTCGTGCAATGTCCTGAAGGGCCGCCATCCCACCGAATGCCATGGGGGGTGCGACATTGCCCGCGTTTGGGCTTGCGCTCGGCGCGCCCAACCGGCCATGCATGCGCCCGCTGTCGGGCGCCATCGAGGTCATCAGGCCGGCGCGCGTGCTGGCGAACTGCTGGATGGCGCTTCGCGTCACCGCCCGCGTCCCTTCGACGTTCTGCCGGGCCACCTCCAACGGCGAAGGCGCGATGAACGTGACAATGCCGCTGGCGGTGGCGGTGGCGGCATCGGGGAGGCCGCCTGCCGCGGATGGAGCACCCGTCACCGTGGCGCTGAATGAAATGCCGCCGGCGGAGATGTCGCCGGCAGTCGTCAGGTAACTACTCTTGCAGGTCGTACTGTTTCCGGCAGGGAGAGCTGGTGCGCAGCTGATGAGTCCGGTGTTGGCGCCCGACACGAGCAGTTTGTTGATCGTGACGGTACCGGTGTTCGCCAAAGCATAAGTGTAAGTGATCGTCTGCCCTGCGGCCGTGAACGAACTCGGCGAGGCTGCGACGGCCAATGCCAGTGAGGTGGTCTGCGCTTCGGTGGGCTTCGTCAGCTCCGCGGTGACGACTGAGCTCGGCGGGATCACTACTCCCGCGCCCCCCTGGTCCCGCATTGGAGTTTCCACGGTGGCGGCTTGCGCATCCCTTGCGACGGTGACCGAACTCTGCTGGTCAATGATGGCCAATTTCGACGCGGGGTCCTGCGCGTTGGCGGACCGGGTCCCGATCAGCCCGGTGATACTGATTATCGCAACCATGACCGCTGTTCGAGCGAGCGGCGGCAAGCCATCCCACTCGAGGCGCAAGGCACGCGCTAACCACTGGCATCGCCGAGGGCGTCGGACGTCGCAACGTCCATCCCGTCTCAACTGGCGACGACCTTGCCGGCCAAACCAGTCGCTGGCGGCTGCCAGGAGTAGACCGGGACCGAGGCACCACAACCCCAGGCTCCGAAACGCCTGCCTATCACCCGCACCCTCTGGACGCATAGGGCAACACACCCACACAGAGTTACAACCCACTGCCGCGTTATCGGCACCTAAAGTCTTAGGTTCTTTATTTAAGCCGCTGGGGCACCACGAAAACTGCTAATGACAAACCGAAGCATTTGTTACCCCATGGTTGTCAACGCTTTCTTTTCTCATGATGAGCAAAGGCAGCTTGATGTGTGTTGTAATTGCCACGCTCGCCGATCGCTGTTCGGACACGCTGAGTGCGTCTCGATGTTGATTCGGAGTCAGCTTCGAGTGAGACGATCGTTGTACCCCAGACGTGGCGTTCGATGTTATGGCCATCTACCAGAAACGTTTTGCCCTTCTGCACGGTGTAGACGTCGCTTTCGACGCAGCCTCGACCGCAAGTGGCCCGACGCGAAAAAGGTGGGGGGAAATTGGGGACAGTTACACTGGTGTCCGGCCAACTCGTGAGTCAATTCAAGCGGTTGCCAATCGCGAGATCATCGAGTTTGGGTTGGTTTAGCAGCTGCGGACATGCCGTGCTTTTCACACCGAGCCCGTGTCGTCCTCGGGCTCCTGAGTCTTCTCGCGCAGCTCCAGCGCTCGAGTTCTTTGTAAGACACCGTCGGCGAGCCCTTTGGCACTTCGGGCCCCGGCAGCCTGGCTAGGTTCTGGGCCGTCTTTACGTGCTCTACCTCGGTCGCGTAGGTCCTGCGGCGTCTCAACGCGTCCGCCCACCGCTGATTAATGTGGAAGCCACCCCGAAACGCCCGCCGCGCCTCCCTGCCCGTGCCTCACTTAGCCGAGGTGACTGGGAATCCGCCTTTGTAGAAATGCCCGTTGGCGCTCGAACGGCGGAGCACCCGCCATTCTCTTCGTCAGCTCCTGAGAAAAGCCGACGCAACAGCGGCAGTGACTTGCGACGGTGAGTTTGGGTCAAAAGGGTGGATTGTTCCGCCGCATCCAGCACGGTGAGTCCTCCCTCAGCTACGGACATGGCCACCATTGTGGAGACGGGCGACAGCGGGAAGAGGACTGCCACTTGCGATCCCGGGACTGTAGTCTTGGGGCGGCCCCTCGCCGAACTGGCGAGGGTCGCGCTCTACCGCGCGGCAAGCACTGGCCGCGCGGCCGAGCCCCGCTTGGCCGGAAGCCGCGGGTCTCGGCCCATCCGGGTTGCGATCGCTCCGCCGGAACACGATTCTACCGATGCCATACCAATGATCGCCACGACCGTCGCAAGCGTAGCACGGTGCTCGGCCGGTCAAGGCCAAGCCCTGCGGGTGGCCGCCGAAGGGGCGGCCAGCCTTGACTTGGCCTTGCGCGCCGTGCTGTCGGGAACCGCACGGCCGGGTCGGGAAAAGCAATACCGGCCGATCAAGAAAATGGGGCTTTGTCGGAGTCGTGGCACGGTTGGGTTCTCTGGCCAAGGTCGGCGCGAGTGGAGAGGAAGCGTGCTCTTGGCGAGTAGGCCGGTGGAATTTCACCACCGGCCTCTCCCAGAACCGGACGTGAGACTCTCGCCTCATCCGGCTCCCATCAGGCGAACGAGCCGCGCATGCCGATCTTCCAGTGTGCAAAGAGATCGGAACGCTTCCG
>CAZCGE010000033.1:0-7304 GCA_964498125.1 uncultured Devosia sp. | reverse complement strand
CATCCTAGCTCAAACCCGGAGGGCCACCTCGCCGCAGAGAGTCTCCCCAAAAAAAGGCCGTCGGCACTTCTTCGGTGCCAATCAGCGAGTCACTTCAAGGGCTTGGCTCAAAGTGGGCGTGGATTATGGGGAAGGTCCTGGAAAGAAGGTGGTAGGTTGCGGCGGCAAACAACACAAGTTGGGGTTGACCACGGGCGCGCGGGGCGCGACTTTGTCTCCAACCTGTTGACAGCCATCACAAGTTGGCCGCGATGACCTTGATCCCCGACTTCACCACGATCGAGCTGAACGCTGCTGATGGGGTCAGACCCGTCCCGCCGGAGGCGGGCAAGAAGAACGGGTCAGACCCGCAGGGTCTGACCCCGGCCAAGCCGTTCATGACGCCCGAGGGCATCGCGGTGAAGCCCGCCTACACCAGCGCCGACATTGCCGGCCTCGAATTCATCCACGGCTACCCCGGCATCGCGCCTTTTCTGCGCGGGCCTTATCCGACGATGTACGTCACCCAGCCGTGGACCATCCGCCAGTACGCCGGTTTCTCGACCGCGGAGGATTCCAACGCCTTCTACCGCCGCAACATCGCCGCCGGCCAGAAGGGGTTGTCGATCGCCTTCGATCTTGCCACGCATCGCGGCTATGACTCCGATCACCCGCGCGTCAGGGGCGATGTCGGCATGGCCGGCGTGGCCATCGACTCGATTTTCGACATGCGCACGCTGTTCGACGGCATCGACCTTTCCCAGATGTCTGTTTCGATGACGATGAACGGCGCGGTGCTGCCGATCCTGGCACTTTTCATCGTTGCTGGAGAGGAGCAGGGCGTTCCACCCGAGAAGCTGTCGGGTACGATCCAGAACGACATTCTCAAAGAATTCATGGTGCGGAACACCTATATCTATCCACCCACGCCTTCGATGCGCATCATCGCCGACATTTTCACCTACACGTCGCGGACGATGCCGAAATTCAACTCGATCTCGATCTCCGGCTACCACATGCAGGAAGCCGGCGCGACGGCGGACCTGGAACTCGCCTACACACTGGCCGATGGCATCGAGTATGCCCGAGCCGGCGTGCGGGCCGGCCTCGACATCGATGCCTTTGCACCCAGGCTGTCCTTCTTCTGGGCGATCGGCATGAACTACTTCATGGAGATCGCCAAGATGCGGGCCGCGCGCCTGATCTGGGCCAATCTGATCAGCAAGGAGTTCAAGCCGAAGGACGAGCGCTCGCTGTCGCTCAGGACGCACTGCCAGACCTCGGGCTGGTCGCTGACGGCGCAGGACGTGTTCAACAATGTCACGCGCACGGCGATCGAGGCGCTGGCCGCCACCCACGGCGGCACGCAGTCGTTGCACACCAACGCGCTGGATGAAGCCATCGCCCTGCCGACCGATTTCTCAGCCCGCATTGCGCGCAACACGCAGCTGTTCATCCAGCAGGAAAGCGGCACATGCCACACCGTCGATCCGTGGGGCGGCAGCTACTACGTCGAGCGGCTGACGCACGAGCTGGCGACCAAAGCGATGTCGCATATCGCCGAGATCGAGCGGCTCGGCGGCATGGCCAAGGCGATTGCCGCCGGCATCCCGAAGATGCGCATCGAGGAGGCCGCCGCCCGCACCCAGGCGCGCATCGACAGCGGCCGGCAGACCATCGTCGGCGTCAACAAGCTGAAGGTCGAGGGCGACTCTGGCATCGAGTTCCTCAAGGTCGACAACGCCAGAGTGCGCGAGCAGCAGGTCGCGAAATTGAAACGGCTGCGCGCGGAGCGCAACGAGGCCGAGGTGAAGGCGGCGCTGGCGGCGCTGACTGACGGCGCGCGCGGCGCCGGCAATCTGCTGGACTTGGCGGTCAAGGCCGCGCGGACCAAGGCGACGGTCGGTGAAATATCGGACGCGCTGGAAGCGGTCTATGGCCGGCATCGAGCCGACATTCGCGCCGTATCAGGAGTCTATCGGGCGGAGGCGCAAGCCATGAACAAGGACATGCCACGTGTGCAGGCGCTCGCCGCGGCGTTCGAAAAGAACGACGGTCGCCGGCCGCGCATCCTGATCGCCAAAATGGGCCAGGACGGCCATGATCGCGGCCAGAAAGTGATCGCCTCTGCCTTCGCCGACCTCGGCTTCGATGTCGACATCGGGCCATTGTTCGCCACACCCGAGGAGGTGGCCCGCCAGGCGGTCGAAAACGATGTACACATCGTTGGTGCGTCGTCCTTGGCGGCCGGTCACTTGACGCTGGTGCCGGAATTGCGCGCAGCCCTGGAGAAAGAAGGCCGGTCTGACATCATGATCGTCGTCGGCGGCGTCATTCCGCCGTCGGATTACGACGCATTGTTCAAGGCCGGCGCCGCGGCCGTATTCGGGCCGGGCACCAATATTCCGGTAGCGGCGGCGGACCTGATTGGCAAGTTGAACGCGCAGCTGGGGTATGGGCCTGGCGGGGGCAAGGTCGCGGCGGAGTAACGATAACGACGCCCGCAGCACGACTGGGTCTGCCGGTCTCGCCCGCGCGGCCCGCGGGTGCTGGCTTTTCATCGAGGCGTCGTCCTACCGTCGATCAGCAAACTTGAAAATCATGCCATACCGCATCTCGATCGAAGGCTTTGGTTTTCTAACCAGCCTCCAACTACACTGCCATGATCGCGACCATCGCAAGCCGCAGGGGAAGCATGTGTCACTCACGCTCCATCTTTCACCAGAGTTCGAGCAGCGTTTGGCCGAGGAAGCCGAGCGGCTTGGGCTCGCCTCGGATGAGTACGCTACCCGTCTCATCGTGGAGAGTTTGCCGATCGAGAAGCGGCGAGAAGCACTTGTTGCCCTATTGCAGAAGTGGATCGACGAACCGGTTGCCGACGAGGAGGCAGGCGAGACCAGCGAGGACTTGCTTGGCGCCCTCGACCAGAGTCATTCGTCTGACCGTCGCCTCTTTCCGCCGGACATGAAGGGCATCACCTGGTGAGCGCTGTCATCTTGCTCGACGCCGGCCCACTTGGTTTGGTGACTAACCCCAGGCGGTCGGAGCCGAGCCTTGCCTGCGCACCGTGGTTACAAGAAATGGTGGCGCGCGACACGCGTGTCATTGTCCCAGAGATCGCCGACTACGAAGTGCGGCGCGAGTTGATTCAGGCCGGCAAGGTGAAAGGTCTCGCCCGGCTCGATGCGCTTGTGGGCGTCCTCGAATACCTGCCGCTCACCACGCCGGCGATGCGTCAAGCAGCGGCTTTCTGGGCTGCGTCGAGGCGCTCGGGCCACCCGACAGCGGGAGACAAGGCTTTGGACGCGGACGTGATCTTGGCAGCCCAGGCCATGACGCTCGGGGCCGCGGACGTGGTGATTGCGACCACGAATGTTGGCCATCTCTCGCGCTACGCCCCTGCGGCCTTGTGGCCGGACCTGGTGGATCGATAATATTGGCAGTTACTCGACGCTCCCGCGCATGTCGCCGACCTGATCGGCAAGCTCAACGCGGCGCTGGGATATGGACCGGGCGGGGGGAGGAAGGCGGCGGAGTAGCGATGACGAGATTGCGCTGATAGACTGCGTGCATGACCACCGCCACCAAGGTCCGCACCGATGCGCGCTTCACCGTCGAGGAGTACCTTGCGTTCATCGACACGCGCCCGTCCGAGGAGCGCTGGCAGCTGATCGACGGAGTCGCTATGATGCTGACGCCTCCGACGCTGCGGCATCAGAACATCGCACACAACCTCGCCTTCGAGCTCAAACTCCACTTCCGGACAACAAAACTTCCTTACATGGTGCTCCTTGAGGTGGGGTTGATCGTGCCGGAGGTGGCGCTGTTTCGACCGGAGGCGGATGTTGCAGTCGTCGACCCCGCGCTGGACATGGACTCTTCCTACGCTGACCGCTTCTTCCTCGTCGCCGAGGTTCTGTCGGACAGCAACAGCGACGCCGATGTCGAGATCAAGCGGCAGCGCTACCAGCTGCATCCCGACAACAACACTTGCCTGATTATCAGCCAGACCGAGGTGCGCATCGAGGTCTACGCCCGCGCCGCCGGCTGGGAGCCAGTGATCCTGACTGGGCTCGACGATACGCTGGCGCTGCCCGAGCTGGGTTTCGCCTGCGCCGTCCGCGACATCTATGACGGAACGTCGTTAGCGCCAAGGTGACACGATCCTCGCGCCCACTCACCCTCCCGGCCCCGCATCGAAGCGCACATTGTCGATGAGTTCGGATGCCTGTCGGCGCAGGCGTGCGATCGTCTCGAGCGGCAAGGGATCGGCTTTCAAGTCGCCCCAGCTGGCGATCAGCGCCGACGGCTTGGCGGCGGCGGAAACGGGGTACTCGTTATTGACTCCGGCATAGAGGCTCTGGGCCTCGCCGGACGCCAGAAACTCCATCAGCTTCTGCGCGTTGGCCTTGTGCGGGGCGTTGGCGGCCAGCGCCATGCCGGAGATATTGACATGCGTGCCGGTGCCCTGCGCATCGGGGAATATGATGCGCACAGCCGCCGCCCAGATCTTCTGGTCGGGATTCTTCAGCATGGCGGCCATGTAGTAGGTGTTGGCGATCGCCAGATCGCACAGACCGGCGTGGACGTCGCGCACGGCCTCGCGATCGCCGCCGGCGGGCTTGCGCGCGAGGTTGGCCTTCAGGCCTCGCAGCCACGCCTCGGCTTTTTCGGCCCCGTGATGGGCGATCATCGCCGCAACGAGGGCGACGTTGTAGGCGTGCTGGCCCGAGCGCATGCAGATGCGCGATTTCCACTTGGGATCGGCCAGCTCCAGATAGGTGATGGTCTCTTGGGGGACCCGATCCTTGGAGGCAAAGATGACGCGGGCGCGGATCGACAGTCCGAACCAGTGGCCAGCAGGGTCGCGGTAGGTCGCCGGAATGGCCGATTCCAGAGCTTCCGATCGGATGGCCTGAGTGATGCCCGCGGCGGCGGCCTGGATGAGAAAGCCGAACTCGTTGGTCAACAGCACATCGGCCGGGCTGTTGCGACCTTCCGCCGAGATGCGCTCGATCAATCCGCTCTGGGCGAAGAGCGTATTGACCTTGATGCCGGTGCGCTCGGTAAACGATTTGAGCAAGGGTGCGAGCAGGCCAGGCTCGCGGTAGGAATAGATGTTGACCTCTTCGGCGGCCACGGCCGCCGTCGCGCCGGCGCACAACAGGGCGATGCCGAGGCCGGCGCCGCGTACCCAGAGTCCGATCGAGAGTCGAAGGGTCATGCTGTCTCCATCCCACGCGATGGGCGGCATAAGGCTGGCGACGCGCGGTCTTGTCAATGCGCTGCGACGGTTGCGGGCGGACCGAGCCCCCCTTCCACCGCCTTCCCGGAAGCCGCGCCACGCGATACGCTCGCCTCAGTCCCAGACGCCCGTTGGCGCGGCTATCCGGGATCTTCACCACTCTCGGTGTTGGCAAGAACCCAAATGTACGAGCATCGCACCAAGGTCTTCCACGTCTACATCACCGCCAGCAGCCCGCACGGCGTGCTCTACGTCGGCATGTCGAGCGACCTGCCCAAGCGCACCTAGCAGCATCGTTATCGGGCAATCGAAGGCTTCACCAAGCGCTACTGGGTCGATCGTCTCGTCTACTACGAGCATCACGAAACAGCAGAGTCAGCTCAAAAGCGCGAGTGGGCCATGAAGCGATGGCGGCGCGCCTGGAAGATCGAGCTAATCGAGTGCCACAACCCGACCTGGACCGATCTTTTCGAGCAGGTCGTGCGCGAGGCCGGATACGAGTTGTGAGGGTGTGCATTTTCTGCGGTGGGTGAAGATCCCGGCTCTACGCTCGCGCCGGATTCGGCGCGGCTCCGGCCGGGACGACGAAAGGAGAGAGGGCGTGCCCTTCCCTTCCGCCGTCCCGGAAGCCGCGCCCGCGAGACGGTTACCGCAGTGCCGCGCGGCCAATGGCGCGGCTATCCGGGATCTTCACGTCTCACAGGTGAAGATCCCGGCTCTCCGCTTCGCTCCGGCCGAGACGGCGTGGGGAGAGGATGTGCCGCGCCACTACCCCGTCTCCCCGAACAGCTCGCGCCCAATCAGCATGCGCCTTATCTCGCTCGTCCCGGCGCCGATCTCGTACAGCTTGGCGTCGCGCAGCAGCCGCCCCGTCGGGTAGTCGTTGATGTAGCCGTTGCCGCCGAGGATCTGGATGGCGTCCAACGCAACCAAGGTCGCCTTCTCGGCCGCATACAGAATGCAGCCCGCCGCGTCCTTGCGCGTGGTCTCGCCGCGGTCGCAGGCGGCCGCCACGGCGTACACATAGGCGCGGCACGCATTCAGCGTCGTGTACATGTCGGCCAGCTTGCCCTGGATCAGCTGGAACTCGCCGATCGACTGGCCGAACTGCTTGCGTTCGTGCACGTAGGGCATGACCACGTCCAGCGCCGCCGCCATGATGCCGACCGGGCCGCCGGCCAGCACCACGCGCTCGTAGTCGAGGCCCGACATCAGCACGTTGACGCCGCGGCCCTCCTCGCCCAGCACATTCTCGAGCGGTACATCGCAGTCCTGAAAGATCAGCTCGCAGGTGTTGGAGCCGCGCATGCCGAGCTTGTCGAGCTTCTGTCCCGTCGAGAAGCCGGCAAACCCCTTCTCGATCAGGAACGCCGTGATGCCGCGCGAGCCTGCCTCTGGATCGGTCTTGCCGTAGACCACCAGCGTGTCGGCGTCCGGCCCGTTGGTGATCCACATCTTGGTGCCGTTGAGCACGTAGCGGTCGTTACGCTTTTCGGCCCTGAGCTTCATCGACACGACGTCGGAGCCCGCGCCGGCTTCCGACATGGCGAGTGCGCCGACACTTTCGCCAGAGATCAGCTTCGGCAGATACCTTGCCTTCTGCTCGGCCGTGCCGTTGCGGTTGATCTGGTTGACGCACAAATTCGAATGCGCGCCGTAGGACAGCGCCACCGAGGCCGAGGCGCGGCTGATCTCCTCCATCGCCACGCAGTGCGCCAGATAGCCCATGCCGGCGCCGCCGTGCTCCGTGGCCACCGTGATGCCGAGCAGGCCGAGCTTGCCGAATTCCACCCAGATGTCGCTCGGAAACGTGTTTGTCCTGTCGATCTCGGCGGCGCGCGGCGCGATCTTCTGCTGCGCGAACCTGTGTACCGTCTCGCGCAGCGCCTCGATCTCCTCGCCGAGTGCAAAGTTTATGGCCGACGTGAACATGCCACTGCCTCCTATCGTCGCCGTCACGCCGCCGACTTGACCGCGCCCTGCAGCGCCTGCCAGACCCGCTCCGGTGTCATCGGCAGGTCGAGGTGGGTGATACCGCGCACGGACAACGCATCCAGCACGGCGCTGACGCCCGACGGCA
>CAZCGE010000032.1:0-9025 GCA_964498125.1 uncultured Devosia sp. | reverse complement strand
CGCATCGCCGCGCGCGTGATCGAGAGCCTCGTCGCACGGCCGCCCGTCACCATGCGCCAGCTCGTCGATGACACCCGGCGCTGTCGCTGGTTCCCGTCAATTCACGCGAAGCTAGCCTGAGGTAAAGGGATAGGCATGCATCCAGAGTGTAATCAAGGCACGACAAGACCAATTTTCACTAACTTCCGGTACCGTAAAAATGCGGTGGCCCGTACATTTCCTTTGTTTTACTTTGATGCTTGGTCTTGGGTATCTCCTATACTATTTTTCCGGTCACGTAGTGGATCTATTCAAGTCTTGGCGGCAGGCTCCAAATCAGACAATTGCTGGCGAGCTGACGTATGTCGTGCTTCGTCAAATCGCTATTGCTGCGAGTTTCGGAAGCGTCGCAGTGTTTTATATGCGATGGCTGAATCGTTGGTTCGAGTCGCACTCGGCGGCTGAGTTTGCGCTGAAACAGTACCAGCTGGATGTAGATCGCGCGAGTTGGTTGGTTGAGGCTGCTATGGAATGGAATTCGCAAGTCAAGGAACAAATGCCATCAGCCTTGCTGGATCGAATTAGTCGCAATTTGTTCGCCAGTGACTCGTCGGAGCGCTCTCAGATGCTTCACCCAACGGATGCGCTCGCTTCGGTGCTGGGAAATGCCTCAAAGATCAAGCTTAATGCAGGCCCTGCTGAAATCGAGATTTCGGGCAAGGATCTCAAGAAGTCCAAGCCTGTACCTACCGCGGATTAGGCTCCAGTGGATAGCCCGTTTATTCAAGCTGGCTCGAGAGCATTGCTTCTCGACGCAACGTAGTTCGGCGGAGGCCACCCTGTTCGGCTGCCCCCAACACATCGCCGCACACCGCGTTCACCGCGGATTGATCTCTCCGGGGTCCTCGAACAGCAGCCACCGTGCCGCCTCGATGCCGGCGAAGGTCTTGGCGAATCGCGCATCGTCGCGGCGGGCGGCGGTGATGTTGCGGATGTAGATCCGCGCGATCTGCTTGGGATGGCGACGCAGCGCCTCAGCATAGACCTCCGGATCGTCCTCGCCGCTGTCGCCGACGAGACGGCAACGCATGTGTGGGATTGCGCTGAATTGACTCACGCATTGAGATGGCACGCCGAGCTGTGCCCGGGGGCGATGTCTTTCAAGACCGGCCGCTCGATGGAGCAGCGCGGCATCGCATGCGGACAGCGGGGGTGGAAGTGGCAACCCGTCGGCGGATCGAGCGGCGAGGGTATCTCGCCCTTGATCGGATGAAAGCTGCGCCGCCCGGTGGTCACGCGCGGCATCTCGGCCAGCAGCGCCTGGGCGTAGGGATGATTGGCGCGACGGAACAGCGCCTCGGCCGGCGCCAGCTCGACGATGCGGCCGAGGTACATGATGGCAACGCGATCGGCGATGTGCCGCACCATGCCGAGATCGTGGCTGATAAACAGATACGTCAGGTTGAAGTCGGCGCGCAGGTCCATGAACAGGTTGATGACCTGCGCCTGGATTGAAACGTCGAGCGCGGCCGCCGCTTCGTCGCAGACCAGGAATTCCGGCTTCACCGCCAGTGCACGGGCAATGCCGATGCGGCTGCGTTGTCCACCGGAAAACTGGTGCGGGTAGCGCCGTGCCATCTGTGGATCGAGCCCGACCCGGTCGAGCAGAACCGCGACGTAGGCTGAGCGCTCCGCCCGCGCCACCAGACCGTGCACGACGGGCGCCTCGCCGATGATCGACTCGACGCGGGCGCGCGGATTGAGCGAAGCGGACGGGTCCTGGAAAATCATCTGCACGGCAAGGCGCGCCGCCTTGGCTTGCGCACCGTCGAGGGCGGCGCGATCATAACTCTTGTAGAGCACCACACCGGACGAAGGCTCGAGCAGGCCAGCGATGATGCGGCCGAGCGTCGATTTTCCGCACCCGGACTCACCGACCAGGCCCAAGACTTCTCCCTTGCGGATTTCGATCGACACGCCGTCGACCGCGTGCACCGTTTCCGCCCGCGCGCCAGAACCCAAGCCCGCCGCGATCCGGCCTGCCAGATCGAGGGACTTGACGAAGCTCTTCGACAGCGCGCGCGTCTCGATGATGGGTGCGTCCGGCGCCATCATGGGTTTGCCGCCTGCAAGGGCCGGCAGCAGCGCACCTGGCGGCCTGTTGCCGTCAGGCGCATCGCCTGCTCCGCCGCGCATTCGGTTCCCGAGCGGTCGCAGCGCGGGAGAAAGGCGCAGCCTACGGGCAGATTCAGCAGCGAGGGACTATTGCCCGGGATCTGCTTGAGGCGGCTGCCGCGCGTGTTGGCACTCGGCACGGAGCCGAGCAGGCCCTGCGTGTAGGGATGGCAGGGATGCGCCACAATGTCGGCGGTGAGGCCCATTTCGACGATACGGCCGGCATACATCACCGCGATGCGGTCGGCCAGCGCCGAGACGATGGCCAGATCATGCGTGATCCAGATCATCGCCGTGCCCGTGCGTGCGCACAGCTGCTGGGCCAAATGCAGGATTTGCGCCTGAATGGTGACATCGAGCGCCGTGGTCGGCTCGTCGGCAATGACCAGATCGGGACCATTGATGAAGGCAATGGCGATGGCAACGCGCTGGCGCATGCCACCGGACAACTCGTGCGGATAGGCTGTGAGCCGATGTTCGGGGCTGGCAATGCCAACATCGGCCAGCGCCTCGGCCGCCAGCCGCCTGGCATCGCGTGCCGGCACCTTTCTGTGCGCCCGGATCGCCTCGACCATCTGCGTGTCGATGCGCAGCACTGGGTTCAACGTCATCATCGGGTCCTGGAAGATCATGGCGATGCGATTTCCCCGCAGATCGCGCAATCGCTCTGGCGCCGCCGTGGTCAATTCCTCGCCCTTGAAGCGCACCGAGCCCGAGACGATGCGGCCCGGAGGATCGATCAGACCCAGGATCGAAAATCCGGTGATGGTCTTGCCGGAGCCCGATTCACCGACCAGGCCCAGCACGTCGCCGGCCGCCACCGACAGGCTGACGCCATCCACCGCCTTAACGATGCCGGCCTTGGTGAAAAAATGCGTGGCGAGGCCTTGCACCTCCAGCGTCGGCTCGGGCGCCAGCGTGACAGGCCTCGTCATCGCGACAGCCTCGGGTTCAGCACGTCGCGCAGCCGGTCGCCGGTGAGGTTGATGGCCATGATCGTCACCAGCAGCAGCAGGCCGGGAAAGAAACTGATCCAATAGCGGCCCGACAGCATGTACTCGAACCCGTTCGAGATCAGCAAGCCGAGCGAGGGCTCGGTCTGCGGCAGGCCGACGCCGAGAAAGGACAGCGTCGCCTCCAGCGCGATGGCATGCGCGGTTTGCACGGCGCCGACCACGATCAGCGGCGCCATGCAGTTCGGCAGGATGTGCCGCAACAGAATGCGCGTGTGGCTGAGCCCGAGGCAGACGGCGGCATCGACATAGTCCTTGCGCCGCTCCACCAGCGCGCTGGCACGCACCGTGCGCGCATAATAGGCCCACTGCACGGTGACGAGCGCGAAGATGATCTTGTCGACGCCTTTGCCGAGAATGGCGATCAGCATCAGCGCAATCAGGATGGCGGGAAACGACAGCTGCATGTCGATCAGCCGCATGATCGTGCTTTCGATGCGGCCGCCGACATAGGCCGCGGTCAGACCGATCAGCACGCCCACCGCCATGGCGATCAGGCCCGAGGCGACACCGACGGCGATTGAAATGCGCACGCCATAGAGCATGGCGGACAACAGATCGCGACCGGCGCCGTCCGTGCCGAGCCAGGCGATCATATCGGTCTGCGTCCTGCTGCCCGGCGGCAACCGGCTGTCCATGACGTCGACGCTGGCCAGATCATAGGGGTTCTGCGGCGCAATCCACGGCGCCAGCAGGGCGAGCACAATGATGGCGGACAGAACGAGCAACGCGAGAGTGGCGATCGAGCTCTCCAGGAAGGCCGAGGCGAAGCGGAGAAATGGTTTCTCATCCTCGCTCATGCGCCCTTCTCCGACAGTCTGACGCGCGGATCGAGCAGCGAATAGAGAATGTCGACCGCCAGGTTGATGACGACGAACATGACGACGATGATGATCAGGTAGGCGACGATCACCGGCCGGTCCAGCGTCTGGATCGAGGAGATCAGCAGCTTGCCCATGCCGGGCCAGGCAAAGATCGACTCCGTCACCACCGAGAAAGCGACCAGGTTGCCGAACTCGAGCCCGATCACGGTGACCACCGGGATCAGGATGTTCTTCAACAGGTGCACGCCGACGACGCGCCGCTCGCTGAGCCCCTTGGCGCGGGCAAACTTGATGTAGTCCTGCAGGATTGCCTCGCGCGCGCCGGACTGTGTCAACCGGATCACCAGCGACATCTTCAGCAACGCCAGGTTGAAGGCGGGCAGCAGCACATGACGCAATCCATCCAGCGTGAACAGGCTCGAGGTGATGCCGAGCCAGGTCGCCGTCTCGCCGCGACCGGTCGAGGGCAGCCAGCCGAGCATCACCGCGAACACCATGATCAGCATCAGCCCAACCCAGAACGTCGGCAAAGAGAAGCCGACGATCGAACCGGCCATGATCGCCTTGCCGGGCACGCTGTCTGGCCGCAAGCCGGCGTAGAGCCCGAGTGGAATGCCAATGACGACGGCCATGGCCAGCGCGGCGAAGGCCAGTTCCAGCGTCGCCGGCATGCGCGCCAGGATCACCCGAATCGCCGGCTCGCCGAAGATGAAGGATTTGCCGAGGTCGCCGCGCACCGCGCCCGAGACAAAGTGCACGTATTGCTCCCACAGCGGCAGGTCGAGGCCCAGCGCCTTGATCGCCCGCTCGATGTCGGCCTGATCGGCCTGCGGATCAATCAGCAGGTAGACCGGGTTGCCGATGACATGCACGCCGGTGAACACGATCACCGACATCGCCACGATGACCAGCGCGCTCTGCATCAGCCGGCGGAGAATGAACGCGGTCATTCAGGTTCCTGTCGAGTGCCGTAGGTTGGGTTACGCGCGGACACCGACATTGCCATTTGTGCCGTCCGTTGCTGCGCGTATCCCAACCTACGCGGCCAGATCAATTGCCCGACAGCCCCATCAACAGCGTGTTCTCGTCGGAGCGCGCCTTGTAGGCGAGACCCTTGCGCGCCGCCCAGGTGCTGACCTGATAGTGCAGCGGGATGATCGCCAGCTCCTCGATGGCGATCTCGGTGGCCTTGGCCAGCAGCGCGGCGCGCTTTGCATCATCGTTGGTTCGCAAGGCCTCGTCCGTCAGCCGGTCCACCTCGGCATTGGAATAGCGGCCGCGGTTGGAAGCGCCGCGCCCGGTCGCCTTGTCGAAGGTATTGACCAACGGCTTGGCCGAACCCGAGGCTTCGCCGGTACCGGCGGCCCAGCCGACCAGGATGAAGCTGAATTCCGGCCCGCCGCCCGGACCGCCACTGGAGGCGCGCGTGAAGAACGTCGCCGGCGGCAGCGCCTCGATCGCCGTCTCGATGCCGACGCGCGTCAGCATCTGCGCGACGGCTTCCGCGATCTTGGCATCGTTGGTGTAGCGGCCGTTGGGGCCGTGCAACGTCAGCTTGAAGCCGTTGGGCAGGCCGGCCTCGGCCAGCAGCTTTTTGGCGCCCTCGGGGTCGAAGGCCTCCGGTTTCAGCTTGTCGGAGACGCCGAAATAGCCTTCGGGCAAGAACTGCGAGGCTGGCAGCGCCGCGTTCTCCATGACGCGCTCGACGATCGCCTTGCGGTTGATCGCCTTGGACATGGCCTTGCGCACGCGCACGTCCTGCAACGGGTTCTTGATCTCGGCGCCGTCCTTGGCCTTGGCGAACGGTGTCACCTGCCGCGCGTGATCGACAAAGAAGTAGATGACGCGATTGGAGACACCGGAAGACAACTGCAGCTTGGGGTCCTGCTTCAGCCGCTCGATGTCGGCGGTGGGCACGTCCTCGATGAAGTCGACGTCGCCGGCCAGCAGCGCCGCCACCCGCGACGGACCGGACTTGATCAGCCGGAACGACGCCTTCGCCCAGTCGGCCTTCTTGCCGGTGTAGGCGTCGTTGCGAAGGAGCTCGATGCGGTCTCCCGGCGTGAACTTGACCAGCTTGAAAGGCCCCGTGCCGATCGCCGCCTTGCCGGAGTTGTAGTCGCCGGTCTGGGCGCCATCACCGTTCTTCTTCGAGACGATCATGATGGTAGCGAGATCGTTGGCCATGACCGGATAGACCGAGCCGGCCGTGATCCGCACGGTGTGGTCGTCGACCTTGGTGACGGTCTTGCCCTTGACCGCGCCGCCGAAGCTCGAGGGGCTGTTGGGGACGTTGCCGGCGCGCGACATGGTGAAGACGACGTCGTCGGCAGTGAACGGCGTGCCGTCGTGCCAGCTCACGCCTTTGCGCAGCTTGAACTCCCACACGGTATCGTTGATCACCTTCCAGCTCTCGGCCAGGCCGGGGATTAGCCGCTGCTTCTCGTCCATCTCCACGAGACGCTCGTAGATGTGGCTGAGAAAGGCGTTGTTGGGCGTCAGGTTGTGATAGTGCGGGTCCATCGATGACGGCTCCGCCGACAGCCCGACTTTCAAATCCTGGGCGGCCGACGGGACCGTCAGCAGAACCCCGGCCAACATCAGCATGAGCCCACGCAGCAGCGACAGCATGCCTCTCTCCCTTCGTGACGGTTTGGCCGAAGCTTGCACGGATCGACGGGCGTGTGCAATGCATCGCAGGCTCGAAATTGGCGCCAGGAGGACCGGAGAATGACCTTTCGCGACGGCAGCATCGACACCGCGGCGATCCTTGCCGACATCAGGCAGCTCGTCGCCATCGAAAGCCCGACCGCCGATCCATCCGGCGTCAATCGCGTGCTCGACGCCATCGCGCCGTGGTTCTCGGCGATCGGCGCCCGCTGCACGCGCGAGAAGATCGATCCCCGCTTCGGCGACATGCTGCGCGTCACCTGCGATCCCGCCCGCACCGGCCCCGGCATTCTGGTGCTGTCGCATGTCGATACCGTGCACCCCGTCGGCACGCTGGCCGAGCACCTGCCGATCCGCCAGGAAGGCGACAAGCTCTATGGGCCCGGCGTATTCGACATGAAGGGCGGCGCCATGCTGGGCATTGCCGCCTATCGCCGACTCGCCGCCCAGGGCCTCGAGACGAAACTGCCGGTGACGTTCCTGTTCACACCGGATGAGGAGAACGGCTCGGTCGGCTCGAGGACCCACATCGAGGCCGCGGCGAAGACCGCCAAGTATGTCCTCGTCACCGAACCCAAGCGCAACGGTGGCAAGGTCGTGACCTCGCGCAAGGGCACCGGCCGCTTCCAGATCGAGGCGCACGGGCGGCCCTCGCACGCCGGCGCCAAGCACGAGGAGGGGCGCAGCGCCATCCGCGCCATGGCCCGCACCATCCTGGAGATCGAAGGGTTCACGGATTACCAGCGCGGCATCACCACCAACGTCGGCCTGGTCACCGGCGGCACCGGCGTCAACGTCATCCCCGAGCATTGCCGCATCAACGCCGACTGCCGCGTTGTCGATGCGGCCAGTGCCACCGAGATGGAGGCTCGCTATCGCGCCCTCAAATCGCACGAGCCGGACGTGTCGCTGAAGATCAGCGGCGGCATGACCCGGCCGCCGTGGGCGCGCGATGCGGCCACCGACTTGCTGCTCGGCAAGGCGCAGGCGGTCGCCAAGGCGTTCGGCATGACCCTGGAGACCGGCCCGCGCACCGGCGGCGGCTCGGACGGCAATTTCACCGCCGCCCTGGGCATCCCCACCCTCGACGGCCTCGGCGTCGACGGTGAGGGCGCGCATACGCTGGAGGAGCACCTGCTGGTCTCCTCGATCGAGCCGGGCGTGCGGTTGTTCCAGGGACTGTTCGAGACGCTGGAATAGACCCGCTCGTGCCAGAGGTGCCCGGTGACGCTAGAGCATTTTCCGCCAAAGTGGGCACCGGTTTGGCGTAGAAAATGCTCTAGTGTGGATGATCGACACTGGCACCGATCGGCCTCGGCTGATCACACTGGTGCCAACCGAGGAGCAGGAGCAATGGATCGATGAACTGGACCGAGTCGCGCTGACGAGCGCCGTCGCCGAGCACGGGCTGGAAGCGGGCGATGTGGGCACGGTCGTCGCCGTGCACGACGGCGGTCGCGGATATACGGTCGAGCTCCTGTCGCCGCAGGGCAAGACCGTCGCCATCGTGACGCTGCGTTCCGACGCCGTCCGCCCGCGCGAGATCACGCATGTCCGGGAGAGGGCGTGAGCGGTCGACGCGCTATCAACTGCGCAGGTCCTGGGTCAGGCCGCCCATCGACTGGCCCATCGCGCGCCACATGGATGCGGCCGTAACCCGGAACGTGCGATGCGCCACCCCCTGCCACTGCAGTAGCGAAAAAGGCCAGCGGCACCTGTCGGAGCCCATGCGTCTCCCAGGACAGGCGCCGCTGCGGTATCGAGCGGCCCACCTTGCGGTCTGTTCAGGCCCCCGTCCATGCTCAACATGAGCAGCCCTGGACGCTCAGAAGACACGCCCGATGCAACCGTGATCGCACCGGCTCTGGCCACCCCGCTGACCGGGGCTGGTTGAGCGTACTGGCAGGAAAGACAGAGCGCGCGAGCCGGAAGCCGAGATTGTTGTTCCGGTTGTCGGACTCGTTCCTGTTGCGCCTCGCCGCGCGCGCATTCCCGGGCGAATTGTTCCAGGAACCGCCGCGAAGCACGCGAGTTTAAGGGCTACTCAGGCTCCAGGCCGACGCACCGGACCCGGCAGGGCCGCGCCTGAAGAACGTAGATGGAATCGAAATCCCATCTTCCCGGTAACAATAACGCGAGACGTACCCTCGTGAATGGATTGCGCGACGAATATCCACAACCAGTTCGTGGCAAAATTGTCACAACGCATATCAGCCATAATCGATTCGGCGCTTCGCGCCGAATGCTTGCGCTTTTCCGAGTTATTTCGACAATAACGATTGATCGATCGAATCAAATCAGTCATAGTGCAAGTCAGGGAAGAAAAGGGGTAAAGAGTAAAAGATCAAAGAGGTAATTAAGTCC
>CAZCGE010000031.1:0-6248 GCA_964498125.1 uncultured Devosia sp. | reverse complement strand
TTCCCCTCTTTCCCCTCTTTCCCCAACTCGCCATCATCCGGTCGACACCTTGGGGAATGTGGGGAATGTGGGGGATGTTTTTGGCCGGGATCGGCGGCGGAGAATGTGTCGGCAGATGGGGCATCGGGGTGTTGCCTCGGAGTCGACACGTCGACCTTGTAGGTGTTTTCGCTGTGCCCGGTGGACTTTCGCAGCGTGGCAACCGACTGTCCGTCTCCGATCCATGCAGGTCGGCCAACAAGACGCTTCTGGAACAGTTTTCCGATGCTGTGTGCCGTCGGCCGATCTAAACGCTTACCTACCAACTCACCCAAGGTGTCGGCGATGGTATCGGCCCGCGCCTTGTCGGCGTCATCGACTTTCGTGTATTCCGTGTTCGCACTGATCTTCGGCTCGGGCGTCATGGCCCTTACCACGTCCCTAGCGGTGAAGGCTGTGCTCCCCCAAACTTTTTGGAGGATGGTTAGTGCAGCTGACGCTGCGGAAGCCTCCTCGTCTCCGACTTCCCCGGCGCGCATCAACTCAGTGCAATTCACCGTCTCGCCGAGCAGGCCGGCCGCGTATTCTGTCGGCCATCCAACGAGGCTCCACCAGGTCTTGAACCGGGTCTTCGCCACCTGCGACGGTGGGCGGTTCACGGCTCCTGCGATCAGCAACGTGTAAAGCGCCCGCACAATTTTCGGTCGGTTAGCCTGCGTCCAGGCCAGCGGATCGGCATGCGCAAATCGCCGGTTCTCCGGGTCTGGGCGGTCAACGCTCAACGCCAGCATCAATGACCGGCTCGCCATATCGCCGCGCGGCGTGATGGAATTGCCGGTGAAAATCTGGACCGTGGTCGATGGCACCGTTTCCACTCGGGAAACGCCCAGTACCCGGTCAGATGTCTCACAGGCCGTGAGTGCTGCTTCTATATGAGGACAGCTGATTGCCGATCCTCGGGCAATGTTGTCCCAGGCGAGGCAGGCCACGCCTTGGCGCAGATAGGAGAACAGCGCCTTTTTCCGCTCTTCCGCCCTGTCGGACCAACCTGCAGCTGATGCCCTGCGACCCAGGGCGGCAAGCGTAATCATATTCACGAGCGTCGTCTTGCCGCCGCCGCGCTGCCCCGCGGTCACGAAAAAAGCCGGCCGCTCTGGCAGGAGTGCCCGCTGGATGAGCGTCATCGCCAACATGGTCGCTACACTCTTCCCGGCACGATCCAACGCGACATCGACCAGCCACTCGTCGAAGAGGAAAGTCATCGCTGCTCGGACTTCCTGCTCCGTCGGTGGCTCGGTCGGCAGGCAGGCCCGTAAGTGCGGATCGATCCGATGGACCAACCCGGTGTCTCGATCCAACCCGACACCGTCGATGGCGTTCCCCGACATCGAGATGAGCGGTGCCGTGTTGATGGCCCTGGCAATGGGAATATCACTCGGTGAGAATTGCATCAGGGCGTCCACGAACGGCCTGGGCAGAGCCGCGAAATAGCTGGTGTCACGCCTCTGCGCCAACCAGCGGACATACCGCTCCACCAGCAGCTCGACTCCGACAGGCGTGAGTTGCACCAAGCCCGGTTCTGCGGGCGCCTGCAATGCTTCGATGTCACCTGCGTCACCGTTGGTGCCATCAGCCGTCAGAAGATGTAGGGCCCAAGGTTCCCGCACCCGCACCTCGACCAAGTTGCCCGACGAATCCCGCATAGGCGGCTCCTCTCGCTGGTCGGCAGCGAGGATCTGGTCCAGAAGGGTCACAGTCGGCATCAATTCGCCGTCAGGTTCCGGACGTGGTCGAATAATGCGTCCGTCTGCTTCCGAATCCAGGGTCGCCTTCCGCTTGGCCTGCTCCCGTGCCCGACGCTCTTTGACTATCCTCGCCATGACGGCGCGCACACCGATTTTGGCGGCTTTGGCGACAGTGGCGGCGAAGTCGGTAAGCTCGTCCGTCTCCAACTCGCTCGTGGCCAGGATCGCCATGGCGCAGTCCACTACGCCATCGGCTGGGGCTTGGGCTATCGCAGCTTTGGCCGACCGCACATCGTGCCGGAGCAGATAGAATGCCCGGCCATGCGCGAAGCTGTGTATCAGCAACTCGCCATCGGCGGCCCTCATCACCTTGGCTTTGCAGCGTCCGTATTCCGCGCCCTCCAGCGGATCGGCCAACGTCTCGCCGACAAAGCGTTCGGGATCAGCAAGAACGGTGGCGACCGACGTCATGCCCACGCGGTCGAAGTCCAGTTCGACGTAAGGCACAAGGACACCGCGATGGCGCGCCGTGACCAGACGAATGGCCGAGTCAGGCGGCATGCCAAACTTGGCTGAAATGGTCTTCGCAAGGGCGCTGTCATGTTGGTTCCGGATTTCAGTTGCAGTGGCGCCCAGTGCATCAGCGCTGGCGGCCTTGACCTCGTTGACCCGATGCCGCTCATACTCTGTCAGCCTTGGCACGGTCAGCCCGGCATCGATTGCCTCGCCTTCGAACGCTTCCGGGGTACGCTTGGTCTGGTCCTGCGCCAGCGGTGGCGCGATGAGCGGTGCACCTTCGAAACACAGCCGTTCGCCATAGGCAACCATGCGATCCACCAGCGACCGATCGAGCAGTTGCCCGGCGCCACCGATCACATGCCAGCCCAGCCCGTGTAGCCAGCACCGGTCATGCAGGTCGCGCAAGAAACGCTCGATGTCGCCCGCGTCCTTTATCAGCACGTAGTGGTGGGCTCCTCCGCTGCCTGACAGCTGCGCTCCAGTATCACTGCGGAACAGGCCGGCACTCGTGCTGGCCCGCGACACACGCGCTGCCCGTCCTAACCCTGGCGCGACGCCGAGCAGCGCATTCCACATGCCGCCTGCCATCTCGATGCTGGCCGCGACGTGGGCTGGCATTCCTTTGGTATCGAAGTCTAAGAGCGCCCAGGCTGGTGCTCCTGGACGATAGTCGATGAACTCCCTGGAGCGGGTGATGGCACCCGGTTTAGCCTTCAAACTTCTGGGTACGGTGATCTTTGCAGGATCGGGAAGCCCGACCTTCAGAGCACCCAGCGCAATGGCCTGATCGGAGCCGCAACGCATGATGTGCTCGGCGAGGGCACCGGCTGTTTCAGCACGGGCGCGTGTTGCGGTGCCCTCAACCATCAGACACGCCGCCCCGTCGCTCTTCAGTGCGCCCTGCTCGTCGAGGCAGATTCGCTTCGACATGACAGGGTCCGGGCCGCACTTCTTTATCAGTGTGATTTCTGGGGTCATGGCTAGCGCGCCTCCTCGTTTTCGGAGGCGGCGGCTTTGCCTGCATCGTTCGCCGGAACCGGCATCTCGGCTCGCGACCACTCGGCGAGGATCGCCAGCGGCATGTCGTCGGACCCACGCGTCACCAGCGCGACCATCACTGGCCAGATGCCGCCTGAGGGATGGTTCAGGTCGGGATGGAAGCAGAGTGTCGGCGGCGACCGGAGACGCGGATCAAGTGCAAAAGGAGATGACATGATTTTTTGCCTCGCAGATGTTGCGGGGCAGCCGCGGACGCTGTATAAGGACGCAGCTGCGTTGATTGGTGAGGAAGCCTACGAACCGCCCCTGGACCGGGCGGTTTCGTGTTTTATGGCGCAGGGCAACTTTCTGAGGTCGAGCGCATTGGGGCGCTCAGCCGGCTTCTCGCCCACTCGTCGAGCGCCACCTCCTCGTAGACCGGGATGCGACCACATCTACGGAAAACAGGACCACCGCCAACGACCGCCAATTTGGCCAGCCACGACGGCTGACACGGCAGACCCCAGCGCTCACGGACATATAGGGCGGCAGCCTGACGGCGGAGATAGCGGCGAGGCGCATCCGTGGTTGCGCTGGGCGTGATCGCGCCTTCGTTCATGTCGTTCGTGACGCCGGGTTCAGCGCGGCTCTGATTGTGCACTTTCATTCTGGCAACCTCCAGCAGATGGTGGAAATTGCCGTCTCATCTATGGCAACGCGCTGGGGGAAGCTACAATCAGGTTCCCCATTTTTTTCTGATCAAGACTTTGCCGGCCCCGCTCCGATCAAACGCGAGGCGAACCGTGCGCAAGTGCGTTCGAGGAGGACAAGCGCCTCCTCGAGCGCCATTCCAGAAAAGTTCACTTTGTCGAGGTTATAATAATAATGTCGCTTCATTTGGAACGGGCTCATCCCTCTCGCCTGTCCCTTCGACGCGCACTTCTTAATGTCCTTCTGCCACTCCCGGATCGTCACACCCTTGGGCGACCCGCGTTTCGTTTCGAAACCTGAGTGCGTCAACACCTTCGCGATCCTGTCCGCGACGCGTGAGTCAACTTTCTTGCCGCCATAGACCGTCAGGAGCGCGGCAGCTCGCGCCTCAATCAGCTTTCGAGGAATGTCACTTGGCGAGGTTTTAGGCATCGGGTCACGTGGCAGTGTCGTTAGCCAGTGACGATGGCCGCCGCGAGCACATCGCATTGCGTCTTCGATCAAATCGAACATGAGTAGTCCGCCGCGGCTGGCGAACCACTGGCGCTTCAATTCATTATTCAGAGTGCCGTCCGCCGAGTCTTGGAGTGCCTGCATGGATTTTTCGATGTGGTGTCGCGTTGAATCAATGTCGCCGCGCATGTAGGCCGCGACGACTTCCCCATCACGCGCAAGCAGTTCCCTCATAAGCTTGATGTAGTCTGCGGCAAGCATCCGGATGAATACCGGATGAAGCAGGTCGATCTCCGCCTCGATTTCCTCTGGAGACATCTTGCCGCCTCAATTGTTCTGCAGCCTACGGAAATTATTGGAGCAGCGGTCACGCTGAAAGCCCATCTCACTCAAGCCACAGCCTAGCCGCCACGTCTGGCATGATCATGGTTTTCGCTTCGCCAAGGGAATGATGTCTGCTGTTTGCACAGCCATGGCCGACCAAATGCGTTCCGCTATCGCTTCGTTGGTGGCCCGCACGGGGTCGTCGCTCAGATGGCTGTAGCGTTCGGTCGTTTTGCTATTCTTGTGCCCGAGCACGCCGCCGATCAATACGAGGGAGGCACCCGCCGTCACGCCAACGCTGGCCGCCGTGTGCCGCAAATCATGCGGTCGGGCGTGCACAATTCCGGCGGCCTTCAGCACCCGCTGCCAGGCCTTGGCGATGTTGATGATCGGCCTGCCGGCCTTGGCGCCACAGAACACGTAAGGATTGCCTTCGATCCGCGGCAGGCCTGCAAGCACCTGCTGCACCGGCGCCGAGATCGGGATATCCCGCCGGCCGACCTTCGAATCCGGCAGTGCGAATACCTTGCGCTCGTGGTTGACCCATCGCCATTCCAGCTTGCGCAGCTCATCACGCCTCATTCCAGTCAGCAGCAGGCAGCGGAACAGCCCGGCGTGCCATGGCGTGATGATGCCCGTCTCCTCGCAGGAGCGGATCGCTTCGCCTACGGCGGCGATCTCCGCCGGTGACAGGTACCGTTGGCGGGCCTGCTCCCTGTACTTCTCCAACCCCTTGCAGGGGTTGTTGCGATCCGGCCGGTAGCCGCCCCTGATCGCCCAGGAGAAGAACATGCTCAGCGCCGCCACTGTCCGGTTCGCGGTCGGCGGCATGGTGCGCATGGCGTAGTGCAGCCGCGCGACATCGCCGTGCGACACGTCGCGGACCTTCAGGCTGCCGATCCTGGGGTTGATGTGCGTTCTGAACGCTCGCTTGTATTCTTCGAGTGACCGCGGCTTGAGCTTTGTCTTGCCGTGGATCTCCAGGAACTCCACCGACAGCGCCTCGACCGAGAGCGCGCCACGGTCTTCGGCGATCCGTTTGGCCTTCTCGGCGGCCGGGTCGATCTTGCGGCTGATATCGCCGATCAGGCCCTCGGCGATCTGGCGCGCTTGATCGGGCGTCAGTGGCCCATGTTTGCCGATCGTGTAGGTCTTCAGCGGCGTGTCCCGCCCGCCCATGCGGTAGCGGAGTTGGTAGGTCTTGCGGCCGGCCGGCGTCACCTTCAGCACGAAGCCGGCCAGGTCGCAGTCGAATACGAAGAGGGGCCTGCCGTCGTTTGACCGTGCGTGGTCGACCGTCTTCTTAGTGATCTTGGCTTTCATGGTCGGCCCGTCCTTGCATGTGGTGGATGCTGGAGGCCATTCTAGCATTCACCGTGGGGAAATCGCCAGCGATCTTGAGTAACCCACAGGAACAAATAAGCCCATAAACACAGGGATTTGGTCGTTCCACCGTTAGAAATTCCAAAGCAATGAAAGCCGTGATACTCAAATTGTGGATCTGGGGGTCCCCCGTTCGAGCCGGGGAGGCGGTACCAA
>CAZCGE010000030.1:0-124063 GCA_964498125.1 uncultured Devosia sp. | reverse complement strand
CCGCTTCGCCGATCGCTGGCAGGTCACCTACGCCAACGCCGTTGCCTGCCTCAGGAACGACCTCGACGAGCTGCTCACCTGCTTCCGCTACAAGACCCTGGAGGAGCGAAAACGTGTCCGAACCACCAACACCATCGAACGGCGCTTCCGCGAGGTGCGCCGCAGGACGAGGCCCATGGGCGTCTTCCAGGATCGCACCAGCATGGACCGCATCCTGTTCACCGTCTTCTCCCACGAAAACAAAAACCAAGGCGTCAGCACTCCCTTCCTGCTGACACAAACCTTTTGACGTTACCGCGCGAGGCCGGCGGAGTCGAGCCTCGCGCACCTCGCCGCAATGTTTTTCTCAGGCCGCTGTCCTGACGGCACGTGCCACGGTGTCCGACCGGAGGTCAGACACCGTTTCAACGCTGTTCACTTGAACGCCATAGGCACCACCGGCGCGCCGACCGCGCCCTCGACCGGGATCGACGGCGCGACGAAGAAGAACTCGTACTTCTTGTCGTCGGCGCAGTCTTCGGCGAGCGCCTTGAGGTCAAAAATCTCGCCCATGGTCAGGCCCATGTTCGGGATCACCACCCAGTGCCAGGGCTGGAAGATGCCCGGCGCATCGTTGGGGCGCACCTCGCAGCCCCAGGTGTCGGTGGCGACCGCCGCCACTTGCTTGCGGTGCAGCCATTCGGCCGTCTCGAACGACAGGCCCGGGGCGTCGCCGCCGGCGTAGGTGCCCCAGCTGCCGCGCTTGTTGTAGGCCTCCATCTGGCCGGTGCGCACGATCAGGAAGTCGCCGGTGCCGATCTTGACGCCCTGCTTGTCGGCGGCTTCATCCAGGTCCGCCGGCGTCACCGGCGTGCCGTCGGCGAGAGCGTCGACGCCTTTCACGCGGGGAATGTCGAGCAGCACGCCGCGACCCGAGGCCTTGCCGCGCGTCTTCTCGATGCCGCACTTCCTGGCGCCCCACGAGTAGACCTCGCGGCAGTCGTAGCCGTTCCACATGCGGTCGATGTAGAAGATGTGGGCGAGCGAATCCCAGTGCGTGCCGGCCTGCAGCGGCATGATGATCCAGTCGTCGGCGCCGCGGATGCCGGAGCCGTCGCGCAGGCCCGAGTAGGCGTCGGCGCCGGAATGGCGCATCAGCAGCGTCGGATTGTTGCGACCGCGGTTGCCGGTCTGCGGGCCGTTCATGCCGAGATTGATGGCCAGCGGGAAGGCCTTGCCGTGCTTGACCAGCCTGGCGGCGTTGGCGACCATCTCGGGCGTGGCGTAATTCAGTGTGCCGATCTCGTCGTTCGGCCCCCACTTGCCCCAGTTGCGCACCTTCAGCGCCATCTCGTGCAGAACCTCCAGCGTGATCGGCTCCTTGCGGTTCTTCAAGGGCGGCGCGTTCTTGGTGTCCGGCGTGTAGGGCACGGGTCCGCGCGGCTCGAGCGGCTGGTCGTAGGCGATGGTCATGGGGCGTCCTCCTTGGGGGTTGATGGTGGTCGTATGGGCGGGGTCAGACCCATGGGTCTGACCCCTTGCGAGGCGAGGTGGTGCCACATAAGGGGTCAGACGCATGCGTCTGACCCCGCCCAGTCACATCTTTGGAATCACCGGCAGCAGCACGTAGGGCTGCTTGTCGGGTGCAAAGTGCAGAGAGTTCCAAGTCTGGGAGATCTCCGCCGGCCGGTCCTTGGCGTGGTTGTGGAAGAACGGTCCGACGCCGGTGAATGTATAGAAGGCGAGCGGGATCGTCATAGGCGGGGCGTCGTAGTGGTAGTCCTTGCCGGCCACCGTCAGCGCGATGCGATAGCCTTTTGGCGCGACGATGCAGGTCGGCCATAGCTCGATGTCGAGCTCGACGTCCTGCTTTGGCGTCAGCGGCTGCCGCTCGTCGTGCGCGTGGTAAGGCCGCCAGGGCTTTGTCAGCTCCTTGTCGAGCTTCCTGTGCGAAGCGCGCAGCCAGCCCTGCGCCACCGGCGTGCGCGGATCGAGCGCGCCCTGGAAGGTGACCTCGATGCCATTGGGATCGAACACGCGGAAGGTGAGGAACATGTCAGCGTCGGCCGTCTCGGACGACACCCACAGCTTGGCGGCGAGCGGCCCCGTGATCTCGACCTCCTCCGTCATCGGCTGAGACCAGAAGGTGATGCCGTCGCCCGCCGTGTGGTAGTTGAGCACGGACTTGCCCTTGAACGGCTCTTGGCCCAATCCGCGGCCCGACGGATCGAGGTAGAACCTGGTCCACTTGGTGCGCGGGATCGGCCAATCCGCCTCGTGGCGGATGGTATAGTGCTCGCCCGGGCGGCGAATGTTGAGCTGCACCTTCGGCTGCTGGTCCCAGCCGTTGTTCTCGCCCTTCAAAAAGTAGTCGAGGAACTTCTTCTGCAGCAGCCGTCCGTAGTCGGTATAGTAATGCGGCCAGTGGGCGAGGCCGTGCCCTTCAAACCATTTCTGCGTGGAAGCCGCCCGCATGAAGCCTTCGCAGTTACCACGGGGATGCAGCCCCTGGCCGCCCCAGTTATTCGCCGACAGGATCGGGCAGATGACCTTCGACCAGTCCGGCGAGCGCGATTTGTAGAAGTCGTCGTCGAGCGGATGCGCCAGAATCTCCGCCTCAAGATCGACGCGGTTCTGCTTCAATTCCTCCTCGCTCAGCGTGATCGGCCCCGCCACCGGCTCGCCCGTCACCCAGCTCTTCTTGCCGCCGTCGCCGACGCCGTGCTGCACGCTGGCGACCTGGCGCGGATACCAGCGCAGCGGCATCATGTTAACCATGCCGCCGTGGCGGTACACGTCGCGATAGAAGTCGGCGGCGCCTTCCCACACGACGATGGCAGCGAGGTGCTTGGGCTGCCGCGCCGCAACCTGCCAGGCGTTCATCGCATAGTAGGAGATGCCGGACACGCCGACCTTGCCGTTGCACCAGGACTGCTGGCCGGCCCAGTCGATGCAGATGGCGAAATCGTCGGCCTCCCGCGGCGACCAGACATTCATGTACCCGGGCGAGCGGCCGGCCCCGCGTGAATCGACACGCAGGCAGATGTAGCCCTCCGGCACCCACTTCTCCGGGTCGACCACTTCCCAGTTCTGGTACTTGTTGGTCGAGTTGGCCGGCACGTCGGGGTGCGCCGCCACCATGCGGTCCCACATGCTCTTGAACACGTCCTGGAAGGCGAGGCCCTTGGCGTAGGGGCCGTGAGAGATGATGACTGGATATTTTCCATCCGCGACTGGACGGAAAACGTCGGCGCGCAACACGATGCCATCCGGCATCGCAATCGGCACGTCCCAGTCGATGCGCATGCCGTCGCGCTGCTCGGATTTCATCAGGGGATCTTTAGTCATGGACGCTTTACTCCTGGTCGATAGGTGTCTGACCAGAGGTCAGACACCACCTTACTTCTCGGACTCCTGAAATGCGGTTGCGCGGCCACGGCGGGCCGCGGGCAGGACGATGATCAGGATCAGGATCGCCGACATCGCCAGCAGGGTTGCCGAGATCGGCCGTTCCAGGAAAACCATCGGATCGCCGCGCGCAATCAGCAGTGCCCGGCGCAAGCTCACCTCCATCAGCGGCCCCAGGACGAAGCCGAGCAGCAAGGGCGCCGGTTCACAGTCGAGCTTGATGAAAATGTAACCCAACAGCCCGAACAGCGCCGTCAGCATCACCTCGAACGCACTGGAGTTCAGTGAATAGATGCCGATGCAGCAAAAGATCAGGATGGCGGGAAAAAGCATACGGTAGGGCACTCTCAGCAACGACACCCAAATACCGATCATCGGCAGGTTGATGACCAGCAGCATCAGGTTGCCGATCCACATCGACGCGATCAGCCCCCAGAACAACTCGGGATTCTTGATCATCACCTGGGCGCCGGGCTGGATGCCTTGGATCAACATGGCGCCCATCATCAGCGCCATGACCGCGTTGGATGGAATGCCGAGCGTCAAGAGCGGAATGAACGATGTTTGCGCCGCGGCGTTGTTGGCGGACTCCGGCCCCGCCACCCCCTCGATGGCGCCTTTGCCGAACCGGGTGGGATCGTCGGCAAGCTTCTTTTCCAGCGTATATGACGAGAATGCCGACAGAGTGGGGCCGCCACCCGGCAGGATGCCGAATGCGCAGCCGAGCCCAGTGCCGCGCAAGATCGCCGGCAGGCACTGCTTGAATTCGCCCCACTTCATCAGCAAGTCTGAAAGCGCGCTGGTGAAGACCTCGCGTTTCTCCTTGCGCTCCAAATTGACGATGATATCGGCCAATCCGAAGATGCCCAGCGCCACGGGCACGAAGCCGATGCCGTCGCTGAGTTCAGGAACGCCGAAAGTATAACGTCCCGTGCCGCTGGCCAGATCGTTGCCGACCAGGCCGATCAGCAGGCCAACGAAGATCATGGCGATGGCCTTGATCACCGAGCCATGCGCCAGCACCACCGCGGAGATCAACCCCAACACCATCAGCGAGAAGTATTCAGGCGCGTTGAATTTTTGCGAGACCGAGGCCAGGAAAGGCCCAAAGATGGCAATGACGATGGTGCCGACTGTGCCGGCGATGAACGAGCCGATGGCGGCGACCGACAGCGCCTTGCCGGCGCGGCCCTGGCGCGCCATCTGGTGGCCATCGATGCAGGTGACGACCGAGGCCGCCTCGCCCGGCAGATTGACCAGGATCGCCGTGGTCGAGCCGCCAAACTGCGATCCGTAATAGATGCCGCCAAGCATGATCAAGGCCGCCAAGGGCGGCATGCCGAAGGTCAGCGGCAGCAGCATGGCGATGGTCGCGACCGGACCGATACCGGGCAACACGCCGATCAGTGTGCCCAGCATCACACCGATGAAGCAGAAGCCGAGATTTTGCAGGCTGAGCGCCTGCTGAAATCCAAGAGCCAGATTGGCAAACAGGTCCATCAGATGCCGAGTCCCGCCGGCCACAGATCAATCGGTTGGCCGAGCCCGTAGACGAAGACACCCACGCAGAATACGGCGAGCCCCAGGCTCAACAAGATGCGTTCCATCATCGACAGTTCGTCCGAGGCGTATCCGCCGACCAGCGCGGAAACAACGATGGCCGCGAACAGGCCACCAGAGAGACTGACGATTGCGCCGAATACGACGATGGACAGCAGAACCAGCAGCAACGGCCGCCATTGCACGCCGTCCAGACCGGGGCCCGTGCTGACGAACGAGCCCAGCAAGATGATGCCGCCGAGCCCGGCCGTGCACCACGACAGCATGGTCGGCAGATAGCCCGGCCCCATGCGCAACGCGCTGCCGAAAGGATAATCGCGCGCAAACCAGATGCCGGCCACCCCGATGGCCAAAAACAACAGGCCGGACCAGAACTCCTTTGGCGCGCGCAATTTGATCATAGCCGGCCCCATGCCGGCGCAACAGCAATGCTCTCTGGTCGCATCCCGGCAAATCGCCGTGCCCCGCACCTGCGAGCCAGCCAACTGCCCAAATGCAACAGGACCTGCGTGCCCGGAGCTTCGGCGCACCGTCAGGTCCCCTCGAGCGCCGCGGCGCCGCATTTCCTCCTGCTTGTCCCGTCTCGGCGGGACACTCCAACAAACGTTTGAATGTGATTGTTCCCGAAGCCGCACGTGGCGTCAAGCTGCGATGGCAGCGATGGCGGCAGCCGAGATAACTCGGGCGGCTCGCCAGCGCGGGAGACGGTCGGGAGCCGTCTGCGCGGTATGTCTTGCTCGGTGCGAGCCGCGGTCAGCCCAGAGCGCTTTCCACTCGAATTGAATCAAGGGAAAGCGCTCTGGTCCTTTGTTTGTCGCATTTTCTACGCCAAACCGGTGCCCACTTTGGCGGAAAATTCTCTAGTCTATGGGCTGTCGATACTGAAGCTGGCGGAACCGTCTGCGATCGGGATAGCCAGGCATGTCGTGGTCATTGTGCGCCCGAATTCTGGATGCCAGAGCGAGGGCTCCAAGCGCGCTGGCGCCGTCGCCCGCCAGGCCAGTGACGCGCCGGCTTTCGTGCGCAGCGTGCCCGACAAACCGCTGCCTGCGACGCTCACCATGATGTCGGGATGCAAGTGGAACCTCGCGATAGCCGATCTGGCACGGCCGATAATGCGGTCCGAGATCACCATCCCTCCCCCGCCCAACCGCCATTGCCGCTGATGCATGGGCTTGCCCGCCAGCCGGAGGTAGCCGTCATGAGCCGCCGTAACCGTGGCGGCATCGGTCGTCGCCTCGATGGTGAGGTCGCGAACGCGCGCCCGCCGCCCGACGCGGAAGCCCGACCAGACTTGCGAAGAATCCTCGCCGTCGATCTCGACCGTGGAATGCGCCGCGGTCCCGCGCTGGCGCTGGCGCTGTTCATTCGATCCGTAAACTGATGTCCCGCCATTGACGATGATACGCTCTGCGCCTAGCGACAACTCGAATGACAGCGTATCGGCGTGTCCATGGCCGGGTTGGTGGTCCGGCCCGATGGCGGCGACATCGACAATGGCCGCGAGTCCGCCGCCCGTCATACGAATGTAGCCGGAAGACGACAGGACATGCAGGGGCGCGTTGATGGCGAGCGCGGGTGTCAGGCCAAGCCGCGCTGCATAGGCCCAAAGCATGGCCGGCTCGGCTGCGATGCCGAACGCGGCATCATTGAAAAAGGCGATGCGGCCATCGGGATGCGCCATGGCCGCCAGCCATGCGCACATCCGTAGTGCCGTGCTGCGCCATTGCATCAGCGTCGTTGCGCTGATCACACCCGTGTGGAACTGCGCCAAGTTGAGCAGGTCCAGCAGATCTTCCAGCACGATGGCGTGATACATCGGCGAGCGCTCGACATGGCCGCCGTCGGCGAGAATCTGGTCCGGCAGCTCGCGCGCGTAGATCGCCAGCCCACGCGCGAGCCAGCCTTCGGCCTCAGGCCCGGAAAAATACAATCCGGCCCAGCACAGCGCCTTGGCGTTGGCGAGCAGATGGTTGCCACTCAGGTGCCACTCGATGCTTCCGGCCAGCCATCGCGCCTGCGCGGCGAGGCTGTCGGCCATGGCCGCATCGAGGGAAGCCGCGGCACGCTGTCGCCTGCCCAACACCGTGTTGTGAAGGCGCCACTTGATCCAATTCACGATCCGCAGACTGGTCGGATAGGGATCCCAGCCGATACCGCGCCCGATGGGATTATCGCCGATCCAGCGCGCGATCAAATCGCGGTGCGCGGCCAGGTGGCGCTTCGCATCCACCGCCATCAAAGCATCGAAATAATGCAGGTTGTAGAGCCAGAGCCGGTCGGCCGTGGCCGCGGTCCACCCCTCAGGCCACGTCGGCGTCTCGGTGACGTTGAGGAAGCGGAAAGTCGCCGATCCCAGCATCGTAGCGGGCCGCGCGACGAATGCGACCGATGCACGACCGGTGGCGCGGCGAAGCGGGGGCGCCGGCTGACCAACGACACGCGGCCGATGCAGGTGATGCCAGATGCGGCCATAGACCTGAACCGGCTTCAGGTAGCGGACTGTATGCCACAGCCGGAGCATGTCTGCGGACATCACGCGGGTGCGGATCTGGCCAGAGGTTAGGACCGGGCCTCGGCCGACAAAGCCATGCTGATCCGAGTCACCTCGACGATTTCATCCATCGGGATCGGCGCCGGCGCGCCCGAGCGCACCGCTGCGAGAAAGGCCGCCGCACAGCCGCGCTGCCCCTTGTCCTGGCTCCACAGCCGCATTGCCCGGAACCGCGGCCAGCCGACCCCCTTGAGCGTACGGAAATTGTCCAGCCGCAACACGCCGCCGCCACAGAACACTTCGAGGCGCTCCTTGGGAAATCGGCGATGGCCATTGGCCAGATAATGAATGGTGCCGATCGAGCCATCGACAAAAGTCAGCTGCAGCGTTGCACTATCGTCCATTGCACCGCCAAGCCTATGGCAACTGTGCGCCAGGATCGGCACGCCAGCAAGAAACCGCAATAGATCGATGAAATGACATG
The DNA here is from genome assembly GCA_964498125.1 of uncultured Devosia sp. Lineage (GTDB taxonomy): Bacteria > Pseudomonadota > Alphaproteobacteria > Rhizobiales > Hyphomicrobiaceae > CAMDBL01. Next base: position 116,138 of record CAZCGE010000030.1, on the reverse strand, counting down.
CCTCGCCGATGATGCGTCCGCCGCCGATCCTGGCATCCTGTGTCCAGTGCTCGCGCGGAACCACCCCCGCGTTGACCGTCATGACAAACGCCTTCGGCTCCGGCCTGCGCCCGAGCAGGTCCTTGATCTTCAGCGCATGCGGAGCAAACCGCCTGTTGAAGCCGACCATGAGACAGCGCGGCCGGCCGGCATCTGCGCACTCGCCGTGGGCGGTCGCGATTGCCTCGAGCTCGTTCGACGTCAGGCACAGCGGCTTCTCGACGTACACGTGCTTGCCAGCCGCCAACGCCGTAATTGCCAATTCGGCGTGCGACTCATGCCGCGTGCAGACGACGACGGCATCCACCCGCGGATCGGCCAGGATCATTGCGGTATCGGTGGTCGCCATCGCGAAGCCAAACTTGGGCGCCGCCAGAGCGCTGCCAATCCCGCTGCGCGTCGCCACATGCCTGAATTCGGCTCCGGCTGCCCTGAAAGCCGGCATCAGCGCGCGGGTGGCGTGGTTGCCGGCGCCGATGAAGCTGACCACGGGTTCACCGGCCATAGCCTGCGCCGCCGCACTCGGATTTGGCACAGTGCGGACCGCTAGCGCCTTGGTCGTGACGGTATCGGCGGCCCGGTATTCCAGGACGATACCGAGCGATGGCTCGGCTCCGCCCACCACCCGATAGGCCGCCTCGGCCTCGGCTATCGCGAAGCGATGCGATACGAGCGGCGCAACATCGACCCGGCCGTCGGCCATCATATCGAGCACCGCCTCGAGATTGCGCTGCTCGGTCCAGCGCACGAGGCCAAAGGGATAGTCCTGCCCACCGTCCTCGTAAGCTGGATCGTAACGGCCAGGCCCATAGGAGCAGGAAACTTGGAATGTCAGCTCCTTTTCGTAGAAATCCGCACGCGACAGTTCGAGGCCAGCGACGCCGACCAGCACGATGCGGCCGCGCTTGCGGCACATATGGGCCGCCTGCTGCACGGGCACATTGCTATTGGTCGAGGCCGTGATCAGGACGGCATCGACGCCGCGGCCCCGCGAGACGCGCGCCGCCATGGCGATGGGATCCTCGCCCGCCGACAGATCCACCACCTCGGCGCCGAACCGCCGCGCCAACTCCAGCCTGTCCGCCTGATGATCGATACCGAGCACACGGCAGCCCTGTGCCCGCAACAACTGCACGGCCAGCAAGCCGACGAGGCCAAGACCGGTGACGACCACGGTTTCACCCAATGTGGGCGCAACCAGGCGAATGCCCTGCAACGCAATGGCGCCGAGGACCGTGAATGCCGCCGCTTCATCATCGACCGCGTCAGGGACCTTGGCGGCGAGGTTGACCGGGACGCTCACCACCTCGGCGTGCGGGCCATTCGATGCAACACGATGGCCGACGCTGAAACCCTGCACGCCGGCCCCGATCCCGATCACCGTTCCGACATTGCAGTAGCCGAGCGCAATGGGCTGATCAAGCCTGGCACGGACTGCCGCCAACGTTGGCGCCACTCCGTCGGTCTGCACCTTGTCGATCACCTGCCGCACCTTGTCCGGCTGCAGGCGCGCCTTGCCGATCAGGCTCACCTTGCCGAAGTCCATCAGCATCCGCTCGGTTCCGGCCGAAATCAGCGATCTGGTGCTGCGGACGAGGAGGTGGCCAGCCGATGCACCTGGCGCTGGAACATTGGCAACGGTCGTCGAGCCATCGCGCAAACTCTGCAGGATTTGCTTCACGGTGCGCGCTCCTCGACAACCGGTTCGCTCGCTGCCTCATGGGCGCTCCGAGAACGCGTGCGGCCCACGCGGTCACGCTGCTCGGCAAGCTTGGCGCCGATATGGATGTCGTGCGCCAGCCGCAGCAGGCAGTAGATCAGCCCAGGCTTGCCATCGAGGAACCCCAGCCTGAACACGTAGGTATAGAGCAATCGGGCCAGCGGCCGCAGCGGCAGCCGGGCGGCCAGGCGCTTCAACGCACGGCGGCGCGTGATCGGATCGCGCGCCAGCAGCTCGCCGAGGCGCAGCGGTTCCTGTCGCAACCGTATGATCAGCCCGACCTCATCGCTCGAATATTGATTGTGGCGTGCGATCCACTGCTGCACGCCTTTGCTCAGCGCCTCATGGCGCCAGCCCTGCACAAAGTAGTGCAGCCGGCCGCTGGCGATCTCGCGCTGGCCATGCCCTTCCTTGCGATACCGCACATGGCCGACATTGAGCAGACGGAGTTGATAGGACGGGTAGAAAGTGCTGTACCTCAGCCAACGACCGAGAAAAAAGTTGCGGCCGGCGATGAAGCCGCCGACCGCGCCGCCTGGATCGACGACGAAGCCGGCCATCTCATCCAGCAGCTCGGGTGAACAGAATTCATCGGCGTCGATGAACAGCACCCAGGAGCGAAACGGCCCGGCGTTGTCGAGCGCCCAATTTCTCTGCTCGCCAAAATCCTTGAATGGATGCTGGAAGATCCTCACATCCGGCCGCGTGGCCCGCGCGATCTCCAGTGTGCGATCCGTACTGCCCGAATCGACAATGATCACGTCCTCGACCGCCGCCAGCGCCGCCAGGCAGGCGCGAATGTTCACCGCCTCGTCCTGGGTCAGGATGATCGCGGTGATCGGGCAGGCGTTGCATGCAGCGGCCATGTCAGGGCCCGCCCGCGCCATCAGACAGGCCGCCGTCGCCACATTTGCCAATCCTACAATTCTCGATTTCACAATTTTCGATCAGTGTGCGCTCCATCATGTCAGCCGCCTGATCGACGCAGAAGTCCGCCTCGAAACAGGCGCGCGCATTGCGGCGCATGACGTCCCTCACCTCAGCCGGCTTGGCCAGCCAAAGCGAGAGCATGTCGCGCGCACTGGCGACGGTGTTCTGACCGACCAGACCGGCGCGCCTTTGCTCGATTGTCGGCCAGATATTGATTTTGTCGGTCATGAGAACGGGGACGCCGCAGCCCAACGCCTCGACCACGGCAATACCGTAGTTCTCCTGGTGTGAAATGAGCGCAAAAGCATCGGCGGCGCGGAATGCCCCCCACTTCAGATCACCGCTGAGCATTCCCGTCCAAGTGGTGCGCGCATCGAGACCCTCGGCGCTGGCCAGCGCCCTGAGCTCGGCCTCATACTTCGGGTCGCCTGATCCAGCCAATACGAGATGCGCATTCGGATCGGTGCCCCCCACCGCGGCAAAGGCCCGGAGCAACAGGTCGATCCCCTTTTTGCGATGGATGCGGCCGAGAAACAGGATCAGGCGCTTGCCCGCAAGCTCGGGGTAGCGCCGACGGAAGGCCGCGACCTGGCTGTCGGCATGATTGGGCGGGCTCGCCACGCAATAAGGCAGGATGACGCTGCTGACTTTGCCGAGTGGCGGCCAGAACGAAGCGTTGGCAAGATCACGCTCGAGCTCGCACGTAAAAAACACCGCGCGCGCATCGCGCAAAACGCGACGCTCGTGCGCCAGCCAAACGAGCATCTTTTTCGCGTGCTTCTCCGGCATGACATGCCGGTGGGCCGGATCAAGCGAGCCATGCGTGTAGACGAAATACGGCAAGCCCGTGCCCTTCAGCGCCCGCCACGCCCCGTAGGTCGGGTAGAGCCAGATGCCGTGCACGATCGCGCAATCGTAGCTGTGGCGATTGGCTCTGAGCCAGGGGACAAGTCGCGAGGCATACCTGAAGCTTGTCCGCGCCGGCCCCAGCGCATGCGTCGTGACCGGCATATCCTTCAGCCAGCCATCACACTCGGCGTCGAGACAGGCGACCTCGCTCATGTGGCCACGCGCGCCCATCGCCGCGGCAGCCTGCTTGATGGACTCGATTGGTCCGCCGCCTTCCGGTCGCGTCGAATTGATGACGTGCAAAATCCGCAACTGACGACGGCTCAATGCCACAGCGGTTGCTCCCGTGTCATGTCCGCGTTTCTCCCTTGCGACCGGACGCCTGGAGTCCACAATCCCGCAACCCGGCGCGTCGCAATCCATTGCCGCCGCGCCGCGAACGATCGCCATGCCCATGACCATGTCATCGCCGATGGGCCACCACCACCATGCTTCTCGCTAAAGCGGGGATGGCGCGTCCGACCCGGTAGATCTCGCGAACCGCGAGACCCTCCTCGCGCAGCAGCGCGACGAGAGTTTCCTCAGAAAAGAACTTGATGTGCCCGCCTTGATTCAGCGGCTGATGATGGTGGTCCCACCTGCCCATGACGGCGAGACCGAGATTCTTCCAGTAGCCGTGAAACGGCGTCGAAAGCACGACGGTCCCACCAGGCTCGAGCAATTTGCCAATGGTCCGGATCAGGCCGCGCGGGTCGTAAAGGTGCTCGATCACCTCGAGACAAACAACGAGCGGAAAGGTCCCGTGCTTGGCGGCCAGATCGGCGTAGACGCTATCGATGTGAAATTTGACGCGTGGGAAAGACTTCCGCGCGATCTCGATGCCCCTCACGCCCACATCGACGCCAACCATATCGTACCCTTGCTGCCGCAATCGCTCGCTCGTCGAGCCGTTGCCACAGCCAAGATCGATGGCTCTGCGCCGGGTGAATTGGACCTCGGCCACGACCCGATCGAGCACCGGCCACAAATATGCGTGCGACGGGTTCGGCCGCGCCTCGCTGTCGGAAGAGTCGGTGCGCTCACCGGTATCCATGACCGCGATGCTCATCCGCCCCGAGTTGCCTGCGCATCGGCCACTCGCGCAGTGGCGTGCGCAGCATCGAAATCGCCGCGCTGAACCGCACGCCCGCAAGCAAGCTTCACGGCCGCCATCAAACCCTCGCCAAACCGCTCCGGCGCCCAGGGCGCCACGGCCTTCAGTGCTCCGCATTGCAATTGCGCGAGCTGCTCCGCATCGAGCCCGGACACCAGCGTCATCTTGTCCGCCAGCTCATCGGGCGATGACGGATCAAAACTGTACCCGCTGCGCCCTTCCTCAACCAACTCGTGGCCCGCCCCGACGCGACGCGAAACAAGCACGGGCAGCCCCGACGCCAGCGCCTCGTTGACGACCAGCCCCCAGGCTTCCGCATGTGCCGGGTGAACGAATGCCGACGCCAGGCCATAGTAGACCGGCAACGCATCGTATTGCACGAAACCGGGCCAGACCACCCCATCGATCGACAGTTCACGCACCAACGTGTCATAGGCAGGCTTTGCCTCGCCGCTGCCGGCAATCACCAGCCCCCAAGGCTCCGACGGCGCTCTGTGCCTGTACATCGCGTAAGCCTCGAGCAGGCCCTCGATGTTCTTGCGCACAATGAAACGGGAACAGGCAAGGAAATAGCGCGAGGGCAGCCCAAGGCGGGCGCGCAAGCCGATCGCATCGGCGCGCGCCGCTGCCGCTCCTGTCGCGAAATGGTGGTTATCGACAGTGTCATAGCCCAACTGGATGCACGCGCGCGGCATGCCCAGACTGACGAGATAATCGGCATGTTTGGCGCCTCCGACCAGGGCCGCGCCGCAGCCTGCCAGCAGGCGCCGCTTGACCAGCTCCTTCCACCAGACGCGAGGTGCGTCGTCCGCCTTGGTCTCCGACATCACGATCGCGCTCGCGCGTCGTCCGTGGTCACACCATCGCATCGCGGCTCGAGCCTCCGGCACAGCCCAGCCGTTGATGGCCACGGCATCCGGCGCGATCTCGGATAATGCTGTCGCGATCTTTCGCCTGATCGCGGCGGCCGGAATGTCGTGATAGGTGGCCCCGTCGAAAAGAGTGAGATGCCGAAGCCCATTACTCTTGTCGACGACATCCCATTCGTACACTGCATCGCGACACGCGATCTCGATGGCGCAAATCGTGTGCCCGCTCGCCGCCGCCGCCGTCGCCGCTCCTCGCAAACGCGCGATATGATAGGGTCCGAACCGCGACCAGATGACGGCGATTTTCAAGCGACGCTCAGCCTTGAACATACGCACTGGACGGTGGCGTTGGTATCGCGTTCCTCTCGGACATGCTCAGGCGTCCGACGAACAAGCGCCAGAACACGAGGGTAAAAAATGACATGAACATCAGGCGGTGCAACCATGCCGAGAAGCTCTGCGATGGCAAGTAGACGCCGAGAGCCAGCATCAGCATCAACAGCACCGTCCAGAAGCCGCCACTTCGTCGGTGCTTCCAGTAGACGTAGGCAAACAGCCGCCCGATGAGGAAGAACATGACGACCACGCCCCACCAAAATTCCTGATAGCCGTCGGCGATGGCGCCGCCCGATACGCCACGTGGCAGATACTCGTTGACAACACTGAAATAATGTCCGGTCTCCCTGTCATTGCGGTTCTGCTCGATCCAACTGGCGCCGACATCTGCATACTTATCCGACCACAACTGCTTTGGAATCGGCCGCACAAAGAACGTCACGAGATAGCGGTAGCCCCAGTAATAGTCGCCATAGAAATCGGCAGCCAGCACCTGCGCCACGCCCGTGAAATAGGAATTGCGGCTACCAGGCTGACCGAGCGAGAGTCCATCGGCGTCGAAGATGCGGGAGAACTCGAATTGGCCGTCGGAACCGATATATATGTGATGCCGCTGCGATTTGACCACGACCATGGTCAGCCCGAGGAACGCCACGCTGGCGACCATCGCCGTGAAGGAGGGACGCCTGCCGCGCGCGATGAACCAGGCGAACAGCAATGTCGACAGGATGATGAACAGCGGTCCACGCCGCCCACCTAGAATGCCCTGAAGCAGATGCGGCATGGCCACGGCCGTGGCAATGACAATATGCATCAGCCTGATCCGGCCACCCGATGCCCGCACCGCGAGGGCGAGAAACAAGATTGCGGGAAACGACAGCAGGATACCTTCGCCGATGTAGCCGCTGTCGGATCGGCCGCCGCCTTTCGCTCGCGAATAGGCACGCCAGAACCCGCCGACGTTATCGAGCTGGATGATATAGGCAACAATCGCAATCAAACCGAGCACCACGGCAAGCATGAAAAGCCGGCCCGCCCTCTCCGGCGGCACTAGGAAGCCCCGCCCGCCGCCCACCATCGCCATGGCCTCGGTGTTGGCTCTTGCCCGCCACAGCAGCCCCGCGAACATGGCGAGGATGGCAGCCAGGAACAAGATTGCCGCGTGGGTGAGATAAGATGCGTCGATCAGCGCCTGCAACTCGCCATCCGCGTTCAGAATGATCGGCCAGACGCCATAGAAATACCCGAACAACGGACTGACGAAGACCGCCGGATGCAGCGCGTCACGCGTCACCGCGTAGGCCGCAACCGAGCCGATCGCGCAGCTGATGACGATGAGCCCACAGATCACTTCAAACATGGCGCCGCCATGCGATCAACGCTCGAGGATTGAATAGCGACAGCACCATGGACGTTGAGCCTCATGTCGGCATTGGCGGCCATCACGCCGGCTTCCTGGCGCGAACATAAATGGAATACGGCACCGCGGCGGGCCGCAGGCGGTCGAGCGGCAGGAACGGCAGGGCCAGAAAGAACAGCGGCAGGCCGGCGGACGCACCCATTCGCTGTTGTATTTGCCTGATTCGGCGATTGAAGGCTTGCCGAACCGGCCCGCCTAGACCCCGCGTCTCCTCGATGTGGAAACCCATGGGCTCGATCAGCGCCTTGCTGGTGGCCAGCGTATAACCCGCCCGCACGTGCCCCCCCGTCTCATTGCGATCGAGCTCCGACGAGGTGTTGTCGGGGTGATCCGCGTTGGGAGCCGTCATATGCAGCACGCCGCCCGGCTTGAGCAGCCGCCAGAACTTGGCGACCACCTCGTCATCCCGCCGGATGTGCTCGAGAACCTCCGTGCAAATGATCTCGTCGAACGTCGCCGGCGGATAATCGACCTCGTAGAGGTTGGCGAGCGTGAAGCTCATCAAATCGGGCGCAATCGCCAGCACCTCGTTGAATTGCCGCCGGCACGACTGCACTTCCTTGGCCTTGATGCTGATGCCGGTGACGCGGTTGCCTTTGAGATAGGCCTGATAGGACAGCATGCCGTTGCCGCAACCGGCATCGAGGATATGCCGCTCGTGGCCGCTTGATGCGGCGCCCAACAAGGCCGGCAATTGGCGATAGCGCAAACGCGCATGCAGATTGATGCCCGGAAAGAGCAACCAGCGCAGACGCTCCAAAAAACGTGGTGATCCACCTGGTGCACACTTACGCTCTTGCGCCATCACACGCGACATGCGGCCAGCAACTCCTCTCCGTCCAGGCGTCCAACGCACGACGTTTCGCCTCTGGCCCAGCAGCTCAGTGCATCGAGATCGGCAAGATCGGTTGTGATCAGGAAGCTCCGGCCGTTCATCTGACGCCGCCAGAAGGCATCGTCGAGCAGGTTGGGATGCTTCAGGCCCCACGCATTGCGCCAACGTTGCGGATCCCGGCGCTTGCGCTCCATACAGCCATTCGGCGTGATGGCGATGAAGATCCCGGTAACGGGTCTCAGCAGCCGCATCGTCATCTCGAACGCGGCGGCGACACCGGCAACGTGCTCGAGGACGTGGGCTGAGAATCCGGCATCGAATGGGCGCGCGGCTGATGCCGGGAGCCGCGATGAAACGTTCACTCCCAGCTTCTCCGCCGCATAGCGGGCACGTGGCTCGCTGACCTCGAAACCGACGGCAACGTAGCCGGCTTGTTGCAACTGCCAGGTGCCGTACCCCCACGAGCAGCCGTAATCCAGCACGTGGCTTCCCGGCGCAACGCCAAGCGCGGAGAGGATCGCGATATACCGCGTGAAGTCCTTTTCGGTTCCGCGGAAGCCTTCCGCCTGCAATCGCCGCAACTCGTCCTGACATGGCATGCGGGTTGTCATGCCCGACTCGTAATCCTCCTGGTAGTAGCTCTCCACACGCTCGGGCGGCGTCACGGGTGCCCGGAACAAGAGCCGACATTGGCGGCAGCGACGCAACTCGGTGACCACCCATTTGCGAGCAATCACGTTTGAATCCGTGCCTCCACAGCTCGGGCAGGCGGGCCCGCTGCGCGATACAAAGCTCAAGGTCGAACGCAACAGATAGCCAACTTTGTGTTTCACGCGGCGCGGCCTGCGTGCGTGCCGCAACTTGCCCGCGGGAAGCCCATGCCAGCCAGCTGAAGCGTCATCGTCATGCCGCCACCAAGGTTCCGCCAACAGCTCGCCGGAGCCCGGCCGCATAACCGTCCAATGTTTGCCGCGACATGCCGATGCGGGCTTGCTCGCCCAATGCCGCAAGACGCTCGCGATCTCGTGCAAGGCCGGCAATGGCCTCGGCCAGGGCAACCGAATCGCGGATGGGGATGATCAGGCCATCATGGCCATGCCGCACGATCGAGCCCGCATGCGCCGTCGTGATCACCGGCAGCCCGGCGGCCATGGCCTCGTAGCAGACGTTGGCTGAACCCTCGGACAAGGTTGGCAGAACAAACACATCAGCCCAGGCATAGTGCTGCCGCAGCTGCGAGCGCGGAACGGCGCCGATCATCTCCCCCGCCTCGGCAACCCGTGCCATCCCCATGGTGGTCAGACGCGATGGGCCGACGAAACGAAATTCAACATTGCCGCCACGCAGCAACCGGGCGGCCTCGGCGAGATACGGCAAGCCTTTGCGCAACTGCAGCGTGCCAACGAACAGGACACGGAGCGGACCCGCGCCCGGCGCCGTCCTGTCGTGCCCGGTCGCGCCCACCACCGGCGTCACGTGCCCCGCATAAGGCACGACGTGGCAGCGCTCCGGAGGTACTCCGGACTGAATGAGGGTGCGTCGCGCATAATCCGATCCGCAGATGATAGCGTCCGCCAGAAGCCATTCCGCTTCCTCGCGCCCGGTGAGCCGGCCGGAATGGTCGATCTCGCCGCCGTCGCTCTCCCAACCCGGCCAACGCCGTGCCTCCTCTTCGAGCAGCCGGCCGTTGCAGCGCCACGGCGCCGCCGTTTGATCCAGAATTGTCTTCAGACCGTGACGCCGCGCCGCATCGAAGATCTCGAGCGCCGCCCCGTTGAAGCCGTACACGGTGTTCGCCGCGCCAAAGCCCTTGCTGACGACATGCCGGCAGAATCCCGAGTTGCGGCGGGCCCAATGATCCGTCGTAGCTTCCCCGGCGCGACGGCGCTGCCGTGGGGAGAAAGCAAAGCTCGGCAGGTTGGAGATGCGCGACGCCGGCACGTCTTCCATCCGACGCGCCAGCAATCCTTGCAGACCCGGCGGCTGCAGGGCAGCCGGCGCCGCGCGCTCGATCCACCGCCAAACCAAGCCTTCGGCCGTCAGCTCCGTGACGACACGCTCGAGCAGGCCCTGACGCTGCAATGCGCGCGGCACCGCGTAGTGCCGTCGCGCGCCAAGCTGGGCGACGAGGACGCGCGGCAAGGGGCAGTCGGCCCCCCTTGCGCGCTCGGGACGATTATTCTCCAGCAGGGACAGCATTCCTTGCCCGGACTGCATTCAGTGCCCAGGACTGAGCCGCGCCCGGGACAATCGCGGCCGGAATGGCCTCGTTACCAACTTCAGGCCCATGCGCTTTGAGCTCGCGGAATTTCCGATAGGTGGCACGGCTGACCGGCCGGCGCCCGTTTCGTCGCCTCGTTCCTTCGAGTAGTCCCGCGCAGATGGCCACGAGCTTCAGCGGCAGGGTTGCCCAGACGAACTTGTAGCGGATCGCGTTGACGCAAATCACCGGCACCCGCACCACAAGAGCGGAAATCGGCGCACTGAGGCACTCGAACAGGATCTGGTTGCGCAAGCCGTAATAAGCCATGCGGCTGCTGTCGCGCATCGGACTGACCATGTGCACGATCGGGCCGCTGTCGCCGTACAGAACCCGGTGACCGCTGGCCCACAGCCGCAGACAGAAGTCCCGCTCTTCCCCCTGGTGGACAAAGTCGTCACGATAGCCGCCGAGCTCGACCGCAAGCTCGCGGCGCACGGCATGCGCGCAGCCGACGTAATTGCGCAGCTCCTGCCCTGGCACCGCGGCGAACGGAGCCGACCGGTGCGAGCGCGTCAATCGAGCGAACGGCTCGACGTAGGGAATGGCGACCGCACCGATGCTCCGATCTGCCTCGAGCTGAGCGACGATCCGGGCGACGATGTCCGGCTTGGAGAAATACGCATCGTCGTCGATCGAGAAAACGTATGCGCCGCGCGCTTCGTGGAAGCCCCGGTTGCGATTGACGATGTAGCCGTTCCGCCCAGAGCTGGTAAAAACGCGAGCAGCTGGAAACTCTCTCCGCAGGGCCTCGGCCGTGCCATCGTCGGAGGCATCGTCGTAGACCAGAACCTCCAGCGGCACGCCGAATTGAGCAAAGCTGCTTGCCACCGCGACCAAGGTATCCTCGCGCCGGTTCCGCGTCGTGATGACGATGGAGGCGACGATGGGTGCGTCGTTCGCGGGTGCCATTGTCATGCGACCGCTGCACCGTCGTGGTCGATGAGCCAGCGATAGTGCCGCGCCACATCGCCGGCGACGCGCTCCGCCGTGAAGTGCTCGAGCACCCGCCGCCGGCCGTTCTCACCAAGGTGCTGCGCCAGCTCGCGATCCTCGATGAGTCGCATCATGGCCGCCGCCATCGCGTCGGGATTTTGCTTCTGGACCGTCAGGCCATTCTGTCCGTCGACGACAACATCCCCGACGCCCTCGGTCCGAGTTGCAATAACCGGCAGACCCGCGGCCATGGCTTCGAGCAAGACCCGGGGCAGCCCTTCGCTGCTGTGTGATGGCAGCACAAAAATATCGAGACCGCTGTAGAAGTCGGGCATGTCGGACACGTGCCCGCGCATGACCAGACGATCGCCCATCCCCTCGGCTTCGGCCAACGCGATCAGATTGGCCTGCCGGCTGCCGGTGCCGGCGATCTCGAGCCTCACATCATGCCTCGCACGCAAAGCGCGGGCAGTGGCAGCGATCAGCGTGGCGTGGTCTTTTTCGGGCACCAGACGCCCGGTCGCCCCGATCACGACGCTGCGAGAGCGCCAATCACGGCGCCTTGCGTGGAATTCGGCAAAAGGCGCAGCATCGATGCCATTGAGAACGATCCGCATACGCCCCGCAGGTATGCCAAAATGACGCGCCGCGAACATGGCGGCATCCTTGGAGACGGCAATGAATTGGGTTCTCGCCATCGAAAACGCGACGCGGAACATCCATTTCTTGACGATGTGCCGCGGCTGCTTGGAACTGAGCCAGGTTCGTGTATCCCTGACATGCGCAGTATGCAGTATGTTTCGCGCGCCAGCCACCGCGAAAGCACTAACGAGATCCGCCGGCAGCAGGTGCGAATGGACGATATCGACCGCCTCCCGATGCACCAATTCCGACAGCCGCCGCACGCATTGTCGCAGTGCGGTCAAACTGGCGGTGGGGTTGGCGATGCCGAGATAGGTCACGCCGCAGGCGTCATCAGTGTCTTGCCTCGATTGTTTGTGGCCGAGCACGCAGAGCCGCACCTCGGCCTGCCCGGATCTGGCGAGCAGCCGAGCGAGCTCCTGCACACCGAGCCCGGCGCCACCCGGCCCGAGATCCGGCACGACGTGCATCACCTTGATCGGCGCGCTAGCCACACCGATCCAATCCAAGGACCGCCGCCCGCAGCTCATCACCTTCGCCGATGTCGCGTACGCCGCGCAGGCGTCCCCCGCTCTTCTGGAAGATCGTGGCTCTCACTCGCCCATCGGCCTCATCGACGCTGCGGCCCAGGACGAGCAGCCCACCGTCCACCAGGGTTTCGGCGACCGCCGCCACCGCCGCCAAAACCTGGTCTCGTGAAAAATGATGCGTCGTCAATGCATTCATGACACGGACAACCTCGTACGGCACCCGGCGCGGCGCAAATAAATCTTCCCTCCCAAGAGAAAAACGAGGCTCGGTCCGAGCCGTGGCCACGCAGACAGGATGAATGAGGCCGATACGGCGCAGCTTCGCGCCATCCGGCGCATAACCAGCGGCGACATCCACACCGGCCAGACGCTGAAAAAGCCGCGCGCCAACAACTTGCTGCGCCAACCGATTGACCGGGTAGCGCAATGGCTCGCGCCGATAGGCAGACAGCACCAGGCGTGGACCAACAAACTGCAGCGGTCTGCCCATGACGTCGAGAACAATGCGCCAAGCCGTGTCCTCGAAACTCACGACATAAATGGCATCGAAAAAGTCGGAGGCGCGAACGCTGACGCGCACATCCGACCCAAGCCGCTGAAACAATTCCAGCGATGTGATGGCATTGGAGGCCGCCATGTCGTGCACGCGCACGACCTGCGCGGCCTCGAACCGACGCGCGATTTCCTCGGCCATGATGGCATCAAGCTCACCAAACCGCTCGCGTTTGGTAATCTTGTAGACGCCATCGCCAGCGCGCATGGAGCTGTAGAGGCGCTCCAGCAATGCTTCGTCGCGCGCCGTATAGGACTGCTCGATATCGCCGAGCAGCGTGTAGGCGAACGGCCACCAGCCACGCTTGCCGTGCTCGCGCTCAAGCGCTGCGTCGGCGAATGCCCCGCGCGAGACGACACCGGCCTTCATCACGATACAGACCCCGTCATGGCGCGCCCAATGCCCGCCCCTGATGTTGCCGCGCGCCGCGGCACCGCGTCACAAGCCGGGCCAATCGTGGCCTCATACATTTGACAAACGGCATCAATGGCGGGCGTCCACGCGAACTGTTCGATTGCCGCATCATGGCACCGCTTTCGCCGATCGGCTGGCGCCCTGGCGTACTCCGACAAAAATGCTGGCAAAGGACCATCACTGCCGACGTCCGATGCACCGCATGGCAGCACACAGCCGGTACCGGTCTGGCGTACCAGATCGGAAAAATCACCGATGCCATCACTCAGAATAACAGGCACGCCGCATGCCAGGTATTCCGCGAACTTCATCGGTGAGGCAACCCGATTGACGATCGAGTCCTCGCGCAGCAGAAGTCCGAGATCGGCTGCTGCGAGATACGCGGGCACATCGGCATGCGGTACGCTGAGCACCGTCACCTGTCCAGTCGGGCGCCCAGCCTGCTCGACCGCACGGGCGAGCCTGATGCTGTCGGTCGTCAGCACCAGGAGGTAGGCATCGGGCCTGATGCTGGCGATCTGGCTGAACACGGCAAGCGTTTGCGGCAAGGCCTGCCACGGCGCGGCGCTGCCGACGTAGCTGACGATGAATTTGTCGGCGAGCCCCAGTTTCGCGCGCATCTCCTCGCGCTGCCCAGCCGCACGCTGTGCGGCTGCAACGTCCGTGCAACAGGGCACCACCTGCAGCCGCGCCGTCGCCACCCCCCAGGCTTCGGAAAAATGGCGCTGCATGGCTTTTGAAACGCAAAGCACAGCATCAGCGTTGGCAATCGCCGAACATTGCAACGCCTCACGGCGTGCGAATTCCGCACGATCGGTAGCGGCGCCATCGGCCAATTCCGCGATGCCACGATAATGCAGGTACTCTGGCCCATCGACGCCCCGGCAGTCGCACACCACGGCCACATCATTGCCCCGCCCTCGCGCCCTCAGTGCCAAATGCGTGGCTTCGGTCCCGCGGCAGTGCAGAACGACGGGGCCCGACGTCCTCGCTCGCAACCAAAGGCGCAGCAGTACGGCATCATCCCACAACCCGCGAGCGCGGCGCGGGGGCGATGGCAGCAACGTCAACGGCAGCCCGAATTGCTCGCCCACTTCGCGACGGCGCTGCCGCCAGCGTTGCCGCAAGTGGGGCCGCATCAGCTCGCCGACCGGCGCATGCACCACCAGGGACACATCGAAGCCACGTGCACGCACCAACGACATCGGCCGCGCCACTTGCGGCAGATAGGCCGAAGACAAACCCTCGCGGGAGGTGACATGCACGATGACCGGCCTGCCCGGCTCAGATGACATTGGCAGCGATTGATCTGTCATCTCAGCAATGCCACGGATCGCTGAATCAATACCTCCGTGCGCAGCGCACCAAATGCCGCCGCCGCCGCACGCGATAAAGGATGATGAAACGCAGCCTTGTCGCCGTTTGCCTTGATGCGGCAGGCGGCCGCGAAGCTCGCCTCGGCCAAACTCGGTTCGCCGGCCCGCACCAGATGACGCCCATCGCGCGACAAGGCGTGCGCCAGGGCGTCGATCCGCGCCGGCGTCAGCTGCCCGGTGCGCTGCAGCGCATCGCGCAGCCGCATGTATATGCTGACATGCTGCCGTAGAACTTTGACATAGCTCGACGAGACGCTGCCGGCGCGCCGATGAACCCTGAAGAGTATCTCGGGGACGGATATCAGCCGCATTCCGTCCGTCGCCAACCGCAGATGCAGATCTTTTTCCTGGCAGCATGGCAATGTCTCATTGAACCCACCGACCGCCTCGATGGCCGTGCGCCGGTGCAGCACGGCGGAGGTCTGTGGTGACGTACGCAAAAAAAAGATCATGGGGTCCGAACCATCGTAGCCATTGCGGACCGGCGTGACATTATTGACGGCTTTCTCTGGCACCTCGTCGCGATCGCAGAGGGGGGCTGCACCGTCACCGGCCGAAAGGGCCGCCGACACCATCCGTTCGATCATGTGGGGATACAGCGTATCGTCCGCATCGAGAAAAAGAACGTATTCGCCCCGTGCCAGCCCAAGCCCACGATTGCGCGCCGCCCCGCCGCCGCGATTGGGACCGGTTTGCCAGTGAACGCACTCGCCGTAGCCTTTGATGATCCCGAGGCTGGCATCTGTCGATCCATCATCGACAACGATGACCTCGATGTGCCGGTAGGTTTGCGCCAGCACGCTATCGATCGCCTCGCCGATCCATGCCTCGGCGTTGCAACACGGTATGATGACCGAGACGAGCGGCGCGGGCACTCGCGCGGGGATGACCGCCATCTGGCAAAGCGCGGTTCCCTGTGCAAGCGAGCGGTCATGGCCAGCGGCAGCATCGATCACAGCCAAGCCGCCGCGATGCGTGGCGCCCTGCCCATCCGCCCATATGCGCGGATCGTGCGCTTGCCGATCACCGGTCTCCAACGCCACCGGCGGCCATGGGCGTGCCTGCAAGGGCGGCGCGCCGAACAGCCAGCCTCTGATGAAAAGTCCAACCAGCTCACGCTCGAAAGACCAGCGTCGACATCCAATGACGCGAAGGAGCTGGCTCTCGATCCTGGCACGCATCATCGCCAGCCAGAATAGCGCCACTCGGTGCCGCCGAGCGGTGCGCCCATCGAGCATCGCCAGAGCGCGCGCTGTCGCACCGCCGCCTTCCGAACGCGCCCGCAGGCCCTCAATGCTCAACTTCTTTTTGCTGATGAAATGCTTGATCTTGCACCGCGGCGCATAGACAACGCGCCCGCCCATGCGTGCGACCTTGATGCCGAACTCGAAATCGCCCCCCGACAGCATGCCTTGCCCCACCCGATCGAGTGAAGGATGAAAGCCGCCCACAGCCAACGCGATTGATCTGCGGACGGCAAAATTGCAACCCGGGAATTCGTGGGCGCGCGCCGGCTCGACCACACGCGTCTTCTCACCCTTCTGGCTGTATGACGAACTGACGGACCGGATCATCCCCGACGTCAGCCACGCGGGCGGGGGCTCCTCGAACCAAGGCTGCACCGGCCCAACAACGGCATCGGCATCGAGCGTGCCAACAGCCTCGGCAAAGCCAACGAGCCAGTCCGGCTCGATCAGCATGTCGTCATCGAGATAAATCATCCAGTCGGCACTCGACTCGAGCAAGCCGCGATTGCGGCCGTGATTCAGCCCCTGCTTCGATTCCAGCACCCGAGCCACCGGCAGCGGACCTGCCCGCCCGGCGGCATCGATCACCTCCGCTGTGCCATCCGTCGACGCATTGTCGACGACGATGACCTCAATTCTCCAGCCGGCAGGAATCGCAAGGCGCTGGATGCTTGCCAATGCTCCACGCAAAAGACCTTGCCGATTGTAGGTCGGAATGAGGATCGAGGCCTTCACGTCGCGCTCGCTGGTCTCTCTCGCGTCATCGCCACAGCCATCCCTCATCCTCGCAATTGCCGCCGCAAACTTGCGCGCAGTGCGCGCGGCATCTGCCGGAGCAATTCGCTCAGCTTGGGTTCCAGGCCAGGACTGCGATACGCATTGAGCACGCGTTCGTGCACGAGCTCGAACTCCTCGGGAATGCAGCCGAAGGGCTGCATCGCCACCGGCACGGCCTGCAAGCTGTCACGACGTGCGAACAACAGCATGTTCTGGCGGTACCAATAAGGCACGGACACATCGTTTATGATGCGTGGCCTGATGATATCGCAAGCATCGAATCCGTGCTCGCCAAACAGTTCGCGCCAATAGCGGGCGGGCCTTTCGTTGACATGCTTGTGGCCCTGCTGACCCGGAATCGCGGCGCTGAACAGCACGCGCGGAGCGCAAGACGTCAGGAATCGGACGATCCCCTGGCTGCTTTCCCGCGGGAGATGCTCGGCAACTTCGAGCGACAGGACGAGATCACACGCGATCGGCTGGGGCACCTCGGCACTTAGATCACAGGCGAGGAACTCTTCCGGCTCGATATGCAATTGCGAGCGCAGCGTATCGGCATGGTCGATGCAGGTCACCTTGCTGGAACCGTTCTCGCGGAACGCCCGGCACCAGCCGCCTGTGCCGCCACCAAGGTCGACGACACGCTCCGGCACACCAAGAGCGGCAATAACGATCGGCGCGATGCGCCGTGCACTGCTTAGCGTGTCGGGAAATATCAGGCTGTGCGGCTGGATTTGTCCGTTCACGACTGTTGACCGCCCGCCCCGACCGATAGCCTCATGCCGCGGCCACCTCACCGGTATCCTGGCACGTAAGCGACAATCGAGCCGGCATGTAGACCGGACCAAATTTGGTCAGCGGCCGGCGCCCCGTCCCAAAGACGTCACTCTCCGCCACCACCAGTTCGGCACTGGCTTCGATGATCTCGTGGTTGCGGCCATCGGCGCCGGCGTAGACATCGATCGTGTAGTTCCCCTGCACGAGATTGAGCCGGTCGAAATCGAAATTGGCTTCGAATTCACGACCCGGGCGGGAGGGCAGCTCGAACCCCACCAAATCCGAGTTGACGGCAAAAACCGCCTCTCCAGACGCCCTGCGCCTGATGACCAGCCCGACGCGCGGCGCCTGCGTCGGCCGCGGCGTCGAGAATGCGACTCGAATGCGCACGCCGTCACCCATGCGAATGCTTGTGACTGGTTTGCGGCCATCATGCATTTCGACACGCGTCACATACTCACCTGGCCGACAGTCCTTTGGCTGCCTGGCACCGAGCCGCGCGCCATAGGCCTGGACGGCGTCGCCAGCCGCGCCAGCGAACGCGATCGTTCCATGATCCAGCAACAGGGCGCGATCGCACAGGTTCTCCACCGCCGCCAAATTGTGCGACACGAACAGCACCGTGCGGCCGCCGCGGGCCACGTCGCCGATCTTGCCGAGGCACTTGCGCTGGAACTCGGCGTCGCCGACCGCCAGAACTTCATCGATCAGCAGGATTTCCGGCTCCAGGTGGGCCGCCACGGCGAACGCCAGCCTGACGCTCAAGCCCGACGAGTAACGTTTCACTGGCGTGTCGATGAACCGTTCCACGCCCGAGAACGCGACAATCTCGTCGAACCTGGCGTCGATCTCTTTCTTCTTCATGCCGAGGATCGAGCCATTGAGGTAGACGTTCTCACGTCCGGTCAATTCGGGATGAAAGCCGGTGCCGACCTCCAACAAGCTCGACACCCGTCCGAACAGCTCGATTTCGCCTTCCGTCGGTTCGGTGATGCGTGAAAGGATCTTCAGAAGCGTCGACTTGCCAGCACCATTGTGGCCGATGATGCCGACGACCTCGCCAGGCTCGACCTGGAACGCGACATTGCGCAGCGCCCAGATCTCGTCCCGCGCCGTTTCGGGCTGTCCACCACGCCATCCACGCCAATCGAGCCACTTCTGCACCGCCTCCCGGGCCGTGAAATAGCTCTGGCGCTCGCCCAAGGCGAACCGCTTGCCGATACCACGGGCGCTTATTGCTAGCCGCACGCGGCGAACTCCCTCATATGCGACCCATCACGCCAGATCCGCAAACAGACGCTCCATGCGGCGAAAATAAAACATGCCGCCGGCAAGAAACAGCAGCACGCCTGCAGCCGAGGACGCGACCATCGGCCAGGGCAACAGCGGCTGGCCGAACAGACACCAGCGAAACCCTTCAATGACGCCGGCCAGCGGGTTCAGCCCATACAGCGTCGCCGCCCACCACGGTGCATCAGCCGATATCACGCTGCTGGTGGTGTAGACCACGGGAGAGACAAACATCAGCATCTGCACGAGAAAAGGAATGACATAGCGCACGTCACGATAGATCGCCGTCATCGCCGACAACCATAGCGACAGCGACAGCGCGGTCAGGACCGCCAGCACCAGGAAGCCCGGCAGCGCCAACAGCCGCCAACTTGGTTCAAAGCGATAGTCTGTTAAAAGATGATACCCGGCGATCATCGCCAACAACACCGCGAACGCGATCATGAAGTCGACCACCGCCGACAGCACTGGCGCCAGCGGAGCAATCAGACGGGGAAAATAGACCTTGGTGATGAGATTGCGATTTGCCACGAGGCTATTGCCGGATTGACCCATCGTATAGGCAAACACCTGCCAAGGCACCAGCGCGGCAAATGTCGAAATCGCATAAGGCACGCCTTCCACGGTCGGTTTGTTTGCAGCTCCCAACAGCAAG
This sequence comes from uncultured Devosia sp., assembly GCA_964498125.1. GTDB lineage: Bacteria > Pseudomonadota > Alphaproteobacteria > Rhizobiales > Hyphomicrobiaceae > CAMDBL01. The sequence continues at coordinate 96,530 of CAZCGE010000030.1, read as the reverse complement.
GTGAACAGCACGTCGAAGACAATCATCGTCAGCAGCGGCACCAGGACCGCCCATGCCGCACCCAGCAGCGTCTGCTTGTAGCGCACCTTGACGTCGCGCCAGGCAAGGAAGAACAGCAGCTCCCTGCGGTCCCACAGCTCGCGCCACTGCACCGCGACCCAACCGCGGCCGGGCGCGATGCGAACATAATGCGGGATGGCGCGCGGCGCCGTTGCCCCAATCTTGCTCAGCGCGGTCATCGCCAATCTACCGGGAGACAGCCTGGCCGGACGCAACGCGGCGCTCGGCGGTCAACGCCGCTGCACCCCGTCGCTGATGCCAGGCCCACGCCGTCGCAATGATGTCTTCGAGACTGCTCAGCCGTGGCTGCCAGCCGAGATCGGTATGAGCCAGCGTCGGGTCGGCCAGAAGCTCGGCTGGATCACCTGCACGCCGCGGGCCTGTGATGACAGGAATCCGGCAACCGGTGATCTTTGCCGCCACTGCAATGAGCTGGTGAACGCTGACAGCGGTGCCAGTGCCTAGGTTGTAGCAGGATCGGCTATTCCCCGCTTCGAGGCGCTGCAAAGCCAGGACGTGCGCTTGCGCCAGATCCGAGACGTGCACATAGTCGCGCCGGCAGGTTCCATCCGAAGTCGGATAATCATCGCCAAATACGGTGACGTGCGGTCGCCGTCCAGATGCCGCGTCGAGCACCAGCGGGACAAGGTGCGTCTCGGGATCATGATCTTCGCCGACCTGCCCGTCCGGATCGGCGCCAGCGGCATTGAAGTAGCGCAACGCTACGAATTCCACGCCATAGGCGGCGCGGAAATCCGCCAGCATCCGCTCGACCATCCACTTGCTGGCGCCATAAGGGCTGATGGGCGCGGGTAATTCGTCTTCGCTGATCGGCAATGACGCAGGTGTACCGTAGATCGCACAGGTGCTCGAAAACACGATGCGGCACACGCGGGCTTTGCGCATGGCCTCCAGCAGTGACAAGGTCCCAGCGACATTGTTGCGGTAATACTTGGCCGGATCGGTCACCGACTCGCCGACATACGAGAAAGCTGCAAAGTGCATGACGGCAACGGGTCGATATTTATCGAAAACCGCGTCCAAACGGATGGGATCGAGAATGTCCCCCCGCTCCAGCGGCCCCCACTGCACAGACGTGGCGTGGCCCGATGACAGGTTGTCATAGGTGACCGGCAGATAGCCCGCACCAACCAGCGCCTTGCAGGCGTGCGCGCCGATATAACCAGCGCCCCCCATGACTAGAACGGGTTTGCCCATGCCAAGCCTACGCGACGCCCGCGGCGCAGCTGGCAGGGCCAGCGCGGCAGAGCATCGCCGTCTCGAAATCACAGTTCTGCATGATCCTTCTCAGCACTTAGGGTTTCACCATTGCTACCGCAGCCCCGGTGCATCGTGGCCTCCAGACCCCATGCCGGTTTTTTGCCGCGCTGCCTAGCTGATCCAGCTCGATAACCTTGGAAAACCTCTACGAATCCCGCCCAATGCAGCCTTCCGGGCACAGGTCGCGCTACCCCGGTATGCCCTCTTCGAGCGTCAACCCGTGGTTCGAAGACTCGGGCACACGGCCGTCTGCTTCAGCCCTGGCGGCTACGATCACACCTTCGTTGCGCGTATCGCCCAGTACCAGCATGCGCACGGTCCCAAGAGCGATCTTCATGTCGACCCAGAGCGATGCATGGCGCACATACCAGGCATCGAGCGCCGCACGCTCATCCACCGAGACATGCCGCCCGCCGTTGATTTGCGCCCAGCCTGTCAGACCAGGTCGAACACTGAAACGCACGTGCTCGAGGCAGGGCTGGTCCACTGGAAGCAACGGCCGCGGTCCCACAAACGATAATTCGCCCTGAAGGACGCCAAACAGCTGAGGCAGCTCGTCAAACCGGCAGCGCCGAAGCGTGTGACCGATCCGCGACACGCGAATTCCATCGGGGATCCGGCGTCCCGCCTCGTCATGGGCGGCCAGCATCGTGCGGAATTTCCACAGCTTGAATGGCTGCCGGTGGAGGCCACGCCGCTGCTGCCAGAACAGCAACGGCATGCCGACGTCGACGGCAACGGCAACGGCCGCAAATAGAAACAACGGCAGCGTTAGGACGATCAGCACGAGCGCCGCCACGATGTCCAGGATGCGCTTCACCGCCCCGTAAAGACCAAGTGGCGCCCTGGCTGCGGTTCGAAAAGCACTCGCCTCGGCCTGGGCGCCACGTGCTGCGTCCGCCACCACGGCCGGCGGGTCCAGCGACTGGAGGCGCTCCGCAATCCGACCCTGCCGGCCGGCGGAGGCAATCAACCCCAGTGTTTCGACGATGAATTCGAACGCCACGCGGCCCGATCGATCCAGGTCGAGCAGTAGTTTCTGCACCTCTGGCTCGAGATCATCGAAAGGCTCGGCAACCACGACGCAGTCGACGAAAACGCCGTGCACCTCCAACTTGGCCAGCACCGAACGAAGCTCATCGTAGCTTCCCAGAACATTGTGCGTGCGCAACGTCCGTCCGCGATGTCGATTCTGCCGCGCCATGACCCCCGCGATACGAACACCGGAGGCGGCGTGCACTTCGACCGAGCGTAAATACAGCTCTGCGATTTCATTGAGGCCGAGAACGATGACGTTGCGGGCAGCGTTACCGGACACATCGTCCGCCGCCGCATATCGCCGCCGCCTCGCCAGCATGCGCCAGCGTGCGGAAAATCGCACCAGCAGCATGCCGCCGACGACCAGGAACCACTGAATGAGCGGCACCGAGCGGGAGACACCATCGAGGCGATTGACGGCGAATGTGAAAAACAGCGCAAGCAGCAAACTCAACGTCACTGCAATCAGCAGGCGCGGCACTTCGGACGAGGATGTGAAACGCCACAGGCTTCTGTTGGCGCCAGTCGCGACCAGGACGACTGCGGCAACGGCAACCAGGATGCCAGCAAATGGCACTACGTCATCGAGCCGCGACCATGGCGATTCGAAGTTCTCTCGAATCAAAAGCGCGACGAAGGGCGAGCCGCCGAAAAAGAACAGATCGAGGAGCAGATACTTGCGCATAGAGACCTGATGCAATGGAAGATTGAGCTGTTGTCTCGACGTGAACTGACGGCCAGTGCGACGCCGACACAACCGGTACAAAACTCAAAGCCCATTTGGCCCGCGAATAGCGAACAGCCCGTTTGTCGAGGCCCCGTCGCTTCAATCTTCCCAACTCATGCAACACATTGCAGCAACCGTCGTGTTCTAGCCCGCCCTACCAATTGTTACGCGCTGGACGCCCCTGCGGCCCCTTACCTCTCAACTGCCCACCCGACTACGCAAAATACTTGTCGTATTTTTTCCCGTAATACGCGTAGTCCTTCGAGTAGCCCGCCATCTTGTTCAACTGCACGTTGTTGAGGACAATGCCTGCAATTTTTTCCCTTGTCCGATCGAGCGATGCCAGCGTTCGCAGAACGACATCCTGGGGCGTCGTCCGCCAATGCACGATGTATACGATTCGGTCGACTCGCCGCGACAGGATCGCTGAATCGATCACGAATTTCGCCGGGGGTGCATCAATGAGAACCAGATCGTACTCCTTACTGAAAGTCTGCAGCAAGTTGGCGAACTTATCCGTACCCAGGATATCAGGCGAGATATCAGCGCTGGATCCCGCCGACAGAATGCTGAGGTTGGCAACAGGTCCTGTCTTCACGACCTCGTGCGGATCGGCTACCCCCGCCAGCACATCGGTCAGGCCTCGAGCACCATCGAGCTTGAATGCGCGCGTCGTCGAGGGGTGCCTGAGATCACAGTCGATCAGCAGAACCCGCTTCGAGCTCGCCGCCGAATAGGCCATGCATTGTACGATCGTCGACTTGCCTTCCGAAGGCAGCGCGGAGGTCACCAGCACCAGCTTGGGCGGATTGTCCAGGTCGGACATCTCGGTCGCCACGCGAATGCTGCGGATCGACTCGCCGAAGTGCGACAACGGTTTTCGCCAGGCCACCTCGGGGATCGTCACCAGCCCACCCTCGATCTGGCGATCTTTTTCACCAATGTGCTGAACCATCGCCAGAACGGGCAGTTGCAGAACCCTTTCCGTCTGCTCGACCGCCAAGAAGCCATTCTCGATGTGGTCCAGCATAAGCGACAAGGCAACTCCGAGGCCGAGCCCACCGAACAGAGCCAGCGCGAGAACACCTTGCCTGCTCGGGAATGTTGGCGCCGGTGGCTGCAGTGCCGGCGCAATGACCCGCACCTCCACCGGAGGGGCGCCGGATAGCTGCTCCGACTCCTTGGTTCTGGCCAAGAGCGCCTCATACAGCGCCCGGCTGGCGTTCGCCTCACGCTCAAGTTCCCTCAGGCGGATCAACGGCTGGCTGTCGGAGCGCATTTCGCCGAGGTTCTGTCCCAGCGTCGTCTCACGCGCCATCGCCATCTCGTAGTCAGTCTTCAATGACCCGACGACGCGCGAAAGTTCCGCCGCGATCTGCCGCCGCAAGTCGCTGCGTTGCGCCCTGATCTTGATAATGGAGGGATGCTCGGGGCCGTACCGCGTCAGCAGATCGGCCTCTTCGCGCGCGACGCCTGCTTCGGCGCCGCGCAGGTTGAGGATGACCGGCGACGCCATGACCTCGGCCATGCTCTCGATGCGGCCATTGTCGAGTATGCTGCGGGCCTGCTCATACTTGGCTTGCTTCTCCACGACCTGAGCGCGTGCCCCAACCAGATGGCTATTGATCTCACCGGCCTGCTGCTCGCCGATCGAGGCTGTCTTCGTGCCCAGCAGTCCGTGTACCAGTCGATGGTCCGCAACCGCTCGCTCAGCGTTCTGCACCTGCTGGCCCAGTTGCATCACCCGCTCGCCGAGCCATGCCGTAGAGCGCTGTGCTGACTGATATTTCGCTTCCAGGGCTTCGCTGAGATAGCCTTCGACCAGGGCATTGGCGATTTTTGCCGCCATCTCTGGATTCGGGTGCGTGAATGAGATCTCCAGGAAATACGTGGTCGCCACACGCTTGACAGCCGTACCCCATTGCACGGCACGGACGGCGTTGAGCTTGCCGGCCGCCAAGCTGCCGTCAATCAACTTCTGCGCGAAAGGCTTTGTGTCGACGCCAGATACAGGCGTTGGCTGATCGTCTGACAAGAAACTGGCGGCGAGCGCACGCCAGCGACTGATCAGACCCGCTGGATCGGTACGGACGAACTCAGGCACGTTGTCGAGGTTGTGCCTCTCCACGACACGCGCGGCAACGGCGAACGACCGGATCAGGGAAACCTCGGTGGCGATGGCGTTGGCGTCCGCCCCAACCTCGGAGACGAACTCCGCGCCGGGCAGAAGGCGATGCTTGCGGGTATCGAGCAGGATTTGAGCACTCGCCGTATAAAGCGGCGTCACGTAGGCCAGCCACCCCAACGCCACCGTCAGGCTGAGCCCCAGCACTGCCGCCATCATCGACCAACGGCGCAAGATCATCATCCCGACCCAACTCAAACTGAACCCCCCAAAACTCAACAGCAACGGGTTGAACGTACCGGCCGGCGCGGCTCCGCCCACCGGCAAGCGACCGCGGCGATCGTCCGGCTCATCTGCTTTGGTCGCGGTCACTGCCATCACCCAATGCCCAATCGATATGCCAGCGTTGTCTCTTGCCTCTTTTGCCGCCGATACGAGAGCAGCCCTGACTGCTCCAAACTCCACCCCACTGGATCAGAAACGCATACGAACGCCGACCGTCACGATGTTGCGCTCGAAGTCGTCGAGGGCCGGCGCTTGCGACGCCAGCGAAACGCGATCGAAGCTGATATAGGTCGAACGACCAGGGCGGTAGAAGTACTCCGCCACCGCTCGCAACCGCAGTCGCTTGTCGGTGCGCTCGATGTCCTGGAAATCGGACCATGTGAACCCTACCCCACCGGTCAGCACAAGATTACGCAAGATGGAGTAATCAACCCGAGCAGCGACTTCCGTATCGACCCGGCTGGAGGCGCCTGCGATGAGGCTGGGTGCACCCAGTTCCCGGTAGCTGCTGAAGGCCAAGCGGATAAAGGGCGACAGTTCCCATTGCAGCGCGCTGCGATAGACCCAGGTCGATACGTCACGCAACATGCCAGTATCGGTTGATTGCTCCATCCCGCCGATCGCGATCTCGGCCCGCGACCACAGTCCAATCTCGTAGGACAGGCCGCCCAGCACCACGGTCCCTCGAGAGTCGAATTGCGTGCCCCCATAGTCACGCTCGTTCACCCGCGCCTCGATGAACAGCGACGTGTTGGGCTGGAACTCGTAGCCCACTTTCGAGATGCCTTCGGTGATCGACCCGGTGCGGAAATCCTCAGAGATATTGAAGAACGACGGCACCACTCCATCGTCGTAGGCCTTGTAGGTGAAGGCGCCACCAACTTCGACCCAGAGCCTGTTGAAGTGCTTGGCCACCGACGCGCCGGTTTGCACGACGTGGTATTGCACCGCACGAGTCGACTGCGGGCGCAAACCGCCGGCCAGAGACTCGCCCTCGCCAAACTCCTCCTGGCCAAACCGATAGATGCTAAACGCCGAGATCTTGAGATCGTGGGCAACGTCGATAACGGTTCTCGCCTCGGCGTCGAAACGTCCGCCCAACTCTTTCGACTCGTCGACATAATAATGCAGCGCGCCACCAACCCTCAAATCCAGCAGATGCCGCGACCAGCGGGACTGGGCGCGGACTTCCGGTGCGACATGCAGGACGAAATCGTCGGACTTCCCGCGGTCGACGCGACGAACGTTGTCGTCGTAGGCCATGCCGGTATCCAGTTTCGGCATGAACAGGAACCCACCGGCGCGAATGCCTCCCTCGACCTCGCGTGGATTGTAGTTCAGCACGTCCTTGGCCGTGTATGGCGCGGCTTCGCTGTAGCCCCTGAGCCGCGAGTCAGGGCTCTGCGCCGTCGCCGCAACCACAAGCGCAGCCTGCGCACCCATGATGGCAGCTGCGCGCAAGCCGAATCGTGCTAGCAGGAACCCATTGGGGCGCATACTCTCTCCTTGACAATTGCCGCCCGCCGACCCGTTGAAACCGCCTGCTTCATACACCAGGGGCGATTGTACGAATCTGAACGCCGCGCCCCAAACGCTCGCATTCGAGCGGCAGGTCGCAAGCGCCGGATCAATCGCAACGCAAACAGAGTGCTGGCACCAGTTCCGAACAAAAAACCTGAAAGGGAGTGATTCAGTCGAACGCACCGAATCACTTTGCCAGCGGCTAACGGTTAGCCACTGTTGGAACAGTACTCAAGGACCTCTGCTTGGCCAAATGCGGATTTGGCAAATCCACGTTGAAAATTATGAATCACTATTGTAATTCGGCGACAAAAATGCTTGCCGCTCGACAAAAAGATAGCAATTGCCGTTTCAACGCACGCTAAGATTGTATTTTTATATTTTAACAACTTTTACGTTCATTTCGCGACTTCAAAAATATCGCTCGACGACACGAATGATATCACCCGGTTGTACCAAAACATTGCCAAGGTCCGAGTACCGCTGCTCGGCAGCCTCGTTCAATCTCTTGACATAAACGACGTCGGAATTGGCGCGGGGGGCAAATCCGCCGGCCAGGGCTATGCCGCTGACAACATTCAGGCCAGGACGGAAGGGGTACTCGCCAGGCGACTTCACTTCGCCGATGACGTAGACGGGCCGGACCGCCACGATCTCGATGGCCACCTGCGGCTTGACGAGGTAGCGCCCCTTGAGCTTGGCGACAATGACGCGCTCGAGCTCTGGGCCGGTCAGTCCCTTGGCGTTCACCTCGCCGATCAGCGGGTAGGAAATCTTGCCGCGGTTGTCGATGGTGAACTCGCCCGACAGCGAAGGCTCGCTGAACACGACAGAACGAACCTTGTCGCCGGTCGACAGGCGGAATACTGTCGCCTCCTCCGCACCCACTTTGGCCGGCTGCCGAGCGCCGATCGCTCCGACCTCGAGCGGTGTGCCCGACCCCGAGCATGCGGCAACCATCGCCGAGGCGGCAAGCAGCACTGTCAGCCGCGCGACCGCCACGGCTCGAATCGCCACTGCATGGCGCCGTGATCGCCTCACCACCCGGCATGATCCAAGGTTGACGCCGTTGTAATTATCGTTGGACACTGTCCCCACCTTCACCAGTCTGCGTTTTCCCGCCGGCCGCGACCGCCCGGCACAGCTTGCGTCATCAGCAACCGCCGCCCGGCATTCTCCAGCACAAGGCACGTCAGCCGATTGGCCGCGTAGGCTCCGGTGTCGATGTTGAACCGATTCGCAAGGAATTGGGGAGTCCCGACCGGCGTGTGGCCGTGGACAACGACCTTGCCGAAATCTTCGTCGTCTTCGATGAAGCCCGCGCGGCATCACGCGATCAGCCCGGCGATCGGCGCGGCCCTGCCGCTGTCCGGAAAAATGGTGGACGCGAGCAGGCCGGCGGAAATTCCCAGGTGATCCCCGAGGGCGCCTTTGATCACGGCGCGCAGATCCGTGGTCGGGGCCAGGTCGCGCCTCTGATAGAGCGACGTTTCGGCCAAGCCTGGCCAGTCCGCAAGCACACGCCCACCCCTGACCGCGCCGCCAACCAGCAGCGCGGCGGTCGCCGTGCCATGGTCGGTGCCATTGGTGCCGTTGACCCTGGCGGTGCGGCCAAACTCGGTGGCTATGATCACCACCACGTCCGACCACGCAGACCCCAGCCCCGCGACCAAAGCCTCGATCGCCTGGTCGAGGCCGGCCAACTGGTTGGCCATGTTGCCCTTCACGATCCCCGCATTGGCATGCGTATCCCAGCCGCTGAACGCGAGAGCGCCGATTCTCGGACCGCCTTCGAGGGTGAGAAAGCGCGCCGCGGCTTCCGCCGCCTCGATGAAAATCGGATACTTGTGATGTCCGCTCTGCGTCGCGGGCCGGCCATCGCGCGCGGCCGACTTGGCAGCCTGTCCGCTCGGCGTTGCCAAGGCAATCCCTTCGACCTCGATGCCTTCGGCCAGCGCTCGGGCCATCACCGGGTCGACCTCGGCATACAGATCTTGCAAGCGCTCCACGGTCGACTGGCGCAGCGATAGATTGTTGGCCTTGCCCGTCCATGCCAAAACCGGCGCCTTGCCGCGCATCACGAGTGGCACCGCGGCGCCGATTGACAGACCCCGCACCGGCATCACTGCGGCGCGCGCGGGCAACGCCGACAGCGCGCGATTGAGCCAGCCGTCATCGAATCGTCCCGGTCCGGGCAGACCGCTTTCCAGGATATCCTGGCCGTCGAAGTGTGAGCGGCCACGGTAGGGTGTCGCAACGGCATGGACGATCAGCGCCTCGCCCCTGCGGTAAAGGCTGTGCAGGACCGGCATGTTGCCATTCAAGAGAAAAAAGCCGTCCAGCGGTAAGCCGGCGCCGTCCCCGGCCTTGGGGACCACCAACGTGCCACGCAGCCGCTCGTAGGCGGGGTCAGCCACCGGGGCAGCCAGCGACAACCCGTCGAGCCCGCCGCGCAGGATCACGAACAACAGACGAGGATCCCGCCCGTTCGCCAGCCCCAAGCGTGGGCTCATGCTCCACAGGGCCAGACTTGCGCTGCCGGCAGCCAGTATGTCACGCCGGCTCGGCCGCCCCTGCCCATGCTGGCTCATGCCCATCACCTCCTCTGGAATTCCGGCGACAGCATCAGCAGCACGAGGCCTTGCGCGCGCGTTTCCGCCCGCGCGATCGCAATCCGCGTCGGCTCGCTCATGACAGCTGCGAGCAAGGCGTTAGCCGCCTCTCGCGGATCGAGCGCGGCATCGATGCCGCGCACCACCTGCTCGGCGACGCGCAAGCGCTCGCGCACGGCCGAGGCATCGAGCCAGGCATCGTCACCGTCGGGGAAGCCTTTGGGAGAGTTGGGCTTCCACAGTGGCTGGCCGAGTGCTGCCGCGAGGCGCAAGACATCGGCCGCTGGCAGTGCCACGCCAAAGCCACGCACCAAAGCGATGGCGAAGTCATAGGGTGGCAAACTCTTGCGCTGTGATCCTTGCCAGGCCGCCGGCGCTGCGATCAGGGCGCGGGCCACCGCGGCGAGATCACCGTCGGTCTGCGTGAAAGTGGCCGCGAGCTGGGCGACCAGCGCCGGATCGGGATGGTCGGCGACGAAATGGGTCGCCAGCTTGCGGGCAATCAATTGCGCCGTCGCGGGATGCCGGGCGATATCCATCAGGCAAAGGCGCCCGGTTTCGGCTCCGACCGAGGCATAGGTCTTGCCGAGAACTGTCCAGCTCCCCGGCTCCTGCCACGCGTCGATGACCTTGAATTTGTGCTCGACGACCGACCAGCCCGTGATCAGCCGAGCCAGGTTGGTCACATCGGCCTGCGTGTAGCCACCGTCGACGCCGAGCGTGTGCAGCTCGAGGATCTCGCGCGCCAGGTTCTCATTCAGCCCGCTGCGTTGCCGCAACCCAATACTGCTGTTGGGGCCCTTGGAACCGACGTTGTCGAGATACATCAGCATGGCGGGATGCTGCACGGCTGAGAGGAGCATGTCGGAGAACCGACCGAGCACGTGCGGGCGGATGGCCTCTCGCTCGTAGGCGCCGACGATGCCAACCACGCGCCCCTTGCCGCCACTGACACAGAAGTGATTGGACCAGAACATGACCAGGCGCTCGAGGAACGCAGCCTCGGTCGTGCACGCGCACTCGATCCGGGCGGCCGCGTCGGCCATGTAGGCCCGATGCAACAGCTCCCCTCCGGAGATCGGCGTTGCCGCCTTGGCGGGCTTGCCATCCCGTCCGCCATCCAGCTCACGCTGCCTGATGCCCGGTGGGCTCCCGCCAGGTCCCGCCGCAGGAGCTTGGGCACTGCCTGTCGCCGATGCCTTGGCAGGGTCCGCGGTCATAAAGTCACGCAACTTGGCCTTGGCATCGTCCACGGCGGCGTAGATCTCGCTGGTCGATCCAAGTCCAGGACCGGACAGGCGCGCGGCCTCCGTATTCGTCAGGCTGGCAAGCACCCAACCGCGCGCATCACGGCCGATGGTCTCGAGATCGCCAGGCCGCGCTCCCAATCCGAAACGACGCACCGCTGTCACCGCATCCTGCACGGCCATGAGGCAATCTCCCCGACGGCACTGTGTCACTGCTCACGGAATTAGGCCGCACACCTGTGACGAGCGGCCATGACGACTGCCCTCGGGCCAGCACCTGGTTTTCTGGCATTCGGCCAGCAAAGTCTTGCAGCGAGCGCGCACGCCCGGTCTTTCCGAAACGGCCAAGCCGCCGACGGCGACGCATGCATTGTAGCGGCCATCGCAATAGGCGCTTCGCGGCTGGCCACCCATCGACGGGGTGCCGAACGCGTGGGCGTCCGTAACACTCAAAACGGCCGCCAGAGCCACGGCGAGTAAAGCCGCCCAGCGCCATCCCTGCTGCGTCCGCACCAGCCCGGCACGGCGCAGCGTTGCGCGCTTGACGGCCACCGGACCGCTGGAATGAAGGGCTCGCCTGTGGCTTGGCATCTGCACCCACTGCTCCGGATCAGACGTGATTCGCTACAGCGAGTGTATAAGCGATCGCACCAGTTCGCATCATTGGCGATCACATCGGCATTCCCGTCACGGGGCCAGCCTTCTGGCCCGGCGTGGTGGCTAACGTTCCACCGGCAAGCCGACGTAGTTTTCCGCCATCGCTGTCTGCGCGGCGCGTGAGGTGGCCAGATAGGTCAGCTCGGCCCGCTGCAGCTCGGCGCCAAACGCGCCGTTTTCCGGAAAGCTGTGCATCAGCGACGTCAGCCACCAGGAGAAGCGCTGCGCCTTCCACACGCGCCTCAGGCAGATGTCGGAGTAGCTGTCCAAGAGATCGCGGCGGCCATCGGCATAGTAGGCCGCCAGCGCGCGCGAGAGAAAGCCGACATCGGAAGCCGCCAGGTTGAGCCCTTTGGCGCCGGTCGGCGGCACGATATGCGCGGCATCGCCGGCGAGAAACAGGCGCCCGTACCGCATCGGCGCGGCCACGAAGCTGCGCAGCGGCGCAATGCTCTTCTCGATCGATGGCCCGGTCGCCATGGCTGCCGCCGCATCCGGGCCGAGCCGCAGTCTCAATTCGTCCCAGATGCGATCGTCGGGCCAGGCGTCGAGATTTTCATGGACGGGACACTGGATGTAATACCGGCTGCGCGTCATCGAGCGCATGCTGGCCAGCGCAAAACCGTGCGCATGGTTGGCGTAGATCAGCTCGTGCGACACGGGCCGCACATCGGTCAGGATGCCAAGCCAGCCGAACGGATACGTCCGCTCCCAGGTCTGCAGCACGCCTGCTGGTAGACATTGCCGACTGACGCCATGATAGCCGTCACAGCCGGCTATGAAATCGCAGTCGAGCCGCTGCCGCCGGCCGCCAGCAACATAGGACAGTGAGGGACGGTCGCCGTCGATGCCGGCCGGTGCCACGTCCTCGGCTTCGAACACGATCGTGCCGCCCGCTTCGATCCGTGCCGCGATCAGGTCTTTGGTCACTTCCGTCTGGCCGTAAACCATTACAGTCTTGCCGCCCGTCAGCCCGGCCAGATCGATGCGCAAGCGACGGCCATCGAAGGCCAACTCAAAGCCTGCGTGGACCAGACCTTCCTTGCGCATGCGCCCACCGACGCCGGCCGCCTCGAGCAGCGCCACGGTGGTGTCCTCGAGCACACCCGCCCTGATCCGGCTCTCGACCCACGCGCGGTCACGCCGCTCCAGGACGACGCTGGTGACGCCAGCGCGTGCCAGCAGCTGCGACAGCAACAGCCCGGCTGGACCTGCGCCGATAATGCCGACCTGGACATGCATGCGATTCAACCGCCAAGCCTGGAGGTGACGGCAAACTCGGGGCCCATCACGGCTCAAGCTCGGTATCCCAATAGAGGTAGTCGAGCCAGCTTTCATGCAAATAGTTGGGCGGGAACAGCCGCCCGTTGCGGTGCAGCTCGAACACGGTCGGACGGTAGGGCTTCTGCGACGGCCGCATGCCGATCACGTGTGGCAACGCCCCGCCCTTGGCCAAATTGCAGGCCGCGCACGCCGCCACGACATTGTCCCAGCGCGTCAGCCCGCCGCGCGAGCGCGGGATCAGGTGGTCGAACGTCAGGTCGTCGCGAACGCCGCAGTATTGGCAGGTGAACCGATCGCGCAGGAAGACGTTGAACCGCGTGAAGGCAGGGTAGAGCGCTGGTTTCACGTAGGTCTTGAGCGACACCACGCTGGGCAGCTTCATCTCGAAGCTCGGGCTGCGCACCGCGCGGTCGTACTCGGAGACGATGTTGACGCGCTCCAGGAAGACGGCCTTCACCGTTTCCTGCCAGCTCCACAGCGACAAGGGATAATAGCTGAGCGGCCGGAAATCGGCATTCAAGACCAGTGCCGGGAAGTTCTCCGGCGATGCCGCTGCTGCTGTCACGATCGTGCTTCCCGCAAACGCAAACCTCGAGAATTGGCCTCGAGAATTGAGCTACGCACGTCGCACTCGCGCACTCCTGATGGTTTAGGCCTGTTGATAGTATAGGCCTGTGTCGGAGATGTGAAGTGCCCAGGCAACTCCGCCTTGAAAACTCGACACAAAATCAACGGCAACACACAAGGAGGCGCTCGCTGGGTGGACACATCACAACCGAATCAGGCGACCGCAAGCGCCCGAGCAAGGCTATGTTCACCGAAATTGGGGCTCGGTGGGATGCGGCGGCAGGCCGATTGAGTTCTACCGTTGTGCCAAACCAGCCACCGGTGCCATCCCGGCATTTGCTTGCCCCGGCGTCATGGCGTAGCCATGCTGCGCTTGGACGGCCGGGGTTGCCGGGACCCAATGCGCCACGGCCTCCGGGGGCCGAGATCGTGGAGGCATGGGTCCCGGGGACTCCGATCTGCATCGGGGCAGACAAGCCCCGGGATGACAGCAGAGGGTGCAACGCCACTTAAAGGCACTTTTTGCAACACTTATTTCGGTGCTGCGCCTAAGATCGAAATCTATCCAGGAGACGGCCATGCCGAAAAAAGCTGAAGTTCGCGTTACGGCGCTCGACCTTGGCCCTCAGGCGAAGCTGTCGCCGCAACAGCAGGCCTATTTCGACAAGTGCACGGAAAAGCTGGGATTTGTTCCCAACGTGCTGCGCGCCTATGCCTTCGACACGGTCAAGCTGCAGGCCTTCATCGACATGGTCGACGATCTGATGCTGTCCGACAGCGGACTGACCAAGCTCGAACGCGAGATGATCGCGGTGGCGGTCAGCGCCGTCAATCACTGCCACTATTGCCTGACGGCGCATGGCGCGGCCGTGCGCCAGCGCGGCAAGGACGCAGAACTCGGCGAGCTGATCGCCCAGAACTATCGCGCCGCCGACATCTCCGCCCGCCAGCGGGCCATGCTAGACTTTTCCGTCAAGCTCACCGAGGCCCCCGACAAGATGGGAGAAGCCGATCGGCAGGCCTTGCGCGCCGCGGGCTTCAGCGACCGCGACATCTGGGACATCGCCGCCGTCGCCGGATTTTATAACATGTCCAACCGGATCGCGTCGGCAACCGAGATGCGTCCCAACCGCGAGTATCACTATTTGCAACGCCAGCGCTCCGAGACATGACGTGTATCAGCCCGTCATGTGAGGGGCGCCCGGCCGAGTGACGGCCAAGCCCGCAATCCACGTCGAGATAAGGCACGCAGTCATGGAAGTGGCGCTCGCCGGGTTGGTTGGAGCCGGATTGGCCCTTGTCTACGAGGGATTGGAAGGGGCCGTACCCGATGGCGCCGTCGAGCATGGCTTCGAGCTGATCAGGCACATCTCGGTCGAGCGACCTGAAATCGGCGTGGCCTTGACCCAGACTATCGTTGCCGACATCTGGCAAGGCTGGAAGCAGGCACAATTGCCGCACGACGTGGCGCTTCGGCATATCCAGGCGCTGCCGCGGCTCATGGACCGGTTTCGCAGCAGCGACGACGTCTTGCTGGGCGGCATCGCCAACGCCCGCGCTGCCAGCCGCGACGACGAAATCGCAGCCCCCGTGACGCAGTCCGCGCACGTGGCCTCGGCCATTATCGGCCGGGCAACCGCGGCGGGAGCCCTGGTCGAGTTCGGGCTCGACGCGGCAACCACCACTTTTTTCCTCGAACGCCTGCTGGCGCGCCTGCTTCCCGATGAGACCTTGTTCGTGACGCTGCGCCCGCTGTTGCTCCGCTATGTCCAAGGCAGTTCGTGGCAGGTGCACGGCGATGCACAGAACGCGGTTGACCAGGCGCACGGTGACGCAGAGGAGACTGCGGCCAGCAACATCCCTAGAGCGCACCCCGCGGCTGCCCCCCCAGCCTCGCCGGCCGCCATCGCTGGCCCACTGGCGATGGCGCCGACGCCAACCGCACCTTCACACGCGGCCCTGATGGCGCGCATTGCCGGGGAGGTCGGTGTACCGTTGGCCGCGCTGCGCCCGCACGCCGATGCCGCGGCGGCCAGAATTGGTGCGCTCAGCGAGTCATGGCTGGTGCATATCGCAGAAGGGCTGAAGGAGGTCCTGCTCCAGCTCACTGCGCCGCCAGCCTCGCACCCCGATGCCGTCGCGATCAAACTGCAGGCCGGCCGCAGTCTCGCGGCCGGCGACAGCGCAGCCGCCGATGCTCTCCTCGGCCGCGCCGAGGACGTCTACCTCAGAGCCGCGACGCTCGACCTGGCGGTGGCGCATCGCTGCCTCGCGGACGCGGCCGACACGCGCGCCATCCGTGCCGAAATCGAGGAGCTCGGCGGGCATTTTCGCCGCGCCTCCAGGCATTACGCCAACGCCTCCCGCTGTCTTCCCGACGCTGACCGCAAGGGCCGGCGCGGCTTCCTGATGCGCCAGGCCAGTGCGCTCGCCGCCCACGGCAAGATCGCCAACGAGACCACGGCCTTGTCCGAAGCCGCGCAGGTCTATGCCGATGCCGGCCGCCTGCTGGCGATGCATGAAGCACCGCTCGATTGGGCGCTCGCCCATCTCGATCTCGGCCGCATCCTGATGCAACTCGGCAACCTGGAAGGCCGTCGTGAACGCTTCATGGCCGCGGGCCAGCACTTCAAGTCCGCCGCCGACGTGCTCGTCAAACTCGACCAGGCGGAACACTGGTCCCACGCCCAGCTCGGCCTTGCCGATGCCCTGAAGGCACACGGAGAGATACAGGGCGACATCGCCGCACTATCCGAGGCCGCGTTCGCTTACCGCGCAGCCCTCGATGTCATCAATCGCGACTTCAGGCCCCGAGAATGGACCGGCGCCAGCTTCCGGCTCGCCGCCACACTGGTGCGCATGGACCAGGAAACGGGCGGGACGACGCACCACAACGAGGCTGTCGTCGTTCTGCGCGCCGTCCTTGCAGCGCCCCAGGACATGACCGTGCCTGCTATCCGCAGCGGCGCCGTCGCCATGCTCGTACAAGCACTCCTGACACTCTCCAGGGTGCGCGGCGAAGCCTGGCTGGAGGAGGAGGCCATCTCCGTGCTGCGCGGCGGCCAGTCGATCGTCATGCCCACTCTCGAAGCGCCGATGCGCGCCGGCCTCAATGACCATCTCGGCGCCATCCTCTACGCCGTCGGCGCCAGGCGCGGCCATTCCGGGCTGATATCGGAAGCCGCCGAGATGAAGCTCGCCGCGCTCGACTACTACGATTTCAACGGCCAGGATGCGCAGGCTGGCCGCATCCGCGGCGAGCTGGATGCGATGGAAAACGCCATTGTCCAGTTGACCGGGACCATCGCCGAGAACGCCAGCGCATAGCGCGAGCGGAGAATGCCGCGGCCTCGGGCGACGTGACAGCCGACTCCGATCGCGTATAGTGCACTGCGATCAATGACGGGGCGCCAAGCCAACATGCCGAAAAAATCGACATCACACGCCGTGCCGGAACTGCGCCCCCGCGAGTCCTTCCAGGACCTGATCCTGACGCTACAGCAATTCTGGGGCGCGCAGGGCTGCGTCGTCCTGCAGCCCTACGACATGGAGGTCGGCGCCGGCACCTTCCATCCGGCCACCACCTTGCGCGCGCTCGGGCCCCGGCCCTGGAACGCGGCCTACGTGCAGCCCTCGCGCCGGCCCAAGGACGGGCGCTACGGCGAGAACCCGAACCGGCTGCAGCATTACTACCAGTTCCAGGTGCTCATGAAGCCGTCGCCGGCCGACATCCTGGATCTCTACCTGAAGAGCCTCGACGCCATCGGCATTGACACGAGCATCAACGACATCCGCTTCGTCGAGGACGACTGGGAAAGCCCGACGCTCGGCGCCTGGGGTCTCGGCTGGGAGGTGTGGTGCAACGGCATGGAGGTGACGCAGTTCACCTACTTCCAGCAGGTTGGCGGCTTCGACTGCCGGCCGGTGTCGGGCGAGATCACCTATGGCCTGGAGCGGCTGGCCATGGTCGTGCAGGGCGTCGACCGCGTCTTCGACTTGAATTTCAACGGCCGAGATGATGCGCGCAAGCTCAGCTACGGCGACGTCTTCCTGCAGGCCGAGCAGGAGTACTCGCGCTTCAACTTCGAGCACGCCAATACCGATATTCTGCTGTCCCACTTCAAGGACGCGGAGGGCGAGTGCAAGGCTCTGCTGGAGAAGGGGTCGGAGAAGGGGTCAGACCCCGCGGGTCTGACCCCACCCAAGCACCTGCTCGCGCTGCCGGCCTACGACCAGTGCATCAAGGCCAGCCACCTGTTCAACCTGCTCGACGCCCGCGGTGTCATCTCGGTGACGGAGCGGCAGAGCTACATCCTGCGCGTGCGCGAGCTGGCCAAGGCCTGCTGCGGCGCGTGGCTGGCGACGGAAGGAGGCAGGGGGTAAGGGTGGCCGCGATCAACCTGTAGCAAATCCCGCAACCGACAGCACCACCTCATGACCGTCACCGTCTCCGCCTTCTACAAGTTCGTCCGCATCGAAGACCCGCCGGCGCTGCGGTTGTGGCTGCGCGACACGCTCGCCGCGCGCGCCATGAAAGGCACGATCCTGGTCGCGCATGAGGGGATCAACGGCACGATCTCCGGCGCGCCCGACCGCATGGATGCATTCCTCGCGGGTCTGCGCGCCGATCCGCGCTTTGCCGATCTCGTCACCAAGGACGCAACCGCCGACGGCCACCCGTTCCAGCGCCTCAAGGTCAAGGTGAAGCGCGAGATCATCAGTCTGCGCCGGCCGGAGGCCGACCCGACGCAGCGTGCCGGCACCGCGATCAAACCCGCCGACTGGAATGCGCTGATCCGCGATCCGGACGTGCTCGTCGTCGATACCCGCAACGCCTACGAAGTCGCCGAGGGCACGTTCACGCGCGCCATTGATCCCGGTACGCGCAGTTTTGGCGAGTGGCCCGATTTCGTCGCGCGGCACCTCGATCCGCGGCGGCATCGCAAGATTGCCATGTTCTGCACGGGCGGCATCCGTTGCGAGAAGGCGTCGGCCTATCTCATCGCGCACGGTTTCCCGCAGGTCTATCAGCTCGAAGGCGGCATCCTGCGCTATCTCGCCGAGGTGCCGCCCGCAACGAGCCTGTGGCGCGGCACATGCTTCATCTTCGACGAACGCGCAAGCCTCGCCCACGCCGACGCACTGGCTGTCGACCGAGCGGCCAAACAATGCTCTTCTGTTTGAAGAGAGCAGCTGACGAGGTGAACCATGAGCGTGATCCTGGGCGAAGGCCGGCACCGCTACGAGGTGATCGAGGGCTGGGGTAAACTGCCTGACGGCTGGGCCTACGGCGATGTCGGCGCCGTCGGCGTCGATGCCAAGGACAACGTCTACGTGTTCAACCGCGGCCCGCACCCGATGATCGTCTTCGACCGCGACGGCCGTTTTTTGCGCTCGTGGGGTGAAGGCATCTTCAAGCGCGCGCACGGCCTGCACATGGGGCCCGACGAGTCCGTCTGGCTGACCGACGACGGCGACCACAGCGTGCGTCAATGCTCCCTCGACGGCAAAATCCTGCTGACCCTCGGCATCCCGGGACGCCCGTCGCCCTACATGAGCGGACTGCCGTTTCACCGCTGCACCCACACCGCGCTGTCGCCGAAGGGCGAGATCTACGTCACCGACGGCTACGGCAACAGCGCGGTGCACAAGTTCGCACCCGACGGCAAGCATCTGTCGACCTGGGGCGGGCCCGGCAGCGACGCCGGCCAGTTCAACATCGTGCACAACATCTGCGCCGACGCCGACGGCTGGCTTTACGTCGCCGATCGCGAGAACCACCGCGTGCAGGTGTTCGACGGCAACGGCCGCTACGAGACGCAGTGGAGTTTTCTGCACCGCCCCTGCGGGCTGTGCATGGGCACCGGCGCCAACCCCAACTTCTACGTCGGCGAGCTCGGGCCGACGATGGCGGTGAACAAGGACATCCCGAACCTCGGCCCGCGCATCTCCATCACCGACCACACCGGCAAGGTGCTGGCGCGACTCGGCCACATGCACGCCGGCGAGGCGGTCGGCCAGTTCATCGCCCCGCATGGTCTCGCCATCGACTCGCGCGGCGACATCTACGTCGGCGAGGTATCGAACACCTTGTGGTCGCAGTTCATGCCGCCGCCCGATCCGCCGCGCGAGCTGCGCTGTTTGCAGAAGCTGCGCAAGATGGGGTGAAAGGCGAATACGCGGCAGAGGTGGATGAAGACGGCCATGGGGGAATAGTAGCGTAGGTCGGGTCGAAACCGGACACTTGATCCGGGGGAGACCCGACGTTTCCGGTGCCAAAGCAAAGTGTCGGGTCTCGCGAAGGGCTCGACCCGACCTACGGTTCGAGGGAGATCACCCTCATCCCGGCGCAAGCATCTTCTCTGGCCTGACGATCGCATCGAAGTCCGCGGCCGGAATGCCGTCGGCCAGCGCTTCCTCGCGCAAGGTCGTGCTGTTCTTGCGCGAGATCTTGGCGGCCGCATCAAAGCCGATCCTTGGGCGCGATCGGCTCGAGCGAAATCCTGAGGCGGTGGCCAGTTGCCGCGGCGTAGCTCTTGAGCGTCTTGAGCGAGGCGCGGTGTGCCATGCCTTCGAGGCGGGCGACGGCGGGCTGCGTCGTTCGCATGCGTTTGGCGATATCGCTTTGGCTCAAGCCCGCCTTCGTCCGGGCCTCGAACAGCTCCGAGAGAAGGGCGAACTCCTCCTCGAGGGCGTCGTAGGCCGCCTTGAATCGAGGGTCCTTACGCCACCTCGCATGCACCTCCTCGGCCGGGACGAGCCTGGCCTTGCGGGAGGGTTTCCTGGCGTCGGTCATGTCACCTCCTCGGCGCGCCGCAGCGCCAGTCTGATCTCGCGTGGGGGTGTCTTCTGCGTCTTCTTGGTGAAGACGCGCACGATCACCACCCGTTGCCCATTGCGCGTCACGTAAAGTGCTCGCGCGATGCCGTCCTTGCCCTTCAAGCGCAGCTCCCACAGCTCGCCTCCGAGGTGGCGGGCCAGTTTGGGCGGGAGCTTCTCGAGTCCGTGCCGCTCGACCACCTCGATGATGCGCAAGAGCCGCGCGCGGATGTCGAGGGGCTGTGCGTCGGCTTCGGCCTGGGCGTTCTCATGATAAGCAACGGTCCAAGGCATCAGGGCTCCCGGAGCTGTATAACACGGATGATATGATCATTGCAAGCGTGGTATAATACGGCTTCAGGCCGCCGCCGTCTCATCACTCCGGCCCAAGCATCTTCTCTGGCCTGACGATGGCGTCGAAGTCGGCGGCCGGGATGCCGTCGGCCAGCGCCTCCTCGCGCAAGGTCGTGCCGTTCTTGTGCGCGGTCTTGGCGATTTTCGCGGCGCGGTCGTAGCCGTATTTCGGCGCCAAGGCCGTCACCAGCATCAGCGAGCGGTCGAGCCCGGCCTTGATGTTGTCCTCGCGCGCCGCGATGCCGGCGACGCAGTTATCGGTGAAGGAGACCGCCGCGTCGGCCATCAGCCGCACCGACTGCAGGAAATTGTAGGCCATGACGGGATTGAAGACATTGAGCTCGAAGTGGCCCTGGCTGCCTGCAAAGGTGATGACGGCGTTGTTGCCGAAGATGTGCGCGCAGACCATGGTCAGCGCCTCGCACTGCGTCGGATTGACCTTGCCCGGCATGATCGAGGAGCCGGGCTCGTTCTCCGGCAGGTTCAGCTCGCCGAGGCCGGAGCGCGGGCCGCTCCCTAAGAAGCGGATGTCGTTGGCGATCTTGAACAGGGCGGCGGCAGCGGAATTGATAGCGCCGTGGCTGAACACCATGGCGTCGTGGGCGGCCAGTGCCTCGAACTTGTTGGGCGCGGTGACGAACGGGAGTGAGGTAATGGCGGCGATGCGCTCGGCGACCTTCTCGGCGAAACCGATCGGCGCGTTGAGGCCGGTGCCGACCGCGGTGCCACCTTGCGCCAATTCATAAAGGCCGGAAAGCGTCTGCTCGATGCGCAGGATGGCGTTACCGACCTGGGCGGCGTAGCCGGAGAATTCCTGGCCGAGCGTCAGCGGCGTCGCATCCTGCGTGTGCGTGCGGCCGATCTTGATGATGTGCTGGAAGGCATGCTGCTTCTTCATGAGCGCGGCATGGAGGTGGCGGAGCGCAGGCAACAGTGAACGGACGATCTCCTCGGCGCAGGCAATGTGCATCGCCGTCGGATAGGTGTCGTTCGACGACTGGCTCATGTTGACGTGATCGTTGGGATGGATCGGCTTCTTGGAGCCCATCACCCCGCCCAGCATTTCGATGGCGCGGTTGGAGATCACCTCGTTGGCATTCATGTTCGACTGGGTGCCGGAGCCCGTCTGCCAGACGACGAGGGGGAAGTGGTCGTCGAGCCTCCCCTCGATCACCTCCTGCGCCGCCTTTAAAATCGGCTCGCCCACTTCTGGTTGCAGGCGTCCCAGCGCCATGTTGGCCTCGGCCGCCGCGCGCTTGACGATGCCCAGTGCACGGATCACAGACTTCGGCTGGCGCTCGGTGCCGATCTTGAAATTGCTCAAGCTACGCTGCGCCTGCGCGCCCCAATAGCGGTCGGTCGCGACCTCGATGGGTCCAAAGGTGTCAGTCTCGGTGCGGGTTCTGCCTGGTGCGGCGGCGGTCATCGGTCGATCCTCGTGATGCAGTGGCGTTCTGATGCGAGGAGGTAGCACGCGCGGGCCGTCGGCTCCAGTCGACCAGGCGTGCTCAGCGGCAATGCCCAGCGCGATATGCAGATGCCGAGCTTAAGTCCCTCAATTTTCTGCCATTTTTAGTGACGATGCTCACCCTCGTACCGATTCGTCGTGTTGCGTTGCGTCCATCGCCCGGCCAGCCAGGTGGCTCAGTCCGGCGCTTGCCAATCGAGACGGAGCAACGCCAATGACTTTCAATATCATCGTCATGATCAGCACGCTGGTTCTGCCAGGCGGCGACAGCGGCGTCCACATCAAGCCATTTCCGACGGCGGCGAGTTGCATCGCCGCAGCCGACATCGAGGCCACCGACCCGTTCGTACGCGAGGTCGAATGCGCCGAGCTGAACGATGGCGTGCTGACGCTGCGATTCAGCCCGCAGGACCGGCCGCAGCCGGATTCGGCTGAGACTGGCCCAACGGGGTAAGCGTATGCGGATCGACCGCGATTTCGGCTGTGCCTATTTCACGCTCGAGAACGCCGTCGGCTGCAGGATCTCATTGGAGACCTTGGCCACCAAGGGACCATCTTTCTCGGTGCCGGCACGCTTCTCGATCCACTCCGGATCGTTCTGGAACGCGGTCCACTTCTGGTCGCGTTCCGCCAGCGACTCCCACTGCAGCATGTATGTCAGCTGTTGATTGGAGTCGCCAATGAGTGTGGTCCAGAAGCCGGCCTGACGGATGCCGTGCTTCTTGAAGATCGCCATCGTGATCGTGTCGAAACGCTTGATGACCGCCGGCAGCTTGCCGGGAACAGCCTGGTAAACGCGAAGCTCGTAGAGCATGGGTGTAGTCCTCCTTGGCAACGATGGCTGGCATTCTCGCCGGAAGGAACAGCACTTGTCCAATGCGCTGATCGCGCGGCTCATCCCCGCTCGCCGCCGATGGGTCCCCAGAACACGACCCAGGCGCCAAAGTCGGCACTCATGTCGGCGAAGCGATGGACGTGGCCAGCCGGAGGTCTTATGCGAGCACATCATCGCCCGGATCCTCCCGGGCAGCGTGGCGAATATGCACAATCACTACGGCATCGTCCCCCATTCGATAGAAGATGAGGTACGGATAACGTCGTGTGCCGATGACCCGAAGACGCGGTCGTTCGGTTGGCCGTCCGAGGCCTGGTGCCGCCGACAAGGCCTGGACCGTTTTCTTCACGCGGGCGCGCACGTTGCGCGCGCCTGCTACGCTGCGCGTTCTCAAATACTCATCGATTGACTTCAGGTCGTCCCGCGCTTGTCGTGTGTAACGGACTCGCATTAACTTTGGCCGCTGAAAAAGGCCTCCATCTCCTGGTCAGTCACAAATTCGCCCCGATCGGCCTGGGCCAGGCCTTCTTCAATCGCCGCAAGTTCTGCTGCCGAAAGCCGATATGTGCCGACTTGGCGCTGCTCGATCTCTCCGACCGATCGCAGTAGTTCTTCCTGGGCGGAACGGGGCCAGGTCGCGACCCGTCCGAGCACGAGCTCGATCTGCTGCTTGGTCATGAACGGCACTCCGGTTGCTCGTGGAAGCGACCTCATTCGTGGCCGCCGCCGCAACGCCTACTTCTTGCGGAAATCGCTGAGGCTGACGATCTGGGCGCCACTGGGAGGCGGCGCCGGGACGGGCTTCAATTCGGCCGGCCGCGGCGGCGGCGCTCCGCGCACCGACTCTTTTTCGACGGCGCTGCCGGCGCCATTGCCTTGCACGGGCTGCGAGGTCTCGACCGTATCGATCCGATCCAGGCGCGGCTTGCGCAATGGCCGTTTGCGTTGCCCAGCGCTCCTGGCGGCCGTGGTCGACTGTTCGGCGCCGCTGCCCGACGCGGCACTGAAGGGCCGGTCGCCGCTGTTGCCGGCGGTCAACGGGCCGTCTTGCACCCAGTCCGGATCCTCGAACTGCAGGCCATAGCGGACGCTGGGATCAAAAAACACCTTGATGGCGTCAAACGGCACCACCAGCCGCTCGGGAATGCCGTCGAACGTCAGTTTCACTTCAAAGCGCTCCTCCGTGACGGAGAGGTCCCAGAAGCGATGCTGGAGAACGATCGTCATCTCCTCGGAGTACTTCTCCTTCAGGCGCTTGGAGATCGAAACTCCGGGAAGCTGGGTATCGAAGGAAACATAGAAATGATGGTCGCCAGGTAGGCCTGTCTTGGCCACCTGCGTCAGCACTTGGCGTACCACGCCACGCATGGCGTCCTGTGCCAACGCTTCATAATCTATGGTGCGCGCGGTCGTCATTGGCCTCGTATTCAAACTCGGTGGCGCAGGCTGCAGACCCAGACGCCAAAAGAGGTGGAGGGCTTCTGTTGCCCGGTGCCCTCCAAGACCGCGCCTTACCCGGCTAGGGGCAAGGACTTCGAGTTCAGGCTTTTGGCACTGCGTTACGCAGCGACAGCGGCCTCAGCATAGTTGTCATTGGCAACTATTCTGGTTGGCCCGATAACGGCGGAACCATGCCGAGCAAAAGCGCGCCCTTTAACCACCCGTCGATCCTATTTCGCCCCCATGGCAAGGTCTAGGTTGCAGGTTGCAGATACCGGGGCGCGAAAATCTTGCCCTGGCAGCTGTCCCCTGGGCCCTAGCCCCTGGGTTTGGTGGAGGCGCCGGGTACCGCCCCCGGGTCCGAACGGCTTATTACGACGTCCATTTATCGCCATAGCTGGACGAATCCAGCAGGACTAATATAAGCCGGGACCGTGTTAAAAAAAAGCTCCACGTGAAATGAAGCCCTGATGGCAGCCGAATCCGGTGCCTAGCCGGCAGGCCGGAGGCGCCATTTTGGCGCTCCAGCCCGGGCGTAATCAACGTCCCGTAGGCCCTGCTGTGCGAGCTAAACATGCGCTTTCTGCATCTCGTCGCACTGCGTCAAGGCGCACCGCGGTTCTCGACTGGAACCGGCTGGTCTCCACTGCCGGCGCTCAGCATTTCGATCTTGATTGTGGCAATTTCGCTTCTGTCCGGCAAAATTCTCGTTGCCGCGGTTCGTTCCCTGCAGCCGGCCGCATCGCCATTGGTGGGACTGCCGGCGCCCGCCGCCACCGTGCTGTTCCTGCTCGCCATGCAGGCCACGATGATCCTGTTGACCCTGACCGCCGCCAGATGGGGTGGTGGCGCCCTTGCCGGCAGTCTCGCGCTCGGCGGATCCGCGAAAGGCCCGCGCGCCTATTGGGAAGCACTGACCGGAACTCTGGTCCTCCTAAGCCTGTATAGCGCGTCGGCCTATGCCACGGGCTTCACCGACTTGGTGACCGATCTGCAGCCCTTCATCATGCTGTTGCGCTCGCCGGTGTGGCTGCTCGCCATCCTGGCCGTGGCCGTTGGCGCTCCGGTTGCCGAAGAGCTGTTGTTTCGCGGCTTCTTGTTGCCAGCGCTCAGTCGTTCGCGGCTGCGGTTCTGGGGCTCCGCCGTAGTGTCCACACTGGGATGGACGTCGCTCCATGCCGGTTACTCGGCCGCCGGCATGGTCGAAGTCTTCCTGGTTGGCCTGTATTTCTGTTGGCTGCTGTGGCGCAGCGGCAGTTTGCGGCTACCGTTGCTCTGCCATATAGCCACCAACGCCGTGACTCTGGTCATCGTCGCGATCCTGGCCTGGCGCGCGTAGACGCTGCCGGGATCGCAGCGGCTAATGGCTATCGAAGTAGCCCTGAATGGCCGCTGGATCGCTGGTTTGGCTCAGGGCCAGCGCCAGCAGCAGCGCCGCCTTGTGCGGATTGAGGTTGTCGGTGGCGACCATGCCCGGCTCCTGCCAGTTGTCGTCGAGCACCACCCGGCCCTCGCCAACCCGGCTCGACCGTGCAACGACGATGCCTTTGTCGCGGCACAAGCGGGCAAGTGTCTGGCGCATATCGCCGGTTGCTCCAGCTCCCGAGCCGGCGATGACCAGCCCCTTGGCGCCGAGATCGACAGCGGCTTCGGCCAGGTCGCCGTTGGCGCCGGCATGGACATAGAGCACATCGACACGCGGCAGTTTCGTCTCCGCGGTCAGCGCAAAGGCGTTGTCAAGTGTGTGCCGGCGCACCTGTGCCCGGTAAAATACGACCCGATCGGCATCGGCGTATCCCATGGGCCCGGCATCGCGGCTCTTGAACGTGTGCAGCCGGTAGGTGCTGGTCTTGGTGACATCGCGGGCCGAGTGGATTTCATTATTGGCGACGACCAGCACGCCCTTGCCGTGTGCGTCCAGCGAGGTGACCACGCGGAAGGCGTCGGTGAGATTGACTGGCCCGTCCGTGCTTATGGCCGTGAACGGCCGCTGGGCGCCGGTGATGACCACGGGCTTGGCGCTTTTCAAAGTCAGCTGCAGGAAGAAGGCGGTCTCCTCCAGCGCATTGGTGCCGTGGATGATCACCGCACCGTCGATCTCAGGCTTGGCCAGGACGCTCTGCAGGTGCTGGCCGGTGCGCACCAAATCGGCCGGTGTCGCCACCGCATGCTCGTTGCCGGCATCGACCTCGACCTCGGCGATCTCCGCAATTTCTGGGATCTGCGCCAGCACCTCGTGCCCGGTCATGCGCTTGAGGCCACTGCGCTCGATGGCGTAGCGCAGCATTTCCGAGCGCGCCGGTGCACGGCTGGGCAGCGTGGCCGGCACCTGCAGCAGCCGGATGCGGGGACGGGATGGCGGCACAGTGAGGCTCCTTCGGCGCGGCGGGATCACAACAGGATGGCAGGATGAGCTTATGGCATGCGCGGTCGCGATTCATCAGGCAATCGCCAGCTCACGGATAGAGCTGCTGGCGGCGCCAGGGCACGGCCGGGCTGTCGCGCCGGAAGCCGACGCGATCATGCAGGCGAAACGGCCGATCGTGCCAGAATTCCATGTCGATTGGCGTGACGCGGAAGCCGGACCAGTAGGGTGGCCGCGGAATGTCACCCAGCGGATAGCGCGCCGCGTAATAGGCAACGGCTTTTTCCAGCGCAAACCGGCTTTCGAGCGGGCGCGATTGCTGGCTGGCCCAGGCGCCAAGGCGCGAGCCCCGCGCACGTGTGGCGAAATAGGCATCGGCCTCCGCCGGCTCCACCTCGGTGATGGCGCCGCGCACGCGCACCTGCCGGCGCAACGATTTCCAGTGAAACAACAGCGCCGCCTTCAGGTTGCCGCGCAACTCGCCGCCCTTGGCACTTTCCACGTTGGTGTAAAAAACGAAACCGCGATTGGCATGGGAAGCAGCGTCGAGGCCCTTCAGCAGCACCATGCGCACGTTGGGCATGCCGGCGGCATCGACAGTCGCCAGCGCCATGGCGTTGGCGTCGTTGATCTCGTGCTGACCCGCATCCGCGAACCAGACTTCGAATAGGGCGAATGGGTCCTCGGCCGCCGTGAAGTCGGGAGCCGGGGGGCCGGCGTACGCATCGGTCTTTGGCGTGTCGGACATCCAAGCATCCGTTGCTGAGGGCAAACAGCGCTCCGGTCCCGCTGAGCCGGCACGCCGATCAACCTCCTATTAACGCTGTTCGTCCACACTGTCGAAGCCCGGATTGCACCCTGTCGAGGTGCGACCAGCCGTTCTGTTGTGGTGCGTGGAGTTGTATCATGTCGCGTTCGCCTGCCTTGTCGACCCTTGCCGTGACCGCGGCGGCAGGGTTTTTCCTGTTTGTCGCCGTTCTCCTGGGACCCGATCTGGCACGCGCCGAACCGAAGGCGGAAGCCCGGCCACCAGCGCCGAGATCCTATGATCTCAAGGCAACGCTCGATACCGCCGATGAAATCGCGGCTCTCGAGGCCCTGCAGGTCACCTTGTCCGAGGTCGGCGATGGCTCCACCTTCGTCTGGTACCGTGCGCACGGCCGGCTGTCCGGCGTGTTCCAGCCGACGGCCTCATTCAAATCCGACTCGGGCAAGGTTTGCCGCCACCTGAAAATGATGCTGACCTCCGGCATGACCTCGCGCAAAGCCGAGGGCGTCGCCTGCCGCCAAGCCAATGGCGTGTGGAGCCTGGAGGGCTGAGGCGCGCCGGCAATTCAAGTCTCGCCTTGAAGGACGGTTAGGGTGTGGGGCGGTCGTTTGCTCCGCATTCAGTTTGTCACGGCCGCGAATGAAGGAAAATCTGCCATCGACGATGCGCGTAGGGAACCGCTGGAAATTGTCGCGAGTGACCCCGAAACCGCCATCGAAGCTTTGCGCCAGCACACCCCCGCCCTCAGTCGCAGCTATACAGGAGCGGACTTCGGGCCATCGAGCGTTGACGAGACAGATTAGCTCGCCCATGATGTCCGCTGGTGAAGGTGCTGCTGTCGACGCCGAGAGGCTGCGATCGGCAGCCCCTGACCCAACTCGGAAGCCCGCCAACCCAAGGAGGTTGCTCGTTGGGCGGCGTGCTGACACACTGGAATTGGAAGCCACGAATTCTGACGACAATGGGAGGAAAGCCATGCTTGCGCTCGGACGGGTCTTGTTGGTGGTGCTCTTCGCGCTAGCTCCAACACAAGTCTTCTCAGGACCCGCAGAGGAGGCGGCTGTTTTGTTCGTTCGTTGGAAAGCGGCTTACGATGCCAACGACAACGTCGCCGTCGCGAAGCTGTATGCGACCGACGCGATCCTGCACGGCACCAGGAGCAGAGACCTAACGATAGGTCGTGAGGCGATCACGAAATACTTCACTGTCGTAGTCGGCACCGGAAACAAGGTCGAGTTCCGGGAGCACGAGCTTAAGGCACTCAACGACCAGACTATCCTGGTGGTTGGCTTCAACGACTTCATGCGCAACAAAGACGGCCAACTCACGCCAGAGCCTGCCCGCTTCACAATGGTTCTAGTGAAGCAGGGGAACGATTGGTTCATTTCGCATCACCACTCGTCGCTGCGTCCACCGCCCAAGCAGTGAAGGCCCGCACATCGCGGACCGAGCCGCCTGCGAAGTGCGTTGCCGATGGAGCGGAAAGTGCGGCAACCGCAGCGCCGCCCGCGCCTGAGCGAAAAGCCCATCGCGAGAGATGATTTCGGTTCGTCTCCTATTGTGACGGCTTTCGAACGCCGGCCTCGGTGCGCGTGGAGACGTCCGTGTGGCCGGCATCCGAAACCCGTCACACGACCGGACCCGCCGCCCGCAACCCGAACGCGCAAACTTATCCCCGCGACCCGGCGCCAGATTACGATGCCCTCGTTCTTTCCGGGACCGGGGCGTGATCGATCCGTCCGAGCATGCGGGGAGAATGCGGCGCCGGGGTTGCGGCTCGTGTCGACGGCACGAGCGGACCACGGAGGCTGGGATTGCCCGCTCCGGCAGCGGCGCCAGCAATGGCGTGGGCACCGGAGCCGTGTAGATCACAGGCGATCGGACGCGCAAGCGCTCCGCTCGACCGAGCTGCAATCCCTTCCCAAATCGCCGCGATGACAACGGGCGCCGCGGGTGGCCCACTATCAAAATGTCAGGCTGCCTTCGGCGCCCGACCCTGACCACGCGACCCTCGCGCGTCAAGCGGCGCACGAGGGAGTTTTGGGCTGCCCAATTTGCACGAGGATGATCCATGCCACGACACCAACCGCCGCCCCCGCCGAAACCGCTCCCCGACTACAATCGCCTCCGGCTCAGGCTGCTGAAAACCCTGATCCTCACGCGATGCCGGAACAACGGCTGCGCCCGAACCTGGTGCCAGCGCACGAAGCGCTGCCAGGAACTCGGTCGCCTCGATCGTCTGTTTCCGGGAGGGGAACAGGCCGCTGGCCGTTGCTGGGAAGTCCATGTCGGAGGCGCGAAGGATTGATAGATGGCTTTGCGCTCGGCCTCGCTCAGGAAGCCGGCGAAGGGACTGGATTGGCGAAGGTGTGCTGCGTGCTCCGAACGTTCGACCAGCAACGCCGTGACCTGTTCAACGGGGCCGGCAAGGATGTCTTCCCATTCCGCCAGCGCCTAAGAGGGGCTGCCGCTGCCGCCCACCTCGGAACGTGTGACTGGATCGTGCGCGAGCGACGCGACCCGAGGGTCAGCTGACATGTGGGCTGAACTGATCCGCCCCGGGCAGAGGCCACCGGCAAGTCTGGACCCGCTGTGCCAATGGTGTAGGATGCCGCTCGTCACCGGAATGAAGGGAGAACAAGAGTTTATGGCTGGAGTTGAGGCGAGCGCGACGATGGCAAAAGGAACATTGATGGCGGGCAAGCGTGGCCTCGTCATGGGCGTTGCCAACAACCGCTCGATCGCCTGGGGCATTGCCAAGTCCGCGGCCGCGCAGGGCGCCGAGCTGGCCTTTACCTATCAAGGCGACGCCCTGAAAAAGCGCGTGGAGCCGCTGGCCGCCGAGGTCGGCTCGAACATCGTGCTGCCATGTGACGTGTCGCAGGCAGCCTCGATGGATGCGGTCTTCGAAGAACTCAAGGTCAAATGGGGCCAGCTCGATTTTCTCGTCCACTGCATTGCCTTCTCAGACAAGGCCGAGCTCGATGGCCGCTACGTCGACACCAGCGAGAAGAACTTCATCCAGACCATGCTGATCTCCTGCTACTCGTTCACCGCTTTGGCGCAGCGGGCCGAGAAACTCATGCCGGCGGGCGGCTCGATGCTGACGCTGACCTATTACGGCGCCGAAAAGGTCATGCCGCACTACAACGTGATGGGTGTGGCCAAGGCGGCCCTGGAAGCCTCCGTGCGTTACCTCGCGGCCGACCTTGGCAAGA
Organism: uncultured Devosia sp.; assembly: GCA_964498125.1. Classification (GTDB taxonomy): domain Bacteria; phylum Pseudomonadota; class Alphaproteobacteria; order Rhizobiales; family Hyphomicrobiaceae; genus CAMDBL01. The sequence continues at coordinate 65,858 of CAZCGE010000030.1, read as the reverse complement.
ACGGGATCCGCATCAACGCCATCTCGGCTGGTCCGATCAAGACGCTGGCGGCATCCGGCATCGCCGACTTCCGCTACATCCTCAAGTGGAACGAGTACAACTCGGCGCTGCGCCGCACGGTGACCATCGAGGAGGTCGGCGACAGCGGCCTTTACCTGCTGTCCGACCTATCCCGCGGCGTCACCGGCGAAATCCTGCACGTCGACGCCGGCTACCACGTGCAGGGCATGAAGAACGAAGACGCCCCCGATATTACCGTGACGAAGGGCGGCGAGGAGTAGACGACAACTAAAGGCGCCGCGCACGACCGCGCATTGGGATCAGGCCTTGACCTTGGCCTCGATGCCAAGGATGCCCGACGGCTTCACCATGAGGACGAAGACCAACAGGACGAAGGCGTAGACGTCCTTGTAGGTGCCGTTGACGTAGCCGGCGCCGAGGCTCTCGACGACGCCGACCAGCACGCCGCCGAGCACGGCGCCGGGCAGGCTGCCGAAGCCGCCGACGACGGCGGCTGCAAACGATTTGACCAGGATGCCGATGCCCATCTGCACCTGGACGTAGTTGATCGGCCCGATCAGCACGCCGGCGGCAGCGCCCAGCGCACAGGCGACGCCAAAGATGATCGAGATCATCAAGGGCACGTTGACGCCGCTGAGATAGGCGATGTCCTTGTTGTAGGCGACGGCGCGGATCGCCAGTCCGATCATGGTCCTCTTCAGGACCAGGTTGAGCACGAACATCAGCACCAGCGCGGTGGTGATGATCCATATGTAGGACATCGGCAGCGCCAGGTTGCCGATCTCGAGCGGCATGCCGAACGGCACCGGGAACGGGAACGGTTTTGGTCCCCAGATCAGGTAGGCGACATTCTGCAGCACGATCGACATGCCGAAGCCGACGATCACCATGCCCATGCCGGCGACGGTGTAGCCGCCGCCGGCGCGCGTCAGGCGGCGGTAGAACACGCGCTCGATGAAGACGCCGACGAAGCCCGTCAGGATCACGGCCAGCAGCAGCGTCGGTATGTAGGGCAGCGCCAGCTTGTCGAACAGCATCAGGCCGATGAAGGCGCCGAGCATATAGATCTCGCCGTGGGCGAAATGGATGATGTCCAAGCCCGAATAGATCAGCGAGATGCCGAGCGCGACCAGGGCATAGACCATGCCGATCGAGATGCCGATGATCACCAGGTCGATGAAATAGTCCACCGGTTGCTCCTTCGAGATGGTGTCTGACCCGCAGGGTCAGGCACCCACGCTCACAGCTGCGCCTCGCGATTGGCGACAGTGCCGCCGAGATAGGACAGCCGCACGTTGTCGTCGTAGATCAGTTTGTCGGCTGGACCCTCGATATGGATGATGCCGTCCTTGATGACGTAGCCGTAGGCCGCCAGCAGCAGCGCCATGCGCACATTCTGCTCGACCATCAGCACGGTCATGCCGTCCTTGGCGATGCGATAGATGGTGCGGAAGATCTCCAGCACAATCTGCGGCGCGAGCGCGGCGCTCGGCTCGTCCAGCATGATCATTTTCGGCGACGACATCAGCCCGCGGCCGATGCACACCATCTGCAATTGCCCGCCCGACAACGTGCCGGACAGCTGCCGGCGCTTTTCCTCGAGGATGGGGAAGTAGGAGTAGACACGCTCCAGCGCCGCCGCGCTCTTGGCGCGATCGCGTACGACGTAGGCGCCGAGGCGGAGGTTCTCCTCCACCGTCATGCCGGGGAACGCCTCCTTGCCCTGCGTCACCTGCACCAGCCCGGCCCGGACGATGACATCGGGCCTGAGCCCATCGATGCGTGCGCCATCAAAGGTGATGGTGCCGCTCCACGGCTTGATGAGACCGGAGGCCGCCTTCAGCAGCGTCGACTTGCCGGTGCCGTTGCCGCCGAGCAGGGCAACGATCTGGCCGCGATCCACCTTGAGCGTGGCGCCATTGAGGATTTGCACATTGCCGTAACCGCCGGCGAGGTCCTTGATCACGAGCATGGCTATGCCGACCTCAGATAGGCGCGCACTTCATCATCCTTCATCTCCTTGCCGAGGTAGGCCTCGATCACGGCATGGTTCTCCTTGATCTCGGCCGGCGTGCCCTCGGCGATCTTCTCGCCGTGCTCGAGCACGCTCACCTTCTGGCAGGTATCCATCACCAGCTTCAGGATGTGCTCGATGATGATGACGGTGAGGCCGAAGCGCTTCTGCAGGGACAGCACCGTTTCCAGCAGGATGTCGACGTTGGCCGGCGACAGGCCGGCGCCCGGCTCGTCGAGCATCAGCAGCTTGGGTTTGGCCGCCATGGCGCGGCCAAGCGCGAGCAGGCGGCGCTGGCCGCCCGACAACTCGCCGGCCGGCATCTCGGCATAGTCGGCAAGGCCGATGAAGGCGAGCAGCTCCATCATCTCCGCGCGCACGCGCTTTTCCTCGCGCCAGACCTTGCGCGAGCCGATCACCGCCGACACCGATCCGTAGGCCATCAGCGCGTGATGGCCGACCAGCATGTTGTCGATGACGCTCATGCCCTGGAAGATGCGCAGCATCTGGAAGGTGCGGGCGACGCCGAGGCGCGCGATCTCGTGCGACTCGCGCCCCGTGATGTCGTGACCATCGAAGACAATTGAAGCACCCGGCTCCGGCTTGTAGACGCCGGAGATCATGTTGAAGAGCGTGCTCTTGCCCGAGCCGTTGGGGCCGATGATGCCGCGCACCTCGCCCGGCTCGACAACGAGGTTGATGTCGGCGAGCGCGGTGAAGCCGCCGAACTTCTTGGACAGGTTGCGGATTTCAAGCAGCGGCATCCGTGCTCTTTCCCTTGGCGGCGGCACTCCTGGCGTCGCGGATGGCACTGAAACGACGGCGCATGAAGTAGTCGTCGATGATGCCGCCGATGCCGCGCGGCATGAAGATCACCACCAAGACGATGACCATGCCGAACATCATCATGCGGTACTGGTAGTAGTCGCGGGTGATGTCGTCGATAATCGTCACCACCACCGCGCCGATGACGCCGCCCCAGATGTGGCCAATGCCGCCGAACACGACCATCAGCAGCAGCGTCACCATCTCGGTGATCGTGTAGCTGTTGGGGTGCAGGAAGCCCGGCGCCAGATGCGCCTGCAGGCTGCCGGCGCAGCCGGCATAGAGCGCCGAAATCACGAAGGCGATCACTTTGTACTTCGGCACGTTGACGCCGCTGGCGGCCGCCGCCAGCTGGTCCTCGCGGATCGACTTGAAGGTGCGGCCGATATCCGAGGACAGAATGCTGAAGGAGAAGTAGAGGCCGAGCAGGGCCAACGGCATCACGACAAAATAGTAGGCGTGGTGGTCGCCGAGCGAGCGGTTGCCGATGAAGGGCGGCGGGATGTTCTCGAAGCCGACCGAGGCGCCGAGGACCTCGCTGCCCGAGATGATGATGCGCACCGATTCCGCCAGGCCAAGGGTGGCGAGAGCGAGGTAGGCGCCTTCCAGACGCAGGGACGGAATGCCGACCAGCGCGCCGGCGCAGGCGGTCACCAGCATGGCCAGCGGAAGCGCGCCCCAGAACGGCACGCCGAGGTTGGTCGAGATCACCGCGGACGAATAGGCGCCGATGGCGGCGAGCGCAACATGGCCGACCGTCACCTGGCCGGCGAAGCCCTTCACGATGTTGAGGCCCGTCGCCAGGATGACGTTGATGCACATCACGTTGACGACGAACTGCATGTAGGCATTGGCGACCAGCAGCGGCACCGGTAGCAGCAAGGCGCAAGCGATCAGCCACGGCACGATCGGGTGAACAGTCTGCAGCCATGATGCATGGGCGGCAGCCGAGGCCACTCCGGCGGGCTGCGTGGCGGTGGTGTCTGTCACGGCGTCATCCGTTGCCTGTAGGTTGGGTTGAGGCGCCTTTCGCGCCGAAGCCCAACAGCCACGGGCGCCATTGTTGGGCTTCGTTCGGCTCTTTTGTTGCATGCCTCCGGCATGACAGCGCCTTGCTCAACCCAGCGAGCCGGATGCAAAGGTGTCTGACCACAGGGCAGACACCTGCTCATGCCTCAGAGCCCGAAATCCGGCTCGAACGACACGCGGGCAAGAACGCGCATGTCGTAGTCCTTGCCGCCCTTGGTGTACTCGACCAGGATGCCGGTCCTGTTGCCGTCACGGCACTGCGGTGTCGAATCCGCGCAGAAGTTGATCGGACCGGACGCCAGTCCCTTGAAGTCCCTCACCGCGGCCAGCGCGTCGCGGATCGCCTTGCGGTCTTCCTTGAGCGTCGCATCCGTCAGGCCAAGCTTGGCGGTCTTCAGCGCCATCTTGATGATCTGGGCGGTGTCGTAGGCTTGGCTGAAGTCGTGATCCGGGCAGCGGACCTTGTACTTCTCGTTCACCAGCTTGACGAAGGCCTGCGCCTCCGGCCGCTCGTCCTTGCACGAGAATGCCGCGGCGAAGATCAGGCCCTTGACGGCGTCGCCGGCAAGCTCGGGAACCGGCGCGTTGGAGGCGGCAGACGCCGCGACGCGGCGCACCTTGGCGGGGATGCCGACCTCGTAGGACTGCTGCACGATGCGGGCGATGGCATCGAGCTGGCCGCCGATCGCCAGCACCTCTGGATCGAGCGCCTTGATCTTCAAAAGATGCGCGCGGAAGTCGAGATCCGTCTCCTGCATCTGCGCTTCGTAGGCCGGATCGACGTTGTAGGTCCGCTTCATGAAGGCCTGATAGTCCTTGGTGAAGCCGATGCCGGCGCCGTCCGTCGTGAACAGGTAGGCGACTTTCTTGCCGACGTTCTCCGACAGGTACTTGGCATGCACCGAGGCATAGAAGCGCTCCGACACCGAGCTGCGGAAGATCCAGGCGCTGTTCTTCTTGGTGATGTTGGCGTTGGTGGAGTGCGGGATGATCTGCGGCACCTCCTCCTTGGCCGTGACGTCGACCATCGGCAGCGTCACGGAGCTGCAGGTCGAGCCCATCACCAGATGCACCTTGTTCTGATGGATGAAGCGATTGACGTTGGCGATGCCCTTGTCGGGCTTGCACTCGTCGTCGAGCAGGATGACCTCGATCTTCTTGCCGTTGATGCCGCCGGTGGCATTGACCGCCTCCAGCTCGTCCTTGCTCAATTGACCGTATTTGATGCCGTTCTCGACGACCATGCGCAGCGTCACGCCGATGCGGATGACGCCGTCCTGCGCCTGTGCCGGCATGGCGGCTATCACCAGCATCGCGGCCGGCGCAAGTGCGAGCAGTTGCCTTGTTTTCAGTCCAAGCATGTAGACACTCCTCAAGCGTTTCCCCTAGGCATGGCATTCGAAGCATCGAGCCGAGCCTTCAGGCCCTTGTTGTCGGGGCGCGATGTCGCCCGTCAGCGCATTTGAGCATGCCGACCATGATGTTGTCACGGGGCGTCTGATTGTGTCTGATTTGCCTTGGCGCAAAAGCTTGCGTACCCGAGCGCTCTCGGGGCACAAATCGATGCGGCGCGTCGCGTAAGGGCGTCAGGTATGCCTTCAATCACTGGGATTTCGAGCATGGCCGACACATTCGAGCAGCTGGCGCGCGATCTCGCCGAGGCCTGGAGAACTGGCGCATCGATCCCGCTGCCGCCGGCGGAACAGGCTCCGACGACGCGGCAGCAAGCCTATGCCGTCCAGGATCGCATGGCCGAGCTGATCGGCCAGCCCGTCGCCGGCTGGAAGGTTGGCGCCACTGTGCGCGCTGTACAGATCTTCGAGGGGCACGATGGGCCGATGCCCGGCCGCATCTTCACCGATCGCGTCTTCGAGACGCCGGCGCGCGTGCCGGCGAACCTTTTTGCGGGCGTCAAGCTCGAGTGTGAGTTTGGTTTTCGCCTGACGCACGACTTGCCGGTGGGCACAATCATCGACGCAAGCTTGCTTGCTGACCGGCTAGCGTTCCACCCCGCGATCGAACTTGCCGGCAGTCATTATGCGCCCGGCACGGGAAACCGCGCCGTCACCACATTCGACGCCATCGCCGACAACGGTACCAGTGGCGCGGCGGTGCTGGCGCCGGCCGTGGCGAACTGGCAGGGCTTGGCCTTCGAGACCCTGCCGATCGACGCGCGCATCGATGACAGCCCGCCGATCCAGGTCTATACCGGCGCTTACCGTCGCAATCCTGTCGACATCGTCGCCGAGACCTTCAACGATTTGAACGCACGCGGCGTGCCCCTGCCGGTGGGCACAATCGTGTTGACCGGCTCGCTGACGCTGCCGACACCGATCCGCGCCGGGCAGCGCGTCACGGTACGCTATGCCGATCTGCCGCCCTTCACGTTGACGATGACTTGAGCCTCAGCTCGCCACTGGATGACCAGATGACCCAGCCTCTTGCGGACCAGACTGCGATCGTCACGGGTGCCGCGCGCGGCATCGGCCTCGGCATTGCCCAGCGACTGGCGTCCGCCGGCTGCAAGGTGGTCGTCTGGGATCTCGACCCCGCGCCCGTGACGTTGCCGTCTGCGGGCTTCGCGCCGGCGCTCATCCAATCCGTCGATGTGACGAGTCTCGCCAGCGTCGAGAAGGCCAGCGCTGCTGCCATCGCGGCCACCGGCCGTATCGACATCCTGGTCAACAATGCCGGCGTCAATGGCCCGACGGTGCCGACTTGGGAGTATCCGCCGGAGGCCTGGGCCAAGGTGCTGGCCGTCGACCTGACCGGGGTGTTCAACACCTGCCGCACCCTTGCCCCGCACATGCGCGCCAACGGCCACGGCCGGATCGTCAACATCGCTTCGATCGCCGGCAAGGAGGGCAATCCGTTGGCCTGCGCCTACTCCGCCGCCAAGGCCGGCGTCATCGGCTTCACCAAGAGCCTGGCCAGCGAACTGGCGGGCTCGGGCGTCACCGTCAACGCCATCGCGCCGGCGATCACCGAGACGGACCTCTTCAAGGAAATGACGCCGGAGTATATCGAGGGCCGCAAGCAGCGCATCCCGATGGGCCGCTTCTGCACGGTGGACGAGATCGCCAACATGGTCGCCTGGGTCGCCGGGCCGGAGTGCAGCTTCACCACCGGCTTCACGTTCGACATCTCCGGCGGACGCGCCACGTATTGAACCGCGCAACGAGGGAGCGCACACATGCCGACGCCCAAGTACCCGGTCGATACACCGCTGTCGCTGGCGCACCTCAGCGAGCTCGACGTGCCGCCGGCCGAGCTGATCACCATCGCCGCGCGCGCTGGCTTCAGTTCTGTCGGCTTTCGCACCGCGCCGGCCTCGCCCGGCGGCATCGTCTATGCGCTCGCCACCGCCGCCGAGCAGGCCGAGGTCAAGCGGCGCACGGCCGATACCGGTGTCTGCGTACTCTATATCGAGCTGATCTCGCTCGACGAGAAGCTGCGTGCTGAAGATCACCGGCCGATGCTCGAGATCGGCGCTGCCATCGGTGCAACCCGGCTGGCCGTCGCTGGCGACATCAAGGATTTCGCCATTGTCGCCGAGAAGTTGGCCGACGTCGCCGATCTCGCCCGTCCGTATGGCATCGCCGTCGATCTGGAGTTCATGCCCTATCGCGGCGTCGCCTCGCTGGCGGACGCCCTCGACGTGGTCCGCCGCGCCAATCGCCCGAACGCGCACGTGCTGGTCGACGCGCTGCATATTTACCGCTCCAACAGCGCGCTGGAGGCGCTGCGTGCCGCCGATCCCAAGCTGATCGGCACCTTCCAGATCTGTGATGCGCCGTTGGCGCCGCCTGCATTCGACGGTCTGGTGGTCGAGGCACGCACGCGCCGCCTGCTGCCGGGTGAAGGTGGCCTGCCGCTGTGGCCGCTGATCGACGCCTTGCCGCCGGGTGTGCCGCTCGGTGTCGAAGTGCCGCTCGCGGGTCAACACCCGAATGCGAGCCCGGCCGAGCGGCTGGCGATTCTGGTCAAGGGCACCAGGGAATTTCTCGCGCGCGGCAGGACTGCGTGAGCAAGGATGCTGAGGTGGAGCCGTTCAATGAGTATGTCTGAGCAGTGCCTGATCGAACGCGAAGGCGCGATCCTTTGGATCACCATCAATCGGCCGCAGGTGCTGAATGCGCTCAATGCGGCGGCACATTATGAGATCGCCGCCGCGCTCGACGGGTTGGCGGCCGATCCGGTATTGCGCGTGGCGGTGATCACCGGGGCCGGCGAGCGCGCCTTCTGCGTCGGCAGCGACCTCAAGGCGCGCGCCGAGACCAATGTCGACGATCATCCCAAGACAGGCTTTGCCGGCATCACGCATCGCTTTGACCTGATGAAGCCGGTGATCGCCGCGGTCAACGGTCTGGCTATTGGCGGCGGTGTGGAGATCGTCGCCGCCTGCGATTTGGCAATCGCATCGGACCACGCCGAGTTCGCTTTGCCCGAACCGCGCGTCGGTCTCGCGGCACTTGGCGGCGGCGGGCTGCAACGGTTGGCTCGTTCCATGCCGCTCAAATTCGCCATGGACCTGGTGTTGACCGGACGTCGCGTGGGCGCCGAAGAGGCCAAACGCATGGGCCTCGTCAACGACGTGGCGCCGCGCGCCGACCTGAAGGCACGTGTGCGCCAAGTCGCCGAGATGATCATCGCCGGCGCGCCGCTGTCGATCGAAGGGTCGAAGCAGGTGATGCTGCAGAGTTCAGGCATGTCGGATTTGAAGGCAGCGTTGCAGGCGCGCTATGAGATCGTCGAGCGCGCCTTCGCCAGCGAAGACGCCAAGGAGGGCCAGCGCGCCTTCGTCGAAAAAAGAAAGCCGGTGTGGAAGGGGCGGTAGGTCGGGTCGAGGAACGAGACCCGACAACTCAACTCAACTCCATGCCTGGCCATGTCGGGTCTCCCCCGGATTAAATCCGGGGTCGACCCGACCTACGCAACGAACAGGAGACTGATTTGTCCGAATTCTACGTCAAAGTGGGCGACAGCTCGCGCTTCTCCAAGACCGTCGGCGAATACGACGTTTACGGCTTTGCCGGCATCACGGGTGATTTCTCGCCCAACCACGTCGACAAGGCCTACATGGAAAAGTCGAGCTATGGCCGCCTGCAAGCCCACGGCGCCCTGATGGTCGGCTACATGTCGACCGCCTCCACGCTGGTCATCGCCCACACCCGCGCGTCCGCCGACGAGACGCCGGTCTCGCTTGGCTACGATCGCATCCGTTTCCTGGCGCCAGTTTATTTCGGCGACACCATCACGGTCGAATATCGCATCAGCGCGATTGATCCGGAGCGGCGGCGTTCCACCGGCGCCATCGAGATCAAGAACCAGGACGGCACCCTGGTCGCCGTCGGCACGCATATCCTGAAGTGGGTGAAGAATGCGAGTTCTCCGTCTGACGCATGATACCCGCAGCTGTCGTCATGCCGGCGGAGGCCGGCACCCACGACAACTCACAAACAGACAGGGGTTAGAAAGAGAGCGCTATTTCACCTCGCTTGCAGGGTCATCGGATGGGACACGGCGTCCCGCTGCAAGCGCAAATGCGGATTCTTGTCGTAGGTCCCGGCCTTCGCCGGGATGACGAAAATGTGGGAACCATCCGTAGGCTGCGGAACACTAGCAAGGAAAGACAATGATGAAAACCCGGCTGGATGGACAGGTGGCGATCGTCACGGGGGCCGCGCGGGGCATCGGGCTTGGCATTGCCCGCACACTGCAAGGGCTCGGCGCCAAGGTGATCGTGTGGGACCGCGACCTGGCGCCGCTGAAGAAGGTGGAGGGATTTACGCCGGACGGCGCCGTGGCCGTCGATATCGCCAGCTATGTCTCGGTCGAGCGAGCCTTCAAGGCCGCGGTCGACGGCTTCGGGCAGGTGCATATCCTGGTCAACAATGCCGGCATCAACGGCCCGGTGGTGCCGACCTGGGATTATCCGCTGGATGATTGGGATAAGGTCGTCGCCATCGACATGACGGCGGTGTTCTACACCTCGCGTCTGGCGGCCCGGCACATGCGCGAGAAGAAATACGGCCGCATCGTCACCATCGCATCGATCGCCGGCAAGGAGGGCGTGCCCGGCATCTCGGCCTACTCGGCGGCCAAGGCCGGCGTCATCGGCTTCTCCAAGGCCCTGGCGAAAGAGCTGACGGACGTGGGCGTCACGGTCAACTGCATCGCGCCGGCCATGACCGAGACCGAGCTGATGGGCGAGATGACGGCGGAGCACATCCGCAACATGCGCGCCAAGATCCCGATGGGCCGCTTCGTGCAGATCGACGAGATCGCCGAGATGACGGCCTGGATCGCCAGCCCCGCTTGCAGCTTCACCACCGGCTTCGTGTTCGACATCACTGGCGGCCGGGCGACGTATTGATGCGGAGGTTCCAATGATCCGGACAAATGACGTGGATTGGCACCGGGGGCATTCCCGCCCACCTTGCGGGGAGTAAAGCGATGCCCAAATACATCGTGATCTATCACGCAGACATTAGGGATATGCATGGAACAAACGTCGAGCATGAGTCGGAAGAGAGAACTATTGAATGCGAACCGGATGAACTCCAAAGCAGAATTGCCGATCAGAAATCCCATTTGGAAGCGCTTGTTCGTCCAAAATTGGATTATGGAGAAGTTGCAGTTATCACGGTCGTGCAAGTTCTTCCGCTCTAACCGAGCGAGGCGCGCGGCTTGGGGTGGCGACCTGGTCAGAGGTGATTTCGCATGTCCTTCGAAAAACCGAGCATCGTCGTGGTCGGCGCTGGCGCCATGGGTGGGCTGTTCGGCGGGTTGCTGGCCGAGGGCGGGCTCGACGTGACGCTGGTCGATACGTGGGCAGAGCACATCGCCGCGATCAAGGCGCGCGGCATCCGCATCGGCGGCGTCGGCGGCGATCGCGATATTCCGATCAAGGCGGTGGCCGACGCGCGCGGGATCGCGAAGGCCGATGTCGTCCTGTTCCAGTGCAAGTCGTTCGCCAACACCGATGCCGCGCACGGCGTGAAGCATCTGTTCAAGGGCGAAACCGCCGCCATTTCATTTCAGAACGGCCTCGGCAACGAGGCAACGCTCGAGCAGATCCTGGGCAAGGGCAAGGTCATCGCCGGGCTGACGGCGCAGGCCGGCCTGGTCGAGGCGCCGGGCGTCGTGCGCAACCATGGCAATCTGCCGACCCACATCGGCGAGCTGGCCGGCGGCATGTCGAATCGCGTCACCGCCATCGCCAAGGCCTTCACCACCCACGGCCTGCCGACCACGCCCACCGCCGAGATCAAGCGCGAGAAATGGAAGAAGCTGCTCGGCAACGTCGCGCTCGGCGCCATCTCGGCGCTCACCGATCAGCGCTCGTTCGAGATCATGGCCGTACCGGAGCTGCGCGAGACAGTGTTCCGGCTGGTCGACGAGGCCGCCAGCGTCGCCAAGGCGGAGGGTGTCGCGCTCGATGTCGCGGAAGCGCGCTCGGTGATGATGAAGCTGGTCGACACCGCGGGCGGCGGCACCGGCACCTCGAAATCCTCGATGCGCGAGGACATCGTCCGCCGTCGCCGCACCGAGATCGACACCATCCATGGCGCCGTGGCCGGCCTCGCTCGCACGCATGGCATCGCCACCCCGACGCTCGATGCCATGGTGGCGCTGGTGAAGGGCCTCGAAAGCATGTACCTCGGGCGGAAAGGCGCGTGACATGGACCTGCAGCTGACCGACGAGCAGCGCCTACTGGTCGAGACGGTTCGCCGTTTCGTCGCCGACGAACTGATGCCGCTGGAGGACGAGGTCGAAGCCAAGGGCGCCCTCGATTCGACCAAGGCGCGCGCCATTTTCGAGAAGTCCAAGGCGCTCGGCCTCTATGCCATCAACATCCCGACCGAGTATGGCGGCGGCGGTCTCAACGCGCTCGACACGTGCCTCGCCGAGGAGCAGTTCGGTCGCACCACCGACATCCTGATCCGCCGCGCCTTTGGCAATGTCTACGAGGTGCTGCTGCTGGCCACGCCCGAGCAGCGCACGCGCTGGCTGGGGCCGGCGGTGCGCGGCGAGCGCACCTTCTCGGTCTGCTTCACCGAGCCCGAGGCCGGCTCGGACGCCGCCGGCATCAAGACCCGCGCCGTCCGTGACGGCGCCGGCTGGCGCCTGACCGGCCAGAAGATTTTCATCAGTGACGGGATGTTCTCGGACTTCTTCGTCGTCTCCGCCGTCACCGATCCTGCGGCCGGCGCCAAGGGCATCTCGCTGTTCCTGGTCGACAAGGACATGCCGGGCGTCGGCGTCGGCCGCGATCAGCCGATGATGGGCTTGCGCGGCACCAGCCACATCGAGCTGTTCTTCGACAATGTCCGCCTCGAGCCCATCCACCTGCTCGGCAAGGAAGGCCGCGGGCTCAATCACGCCTTCGAGACGCTCGGCCGCATCCGCCTCGCCCACATCGGCGCGCGCGCCGTCGGCAAGGCCGCGCGCATCCTGGAGATGACCACGGAGTATGCCCGCGAACGCCGCCAGTTCGGCCGGCCGATCGGCGAGTTTCAAATGGTGGCGCAGATGCTGGCCGACAGCGCCATGGAGATCAACGCCGCCCGCCTGCTGGTGCTGCAGGCCGCGTCGGTAATCGACCAGGGCCACGACGCGCGCGAGCGCATCTCGATGGTGAAAGTCTATGCCGCGGAAATGCTCGGGCGCGTCGCCGATCGCGCCGTGCAGGTGCATGGCGGCATGGGCTACTGCCGCGACCTGCCGATCGAGCGTTTCTATCGCGACGCCCGCATTTTTCGCATCTACGACGGCACCTCGGAAATCCACCGCGGCGTCATCGGCCGCGCCATGCTGAAGCACGGCGCGGCGCGGTTCGCGGATATCTCTTGAATTGTGACTGACGTTTTGCGCCCTTGCGGGTCAGCTACAGGAATGTTATACATACTGGTATTACAACGGAGGTGCGCCGGATGAGCAAAATGATGGTGTTTCGCGTGGACGCGACTTTGGAGAGTCGAATCAAGGAGCATTCGGCCCGGGATGAGATAGCGGTCTCGGATTTCCTGCGTAAGGCCGTCGAGCAGGCGCTCGATGCGGCGGGCGAGCCCACGCCTTTCGAGGCCATCAGGCACTTGGTTGGCAAGTTCGGCAGCGGCCGCCGCGATCTTGCGACAGACCACAGCCGGATCCTGAAAGAGAAGCTCCGTGCCAAGCACAATCGTTGATTCGGGACCACTGGTGGCGTTTTTCGATCGCGACGATGCTCACCACAGGACAGCGGTAAGTTGGCTGCGGCGTGCGCGCAAGCCACTCGTTACGAACATCGCCGTGATCACCGAGGTGACGCACCTGCTGGATTTCTCCGTCGAGGCTCAGATCGCATTTTTGACCTGGGCATCGCGCAATCTCGAGATCGACACCGGCACAATCTCCGATTTTTCGAGGATCGTCGAAATCATGGCGAAGTACCGCGACCGCCCGGCTGATTTTGCCGATGCCTCGCTGCTGGCACTCGCGGAACGCGCAAAGATCACACGTGTCGCCTCGGCCGATGCTGATTTCCAGATCTATCGGACCTCGAGCGGGCGGATGCTGCGCAACGTGTTCTTCGCTGGAGTCTGACCGAAGCTCGCAAACTCGAACAACCATTGAGGAAGCGACGAGTGACGATCAACAAATTCACGACAGCCGAGCAGGCCGCGGCCCTGATCCGCGACGGCGACACCGTGGCGCTGATCGGCGGCGGCGGCGGCCTCGTCGAGGCAACCTGCCTGCATGCCGCGATCGAGAAGCGATTTCTGGAAACGCAGCATCCGCGCGATCTGACGGTGGTCCACTCGCTCGGCATCGGCGACCGGCAATCGCGCGGGCTCAATCGCTTCGCCCACTTGGGTATGGTCAAGCGCGTCATCGGCGGCCACTGGGTCTGGTCGCCACGCATGCAAGAGTTGGCCCGCACCGAAAAGATCGAGGCCTACGTGCTGCCGGGTGGCGTCTGCATGCAGCTGTTCCGCGAGATCGGCGCGGGACGTCCCGGCCTGTTCACCCACGTCGGCCTCGGCACGTTCTGCGATCCGCGCGTCGACGGCGGCCGCATGAACGCGCGCGCCACGGAGCCGCTCGCCGACGTCATGACAATCGCCGGACGCGAGTTGCTGTTCTACAAGGCCTTCCCGGTCAACGTGGCGGTAATCCGCGGCTCGTTCGCCGACGCGCACGGCAACATCAGCCTCGACCAGGAGCCGGCCAACGTCGACATCTACGCCGTGGCCCTGGCCGCCCACAACTCCGGCGGCAAGGTGATCGTGCAGGTGCGCACGGCGGTCGAGGTCGGCGCGCTGTCGGCGCGATCCGTGCGCGTGCCCGGCGCCATTGTCGACGTGGTGGTGGTCGATCCATCGCAATCGATGGGCTACGACGTGGTCTACGATCCGACCATGTCGGGCGAGATCAAGGGGCCGCCGACGCCATTGCCGCCGCAGCCGTTCACCGTGCGTCAGCTGATCGCCCGCCGCGCCGCCGATGAATTGCGCGACGGCGCCGTGCTCAACTACGGCTTCGGCATTCCCGACGGCGTCGCTCGCCTGATCGCCGAGCGTGGCCATCTCGACCGCTACTACCAGACCATCGAGCACGGCACCTACGGTGGTGAACTGCTGGAGGGCACGCTGTTCGGCTACGCCCGCAACGCCACAGCGATGATCGACGGTCCTTCGCAGTTCGATTTCTATTCGGGCGGTGGACTCGATCTAGCTTTTCTCGGCTTCGGCGAGATCGACCAGGCGGGCAACGTCAACGTCTCCAAACTCGGCGGCGTCACCGTCGGCCCCGGCGGTTTCATCGACATCGCCCAGAACGCCAAAAAGGTGGTGTTCTGCGGCACCTTCGATGCCAAGGGCACAAAGCTCGAATTCGGCAACGGCAAGCTCACCATCACGCGCCACGGCGAGGTGACGAAACTCGTCGCCAACGTCGAGCAGATCACCTACTCCGGGCGCGAGGCATTGAAGCGCGGACAGGAGGTGATCTATGTCACCGAGCGCGCCGTGTTCCGCCTGACCGCGCAGGGTCTGACGCTGACCGAGGTGGCGCCGGGTATCGATATGCGCAAGGATGTGATCGAGCGCATGCAGTTCAAGCCGCACATCCCGCGTGATCCCGCGGTGATGAAAACCACGCATTTCAATCCCTGAACAGAGGTTCCACATGGCTCCTGTCCGTATTGGCGTCATCGGCGCCGGACTCATCGGCCGCAAGCACATCTCGGTGCTGCGCTCAGGCCATCCCGACTTTACATTGGCCGGCGTCGCCGATCCCGCGCCCGCCGCCAAGGCCGAGGCCCAGTCCCTCGGCTATCCCATCTACGCCACCCTCGAGGAGATGCTGGACAAGGCCAAGCCCGAGGGCGTGATCATCGCGGTCCCCAACCAGATGCACGTCTCGGCGGGCCTCGCCTGCGTCGCGCGCAAGGTGCCAATCATCATCGAAAAGCCGGTTGCCGATACGGTAGCCGAAGCGCTGAAGCTGATCGAGGCGGCGGAGGCGGCGGGCGTCGCCACGCTCACCGGCCATCACCGCCGGCACAACCCGATCATGCGCACGGCGGCTCGCGTCATCAGCGAGGGCCGGCTCGGCAAGATTGCGGCGGTGACATCGATGTGGATGTCACGCAAGCCGGAGGATTACTTCAACGTCACCTGGCGCAAGGAGCCGGGCGGCGGCACGGTGCTGATCAATGGCATCCACGAGATCGACAATCTGCGCATGCTGCTCGGCGATGTGGAAACGGTGCAGGCCAGCACCTCCACCGCCGTGCGCGGCTATGCCGTCGAAGATACGGCAGCCGCCGTGCTGCGCTTCAAGAGCGGCGTGATCGGCACGATCATGATCTGCGACACGGCTTCGACGCCGTGGAACTGGGAGTGGGCGTGCGGCGAGAATCCGCTGCTTCCACAGCTTGACGAGGACAGCGTCTTCATCGCCGGCACGCGCGGCTCACTGTCGCTGCCCTCGCTGCACCTGCGCTGGCACGAGCCGGGCAAGGAGAGCTGGAGCAACCCGCTCACCGAGCAACGCCAGCACATCGTCCCCGCCGATGCCTACGTCGAGCAAATGAAAAACTTCGCCGGCGTCATCCAAGGCCGCGAAAAACCCGTCTTGA
The DNA here is from genome assembly GCA_964498125.1 of uncultured Devosia sp. Classification (GTDB taxonomy): domain Bacteria; phylum Pseudomonadota; class Alphaproteobacteria; order Rhizobiales; family Hyphomicrobiaceae; genus CAMDBL01. Next base: position 49,841 of record CAZCGE010000030.1, on the reverse strand, counting down.
CCGGCCGCGACGGCACGATCACGCTGGCAACGACGCTGGCAATTACGGCCTCGGCGAAAACCGGCGCACCCATCCGCGTCGATGATATGTTGGCGCGACGTCCGGCGTAGGTCGGAGCGAGGCCGGCTCCTGCACGTCGATGCGGCACGCATCGCCGCGCAATGACGCCGGCCGAGATCCGACAGTCAGCAAAAGGAAAAAGCACATGACCAAGCGCGCCTGCGTGATCGGCTGGCCGGCCAAGCATTCCCGCTCGCCCAAGTTGCACGGCTACTGGATCAAGAAGCACGGCATCGACGCCGACTACCGCATCGAGGAAGTGACAGCTGAGGATTTTCCCACCTTCCTCGGCAACCTTGCCGGCCACGGTTACGTCGGCTGCAACATCACCATGCCGCACAAGGACGCCGCCTTCCAGCTGTCCGAGCCCGACGAGCGGGCCAAAGGTGTCGGCGCCGCCAACACGCTGTGGCTCGACAGCGGCCGACTGCGCTCGACCAACACCGACGTGGAGGGCGCCATGGGCGCGCTCGATGCCGCCTCGCCCGGATGGGACAAACGCACCACCAGCGCCGTCCTGCTCGGTGCTGGCGGCGCCAGCCGTGCCGTCGTCTACGGCCTGATCGAGCGCGGCATCACGACGATCCATGTCGCCAACCGCACCTATGAGAAGGCGGTCGCGCTGCGCGAGCGGTTCGGCGGCGCGGTCCAGCCAGCACACTCGGCGGACATTCCCCGCCTGCTGAAGGGCGCCAAGCTGCTGATCAACGCCACCTCGCTCGGCATGCAGGGCCAGCCGCCACTCGAGATCGACATCAGCGGATTGGCCGCCGACGCCATCGTCTGCGACATCGTCTATTTGCCGCTGAAAACACCGCTGCTGGTGGCAGCCGAGGCGCGCGGCCTCAAGACCGCCAATGGGCTCGACATGCTGCTGCACCAGGCCGTGCGCGGTTTTCAGCTCTGGTTCGGCATCCGGCCGCAGGTGACGCGCGAGCTGTTCGACATGCTGGCGGCCGATATCGTCAAGGCGTGAACCGTTTCGGGGGGATCGTGTGCTGAAAATCTGGGGCCGCCGGAACTCGATCAACGTGCAGAAGGTGATGTGGACCGTCGCCGAGCTTGGCCTCGGGCACGAGCGCATCGATGCCGGCATGAGCCACGGCTTGGTCAACGAACCCTGGTATCGCACGCAGAATCCCAACGGGCTGGTCCCGACCATCGACGATGATGGCGTGGTGCTGTGGGAATCCAATGTGATTGTCCGCTACCTCGCCGCCAAGCATGCGTCCGGTTCACTGATGCCGGCCGATCCCGCCATGCGCGCCAAGGCCGAGATGTGGATGGACTGGCAGCAGAACGCCGTCATGCCAGGCATGAGCCCGCTGTTCCTGGGTCTGATCCGCACGCCGCCCGAGCAGCGCGATACGGCCGCCATCGACGCGGGCGCGAAAAGTGTCGAGGCCGCACTGCGTCTGCTCGATGCGCGCCTGCGGGGCAAGACCCACATGCTGGGTGACCATCTGACGGTGGCGGATATTCCGATGGGGTGCGCCGTCTATCGCTGGTACGCACTGCCGATCGCGCATGCCGAGCTGCCCCACCTGCGCGCCTGGTACGAGCGGCTAACCCTACGCCCGGCGTTTGCCGAGCACGTGATGCTGCCGTTGACTTAATCAATTGGGGGCCTTCGATCCCGCCAGGAGCACGCCATGTCCGTCTTCGACGAGCCCAAGATCGACTGCCACAATCACGTGCTCGACCCGGCGCGGTTTCCCTATCAGCCCGATACATTCTACCGGCCATCGGGGCATGAAATCGCGCCGGCCGCGACCCTCTTTCGCATCATGGACACCTATGGTGTGCGCCATACCCTGACGGTTGGCCCCAACTCGGGCTACGGCACGGACAACCGCTGCCTGCTCGATGCCATCGCCGCCAGCGACGGCCGGATGAAGGGTATCGCAGTTGTCGCCATTGATACCGGCACGGCCGAACTTGCGCGCCTCAAGTCCCAGGGCATCGTCGGCGTCGCCTTCAACACGACGCTGATGGGCGTCGAGCATTATCTCGGCTCTGCCGATCTGCTGTCGCGGCTGGCCGATCTCGACATGCTGCTGCAGCTCCAGGTCGAGAAGGACCAGCTCGCGGCCTTGCGGCCGTTGCTCGAGGGCGCGCGCGTGCGGCTGCTGATCGATCACTGCGGCCGACCCGATCCCGCGGCTGGACTGGCGCAGCCGGGCTTTGCGACATTACTGGCGCTCGGGCGAGAGCGGCGCGCCGTCGTCAAACTGTCGGGGTTCGGCAAGCTGTCGCGCCGGCCTGTTCCACACGAGGACGCCTGGACCTATGTGCGCGCCCTGGTCGAGGCATTCACGCTGGACGCCTGTGTGTGGGGATCGGACTGGCCCTTCTTGCGCGCCAGCGAGCGTACCGATTACGGCCCGCTGCTGACGATGGCGGCGCAACTCTTTCCCGATGCCACCGACCGGCGCAAACTGTTCTGGGAAACGCCGGCGCGGCTGTTCGGCTTTAATGGCGCGTCGTGATCATGGGGGGACAATTGTCATGAAGCTACTGGTGACGGGCGCTAAGGGCCACGTCGGCGACGAGATCGTCCGGCAGGCGGCGCACCGGGGGATGCAGGTGCTGGCGACGGACCTTGGCGATCCGCCAGCCGCCGAGGCAGTGGGCGCGAACGCGACGTGGGTCAGTTGCGATCTGGCGGACGCCAGCGCGGTGCAAGCCCTGGCCGCGCGGCATGACATCGACGCCTGCATCCATGCAGCCGCCGTGTCGAACGAGGCCTACGCACGGCCAAACCCACTCGCAGCGATAACGACCAACATCGGCGCCACGGCCAACCTGCTCGATGCCGCGCGCGTGCACGGCTGGCGCCGCTTTATCCTGCTCAGCTCCGGTTCCGTGTTCGAGAAGCGTGCCGACACCGTGTCACCGATCCTGGAGGATCAACCGATCGCCCCCGGCAACATCTACAGCACGACCAAGGCCAGCGCCGAAATGCTGACCCGCATGTACCGCACGGAATTCGGAGTGTCGGCCGCGACGGTGCGCCTGTCGTGGGTGTTCGGGCCGCCGGTCGTCTCGGATTCGCCGACGCGGGGCCGATCCCGTCCTATCTGATGCGGGCGCTGCGTGGGGAGGCGGTCCGCGAGGCGGGTGGCGACTTCGCCGCCAGCTTTACGTTCGTCGGCGACGTGGCCCAGGGTTTGCTGGCGGCAGTCGACGCGCCGGAGCTGCGGTTCGACACCTACCACCTCGGGCATGGCGTCAACTTCACGGCGCACCAGGTGGCCGAGGCCATCGGGCAGGTCTGTCCTGGCGCCAGCTTCGAACTGGGCGGTGGCACCGAGCCTTGGACGCGCTTCACCGCAATCCGCGGCCCCCTGGCCGGCACGCGCCTGCGGCAGGACACCGGGTTCGCCCCGGCGACCTCGCTCACCGCCGCCATCGGCATTTACGCCGACTGGCTGCGCGCCCATCCCGAGGCGTGGCGGACTTACGGTGGGTTGAGCGAGGAGCTAGCCGAGCGAAGTCCAACAGCACGGACGAAGCTGTAAATCGCGTATGCAACTCGCAAGGAAAACTTGCAACTTTGCACGGCGCGGCGTATGTTGTCGTAAGTCACTCCCGGCGGGCTTGCCCCGTTGGATAGGTCGCGGCGCGAGCTGCGGCCTTTTTACTTTTTTGGACCCGTGATACTTAGGCTGAATGACCAGACTCATTGCCTACGTCGACGGGTTCAACCTCTATCACGCCGTCCACGCGCTCACGAAACCGCACCTCAAGTGGCTCGATCTGTGGGCGCTCAGCCAGTCGATCGCCCGCGACGGCGAGACTGTGACGGCGGTCAACTATTTCTCCGCCTATGCAACGTGGTTGCCTGCCGCTCAGCTCCGGCATCGGGAATACGTCAAAGCCCTCCAGCATCGGGGCGTGACCTGCATCATGGGGCACTTCAAGAGCAAACAGCAAAAATGCAAATCCTGCCAAGCTCAGTGGGTCTCCCACGAGGAGAAGGAAACCGACGTTCACATCGCTGCCCGTCTCGTGGCGGACGCCTACGACGACAGGTTCGACCGCGCTCTGTTGATCACTGCCGATAGTGACTTGGCGCCCGCGCTCAACATCATCTCCGCGGCCTTCCCGAAAAAACAGCTTTTTGTGGTGGCGCCGCCGGGTCGCTTTAACCATGCTCGAAGCCTGAAGACCAAGATGGCGATCACGCCCGGCCGTCTCGCCAAATGCCTTCTGCCTGAGACCGCGACCACTGCCAATGGGGCGCCGTTGTTTCAGCGGCCCAACTCCTATGCGCCACCACCTGTCACCACATAGGGCGCGTGGTCCTTGGTCTGTTTTGCAAAAAAGCCTCTCCACAACCCGCAGGAGTGTGCTCAGACCTGCTCGCTATGCGAAATGAGCACGACAGCAGTCGATATCAGCGCGTAGATGGGTTTGACCCCAACCGCGCCTCACGCCCGCCATCCATACAGCCAGTCATAGCCGGCCATCAGCCGCTCGCCGGGGACGGCGCGCAGCACCAGGTTGCGCGCGGCCGCCATGGCGCCGGACAGGTGATAGATGCGGCCATTGCGGCGGGCGGCGGCGGCGACTTTGACGGCGCGGTTGCGCCGCCCATGGGCGTAGGCCCTCAGGGCCTGCGGCACATCCCGATGCGACGCAAGCGCGGCGGCGATCTCCACGGCATCTTCCAGCGCCAGCACCGCGCCCTGCGCCAGGAACGGCAGCACCGGATGCGCCGCGTCTCCGATCAGTGCCACGTTGCCGTTCGACCAGTCGAAGCTCGGTCGCAAGCTGTGCAGCCCCCACTCGCGCCAGGTCGGAGCCGCGGCAAACAGCGCGCGCACCTGGTCGGGAAAACCTGCGACGTGCCGCTCGATCCAAGCCGGGTCGGCCTCCGCGCTCCAGTCGTGGCTCGCCGTTGTGTCAGGCAAGATGCCGACGACGGCGATCTCGCGACCGCCGCGCACCGGATAGTGCACGACGTGGGCGTCCGGCCTCAGCCAGATGAAGACATCTATCTGCTGGGGACTGACCAGTTTAGGATCAGCGGGAATCGTCGCCCGCACGGCGCAGTGGCCGGTGAAACGTGGCTCGCGCGGCGTAAACAGAGCGCGCCGGACGCTCGACCACAGCCCGTCGGCGCCGATCAGCGCAGCGCCACGCCACGGCCGCGCGTCGCGCGTATGCAGGCTTACGCCGTCACCGCGCCAGCGCTGGACGCTGTCAACCTCCGCGCCAAGCGCGAGGCGGATCAGCGGCTCGGACGTGGCGCGAGCCAGCAGCGCGGCGTGCAGGTCCTGACGGTGCGCGGTCCAGTAGGGCGCACCGTGGCGCTGCGCGATCCAGCGCCCGAGCGGCAGCCGGGCCAGCTCCAGGCCATCGCGCCCGTCCCGAACACTGATGGCGTTGGGTGTTGCGACGCTGGCGCGCAAAATCGAGGCGACGCCGAGTGCTTCGAGGATAGCCGTGCCATTGGGGCCGATCTGGATGCCGGCGCCCTCCTCGGCAAAGACAGAACGGCGCTCCAGCACTTGGCTCGGGATGCCCTGACGCGCCAATGCCAGCGCCATGGCGAGCCCGCCGATGCCGCCGCCGGCGATTAGCACCGGTCCATGCCGGTGCCATGGCGCCAGATCCGCCTCGGCACGAGGATCGACGTGGGCCAGATCAGCCATGGCCGCCACGATGGCATTTCACGCGGCATGCTCCACGACGCAGTCCTTGGGGTCGGACCCGCCGGCATCGAGGCGAGGGTCGTGCAGATACAGCGTCGAGCAATAGGGACACAGGACTTGCCCCTCCCCGCCCATGTCCAGAAAGACGTGCGGATGATCGTGCGGCGGCCGGGCGCCCATGCACTTTAATTCGGTGACACCGATCAGGATCTTCTCGACGCCTTGATCGTTGGCAAGGTGGGGCACACTGCTGGCTGCCATGCTGGCTCGCTTTCAATCTGGACCGGCTGGACACTTGCCGAATTCGACGCAAAGAATAGCGGCGCGGCCATGGAAATGATAGGGGAGCCGGCGTCGCAGCAACGGCTCGATGAGGAGCGCCAGCCCGTGCCAACATTCGACTCCGACGGCGTCGAGATCGCGTTCACCGACGAGGGCTCGGGCGATCCCGTGCTGCTGATCCACGGCTTCGCCTCCAACGTCGCCACCAACTGGGTCGATACCGGCTGGGTGCGGTTGCTGTTGCGCGAAGGCTACCGCGTCATCGCCGTCGACAACCGCGGCCACGGCGCCAGCCAGAAGCTTTATGATCGCGAGGCCTACGGCGCACCGCTGATGGCGGAGGATGCCCGCCGGCTACTCGATCACCTCGGCTTGGCGCGCGCCGACGTGATGGGCTACTCGATGGGTGCGCGCATCACCGCGTTCCTCGCCATCAACCATCCCGCGCGCGTGCGCAGCGCCGTGTTCGCCGGCCTCGGCATCAACATGGTGCGCGGCCTCGCCGGCACGGGTCCGATCGCGCATGCGCTGGAAGCGGCCCGCATCGAGGATGTGACCAACGCCACCGCGCGCACCTTCCGCGCCTTCGCCGAGCAGACCAACAGCGACCTCAGGGCGCTGGCCGCCTGCATCCGCGGCGCGCGCGACCCCATCAGGGCGGAGGCGCTGGGGCGACTGTCGATGCCGGTGCTGGTCGCGGTCGGCACGGCCGACGTGATCGGTGGCTCGGCGAAGGACCTGGCGGCGCTGATCCCCGGCGCGGAAGCGCTGGAGATCACCGGCCGCGATCACATGCGCGCCGTGGGCGATCGGGTGTACAAGGACGGGGTGGTGGCGTTTCTCGGACGAAGGCCTTGAGGGCATGGTTCGTCTCCTCACACGCGAAACGGGATGCACTACATCCTGAACACCCCGAACTTCGTCTCCAGGATCGGCGCATTGAGCGCGACGGACAAGGATAGCGCCAGCACCTCGCGCGACTTCCTCGGATCGATGATGCCGTCGTCCCACAACCGCGCCGAGGCATAGAGCGGGTGGCTCTGGCGCTCGAACATCTCGATGGTCGGCCGCTTGAAGGCCGCCTCTTCCTCCGCGCTCCACATCTTGCCCTGCCGCTCCAGGCCCTCACGACGCACGGTGGCCAGAACGCCCGCCGCCTGCTCGCCGCCCATCACCGAGATGCGGCTGTTCGGCCAGGTCCACAGGAAGCGCGGCGCATAGGCGCGGCCGCACATGCCATAATTGCCGGCGCCAAACGAGCCGCCGATCAGCATGGTGATCTTGGGCACCTGGGCGGTGGCGACGGCCGTCACCAGCTTGGCGCCGTCCTTGGCGATGCCGCCGGCCTCATACTTGCGGCCGACCATGAAGCCGGTGATGTTCTGCAGGAAGACGATGGGCAAGCGCCGCTGGCAGCACAGCTCGACGAAATGCGCGCCCTTCAACGCGCTTTCGGAGAACAGCACGCCGTTGTTGGCGATGATGCCGACGGGAACGCCGTGAATGTGGGCAAAGCCCGTCACCAGCGTCGCCCCGTAGCGCGCCTTGAACTCGGCAAACCGCGAAGCGTCGACAATGCGAGCGATGACCTCGCGCACGTCGTAGGGAATGCGCGTATCGGTCGGCACGATGCCGAGAATTTCCTCCGGGTCGTAGGCGGGCTCCTCGGGCTTCGCCAATGCAAGTTCGACGCGCTTGGACTTGTTGAGGCCGCCGACCGCCCGCCGTGCTAAGGCCAGCGCATGCGCATCGTCGCGCGCCAGATGATCAGCGACGCCCGACAGCCGCGTGTGCACGTCGCCGCCGCCCAGGTCCTCCGCCGAGACGATCTCGCCGGTGGCGGCCTTGACCAGGGGCGGGCCGGCAAGAAAGATCGTGCCCTGCCCGTTGACGATGATGCTTTCGTCCGACATCGCCGGCACATAGGCGCCACCGGCCGTGCACGAGCCCATCACCACCGCGATCTGCGCAATACCCTTGGCCGACATATTGGCCTGGTTGAAGAAGATACGGCCGAAGTGGTCACGGTCGGGGAACACCTCGTCCTGGTTCGGCAGATTGGCGCCGCCCGAATCCACCAGGTAGATGCACGGCAGATTGTTCTGCGCGGCGATCTCCTGGGCGCGCAGGTGCTTCTTCACCGTCATCGGATAGTAGGTGCCGCCTTTAACGGTGGCGTCGTTGGCGACGATCATGCAGTCGCAACCTTCGATACGCCCAACTCCGGTGATGATGCCGGCGCCTGGCGCATCGCCGTCATAGAGCCCGTGAGCGGCGAACAGCCCGGTCTCCAGGAACGGCGAGCCCGGATCGATCAGCCGGGCCACCCGCTCGCGCGGGATGATCTTGCCGCGGTCGGTGTGCCGCTTGCGGGCGACCTCGCCGCCGCCCGCCATGGCCAACGCGGCTGCGGCGCGTACCTCGGCGATGCCCGCCTCGTGCGCTGCCTTGTTGCGCTGGAAGACGTCCGAGCGCGGCGAGATATCTGATTGGATGACGGCCATTTGAGCTTCCGGCTGGTACGAAAAAAGTCGGCGCCGCGCACCCCTACATCACCCCATGTCCACGCGAGATGATCTTGCGGATGGTCGGAGCGGTGACCTGGTCCGAGATCTGGATGTTCCAGATCTCGCTTTCGCCCTGCTTGCGGAAATCCTCGAACAGCTTGGGGATCACCGCGACGTCGCGGATCTCGGTGCCGCGCAGGCCGAAGCCGCGCGCGATATTCTCGAACGCGGGGCGGCCGAAGATCACCTGGCTGTCGTCGATGCCGTCGGCGCGCAGCTTGTGGAACTCCGAGCCGTAGCCGCCGTCGTTCATCACACAGATCAGCATGCGAAGCCCGTGGCGCTTGATCGTCTCGAGCTCCTGGATGTGGAACAGCAGGCCGCCGTCGCCCTCGATCAGAACCAGCTTGCCGTCACGCCCCTGCCGGCGCGCGGCGGCCACGCCCATGGCATATGACAAGCCATTGCCGACCGCGCCGAACTCGCGGATCGTCGTGAAGCGATCCGCCGGACGGCCGCGCATCTGCGCCAGCCAGAAGGCCTGGTGGCCCGTGCCGCCGACGATGTCCCAATCCTTCGGGATGGCCGCGTCGAGCGCGCTGGCCACCGCGCGCGGATCGAGCACACCGGGCTCGATCTCGAACGGCACGGCATCGGCGGGCTCGGTCGCGATCCTGTGCGCCAGCTCTTTGGAGCGTATCGAGGCCGCCGTCGGCTTGCCTGCTCCGAGCTTCCTGTCGATGCCGGCGAGGATCGCCTCGACGCCGACGAGCGCGTCCGACTTGAGGTAGACATCGGCGGCCTTCTGCCCGTCGCGTAAGCCCCGCGGTGCATCGTCCAGCTGGATCCTGCAGGCCTGGGTGAAATAATGGCCGCCGCCAACGTAGTAGGAGAGGCTCGTGCCGACGGCGAGCACGACGTCGGCAGCCTCGAACAGCTCCTTGCCCAGCGCCGTGAAGTAGCTGCCGGGAATGCCGATCGAGAACGCGTGATCGTGGAACAGGCCGCGCATCGGCAGCGTGTTGGCGAGCAGGGCGCCGCAACGGTCGGCGAGCTTGATCACCGACTCTCGCGCGCCGGCGTAGGCCACGCCGCGGCCACCGATGATGATCGGCCGTTTGGCTGCGACGAGCCGGTCCACGACGTCGGCGACCAGCGCGGGATCGGGATGGATGCGGCCGACCTTGGGAAAGTACATCGCCGAGGTCTCGTAGGGCGCGTTGGACGTATGCTCGACCTTCTGCAGGTCGTAGGGGACGCCGAGCACCACGGGGCGGCGCTCGTATTTGGCGACGTGGAAGGCCTCGCGCACGTGGTCCAGCATGCGCGGCAAGCTGTGAGCGGCGATGTAATGCGCGCCGGTCGCCGTCACCAGCGGCGCCTGGTCGATGGACTGGTTGTAGAACTTGGCGTTGATCGGCGCCTCCCCGGCGAAAACCACCATGGGCAGGCGGGCGCGAACCGCTGCCGGCAGCGCCGTCATCACCTGCGTCAGGCCGGGGCCGCAGGTGACGGAGGCGGCGGCGATCCTGCCCGTTGCGGCGTTGTAGGCGGTGGCGGCGGCGACGGTGCAATGCTCGTGCCGCACGTGGATCGTCTGCATGCCCGGCAGTTTCGCCATGGCGGTTGCCCAGTGCATGTTGCCGTCGCCCATCAGGACGAATTGGGTATCGACACCCTCGGCGGCAAAGGCGGCGGCAAGCGCGTCGTAGATTTTGTTTGGTTTCATGCTGGTCCCACGCTGCTGGTCGGTGATCGATGACACGGAGCAATGCTATGCCGAGTTGCCCGGCTTCGCCAGCGCCGCGGCACGTCTACCGCGGCACGCGCTCCTGGCCTCGAATCCCGCACCGACGGGCCCGAGGCATGCATCAGCCGGTCACGACCCCGTTCCGCGCCGCAAGGCACTTGCGAGCTTGCGCAAATCCATCGCGCCGGTGAGCTGGATCAGCAGGCCGTAGCAGGCGAGGCCGGCGCCCACCAGCGTGGCGAGTGCGAAAATGCGCATCCAGAGCGAGCTTGCCATGCCGAGCCAGGGCGCAAGCGCGTCGCCGATGAACCACAGCACGCCACCCATGAGCGCACTCGACACCACGATCAGCGGCAGCACGCGCCGCAGTCGCGCGTCCCACTCGAAATGACCGCGCCGGATCAGCGTCGCCCACAACATCAGCGCATTGAGCCAGCCGGCCAGCGAGGTGGCGATGGCGATGCCGAGGTAGGGCCGCCAGCCGAGCCAGCGAAACAGATAGAACAGGACCAGGGCGCCAAACGTATTCACCGCCATGTTAACCATGGCGTAGCGCATCGGCGTCGTGGTGTCCTCGCGCGCGAAGTAGGCGGGCTGCAGCACCTTCTGCAGCACGAAGGCGGGCAGGCCCCAGGCGAAGGCGGCCAGCGCCAGCGCCGTCGCCGTCGTGTCGGACGCCATGAAGGCGCCGCGCTCGAACAGTACACGCACGATCGGCTCGGCGGCCACGGCCAGGGCGGTGGCGGCCGGCAGCGTCAGCATCAGCGCGAACTCGAGACTGCGGTTCTGGCTGTCCATGACGGCGGCATCCTCGCCTGCCCGCAGGCGGCGCGCGATGTCGGGTAGCAGCACGACGCCCACCGCCACGCCGACGATGCCGAGCGGCAATTGATAGAGCCGGTCGGCGTAATAGAGGTAGGAGACGGCGCCGGCCTGCAGCGAGGCAATGATGGTGCCGATCATGATGTTGATCTGCGTGACGCCGCCGGAAACCAGACCGGGGATGCCCAGCGTCACGAGGCGGCGCATGTCGGGGGTCAGGCGCGGCCGGCGCCAGGCCAGCTGCATGCCGGCGCGTTGCATCACCCACCAGACCATGGCGAGCTGGGCCAGGCCGGCCAGGGTCACCGCCGCCGCCAGGATGATGCCGGCCATCGGTTTGCCGGCGGTGCCGAGCAGCATGGCGAGCGCGATGGCGGCCGTCAGCACGACGTTGAGCAGGATGGGCGCGGCGGCGGCGACCCAGAACTGGCGCATGGAGTTCAGCACGCCCGAGATCAGCGCCACGAGACACATGCAGATGAGATAGGGGAACGTCATCTGCGTCAGCAGAACCGCCAGGTCGTATTTGCCGGGGTCGCCGACAAAACCCGGCGCCAGGGCCAGCATCAGCCACGGCATCGTCAGCATGCACACCGCCGACAGGATGACGAGGACGAAGGTGAGCCCCGCCATCGCCTCCTCGGCGAAAGTCCGCGCGCTGTCGGCGCCCTCGCCTTCCAGCCGCTTGGCGAACAGCGGCACGAAGGCGGCATTGAACGCGCCCTCGCCGAACAGCCGGCGGAACAGGTTGGGAAAGCGGAAGGCGACGAAGAAGGCATCCGCCACCAACCCGGTGCCGAGCGCGGCGGCGATCAGGATGTCGCGGACAAACCCGAGCAGGCGGCTGATCATGGTCAGCCCGCCGACGGTGGCAAAAGCGCGGTAAAGGCTCATGGGGTGCGGGCATAGCCGAGCCCGACGGCAGCGGCAAGGCCGCAGGCGGGGCCAACGACTTCTCCCTGGACCTTTGCGCGCGATCGAGACGGCGGCGAGGTTTTCTGTCAGAATATCTCCGGCGCGTGGGGTATCGCCGCAGCCGGAGGTCGCCGACCATGGCACTCGAAGCGCTCAAAGCCGAGATCGCCCTGCTACTCAACCAGATGGAGAACCAGCCGCAGGACATGCACGAGTTGCACATCATGCTGGTCGAGAAGCTCAACGAGATGCGGGCCTTTGGCTTGCCGCTACCGGCCGACCTGCTGCAGCTGGAGGCGAAGCTGGCGTCGGAATTCCCCAAGGGGCGGCCGGCTGAGCCGGAGTGATGGCATGGTCCATTGAATTGGACGCTCTGGCGACTGCCTCTATAGTGCGGTCCCACTCCCCCGCCACGAAAGCCCCGCCCATGATCCCAATCCGCGCCCTGCAGCAGACCGCCGAAGCCCTGATGGCCAAGGCCGCCATCGAGATCCCGGATGATTACCTCGGTGGATTGCGCCGCTGCGCCGATACCGAGAAGGGCGATCTGTCCGCTTTCGTCATCAAGGCCATGCTCGACAACTACGAGGCCGCCAAGGAGGACCGCCGCGCCATGTGCGGCGATACCGGCTGCCCGCGCTGGTACGTCAAGATCGGCAACGAGGCGCGCGTCGAGGGCGGGCCGGTCGCGCTGGAGGCCACGCTCCGCCGCGCCACGGCCAAGGCAACGTACGAGGTGCCGCTGCGCCCCAACCGCGTGCATCCCCTCTGGCGCACCGACCACAACAACAATGTCGGCATCAACGCGCCGGAGATCGAATACGCCTTTCACCCGCAAGCCGACTGGATCGATCTGACGACGGTGCACAAGGGCGGGCTGTTCGGCACCGATTATCGCATGCTGTTTCCCGCCGACGGCATCGACGGCATCAAGCGCTTCGCACTCGATACGATGATCGCGTTCGGCAAGCGCGGGCTCGCCTGCCAGCCGGCGATCGTCGGCATCGGGCTCGGCGGCTCCAAGGATACCTCCCTGGTGCTCGGCAAGCAGGCCGCCTGCCTGCGCACGGTCGGCTCCAGGAACCCTGATTCCGGGATCGCCGCGCTCGAGGACGAGATCAAAACGCTCGGCAATTCCATCGGCATGGGCGCCATGGGCTTCATGGGCTCCTCGATGGTGGTGGCGGCCCACATCGAGGTCGGCTACTGCCACACCGGCGGCATGCCGATGGGCATGCACATGTTCTGCCTGTCCTCGCGCCGCTCGACCGCCCGCGTCTATCCCGACGGCCGCGCCGAATTCCGCACCGACCCCGAGTGGTTCACGGATTATTCGCGCCGGACCAGCGTGGAGTGGGGCGAAAGCGCCGTGCCGGTCGCGGCGGAGTGAGATGCCAACCGGCGCCGCAAGAGATCCGACCGCAATGCCATTCGAGGATTGACCACCATGTTGGGAAAATACCTGGCGAGCGTCGCCGCGGGGCTGCTGGCGCTCAGTCCGCTGGCGCAAGCCCAAGACTATCCCGCGGCCAAGCCCATCAGGATCCTGGTCGGCTTCGCCGCTGGCGGCGGCACCGACGTCACGGCGCGGATCTTGGCGCCGCGCCTGGCCGAGCGTCTTGGCCAGACCGTCATCATCGAGAACCGCCCGGGGGCCGCCGGCAATATCGCCACCGAGATCGCCGTGCGTGCCGCCCCGGATGGCTACACGCTGCTGATGGGCACGATCGCGGCCCTTGCCGTCAATCCGAGTCTTTATGGCAACCTGCCCTTCGATCCGCAGACGGATCCGGTGCCGATCTCTCTGGCCGTGTCGCTGCCCAACATCATCGTTGTGCATCCCTCCGTCCCCGTGACTTCCCTGACGGAACTCGTGGCCATGGCCAAGGCGAAGCCCGGCACGTTCAACTACGCGACCTCGGGCTCGGCTGGCCATCTGGCGGGCGAGCACTTCAAGGCGCTGACGGGCACCGACTTCACGCACGTGCCCTATAAAGGCGGCGCGCCGGCCATGACCGATCTGGTCGGCGGCCAGGTCAACATGAGCTTTGCCGCGGCCGGCAGCGCCATTCCCCACATCAAGTCCGGCAAGATCAGGGCGCTGGCCGTGACGACGCTGCAGCGGTCGGCGGCATTGCCGGATGTGCCGACGGTCGTCGAGGCGATCGGGCTCAACGGCTTCGAGTCCAACAACTGGTACGGTCTGGTCGGGCCGGCCAAGCTGCCGCGCGCCATCGTCGACAAGCTGCATGCGGCGATGGTGGCGACCCTGAATGAGCCCGAGATCAAGGCCAAGCTTCTGACGCAGGGCCTCGATGCCTCGCCGAGCCCGACGCCCGAGGATTTCGGCGCCTACATCCGCAAGGAGACCGAGATCTGGTCGAAAGTCGTCAAGGCCAGCGGCGCCAAGGTGGAGTAAATAGGCACAGCCACCATTTCCAACGTCCGCACGCGGCGCGCGGCGCGGGCCCCGATGCGGGCGCAGACTGGGGAAAATGGTGGCTGTGCCTATTTCTCCCCTCCCGTCCCTATTTCTCCCACCGATCAGAGCGTGGCAGCGGCAGCGGTAGCCTCCGCTTCGGCGTCGTAGTTCCAGATCCAGGCGCGTTCTTGCGGCTGGGCGGTGAGTGCCCGGTCGCGGGCGCTCAAGTCGCTGCTGGCTGCATCATAGCGGGCGCCGTTGACGCGCGAGATGCGCTGGACGCCGGCGGTGCGCTCGCGCCGCAGCGACTCGTAGACGAGCAGCGCGCGGGGGGCGGATGCCTTGTCGGCGCGGCTCAGCAATGCCGCCAGCGCGACGCCGTCCTCGATGGCTTGATTGGCGCCCTGCCCGGTGTGCGGCAGCATCGGGTGGGCGGCGTCTCCCAGCAGCGTCAAGCGCCCGCGGGTCCAGGTCGCAAGCGGCTCGCGGTCATAGAGGCCCGAGCGGAACATGGTCGTCACCTGGGCGATGATGGCCCCCACCATCGGGTCCCAGCCAGCGAAAGCTTCGGCAAGGGCGGCGGGGCCCGCGGCGGCCGACCAGGATTCCTGCATGGGCTCGTCGCTCTTGACGAAGCCGACGTAGTTGACGAGCGCGCCGGCGCGCACCGGAAAGACCAGGAAATGCCGGCCGGTACCCAGCCAGTTGCGCATCGCTCCCGATGGCCACGACACGCTCGCCGCCGGGATCAGCCCGCGATAGGCGACCGATCCTGAAAACAATGGCGGCGAGGGGGCGACCACGAATTGCTGCAAGCTCGAATGGATGCCGTCGGCCGCGACCACGACATCGGCCGTGGCGCGCGCGCCATTGGCGAAGGTGAGGGTGGCCTCGTCCTCGCTCTGCTCGAAGCCGACGCATCTATGACCGGTGTGAACCATGGTCGGGGGCAACCGGTCGACGAACATGGCCAGCAGGTCGGCGCGGTGCATGCCGTAGAACTCGATCCGGCTGGCCAGCTCCGGCGGCCACATCGCCGCGGCGTGGGTGCCGTCCGGGTGGCGAAACTGTGGATCGACCCATCGGGCGCCAAGGCGGAGCAGGTCCTCGCCCAGGCCCAACCGCTGCAGCATGCGCACGCCGTTCGGCTGGATCGCGACGCCGGCGCCGACCTCGGTCAGGGCCGGGGCCTGCTCGTAGAGACGAACGTCCATGCCACGCTGCAGCAGGGCGGTGGCAGCGGCGACGCCACCGATGCCGCCGCCGACGATCGCCACGCGTAATGGACCCGCGGCCATGGCACGTGTCACTCCGCCTTGAGCTGGGCTTTTTCTATGACGCCGCCCCAGAGCGCTCGCTCACGCTCCAGGAACGTCGCCATCTCCTGCGGCGTGTTGCCGATGGGCTCGGCGCCCTGGGCTTGAAACTTCTTGCGCACCGCTTCGGTCTCGAGCACGCCGACGACATCCTTGTTGATCTTGGCCACGATCGCCTCCGGCGTATCCGGCGGCGCCACCAGTCCGAACCAGGCGACCGAAACGAAGCCCGGCAAGGCCGCCTCCGACATGGTCGGGACATCCGGCAGATGGGGCGAGCGTTCGGGCGTGCAGACGGCGAGGATCCTGAGCGTGCCGGCCTGGTGCTGCGGCAGCGACGAGGAAAGATTGTCGAACATGAAGAGGATGTGACCGCCGACCAGGTCGTTCATGGCCGGGGCGGTGCCGCGATAGGGCACATGATTGAACTTTACGCCGGCCATCGTCTCGAACAGGGCCGTCGTCAGGTGCGACGTGGCGCCGATGCCTTGCGAGCCGTAGGCGATGCCGCCGGGGTTGGCTTTTGCTTTCTCGATCAGCTCCTTCACCGTCGACACGCCGAGCTTGGGGCTGACGATCAGCACATTCGGCGAGCTGCCGATGATCGTGATCGGCTTGAACGTGCTCGGGTCGTAATTCAGCTTCTTGTAGAGCGATTGATTGATCGCCAGCGTGGTCGGTGGCGAAGCCAGCAGCGTGTAGCCGTCCGCCGCGGCGCGCGCGAAGAACTCCGCACCGACGTTGCCGGCGGCGCCTGGCTTGTTCTCGACCACCACCGCCTGCTTCCAGACATCGCTCAGTGCATCGGCAATGATGCGCGGCAGGGCATCGGCCGTCCCGCCGGCGGGATTGGGGACGATGATCTTGACGGTCGAGGACGGAAAGCCTTGTGCCGCGGCGGGCCCGCAAGCTGAACATACGGAGAACCCGATCGCCGCCGCCGTGCAAAGCAGGCCAGCTGCATTGTGCTGTCTCACGTTGTCCCCCAATCTGTCCGGCGACCCATCGTCTTCGGCATATGCTTCACCGCAGCGAATGACGCAGCCTAGCCCCGGACCCCGTCGTGCGCAAATTGCTCGTGACGTCTTGTTCGTGACGTCTGGAGTGCGGTGAATCTGCCAGCGATCGGACCGAGCAGCGCGTGTGGAACTAAGCAGAGTTCGCAAAAGTGTACTTCGCGGTTTTGCTATAAAACTCTGCTAAAGCAAAGTCCTAAGCAGATGTTTCGTTGGCCTTCCAACGAAACTCTGCTTAGGTCTCGCATGCATTGCGACTTACCGATTGAGCGCCGCCATCGCCGGCGCGGGATAGCGGGTGCCTTGGGCTGCATCGAGCGGGAAGGCGGCCTCCAGCTCGGCGATGTCGTCGGCGGTCAGGGTGATGTCCGAGGTGGCGAGATTGATGTCGAGGTAGCTGCGCCGCTTGGTGCCGGGGATCGGCACGATGTCGCTGCCTTTGGACAACACCCAGGCGAGAGCCAACTGTGACGGCAGGCAGCCTTTCTTTTTGGCCATCGACTCGACGGCGGAGACCAGCTTCAGGTTCTTGGCGAAATTCTCGCCCTGGAAGCGCGGCATGATGCGGCGCACGTCGTCGGCGGCCAGGTCTTCGGCCTGCTTGATGGCGCCCGTCAGGAAGCCGCGCCCCAGCGGACTGTAGGCGATAAAGCCGATGCCGAGCTTGCGGCAGGTGGCAATGGCCCCCTGCTCGGGCTCGCGCGACCACAGCGAGTACTCGGTCTGCACGGCGGCCAGGGGATGCGTGGCGTGCGCCTTCTCGATGGTGGCGGGAGCGGCCTCCGAAATGCCGAGAAAGCGCACCTTGCCGCGGGCGACGAGATCGGCCATGGCGCCGAACGTCTCGTCAACCGGCACATTGGCGTCGACGCGATGTTGGAAATAGAGGTCGATGACGTCGACGCCAAGCCGCTGCAGGCTGGCGTCGCAGGCCTGGCGCACATACTCGGGCCGGCCATTGACGCCCGACGGCTTCTTGTCGGGTCCCCACGTCTGGCCGAATTTGGTGACCAGGACCACCTTGTCGCGGCGACCCTGCAGGGCCTTGCCGACCAGCTCCTCGTTGGCGCCGGCCGCATACATGTCGGCGGTATCGATCAGCGTCACGCCCTGGTCGATGGCGCTGTGCACGGTGTTGATCGCCTCGGATTCGTCTCGCGGCCCATAAAAAGCCGACATACCCATGCAGCCCAGTCCCTGCTCCGAGACCGTCAGCTGCCGTCCGAGTTTGCGTTGACGCATGGGGTGCCTCCCGTTCGTTGTTGTCCAGTGTTGCCACCGGCGCGGCAATCTCGCCACCGCTTGGTCCATTGACTCACGGCGCGCATCTAGCCCATCATTATCGCCAGATAATTAAACCATGGAAGCGCAAACGCACGCGACTGAGCCGCCGAGGCCGATCGCCACACGAACCGGCGTGCGTCGAAGGGAGGACGTGAATGCAAAAAGAGATCGCCGCCGGCGGCAGTGGCGTGCGGCTGTCTGTTCGCGATGTCAACCGCGCACGCGCCATCCGCCGCTTCAAGTGGGCGATCCTCATTCCGTTCATCTTGTTGCTGACCGGCCTGCTGCTGCCGCTGCTGTTGGCGCAGCTTTATTTCTCGTTCCACCAATGGACGGTCTATCTCGGCACCTGGTACGAGGCCGATTTCGTCGGCCTCGATATCTTCAAAGATGTGTTCACCGACAGCCGCTTCGGCTGGGCGATCCTGCGTTCGCTGGCCTTTGCCGGCGGCTCGACGGCAGGCTGCTTCCTGATCGGCTTTGGCCTGGCCTACCTGATGGTCCAGCCGTTTCGCGGGCAAGGCGTCTACTACATCCTGTTCATCCTGCCGATGCTGACAGTGCCGATCGTCATCGCCTACGTCGCCGAGATGCTGCTCTACGAAAGCGGACCGATCAACGATATCCTGACGCGCCTGACCGGCACGACGATCAAGGTGAAATGGCTGACCGACCCCGGTCTGGCGCTGTTGACAGTGACGCTGCTCGATATCTGGAACTGGGTGCCGTTCTCTTTCATCATCATGCTGGCCGGCCTGTCGGCGGTGCCCAAGGAGCAGATCGAGGCCGCCAAGATTCTCGGTGCCTCCAGCTGGAACATCTTCCGCGAGGTGCAGCTGCCAGCGCTCAGACCCGTCATCCTGCTGGCGCTGATCCTGCGCTTCCTCGAGGCGATGGCCGAGTTCCCCAAGACCTGGGCGTTGTTCCAGGGCGGCCCCGGTTCGGCCACCGAGACCATCCCGGTCTACATCTTCCTCGTCACCTGGCAGTATTTCGAAATCTCCAAGGGCGCCGCGCTGTCCTATATCGTCATGATGCTGATGATCCTCATCGTGCTGGGCGCCATCCACCTGCTCAGGCGTGAGAAACGCGCGCTCGACGCCGTCTACGGCAAACCGGCGCAGGCGGAGTGAACCCATGACCAAGACGCAGAAATACCGCATCACGGCCACCGTCCGCTACACTCTGCTGACGCTGTGGGCGCTGGTGGTCGTGTTGCCGCTCTACTGGATCGTCGCGACATCGTTCAAGCCGAGCGAGCAATGGTTCGCCTGGCCGGCCGTATGGGTGCCGACGCCGCCGACGCTCGACAATTTCATGTCGGTGTGGTTCGGCGTGACGGAATACACCAACACGCAGTACGCCATGTCGATGCAGAAGCCGTGGCGCGCCTTTGGCAACTCGATCATCATCTCGTTCACGGCCACGGCGCTGGCCGTCGCCTTTGGCGCCATCATCGCCTACGGCGTTTCGCGCTACCGCATCCTGTCCGAATTCCGCATGTTCCAGCTCTTGATGCTGCGCATGGTGCCGCCGATCGTCATCGTCGCGCCACTGTCGCTGTACTATTCGGCGCTGGGCCTGCTCGACACCGTGTTCGGTCTGGTCCTCATCTACTTCGTCTCGAGCCTGCCCTATGCCGTGTGGATGTCGAAGAGCTTCATCGACGAGGTGCCGCGCGAAGTCGAGCAGGCCGCCGAGATCCTGGGGGCATCGCGCTGGCGCACGGTGTTCGAGATCGTCCTGCCGCTGATCCGCTCGGGCCTGGTCGCCACGTTTCTGTTCATCCTGATCCTCAACTGGAGCGAGTACCTGCTGGCGCTGATCCTCTCCAAGACCGAGGTGGCGACGCTTCCCGTCGAGCTGTCGAAATATCAGGGCACCTCGGAGGGCCGCGTCTACGGGCGCCAGGCCGCACTCTCGGTCGGCATCACGATCCCGCTGATTCTGGTCGGCATCTTCATCCGCAAGCACCTGGCGCGCGGCTTCAGTTTCGGCATGGTTAGGAGATAAGGCCCGATGGCCCGCATCGAACTCGTCAATCTGCGCAAGGCCTACGGCTCGGTGCTGGCCGTGCGCGACATCAACTTCGCCATCGAGGACGGCGAATTCGTCGTTTTCGTCGGCCCCTCGGGCTGCGGCAAGACGACGACGCTGCGGATGATCGCCGGCTTCGAGGACCCGACTGCCGGCGAAATCCTGATCGACGGCAAGGTGGTCAACGACCTCGAGCCGCGCGACCGCGGCCTCGGCATGGTATTCCAGAGCCACGCCTTGTTCCCGCACAAGACGGTGGCGCAGAACATCGAGTTCGGGCTGCGCATGAAGAAAGTGCCGCCGGCTGAACGCGCCCGGCAGGTCCAGCAGGTGGCCGCGCTGGTGCGCATCTCGCATCTGCTCGACAAGATGCCGGCGCAGTGCTCAGGCGGCGAGAGCCAGCGCGTGGCGCTCGCCCGCACGCTGGTCACCAATCCGTCGACCTTCCTGCTGGACGAGCCGCTGTCGAGTCTCGACGCCAAGCTGCGGCGCGAGCTGAGGGCCGAGTGCGACCGCCTGCACGAGGAATTGAAGAAGACCTTCATCTTCGTCACCCACGACCAGGAAGAGGCGATGACGCTCGCCGACCGCATCGTGGTGATGCGCCTGGGGCTCATCGAGCAGGTCGGCTCGCCGATGGAAATCTATTCCAATCCGGTCAACGAGTTCGTCGCCGATTTCTTCGGCTCGCCGTCGATGAACCTGATCCCCGGCGAAATCCGCCACGCGGGCGGCAAGGCGCTGTTCAAATCCTCGGCGCTGTCACTGACCCTGCCCGATCGCTTCAAGGCGGCGCCGGCGGGCAAGATGACCCTCGGCATCCGCCCCGAGCACGTGGCCGTGCGCCGCGATGGCGCCGGCG
The DNA here is from genome assembly GCA_964498125.1 of uncultured Devosia sp. Lineage (GTDB taxonomy): Bacteria > Pseudomonadota > Alphaproteobacteria > Rhizobiales > Hyphomicrobiaceae > CAMDBL01. The sequence goes on along the minus strand of CAZCGE010000030.1, from coordinate 28,908 downwards.
AGCACGAGTACAAGGCGCGACTGGTCGAGCCGCTCGGCAAGGACACGCTGATCTATTTCGATCTGGGTACGGATCGCCCCTTCGTGTCGATCACCGAGGGTCTGGCGCTGGCGACGATGCGTCCGGGCGAACTCGTGCGGCTGTCGCTGTCGGCCGAGCACATGTACCTGTTCGAGGCCGGCGGCAAGCGCTTCTACGGCGAAGGCAGCTTGCAGTCCGTTCCCCTGGGCGCGACGTAGGTGATCCTATGGCAAACGCAGGGGGCCAGGATAAGTTGGAGTGAACCCCGGTGGGGCTCACTCCCCGGGAGATGTGGACTCTTTACTCCGCCGCTGCCCTCCGCGAGTGACCGGGAACGCGGTCGAGAATGCCCGTTGCCGCCAGCTCCGCCGCCAATTGCTTACGCGCCTCCGCGCTCATCGGCGTCGACGGCGAACGCACCGGGCCGCCCTTCATGCCCAGCAACTCCATCCACACCTTCTGCTCGTGCGATGGCAGGCGGCCGTTGGGGCGGCCATAGCCATTGACCCAGCGGGCGAGCACGCCGCGGATCGGCTCCAAGGTCTTGGCGATGGCGACGGCCTTGTTCATGTCGCCGGCGATTGCCGCCCTGGTGTAGTCGTTGATCGGCGTGTAGCCCGGCACCTGGTAGAGGTGCGGCGTGTAGTTGAGCAGCCAGTCGTCGCCGCCAACCGTGAGGTTCTGCAGCCAGGGCGACTCGTCGGCAACCGAGATGATCACCTGATCGCCGATCGCCTCGCGCAGCGCGTTGGTGGCGGCGGGTGAGGGATTGGCCTGTTTGTAGGCGCAGATATTCGGGATGGTCATCAGCCGCTTGGCCAGACGATCATGGATCGGATAATAGACCTGCGGGATGTTGAACAGCACGATGCCGATGTCGGTGCGCTCGGCGATGAAGCGGTAGAACTCGAACACCGAGTCATCGTCGCGCGCGCCCATGTAGGGCGTCAGGATGATGGCGAAATCGACGCCGATGGCGCGGGCGTGGTTGCACAAGTCCACCGCCTCGTAGGGGTTCTGGTGGTGGCAGCCGCCGATCAGCGGCACGCGCCCCGAGGCTGCCTCGACGTTGACCTCGGCCAGCCGCATGCGCTCCTTGCTGGTCTGCGTCCAGAACTCGCCGACATTGCCATTGAAATAATGGCCCTCGATCCGCAACTTGTCGATGCAGTAGTCGAGGTTCCAGGCATTGGCTTTGTCGTCGAGCTTGTCATCGGCGGTGAAGCAGGTCGGCAGCGCCGTCCACACGCCCTTGAGTTTTTCCCGGGCGTACTCCTTGGCTTCGTTTTTCTTGTAGTTCGTCATCGGAGTTCTCCTCTCAATAGATCGCCTGCGTGTCGCTTGCATCGCCCGCCAGCATGGTGGCAAGGCGTTGGCGTACCGAATGGTTGCCGGCGCCGGTGTGCAGCATGCACAGCGCGTCGCGGGCCAGCTTCTCGATGGGCAAGTCACGCAGCACGCCCTGGCCACCGAAGATCTCGAGCGCGCGGGTCGCCGTCTTGACGCACACTTCCGAGGCCGCGACCTTGGCCATCGATTCCAGACGGTCAGCCTCCGCCGGAGCGTTGTCAACCGCCCAGCCTGCACGCCAGGTCAGCGTCCGCGCCAATTCGATCTCGATGGCAAGCTCCGCCAGGGTATGGCCGATGGCCTGATGCTGGATGATCGGCTTGCCGCCCTGGATGCGCTTTTTCGCGAAATCGATGCCGTGTTCGAGGGCCGCGCGCGCGATGCCGAGCGCCTTGGCGGCCTCCTTGGCGCCGGAGCCGGACGAGAATTCATGGATGAACGTGCGGCCCTTGTCGACCTCGCCCAGCAGGTTGTCGGCGGGGATGCGGACGTTGCTGAGCGAATAGTCGGCATTCTGATTGAGGCGGATGCCGACCTTGTCCAGCATGCGCTCGATGCGAAAGCCCGGCGTATTGGTCGGCACGATGAAGAACGACAGGCCTTCTGGCCAGGGCGCCCGCGGATTGGTGCGCGCCGCGAGAATGATGAGCTGGGCGACATTGGCGTTGGTGGTCCAGGCCTTCTTGCCGTTCAGCACCCAGGAATTGCCGTCGCGCACGGCGGTGGTCCGCGGACCGGCCTCCAGCGACCCGAAATAGGGCGTCTTATGATCGGAGCCGGCGTGCGGCTCGGAGATGGAGAAGGACAGCAGCGCCGTCTCGTCCTCCAAGAACGCCGGCAGGAAGCGCTTGCGCTGCGCCTCGGTGGTGCCCGCGGCCAGGATATGCCCCTCGCGCCAGGCGTGCTGCAGCGTCATGCCGAAGCCGATGTCGCCATAGGCCAATTCCTCCTGCACCATCACCTCGGTCAAACAGGAGACGCCGGCGCCGCCGTATTCCTTGGGGATCTTCAACGTGCGCAGCCCGAGCCTGGAGGCCTCGCGCAAGAGGTCGACGGGGAAGGTCTCGCGCGGGTCCGTCATGCGATCCAACTCGCGCGCCCGTGGACGGATCTTTTCAATGGCGAATGTGCGCGCCACGCCAACCCAGTGCCGCTGCTCGTCGTCGAGGGTGAAGTCCATGCGCTGCTCCCGTCGTTGTCCGGCTAGAAAACGGTGGCTGTCCCTAATTTACCCAGCACCATCACCCGTCCGTCCGCCACCTCGATCCGCGTCCCGAACGGCTTGCTCAGTCGCGCAACCGTCTGCACGATTTCCCAGCCTAGCCCATCGTCCGGCGGCAGAGCCACGGGCGCATCATAGACGCCCGTCACGCCCGCGCGGAACGGGATGATCTCGCAGTGCTCCAATCCCGCCTTGGTCATGTCGGCACGGAACAGGAACGTGCGATGCGTCACCTCGGTCAGGAACGGGGCGAAGATGTCGAACACCAGGTTGCCCATGCCGTGCACGATCGGCGCGCCCTTGTGGAACTCGATGGCCGAGACAACGTGCTGATGGCCGCCAAACACGCCCGCGGCGCCGGCATCGACGGCGGCATGACCTATGGCGCGCTGAAAGTCGAGCACGGCCTCGGTCATCGACGCGCCCCAGTGCTGGTAGACCAGCACCAGGTCGGCGCGGGCCTTCAGCGCGCCGATGTCCGTGGTCATCCGTGCCAGGTCTTCCGCCACCGGCCAGGTGTCGATAATCGGTGCGGAACCCGGGTATTCGTCGGGGTTACGGTTGCTGCGCCAGGCTGTGCGTGCCCGCAGCGGATTAACGCCAGGGGAGGCGTCGGTCGCCGCAAAGCCCTGCGGCAAGGTCGAGGTGTAGCCGAGCAGGCCGATCTTCAGACCCTTGCGCTCCAGCACCACAGGCGCGGCAGCTTCCTTCAGGTTCCGCCCGGCGCCGAACACCGGCAGCTTGGCGGTGCTGATGCGGTCGAGACAGTCGAGCAGCGCCGCCTCGCCGTAGTCGAGCACGTGATTGTTGGCCATGTTCACGCCATCGAAGCCGGCATCTTGCAGCGCTGCGATCGCGCCGGGCGGGCCGGTATGCACGATGCCCTTGCCGCGCGTCGGGGAGCCCTTGTCGGTCAGCGCGATCTCCAGATTGGCGACAGCCAGATCGGCCGACCTGATGGCAGGCGCGGCCTCGCCAAGCAAGCGATCGCAGTTCGCCCGGATCGGAGCAATATCGCCGCCGAAAACCAGGGTGCTCGACATCGATGTCCTCCTTGCACTGTCAAATCGACGGTAGCGCCAGCCTAAAATGTGGCAGAAAGGCCAGATGTTTCCCAGCGCCCTGCAGCATTCAAATGGCCCTCGGCAGGCACTGTCACTGCGCAATCGGCGCAAACAGCGCCTCGACCATGGCCGCCGTCACGTCTTCCAGCCGCGGCGGGTTCCACTGCGGGTTCTTGTCCTTGTCGACCAGCAAGGCGCGCACGCCTTCGACGAATTCACCGTGCTCGAACAGATGCGTACACAGACGCAACTCGACGGCGAGGGCAGACTCCAGTGTGGTCAACCGGCGCGCGCGCTGGATCGCCAGCACTGTCGCCTTCAGGGCGAGAGGTGAGCGCGGCGCAAACTCGCCCAGCCTCTTCCTCGCCCAGTCGCCGGGCATCGCCACCAGTGCGTCGCGGATCGACTCGACCGTGTCGTGACGGAACGCCTGGTCAATATCGGCCTTGCGATCCGCCAGCGGCGAGGGTTGCGGCACGCTGGCGCACTGGGCAATGGCGACGGAGACCGGCTCGTTGCTGTGGCACAGCAACTCGATCAGGCCGGGCAGCTTCGCCGTCTCCACCATCGTGTCGGCAAAGCCGGTATACAGCGCGTCGGCCGCGTTCATCCGATGGCCGAGCAGTCCGACATAGATGCCGACCGCCCCCGGTGCGCGCGACAGCAGCCAGGTGCCGCCGACGTCGGGGATCAGGCCAATCGTCGTCTCCGGCATGGCCAGCATGCTTTTCTCGGTGACGATGCGGTGGCTGGCGTGGCCGGACAAGCCGATGCCGCCGCCCATGACGATGCCGTCCATGATCGGCACGAACGGCTTGGGGTAGCGATGGATCAGGGCGTTGAGCTGGTATTCCTCACGCCAGAAGGTGTGCGCGTAGGTCGAGCCGTGCACGCGGCTGTCATAAAATGCGCGCACGTCGCCGCCCGCGCACAGCCCACGCTCACCGGCGCCATCGAGGATGACGAGTTCGATCGCCGGATCCTCCTGCCATGCGCTCAGTGCCCGCCAGATCGCGCCGACCATGGGGTAGGTCAGCGTATTCAGCGCCTTGGGGCGGTTCATGGTGATGCGCCCGGCGCGGCCGGCACGGCGGATGATGACGTCGCTGACTTGGCTCATGGTATCCGACCGAGATCGAGTGGGGACGGCGCAGTTCTAGCCGCGCTCGAACACATCCGCCACCGCGATCTCGAGACCCGGCGGGTCGAGCACAATCGAGCCTTCCGTGACAGTGCGGGTCGCCAGCGCCGGACCCGTTCCCCGCTGATGCCAGACGATGCGCCGGGCGATCGGATCGACGATCAGGTAGTGATGCACGTCGGGTAGCGCGAAATAGCCTTCGAGCTTCTCACCAGTATCGCGCTCCGCACTTTCGGGTGAGAGGACCTCCCATATGATGCAAGGTGTGTTGATCTCGGTGACGTCGGGTGGGGCTCGCTCGCCGCAATAGACGAGGCCGTCGGGGCGATAGACCTTGCGGCGGCTGCGGCGCACCGTGGGACCGTCGACCGCGGTGAAACAGGGCCGCCCCGCGCGCCGAATTGCATCGCGAATGGCGATCGCGAGGGCGAGCTTGACCTCCCAATGCACCGCCCGCTCGGACTGCTGCATGACGACGAGGCCGTCGATCAACTCGAACCGGCCCGCCTCCCTGAGCTGGGTCGCCACCCATGCCAGGAACTCGTCGGCGGACATGAATTCTTTTGGCAAGGCGCTCATGGCAAAAGGATAGCACACTACTTTGAACAAGCAGAATTCAAACAAGGCGGCAGGCCAGGCATGGTCGGGCGTCAGCCGCGCTCAAAGACATCCGCCACCGCGATCTCGAGACCCGGCGGGTCGAGGCGGAGGCTGCCATCCGAGAGGATGCGCGTCAGCAACTCGTCGCCCTGGCCGCGCCGGTGGTGGTTGATGCGGCGGCCTTCCGGGTCGACAATCAGGTAGTGGTGCACGTCAGGCAGCGTGAAGTAACCGGCGAGCTTCTCGCCGTGGTCGCGGGCGATGCTGTCGGGCGAGAGAACCTCCCAGACGATGATGGGAGTGTTGACCTCGATCACATCCGGCTCCACGCGATCACCGCAATAGATGATGCCGTCGGGCTGATAAACTTTGTTCTTTCGCACGCGAACTTGCGGGCCGTCGACGACGACATGGCACGGCAAGCCACCGCGCCTTAAGGCTGCGCGCACGGTTGCATAAAGCGCTCCCTTGACCTCGGCGTGCACCAGCCGCTCCGACTGCTGCATGACGACGATGCCGTCGATCAGCTCGAATTTCCCCGCTTCCTTCGGCTGCGTGGCGGCCCAGGCAAGAAACTCATCGGCGGACATGATCTCTTTCGGCAAGGCGGTCATGGCATCAATTTATCATATCCCGGCCGCAGGCGGTATCGCAGTCTTGTCGTTAACGTATCCGCGCCACTTCGGTCCGGCGCCCGAGCGCGACGATGACGACGACGGCCAAGGCAATGAAGGGCCGGGCCTACCCCTGCAGCTCAGCCCACATCTGGCGATCGCGCTTGTCGGTCCAGATCACGGGGTGATCGATGCCGCGGGCCTCGTCGTAGGCGCGCGAGACATTGAACGGCAGGCAATGCTCATAGATGGCGTAGCTGCCGAATTCGGCATCCATCGCCTGACGCACGGCCGCCATCGTCTCCTTCAGCGACATGCCTTTCCGCACCGATGACGACGCCGTGCCGTACAGCGCGTTGAGGAAACCACGCGTCAGCTTGATCGCCTCGGCGACTTTCGGCGCCCCGACCAGCGCGTCGCCGCGGCCGGGCACCAGTGCCTTGGGCTTGAAGGCGGCGAGACGGTCGAGCGTGCCCTGCCAGTCCTTGAAATGCGCATCGCCGCAGTAGCAGGCGGACTTGTATTCGACGAGATCGCCCGAGAACATGATCTCGGCATCGGGCACCCAGGCGACGATATCGCCGGCCGTATGCCCACGGCCGATGTGCTGCAGCCGCACCTCGCGTTTTCCCAGCCACAGCGTCATATCCTGGGGGAAAGTGATTGTCGGCCAGGTCAGGCCCGGGATCGTCTCGGCACCGCGGAACAGGCGCGGGAAACGGCCGAACTCGCTGTCCCAGTCCTGCTGGCCGCGCTCCACGATCATGGCGCGACAGGCATCCGAGGCGATGATTTCGCGCGCGCGAAAGGCCGAGGCGCCGAGTACGCGCACCGCGTGGTAATGCGACAGCACGACATAGGCGATCGGTTTGTCGGTGACGCTCTTCACCCGCTCGATCACCTTGCCGGCGAGTTGCGGCGTCGCCTGGGCGTCGATCACCATGCAGCAGTCGTCGCCGACGATGACCCCCGTGTTGGGATCGCCCTCGGCCGTGAAGGCGTAGAGGCCTGGCCCGATCTCGGGGAAGGAAATCGTCTTGTCGGCGAGGTCGCTGCCGGAGGCGAAGGCGGTGGACATGGGCTGGCTCCGTTGGGGTCGTGTTGGTCAAGGTGTACGACAGTCCGCAACGCTCGTCATCATGCCCGGCAAGGCACGCGAGTGCGGGCGACCGGCCAGCCAGCATGAACAATCGCCGGCAGCGCCGAGGGCGGGTGCGGCTTGCGCCGAGGGCGCTGGCGAGCTGCCGCTGGATTGCGCCCGTTAAAGCATTTTCCGCCAAAGTGGGCAGCGGCTTGGCGTAGAAAATGCGCCAAACAAAGGACTAGAGCGCTTACCCTTGAATCAATTCGAGTGGAAAGCGCTCTAGCTATACGACTGCCTGTGTGCTTGACATCGTCATTCAATGACCCTTAAATGCAAATAATTCTTAGTTGCATCAAGGAATGTCATCATGAACGTCATGCGGGTTGGCTCGAAGCAGCGTCGTGGTGGGCTTGTGATCTTGCTGGCGTGTCTGGCCGGCGCCGCGATCTGGACGAGCCCGGCTTCGGCGGAGAAGCGCTTCTTCACCGTCCTGGCGGTCGAGCCGAAGGGCGGCACGACCGTCGAGAAAGAGGCGTTCCCGGATGCTCCGCTGCCGACCGGCGGCGGCTACGTCATGACAAGGCCGGACGAGAAGACCCGTCGCTGGGAGGTAAGCGCCTACGTCTGGCAGCCGTCGCAGATCTTCGTCAATGAAGGCGACGAGGTGACGCTCGAGTTCGTCGGCATCAATGGCGCGGCGCATCCGACCACCATTGCGGCCTTCGGCCAGACCTTCACGGTCAAGCGCGGCCAAGCGCATCGCGTGACGTTTTCCGCCGACAAGATCGGAATCTTTGGCATCATCTGCGGCACGCACAAGCCGTCGATGTCGGGTGAGCTGATCGTCATGCCGAAGCGGTGATCGCGCGCCGCCTGCGGTCGCCCCGACCTACACCAGCACCGCCTGTATCCGCAGATACCCCCGGAACCGCGCGCGGCCAGCCGGCACTGGCTCGCCCGACAGCCTATAGCCCGGAAACCGCGCCAGGAAACGGCCGATGGCGACCACGCCTTCCAGCCGTGCCACCGCCATCCCAACGCAGACGTGCGGGCCTGACGCAAAGGCGATCTGCCGGTTGGGACGGCGCGACAGGTCGAGCACGTCGGGTCGCGGGAAGGCTGCCGGATCGCGGTTGGCGCCGCCGATGGCGAGCGTGATCGAGGTCTCGGCGGGGAGCCGCACGCCACCGATCTCGACCGCGCGCGTCGTCATGCGGTTGCCGAGTTGCACCGGGCTTTCGAAGCGCAAAAACTCTTCCACGGCGGTCTTGATCAGCGCCGGACTCACGATCAGCCGCCGCTTCTCCTCGGGCCACGACAGCAGCGTCACCAGCGCATTGGCGATCAGGTTGGTCGTGGTCTCGTGCCCGGCATTGAGGATGAAAATGACGTTCTGCAGCAGCTGGGCCTCGCTCAGTCGCTCACCCTGCACCTCGCCTTGGATCAGCCGAGTCAGCACGTCGCGTTGCGGATCACCTGGCGCGGCGCGGCGACGGGCGACGAGGTCGGCGAGATAAGCGGTGAAGTCGGTGACGGCCTGGTTGCCGAGCGCCAACGCGTCCTGTGTTGGCTTCGGCTCCAGCGCGCCCAGGATGGCCAGCGACCAGTCGCGTAGTGGCGAACGCTCCTCGCGCGGAACCGCCAGCAGGTTGCCGATCACCTCGATCGGGATGGCGGCGGCGTAGTCGGCGATCAGATCGACCTCGCCTTTCGCCGCCATCTGGTCGAGCAGGCCGTCGACCAGGGCGATGACGGGTCCCTCCATGTCGCCCACCGCGCGCGGCGTCAATGCACCGGTCATGATCGAGCGCACGCGCGTGTGCAACGGCGGATCGTTGAAGATCAGCGAGGTGGTGTGATGCTCAAACAGCGGGCTGTCACCGAACTTCGGCTTGAACTCGATTTTCTTGTCGGAGGAGAAGGTGGTCGTGTCCTTGTAGATCATCTCCAGGTCGGCATGACGTGACACCAGCACGGAGCCGGATCCCATGTGGTGCACTGGTGCATACTCGCGCAGCGCGTGAAAGACCGGATACGGATCGACGTAGAACTCCGGGGGCAGCCGCGTGATGTCGAAGGACCGCGCCGTCGCGCGCGCGACGTCCGCCGGCAATAGGCGGATGCCGTTGGCGTCGAGGGGGAGGGAGGCGGGGTATGCGCCAAATAAGTTCATCGCCGCTGCCTCCGCGCGCCTATCTTTTTGCGGACTTCGTGTACTTCACGCGCGCTCCGTTCCTCGACCATCGTCAGACACAGCACATCGAACTCGCGCATCGTCGTCTTGTCGATGGCGCCGATGCCATGCAGACCCGCAGCTGTCTTGCGCACCGTCTCAGCGATCCGGCTCTGGTACTTTCTGGCCATTACACGTGCTCTCGAGCGCATCCACCGCGTCGCCTTCAAATTCACCCCACCATCCACTATAATGGCCGCGCAGCTCGAGGTCCACGTGACATGCCCCGCCGCAAAGGAGGCGAAGTATCATGAAACGCCGCCAGTTCCTCACAGGCGCCACCCTCGCCGGCGCCGCCAGCACCACCCTCGCCGCCCCCGCCATCGCGCAATCGAGCCCGGAAATCCGCTGGCGGCTGACGTCGAGTTTCCCCAAGGCGCTCGACACGATTTTCGGCACGGCGCAGACCTTCGCCAAGTACGTGGCGGAAGCGACCGACAACAGGTTCCAAATCCAGACGTTCGCGGCCGGCGAGATCGTGCCCGGCCTGCAGGCGCTCGACGCTGTCTCCAGCGGCTCGGTCGATTGCGCGCAGACGCCGCTTTATTTCTACATCGGCAAGGAGCCGACGCTGGCCTTCGCCACCGGCATCCCGTTCGGCATGAACCACCGCCACCAGCAGTCCTGGTGGAATTTCGGCGGCGGCGCCGAGATCACCGCCGAGGCACTGAAGCCGTTCAAGGCGCACGCGCTGCTGTGCGGCAACTCCGGCACGCAGATGGGCGGCTGGTTCCGCAAGGAGATCAAGACCGTCGATGACCTCAAGGGCCTCAAGTTCCGCATCGGCGGGATGGGCGGCCACGTGCTGGCCCGTCTCGGCATCGTGCCGCAGCAGATCGCCGGCGGCGACGTCTATCCAGCCCTCGAGAAAGGCACCATCGACGCGGCCGAGTTCGTCGGCCCCCACGACGACGAGAAGCTCGGCTTCTACAAGGTGGCCAAGTACTACTACTACCCCGGCTGGTGGGAGGGCGGCGCCATGCTGCACGTGGTCATCGGCCAGGAGAAATGGGACGGCCTGCCCAAATCCTACCAAGCGATCGTCACCCAGGCCGCGGCGGCGGCCGGCGCCTGGATGCTGGAGAAGTACGACAGCGTCAATCCGGCAGCGCTCAAGCGGCTGATCGCCAACGGCACCGAGCTGCGCGCCTTCCCGCAGCCGGTGCTCGAGGCCTGCTTCAAGGCGACCAATGAGCACTTGGCCGATCTCGCGGGCAAGAGCCCGCTGTTCAAGAAGGCGCTCGAGAGCCACCACGGCTACATGAAGGAAGTGATGTTCTACACACAGATCGCCGAGAACTTCTATGACAACTATCTTCTGGCCGCGCTGAAGCGGGGGTAGGGCACGGCCGGGGTCAGACCCGTCATGGCTGGGGTCAGACCCGCGGGGTCTGACCCCAGCCACCCCAACTTATCCCCGCCCCCTCTCCTCGCGCCATCTCGCCATCTCGCCGCATACGGACAGGACCCGGGAACGTGCTGGGTGAAACGGGAGTGGGGAGAGCATGCCGGGTACCCTTGGCGATGTCAGCGCGACCAAGAGGGATCGCTGCCGGCGGGGCAAAGGAACCCCGTTCAACTTCGGCCTCACTCAGGATGCGGCCGAAGGATGGTAGCCCCGGGATCCGAATAGGGGGCCCGCCCCCGTGGCATGCGCGTGGGGTGGCGGGAGCCGCATCCACACAACCTACATAGCGAGGCCCCGCCGCCCCGCCGTCCTGTTATCCATGCCCTCGAGCGGAAACCGCTGCGAGGCCGACGGCGCTGGCCGACAGGGATATGGTGCTTCGCACTTTCTTCCTGTCGGGTCTCGCCCGGATTTGATCCGGGGTCGCTCCGACCTACGGCGCCTGCCCCGTTAACGCGCCGTTAACCGACGCTTCCTAGCCTCGCGCCGCGCGTGGCAATTCGCAAGGTAAGGGAGGCTTTTATGTCCGAAGCTCGGGGGCCACGGCCGGCTCAGCTCATGGTCGGCGACCCGGCCCCTTGGATCCGGCAACGCTCCACCAGCAACGCCGACTATGCCCTCGACACGGCCGCGGGCCGCTACATGGTGCTGTGTTTCTTCGGTTCGGCCGGGCATGCGCGCTCGCGCGCCGCGCTCGAGGTGGTGCGTGCCAACCAGGCGCTGTTCGACGACCAGAAGCTGGCCTTCTTCGGCATCAGCGTCGATCCGCGCGACGAGAGCGAAGGCCGCGTGCGCGAACAATTGCCGGGCTTGCGCTACTTTTGGGATTTCGATGGCCGGATGAGCCGCGGCTTCGGCGCATTGTCGCCGGGGGCAAATGGCGCGTCTGGTGTTCTTCACCTGCGCTGGCTGGTACTCGACCCCGATATGCGCGTGCGCGCCGTCATCCCGTTCCGCGACGACCTTGGCGACCACGCCGATTTACTTGCCATGCTGCGGACCTTGCCGCCGGTCGGCCGCCACATCGGCTTCGAGGTGCAGGCTCCCGTACTGCTGATCCCCAACGTGTTCGAACCCGAGCTGTGCGATCGCCTCATCGGCTACTGCGAGACGAAAGGCAGCGTCGAATCCGGCTTCATGCGCGAGCAGGACGGCAAGACCATCGGCGTCGTCGACCACAGCTATAAGCGGCGCACGGACTGCGAGATCACCGATGCCGATCTGACCAGGGTGGTGCAGACGCGGATTGGGCGGCGCGTGCGGCCCGAAATCCAGAAAGTGCATTTCTTCGACGCCAACCGCATGGAGCGCTACATCATCGCCTGCTATGCCGCCGAGGACGCCGCGCATTTCCGCGCCCATCGCGACAACACCACCACGGGAACGGCGCACCGCCGCTACGCCGTCTCGGTCAACCTCAACGACGATTTCGACGGCGGCGAAGTGAGCTTTCCCGAATACGGGCCAAGGGGCTACAAGGCGCCGCGCGGCGGCGCGGTGGTATTTTCCTGTTCGCTGCTGCATGCCGTCTCGCAGGTGACGCGAGGGCGCCGCTATGCTTTCCTGCCCTTTTTGTACGACGACGCCGCTGCCAGGATTCGCGAGGCCAATGCCGGGGCGTTGGAGGAAAAGCTGCAAGGCTACCGCAGCACGCCGCAGACGTCGTCCGCCGCGTGACCATCAGGGTCAGACCTGACGCTGTCCGACCGCGTCACGTCTACGTCCCACCGGCTGCCGCAATCAGCCGCGCGACCTCGCTCTGGCCGCGACGGCGGGCATGGGTCAGCGGCGTCACACCGTCCTTGTCGGCGATGTTGGGATTGGCGCCGGCGGCCAGCACCAGCTTCGTCACCTCGACGTGGCGCGGCCCGCCGTCACCCAGGATGACGATCTCGAGCAGGCAGGTCCAGCCGAGATTGTTGACGTGATCGATGGGCGTTTTCGACGTCAGCAGCACCTTCACCGCCGCGACGTGCGCGCGCTCGCAGGCCGGGATCAAGGCGTTGCCGCCGAAGCGGTTGCGCAGGCCGTAATCGGGGCCCTTGGGCAGCATCAACCGCAGGATCTCGGCGTGACCGCGCGCGCCGGCCAGCATCCAGGGCGTGTCCATGTTGCGCGCTTGCGCGTTGATACTGGCGCCGGTTTCGATCAGCACCTTGGCGGCGGCCGTGTGGCCACCCGCAGTGGCCAGCAGCAGCGCCGTCTGGCCCTCACCGTCCTTGGCTTCGATGGCAGCGCCGGCGGCGAGCAGGCGGCCGACTTCAACCGCATCGCCGCGTGCGGCGGCAGCCCGCAGCTGGCCGGCTGAATCGGATTGGGCCGCGGCAGCCATCGTCCAGCTGATCACCCCGACAACAGCACACCATCCACGCAGCATCGCCAGCCTCCTGTGACGACGGGCCTCCTGTGACGACGGGCCGATAATAGCCGATCCAGCGGCCCGGATCATCCTCGATGCGGATCGGGCGCGGGACCCAGCTTCGCCCGGCGAGCCAGTCAAAACGCAAAACGCCCCGCGCGAAAGGCAGGGCGTTGCGATTGTCGTCAGGTCCAACCGGCCAGGTCTCAAGTTCCAGCCTGCTCGCGGGCCTTGACCTCGGCTGCGTGGCGCTCGCGGTCTTCCTTGCCTTTCACGGTCGTGTCGCGATCGACCAGCTCGATCACGGCGCGCGGAGCGCTGTCGCCATAACGGAAGCCAGCCTTGACGACGCGGGTATAACCGCCTGAGCGATCCTTGTAGCGGGGCCCCAGCGTATCGAACAGTTTCTTGACCATCGCCTCGTCGCCCATCCGCGAGGCGGCCAGCCGGCGCGAATTGAGATCGCCGCGTTTGGCCAGCGTGATGTACTTGTCCATCACCCGCTTCAAATCTTTGGCTTTGGGCAGCGTCGTGACGATCTGCTCATGCTTGATCAGTGACGCCGCCATGTTGGAGAACATGGCTTGGCGATGGGCGGGATCGCGGCTGAAGCGGCGACCGAGCTTCTTGTGACGCATGGCTTTCTCTTTCTTTCGCTGTGGTTGTTACGGGGAGGTTCTATGGCCTCACCTCGAACTGGGCAGTAGGCAGTAGGCAGTAGGCAGTAGGCAGTAGGCAGTAAATACAGCTGATTCCCTACTGCCCATTGCCTACTGCCTACTGCCTACTGCCTCACTTTCAATACTGATCCTCGTAGCGCTTGGCCAGCTCCTCGATGTTGTCGGGCGGCCAGTTCTGCACTTCCATGCCCAGATGCAGACCCATCGAGGCCAGGACTTCCTTGATTTCGTTGAGCGACTTTCGCCCGAAGTTGGGCGTCCGCAGCATCTCGGCTTCGGACTTCTGGATGAGGTCGCCGATATAGACGATGTTGTCGTTCTTCAGGCAGTTGGCTGAGCGCACCGACAGCTCCAGCTCGTCCACCTTCTTGAGCAGGGCCGCATTGAAGGCGAGCTCTGGATGCCGCGTCTCCTCGACAGCCTTCTTCGGCTCCTCGAAGTTGATGAAAACGGTGAGCTGATCCTGGATGATGCGGGCCGCCAGCGCGACCGCGTCCTCGGCACGCACCGAGCCATCGGTCTCCACCATCATGATCAGGCGGTCCTTGTCGAGGTCCTGGCCCTCGCGCGTATTCTCGACGCGATACGACACCTTCTTCACCGGCGAGTACAGGCTGTCGACCGGAATGAGGCCGATGGGTGCGTCGTCGGGACGGTTGCGGTCCGCCTGGACGTAACCCTTGCCCATGTCCGCCTGGAACTCCATGCGCACCGAGGCGCCCTGGTCGAGGTGGCAGATGATATGATCGGGATTGAGGATCTCGACGTCGGCAGGCGCCTCGATGTCGCCAGCACGCGCCGGGCCGGGGCCGTCCTTTTTCAGGACCATGCGCTTGACGCCCTCGGAGTGCACCTTGAGCGCGATCTCCTTGATGTTGAGGACGATGTTGGTCACGTCCTCGCGCACGCCGGGGATCGAGGAAAACTCGTGCAACACGCCGTCGATCTGCACGGTCTTGATCGCCGCGCCCTGCAGCGACGACAGCAGGACGCGCCGCAGCGCATTGCCGAGCGTCGTGCCGAAACCACGCTCCAGCGGCTCGGCGGTGATGGTGGCGACCTTGTTGCGGTCTCGGCCCAGGCTGATTGCAAGCTTTTCAGGCTTGATCAGGTCCTGCCAGTTCTTTTGCATGACATTCATCATCGATCGACCTCGTCTCGATGTCGCGCTTGCCAAATGCTGGCCGGAACGCGCAGGGGGGGAAGCTCAGAAGCACGAAGTGACCGAATGGCCCGCAAGCGGGAGGCCAGTCACCCTGGCAATGAAAATTCGCAAGGCGAGCCCAGCTTCAGACGCGGCGGCGCTTCCTCGGCCGGCATCCGTTGTGGGGAATGGGGGTCACGTCGCGGATGGACGTCACTTGGAAACCAATGGACTGCAGCGCGCGCAACGCTGATTCACGTCCAGAGCCTGGTCCGCAGACCTCGACCTCGAGGATCTTCATGCCATGCTCCTGGGCCTTCTTGCCCGCATCCTCGGCCGCCATCTGTGCGGCGTAGGGCGTCGACTTGCGCGACCCCTTGAAACCCATCGTGCCAGAGGACGACCAGGCAATCGTGTTGCCTTGCGCGTCCGTGATGGTGACCATCGTGTTGTTGAAGCTCGCGTTGACGTGCGCGACGCCCGAGGAGATGTTTTTCTTCTCGCGGCGGCGCACCTTGGCGCGACCTTGCTGCTGCTCTTTGGCCATGCTGGACTCCGGGCCCTTGAACGGGCGAGACTTTAGAGTTGATGAGAAATTCGCGCGCGAGCGGCGAGAACGGACCGAATGCAATGCGCCATTCAGCCCGCCTGGCAGCCGGCGCTAACTCGTCTTTTTCTTGCCGGCGATCGGCCTGGCTGGGCCCTTGCGGGTACGGGCGTTGGTGTGCGTGCGCTGCCCGCGAACCGGCAGGCCACGGCGATGGCGCAGGCCACGATAGCAGCCCAAGTCCATCAATCGCTTGATGTTCGTGGCCACCTCGCGACGCAAATCGCCCTCGACGACATGATCGCGATCAATTGCCTCGCGGATCTGTAGCACTTCGGCGTCGGTCAGCTCATGCACCCGGCGTTCGGCCGGAATGTTGACTTTCGCACAGATGTCCTTGGCAAAATTCGCGCCGATGCCATGGATGTATTGCAGCGCAATGACGACGCGCTTCTGGGTCGGGATATTCACTCCGGCGATACGTGCCACTGCAGTCTCCTGCTCGATCGTCTGAACTTGCCTGGACCAAGTGCCTGAATGGCTTGGTGCCTGGCCCGGTTAACGTCAATTGCTAAACACACGATAGCCGACCCACACCTTTCCTCGGCGACGAGGAGTGGGACCAGCCATGTCGACTTTGGTGCGTCATGAAATCGCGCGTGTTGTAACCGAGCGACACATGTCCGTCAACCTTCCCTTGCTTCCCTTGCGTCTTCTCTTGCGCCACCAGTCAAGTCGTCTCCAGCGGCGGCAAGAGCTTTTCGATGCGGCTCGTGACCTCTTCGATCGGTAACATCCCATCAACGCTGTATAGAACGCCTTTGGCGAAGTAATACCCGATCAACGGCGAGGTTTCGCGATAATAGGCCATCAGCCGCTTGCTGACCGTCTCGGCGTTATCGTCGGCCCGCCGCGTGAACTCGGTCGAGCCACAGCGATCGCAGACCCCTGCGGTGATTGGCCGCTTGTTGCGATCATGGTAGCCCGCGCCGCACTTGGTACAGGCAAACCGGCCCGAGATGCGATCGACGAGAAGGCCATCATCGACCCGCATCTCGATCACAGCGGCCAGCAGGCGCTGCTTGGTTGCCAGCAGCTTGTCGAGCGCCGCCGCCTGAGCCAGCGTGCGCGGGAATCCGTCGAGTATGAAGCCGCTCTTGCAGTCGGGCTGCTCAATGCGCTCAGCGATGATGTTGATGACGATCGCGTCGGAGACGAGCCCGCCACTCTCCATCACGGCCTTGGCTTTCTGGCCGACCTCACTACTTGCCTTCACAGCGGCACGCAGCATATCGCCCGTTGAGAGTTGGATAAGACCGCGCCGCGCCGCCAACTCTTGTGACTGGGTCCCTTTGCCCGCTCCTGGGGGACCCAGCAGAATGAGATTCATCGCCGCCCTCTGGTTGACGCGCCTCTGAGCTTCGCCTTTTTGATCAGCCCTTCATACTGGTGCGCCATCAGGTGGCTGTGCACCTGCGCCACCGTATCCATGGTGACGCTCACCGCGATCAGCAACGACGTGCCGCCGAAGTAGAAGGGCACCGCAGCATACGAGATCAGAAATTCCGGCAGCACGCAAACGGCCGCCAGGTAGATTGCACCGATCACCGTGATGCGCGTCAGCACATAATCGATGTACTCGGCGGTCTGCGCGCCCGGCCGACGTCCCGGCAGGAAGCCGCCGTACTTGCGCAGGTTCTCGGCCGTCTCCTGCGGATTGAACACCACCGCGGTGTAGAAGAAGGCGAAGAAAACGATCAGCGCGACATAGACCAGCAAATGAAAGGGCTGGCCACGACCCAGCGCGGCAACGATGGCATTGAGCCACTCCGGACCCTGCCCGCTGGTGAATTGCGCCGCCGTAATCGGCAGCAGCAGCAGCGAGGAAGCGAAGATCGGCGGGATGACACCGGATGAATTGAGCTTCAGCGGCAGATGCGAGCTGTTGCCCTGGAACATCCGGTTGCCGACCTGTTGCTTGGGATATTGGATCAACAGTCGCCGCTGCGCCCGCTCGATGAAGACGATGGCGGCGACGACGATCAGCATCATCAACATCAGCGCCAGCAGGAGGATTGTGTTGAGCTGGCCCGTGCGCGCCAGTTCGAACATCGAGACAATGGCCGACGGCATGCCGGCGACGATGCCGGCGAAGATGATGAGCGAGATGCCGTTGCCAACGCCGCGCTGCGTAATCTGCTCGCCAAGCCACATCAGGAACATGGTGCCCCCGACCATGGTGACCACCGTGGAGATGCGGAAGAACCAGCCCGGATCGAGCACAACGGGGCCGGAGGCGCTGCGCGAGCCCTCCAAGCCGATGGCGATACCGTAGGCCTGCAATGCCGCCAGGATGACAGTCAGATAACGCGTATATTGATTGATCGCCTTGCGGCCCTGCTCGCCCTCCTTCTTGAGGGCCTCGAGCCGCTTATCCACCGAGGTCATCAACTGCATGATGATCGAGGCGGAGATGTACGGCATGATGTTCAAGGCGAAGATCGCCATGCGCTCGACCGCGCCGCCCGCCAGCAAGTTGAACATGCCGAGGATGCCCGACGCATTGGCCTTGAACGTCTCGGCGAAGGCGATCGGATTGATGCCTGGCAATGGGATGAACGTACCCAGCCGATAGACGAGCAAGGCAGCAAGCGTGAAATAAATGCGCTTCTTGAGATCATCGGCCTTGGCGAAGGCGCCGAAGTTCATATTTGCTGCAAGCTGCTCGGCAGCTGATGCCATGTCCGTCTCTCCCGACCTTCGGCTGCGGCTTCAATAGAGCGAGCCGCGCCTCAGACCCTGCTCATAACGGCCCGGATGGTCCACATCCAGCGGCGTCACACTGCAAGCCACACCTTGCCATATGGGGCGCGCGAACCTTCGCGCCAATACGGCACCACGATGCGCCGATCCCAGTTGCATGCCCTATGGACATCATGCAACCCGGCCGAACACAAGTCGCTGCGGCCTTTCGGCCAACCCGCCGCACGGGCGAGCACAAGCCAGGCCGCAAAAAGGCTGCGCCTACTCCTCGCTTGCCGCCGTCTTCTTGACCAGTTTGCCTTTCTTGGCAGCCGTCTTGGCGCGCTTCTTCTCGTCGGCTTCCAGGACCTTGACCTCGATCAGCGTGATCGAGCCGCCGGCCGCCTCGATGGCCGAGCGCGCCTTGGCGCTGACGTGATTCGCGGTCACTTTCAGCTTGGCCTTCAGCTCGCCGTTGCCGAGGACACGCAGGCCGTCCTTGACGCGCCGCAGCACGCCGGCTTCAACTAGCGATGCGACGTCGATTGGCTTGGCCGGATCAAGGCGCTTCTCATCGAAGGCCTTTTGCAGACCGCCGACGTTGACCTCGTTGAAAGTCTCCGGCCGCCACTTGTTGAAACCGCGCTTTGGCAGACGACGATGCAATGGCATCTGGCCGCCTTCGAAGCCACCGATCGCCACGCCCGAGCGCGCCGTCTGGCCCTTGCCGCCGCGACCGCCCATCTTGCCGACGCCGGAGCCGATGCCACGTCCGATCCTGACGCGAAACTTGCGCGAGCCTTCGTTGTCTTTGATCTGATTGAGCCGCATAGCGGGTCAAACTCCTCTCGAGCAAATTGGCTTAGGTCTTCTTCTCGTCGACGATGCGCACGAGATGAGCAATTCTGTTCACCATGCCGCGCACGGCTGGCGTATCCTCGAGCTCGCGCTGGCGGTTGAGCTTGCCGAGCCCCAGCCCGATCAGCGTCTCGCGCTGGATCCCGGGGCGGCGATTGGCGCTGCGCACCTGCTCGACGACGATGGTCTTCTTCGCTGCCATGTCACGTTCCTCAGTAGCCAGTTCCTAGCCTATGCCGGCAGGGAACCCATCGGTCGTAGTGCTGGGCCGCTTCAGCCGCGGCCAGGCCAATCTCAATTGCCTGCGTCCGTCGCATCACCGCCCGTGCCCGAACCATCGCGACGGCGAGCGACGATCTCGCTCACCTTCTTGGAGCGCCGCGCTGCCACGCCGCGCGGATTCTCCTGCAGCTTCAAGGCGTCGAAGGTGGCGCGTACCATGTTGTAGGGATTGCTCGATCCCAGGGATTTGGCGACCACGTCATGCACGCCGAGCATCTCGAAAACCGCGCGCATCGGACCGCCGGCGATAATGCCGCGGCCAGGTGGGGCCGACCGCAGCACGACGCGGCCGGCGCCGTGCCGGCCCTCGCTGTCATGATGCAGCGTCCGCGCATCGCGCAGCGGCACGCGGACCAGCGCCCGCTTGGCGGCTTCGGTTGCCTTGCGGATGGCCTCAGGCACCTCGCGCGCCTTGCCATGACCGAAGCCGACCCGCCCCTTCAAGTCGCCGACAACGACCAATGCGGCAAAGCCGAAGCGCTTGCCGCCCTTGACCACCTTGGCCACGCGATTGATGTGGACGAGCTTATCGGTGAACTCGCTATCGCGCTCCTCGCGATCACGGCCGCGGTCTCTCGACGGATTACGTGCCACGTGGACACCCTTTCTCTCTAGTCTCTTTAGAACTTCAGTCCGCCCTCGCGGGCGGCATCGGCCAGCGCCTTGACGCGACCGTGGAACAGGTAGGGGCCACGGTCGAACACAACAACGCCAACGCCAGCTTTGACCGCCCGGTCAGCCAACAGTTTGCCGACCTTGGCGGCGGCGGCCTTGTCAGCCCCCGTCTTGAGTGACGACTTCAGCTCTTTTTCCAAGCTCGATGCCGCAGCCAACGTGCGTCCGGCCACATCGTCGATGATCTGCGCATAGATATGCTGCGAGGAGCGGAATACCGACAGCCTCGGCTTCGTGGTTGCGAGCGCCTTCAGTCTGTGCCGAACCCGGCGCGCGCGCTTGAACGATCGGCTCGATAGCGTAGACATGGATTCTCGCCTCTACTTCTTCTTGCCTTCCTTGCGGAAGACGTACTCGCCCTGGTAGCGCACGCCCTTGCCCTGGTAGGGCTCCGGCGGCCGGGAACTACGAATGTCCGCGGCGACTTGGCCGACCACCTGCTTGTCGATGCCCGAGACCGTGATGATTTCCTGCTTGGCGCCGGCCACTTTAACGTCCACCCCACTGGGGATTGTGTGCAGCACGTCGTGGCTGAAGCCAACCTGCAGCTGCAGCTGGTCCTTGCCCTTCAAGGCCGCTCGGAAGCCGACACCCTGGATCTCCAGTGTGTGACTATAGCCCTGCGTCACGCCCGTTATCAGGTTGTTGACCCTGGTCCGCGACATGCCCCACATCGACCGCGCCCGCTTGGTTTCCTCGCGCGGCGTCACTTCGATGCCAGCATCGGTCTTGGCGACAAGAAGCTCCTCCGGCAGGGTGAACGAGAGTTCGCCCTTCGGACCCTTCATTTTGACGGTCTGCCCCGATACGCTCGCCGTCACATTCGACGGAACCGGCACCGGCTTCTTACCTATCCGTGACATTGCTCGCTCCAAACCCGTCTTGGCGTTCCCAGTCTTGCTGCAGTCGCGGACGATGGCGCCGGCGTGTCCGGCCAGCCCCGCCCTAGAACACCGAGCAAAGGATCTCGCCGCCAACATTCTCTTCGCGCGCCCGCATGTCCGACATCACGCCCTTGGGCGTCGACAGGATCGACACACCGAGCCCATTGGCAATCGTCGGCAGCTCCGTGACCGGCGAGTAAACGCGCCGGCCCGGCTTGGAGATGCGCTTGATATCGCGGATCGCCGGCTGCCCGCCGAAGTACTTCAGTTCGATCTCGAAGATGGGCGACAGGCCCTTCTGCTCGACCGTGGTATAGCCGCGGATATAGCCTTCCTCGGCCAGCACGTCGAGCACGCGCCGACGCAGTTTCGAGCCCGGGGTCGACACCTTCGGGCGGCGGCGAAGCTGGGCATTGCGGATGCGGGTCAGCATGTCGCCCAGCGGATCATTGAGTGCCATCGCGCATTCTCTCCTTACCAGCTCGCCTTGACCATGCCCGGGATGCGGCCTTGCGAGGCCAGCTCCCGAAGCTTGTGCCGGCACATTCTGAGCTTGCGGTAGTAGCCGCGCGCGCGGCCGGTGATTTCGCAGCGGTTGCGAATGCGCGTCGCCGATGAGTTGCGTGGCAGCTCGGCCAGCTTCAGCCGCGCCGCAAAGCGCTCTTCCGCCGGGCGCTTGAGGTCATCGGCGACCGCCTTCAACTTCTTGCGCTTGGCTGCGTATTGCGCCGCCAGTCTGCGCCTCTTGTTGTTCTTCTCGACCGAACTAAGCTTTGACATTCATTCATCCTCCAAAGGCCTTTCGGGTACCCTGTCTGGCAGCCCGAGGTCCCTCAGTTGCGGAACGGGAACTTGAAAGCGCGCAACAGTTCGCGCGCCTCATCGTCCGTTGTTGCGGTTGTGCAGATCACGACGTCCATACCCCAGACTTCGTCCACCTTGTCGTAGTCGATCTCAGGAAATACGATGTGCTCCTTCAGGCCGACCGCATAGTTGCCGCGTCCATCGAAGCTCTTGGGGTTGAGCCCGCGGAAGTCCTTGATGCGCGGCATGGCGATCGTCACGAACCGATCGAGGAACTCGTACATGCGGTGGCCGCGCAGGGTCACCTTGGCGCCGAGTGCCATGCCTTCGCGCACCTTGTATGTGGCGATCGACTTGCGTGCCCGCGTGATGACCGGCCGCTGTCCGGCGATCATCGACAGGTCGCCGGCGGCGTTCTCGACCTTCTTGCGGTCGTTCACGGCCTCACCGACGCCCATGTTGAGCACGATCTTCTCCAGGCGCGGCACCTGCATGGGATTCTTGTAGCCGAACTTTTCGACCAACGCCTGGTGCACCACGGTATCGTAGTGAACCTTCAAGCGCGGCTTGTAGTCCTTCGGGCGCGGCTTGGCTGGCGCCTGGGCCACATCGCCCTTGGCGGCGGCCTTGCCCTTGCGCGGCGTACCCTTGCCCTGCGCTGCCGCGCCACCCTTGCCACCACTCTTGGCGGCGGGCTGGGCGGCGGCGGGCTTGTCGCCCTTCTTTGGCTTGTCGTTTTCGGCCATGGCTAGTTGCTCTTCTCAGGGATGATCTCGCCGGAACGCTTGGCAAAGCGCACCTTCTTGCCGTCGTCGAGGAACTTGAAGCCGACACGGGTCGGCTTGCCGTCCTTGGGATCCTCGACCGCCAGATTGGAAAGGTCGATCGACGCCTCCTTGGACAGGATGCCGCCGGCCTGCTGCGCCGTCTGGCGCGTGTGGCGCCGCACGATATTGACGCCACGCACGAGCGCCCGCTTTTCCTTGGGCCTGACCTCGATCACTTCGCCCTGCTTGCCTTTGTCGCGGCCAGTCAGAACAATGACGCGATCGCCCTTTTTGATCTTGAGCGAGGCCATCACAGCACCTCCGGCGCAAGCGAGACGATCTTCATGTGGTTCTTGCCCCTCAACTCGCGCGTGACAGGCCCGAAGATGCGCGTGCCGACCGGCTCGCCTTGCGGGTTGATCAGAACGGCGGCATTGCGGTCGAAACGGATCAGCGACCCATCGGCCCGGCGCACGCCCTTGGCGGTGCGCACGACGACGGCCTTCATGACCTGGCCCTTCTTGACGCGACCGCGCGGAATTGCCTCCGTCACCGACACGACAATGGTATCGCCGATCGAGGCATACCGCCGCTTAGAGCCGCCGAGCACCTTGATGCACTGCACCCGACGCGCGCCCGAATTGTCGGCGACGTCGAGACTGGTCTCCATCTGGATCATCGCGTCTCAACCTTCCTGCCGCATCCCGATCGCGGCCTTCATATCGCTCGGACCTCGACGGCCCATTCTCATTCCTGTCGCCGCGGCCCAAACTTCGCGGCGTGAACCGCCGATCCCGACCCGCGCCATGGCGACAACCGCCCGGCGCAGCCTTGGACCGAGCCGGGCCGCCGCTACGTCTGTTTCGGCATGACAACCCAGCGCTTCAGCTTCGAGACCGGCCTGCCCTCTTCGATGCGCACCTGGTCGCCGATCTCGAACGTGTTGGCTTCGTCATGCGCGTGGTACTTCTTCGACCGGCGCACGGTCTTCTTCAGCAGCGGATGGATGAAGCGGCGCTCCACCTCGACCACCACTGTCTTGTCGTTCTTGTCGGAAACGACAACGCCTTGCAGGACGCGTTTCGGCATCTCTTCCTACTCCATCATGCGCGCGGCTTGCCGGCGCCCTTGTGCTTCTGGCGGGCAATCGTCATCACGCGCGCAATATCGCGGCGGACATCACGAATCCGCGACGTATTCTCGAGCTGGCCCGAAGCTCTCTGAAAGCGCAGGTTGAACTGCTCCTTCTTGAGCTTGCCCAACTGGTCGTCCAGCTGGTCGAGCGTCATGTCTCTGATCTCGGCTACCTTCATATTCTGCTTCCCAGGTCTCCAGGGCCTTCACCGGCCGACATCAGCCGATGCGTGTTACGATTCTCGTCTTGATCGGCAGCTTGGCGGCGCCCAGCGTCAGCGCTTCGCGCGCCACCTGGTCCGTCACGCCATCGAGTTCGAACATGATCCGCCCCGGCTTGACGCGTGCGCACCACAACTCGGGCGAGCCCTTGCCCGAGCCCATGCGCACTTCGGCCGGCTTCTTCGTCACCGGCAAATCGGGAAAGATGCGGATCCAGACACGACCAGCGCGCTTCATGTGCCGCGTGATGGCGCGCCGTGCCGCCTCGATCTGACGCGCGGTCAGCCGCTCGGGCTCGACGGCCTTGAGGCCATGCGAGCCAAAATTCAAAGCCGTCCCGCCCTTGGCCTTGCCGTGGATTCGACCCTTGAAGGCCTTGCGAAACTTTGTGCGCTTGGGTTGCAGCATGTTCTTCTACCTGTTGCCTCAAGTCGTCTCGCCGGTGGCGGGTGCGGGTGCGGCGCCGCCGCGATCACGATCGCCACCACCACCACCACCACCGCCGCCGCCACGGCCACGGCCGCCGCGCCGCTCGCGCCGGTCCTGCCGGTCGTCGTCGCGACGTGGCCTGGGTGAGCCACTCTCCTGCATGTCCAGCGACCGCTTTTCGGCAGCCATCGGATCATGCTCCATGATCTCGCCCTTGAAGATCCAGACCTTGATACCGATGACGCCGTATGCCGTCTGCGCCAGTCCATAGCCAAAGTCGATGTCGGCGCGCAGCGTGTGCAGCGGCACCCGACCCTCGCGATACCATTCGGTGCGGGCGATCTCGGCGCCACCGAGCCGGCCAGCGACGTTGATGCGAATGCCGAGCGCGCCGAGCCGCAGCGCCGACTGGACCGAGCGCTTCATGGCGCGCCGGAATGCAATCCGCCGCTCGAGCTGCTGGGCGATGGCCTCGGCGACCAACACGGCGTCGACTTCAGGCTTCCTCACCTCGAGGATGTTGAGGTGAACTTCGGAGGCCGTCAGCCGCGCCAACTCGCCGCGCAGCTTCTCAATGTCGGTACCCTTCTTGCCGATCAGCACGCCGGGGCGGGCCGTGTGCACGGTGACGCGGCACTTCTTGTGCGGGCGCTCGATGACGACCTTGGAGATGCCGGCCTGGCGCTGCATCTTCATGATATGGGCGCGGATCGCGATGTCCTCATGCAGCAGGCGTCCATACTCGCCGCGACTGGAAAACCAACGGCTGTCCCAGGTCCGATTGACGCCGAGGCGCAGCCCGATTGGGTTGACTTTATGACCCATATTACTCGGCCTCCTTGGCAGCCGCATCTTCGCTGACGGCACGCACGACCACGGTAATCTGTGAGAACGGTTTCAGGATCTTGCCCGAGCGGCCACGGCCACGCGGATGAAACCGCTTCATGACCAGGTTCTTGCCGACCCAGGCTTCAGCCACCACCAGTTCATTGACATCGAGCCCGTGATTGTTCTCGGCGTTGGCCACCGCCGACATGACGCACTTGCGCACGTCCTGGGCGATGCGCTTGCGGGAAAACTGCAAGTCGGCGAGCGCCTGCTCGACCTTCTTGCCGCGGATCATGCCGGCGACCAGATTGAGCTTCTGCGGCGAGACCTTGAGGTTCTTCACCACCGCTTTGGCGTCGCTGTCAGGCAGCGCGCGCGGGTGTTTGGGCTTGCCCATGTTACCTCTTCACCGCTTTCTTGTCGCCGCCATGACCATGGAACACCCGCGTCGGCGAAAACTCGCCGAGCTTCATGCCGATCATGTCCTCGCTGATCGACACGGGGATGTGCTTTTGGCCATTGTGGACGCCGAAGGTCAGGCCGACGAATTGCGGCAGGATGGTCGTCCTGCGGCTCCACGTTTTGATGATCTCGCTGCGGCCCGACGCGCGCACCTTCTCTGCCTTCTTGAGAAGGTTGCCGTCTACGAATGGGCCTTTCCATACTGAGCGTGCCACGTTTTGGCTCCTGCTGCGCCGTCACTTCTGGGATTAGCGACCACGAATGATGTATTTGTCCGTCGACTTGTTCTTACGCGTCTTGAAGCCCTTGGTGCTCTTGCCCCAAGGCGTCGCCCAATGCTTGCCGCCCTTGGTGCGGCCACCGTTGGGATGATCAACCGGGTTCATGGCGATCGAACGCACCGTCGGGCGGTTGCCCTTCCAGCGATTGCGACCGGCCTTGCCAACGACAGTGTTGGAATGATCCGGATTGGAGACGGCGCCGATGCTGGCCATGCAGTCGGCCCTGACCCGGCGGGTTTCGCCGGACATCAGCTTGAGAACGGCCCAGCCGGAATCACGGCCGACAAGTTGCGTGAAGGAGCCGGCGGAGCGGGCAATCTGGCCACCGCGGCCTGGCTTGATCTCGACGTTGTGCACGATGGTGCCGATCGGCATGGCGCTGAGCGGCATGGCATTACCCGGCTTCACGTCCACCTTGGCGCCCGACACCACCTTGTCGCCGACGCCAAGCCGCTGCGGCGCCAGGATGTAGGCGAGTTCGCCGTCCTCATACTTGACGAGCGCAATGAAGGCGGTGCGATTGGGATCGTATTCGATGCGCTCGACATTGGCCGACACATCGAATTTGCGGCGGCGGAAGTCGACGAGCCGATAGCCCTGTTTATGTCCGCCACCGATGTGACGGGTGGTGATGCGGCCGTTGTTGTTGCGGCCGCCGGTCTTGGACTTGCCCTCCACCAGCATCTTGATCGGCTCGCCCTTCCACAATTGTGAACGGTCGATAAGGACAAGTTGCCTGAGGCTAGGGGTCGTCGGTCTGAATGTCTTGAGTGCCATGGGATCCTGACGCTCCTCCTTACAGGCCGGTCGTGACGTCGATGGAGTGCCCTGGCTCCAGCGTCACGATCGCCTGCTTCATGTCACTGTGGCGCGAGCGAATGCCGCGGAACACCCGCATCTTGCCCTTGCGCACGTGCGTATTGACGGCCTTGACCTTGACGTTGAACAGCATCTCGATCGCCGCCTTGATCTCGGGCTTGGTCGCCTTCGGCGCCACCTTGAAGATGATCTGGTTGGCCTGCGAGACCAGTGTCGATTTCTCCGTGATCACCGGCGACAGGATCACGTCATAGGCTTCGTTGCGGTTCATTTGAATCGCGCCTCCAGTGCTTCGACCGCCGCCTTGGTCAGCACCAGTTTGCGGCGGCGCAGAATGTCGTACACGTTGATGCCCTGCACCGGCAGGACGTCGATATTGGGAATGTTGCGGGCAGCCCGGGCGAACGTCGGCTCGAGCTCGGCGCCATCGATGATCAGGGCATTATTGAGGGCCAGCTTGGCGAACTGCTCGCGCAGGGCCTTGGTCTTGCCGGCGCTGGAAGCCGCCTTGTCGAGCACGACGATGTCGCCGGACTTGGCCTTGGCCGACAAGGCGTGCCGCAGCGCCAATGCCCGCACCTTCTTAGGCAGGTCGATCGCGTGGCTGCGCGGCTTCGGTCCGAACGCCTTGCCACCGCCGCGAAACTGCGGCGCCGACTTGTCCCCGTGACGGGCGCCGCCGGTGCCTTTCTGCTTGAACATCTTCTTGCCGGTGACCGTGACTTCCGACCGGTCCTGGGCATGATGGGTGCCCGCCATGCGCTTCAACAACTGCCAGCGCACCATGCGGTGCAGCAGGTCCTGGCGCGAATCCAATCCGAATATGGCATCGTCGAGCTCGATGGTGCCGGCGGTGGTTGCCTCGAGCGTGGTGACGTCAGCGCGCATCAGGCCTGCTCCTTCTGGACTTCGACGCCGCCGCCGACGCGGAACGCGCCGGGCTTGGGCGCATCTTTCGGCAGGTTCTTCTTGACTGCGTCGCGCACCAGCACCCAGCCACCCTTCGAGCCGGGGACGGCGCCGCGCACCATCACCAGGCCGCGCGCGACGTCGGTCTTGACGACCACGAGGTTCTGCGTGGTGACGCGCTCGTTGCCCATCTGGCCGGCCATTTTCTTGCCCTTGAAGACCTTGCCGGGATCCTGGCGCTGGCCGGTCGAGCCGTGGCTGCGATGCGAGACCGACACACCGTGCGTTGCCCTGAGGCCACTGAAATTCCAGCGCTTCATCGGGCCTTGGAAGCCCTTGCCCTGTGTGGTCGCCGTCACGTCGACGAACTGGCCCGTGATGAAGTGGTCGGCGGTGATTTCCGCCCCGACCTCGATCAGATTGTCGGCGGACACGCGGAATTCCGCCAATCGGCGCTTGGGCTCGACCTTGACGATGGCAAAGTTCTGCCGTTCAGCCTTGGTCAGCCGCGACGCCTTGCGCGTGCCGGAGCCGAGCTGCAGCGCGGTGTAGCCATTCTTTTCGTCCGTGCGGTGCGCGAGCACCTGGCACTTGCCCAAGCGCAGCACGGTGACCGGGATATGCTCGCCGCCATCTGTGAAGATGCGGGTCATGCCGACCTTCTGCGCTATGACACCTGACCTCATGGGTCCCTCTCGTAAGGCAATAGGCAATAGACAATAGGCAGTAGGGGCTTTGCTTCGCTCCACGGCAGCTGGCCTATTGCCTACTGCCTTCTGCCTATTGCCCCTCTAAAGCTTGATCTCAACGTCGACGCCGGCGGCCAGGTCGAGCTTCATCAGCGCGTCCACGGTTTGCGGCGTCGGATCGACGATGTCGAGCAGGCGTTTATGCGTGCGCATCTCGAACTGCTCTCGACTCTTCTTGTCGATATGCGGGCTGCGATTGACGGTAAAACGTTCGATGCGCGTCGGCAGGGGAATGGGCCCCCGCACATCCGCGCCCGTACGCTTGGCCGTGTTCACGATCTCCCGCGTCGACGCATCGAGCACGCGATGGTCGAACGCTTTGAGTCGGATGCGTATATTCTGGCCGTTCATGGGTATCTCTGTGGTCGCTGAGAACTGAAGAAGCGCCAATCTCTAAGACTGGCGCTTCGCATAAGACCTACTCTGTAATCTTGACGACGACGCCGGCGCCGACGGTGCGGCCGCCTTCGCGGATGGCGAAGCGCTGCTTTTCCTCCATGGCGATCGGCGTGATCAGCTCGACGTCCATCGAGCAGTTGTCGCCCGGCATCACCATCTCGGTGCCTTCGGGAAGCGTGCACACGCCCGTCACGTCG
>CAZCGE010000029.1:0-3128 GCA_964498125.1 uncultured Devosia sp. | reverse complement strand
GCCGCAGGACGAGGCCCATGGGCGTCTTCCAGGATCGCACCAGCATGGACCGCATCCTGTTCGCCGTCTTCTCCCACGAAAACAAAAACCAAGGCGTCAGCACTCCCTTCCTGCTGACACAAACCTTTTGACGTTACCGCGGCGCTGCCCGTCAAAGTGGCCGCTCGAGATCGAATAACTGTGCAATCTGGGCGTTGGGCGCCAACCATGCCGGCCACGATCGTCCTGTCCGAGCCGATGCCCGAGACCGGCATGCAGCTGCTGCGCGCCCGGCCGGACCTGCGCCTGGCGGTTCTGCCGCATCCCACGCAAGATGCTCTGGCGGCTGCTTTGCCGAACGCCGACGCCGTCATCATCGTCGCCGAGCAGCCCGTGCTGACGGCGGCCTCGATCGCGACGGCCCCCCGCCTGCGCATTGCCGCGCGCATGGGCGCCGGCACGGACAATTTCGACATCGCGGCTTTGACGGCACGGCGCATCCCGCTGCTGACGACGGGTGCGGCCAACGCGGCTGCCGTCGCCGAGCATGCGCTCTATCTGCTGCTGGCACTGGCCAAACGTGGTCCGGCGCGCGACCGCGCGATCAAGGCCGGCGGTTGGCCGCGCGGCTTCGGCGCCGTCGAGTTGGCTGGGCAGACCTGCCTCGTCGTTGGGCTCGGGCGGATTGGCCGCGAGATCGCGCGCCGCGTCGCGGCCTTCGACATGCGCGTGATCGGTGTCGATCCCGCCGTCACGGCAGCCGAGGCGGCGCACATCGGTGTCACGCTCGCCCCCTCGGTGCACGCCGCCCTGCCGGAGGCCGATGTCGTTGTCCTGGCCTGTGCATTGACAGCCGAGACCCGAGGGCTGATCGACGACGCAGCCCTGGCGCGGATGAAATCGACGGCATTGCTCGTCAACGTGTCGCGCGGGGCTGTCGTCGACGACGCAGCCCTGGCGCGCGCGCTCATGGCAGGACAAATCGCCGGCGCCGGGCTCGACGTCTTGACGGTCGAGCCGCCGGCAGGGGGCAACCCATGGCTCGGCCGCGATGACGTGGTCCTGACGCCGCACACGGCCTCGCTTATGGCGAGCACCTACGAGCGCATGAGCGCGATCTGCGCCAAGGCGGTAATCGATGCTCTCGACGGCAAGATCGATCCCGCACTCGTCGCCAACCGGATCAGGCTCGTACAAGCAGAGTTTTCCGGCTGAGCCAGCAGATGCGAAGCTGCGCAGGGCCGCTGGTCCTCCAGCAGCGGAAGGATCGGCGGCAGGAGAACAAAGGGGGATTGGGCCAATATTGACCTATTGGGTTCGCGTTGGGTGCACGTTGTCCGAGGTCCGGTTACTGGGTAAGCTGCGGACGTAGGTAGAAGAAATTCGGGGCGTCCCAATGGCTGCCGTCTTGTTCGATACGAACGCTTGGCTGAAGCGCATCGGATATACGGGTCCACTGGAGCCCACGCTCAGCACACTGCATCAGTTGATCTTCGCGCACTCGCATGCCATCGCGTACGAGTCGCTGGACATCATGCTCGGCCGAACGCCCAAACTCGATCTGGAGTCGCTTCAACGCAAAATGATCTTCGGCGGGCGTGGTGGCTATTGTCTGGAACAGAACATGCTGTTCCGCGAAGGCTTGCGGTCACTCGGCTACAAGATAACCAGCCTCCAGGGCCGGGTAGTGCGTGGTATGGCAATTGATGCGCAGCGTCCCGCGATCCACATGCTGCTTCAGGTCGATTTGCCCGGAGGCCCATTCTTGGCGGATGTGGGGTTCGGCAACCTGGCGCCCACTTCGGCACTACTTCTGCGGCTTGGCGTCGAGCAGGAGACACCGCACGAGCCCATGCGCTTCATCGATGTCGGCGGCGAGCTGACGCTACAAGCGAAATTGCGCGACACGTGGGAGCACATCTATCGCGTGATACCCTACCCTCGCTACGATGGCGAATATGAGATCACGAATTGGTACACCGGCACACATCCAGATGCACCGTATCAGAGTAACATCATCGTTGCGTGCCCGGGTCCGAACAGGACGCGGATCACCATGTTCAACGCGCGCGTGACGGTGCGGCACGCGACGGGTGAGACTGAGCGACGCCTTCTAGAGGACGAAACCGAATACAGGTCGGTACTGCGCGAAGAGTTCGGTCTGAATATGTCGGATGAAGAGATCCGAACATGTATTGAAGTGATGGAGCGCAAGGGTGAAAAAGGTGCTCCGCATCCATTCTTTGCATAGTCGGAATTGGACAGCCGAACTCAGCAGCAAACAATTGGGAGCAATTATGAAGCTCTACTATGCCACCGGCTCATCGTCGCTCTTTCCGCATATCGTGCTTCACGAGGCAGGCTTGCCGTTCGACCCGATCAAGATCGACGAGCATACGAAGGAGATCGCTGGCGGCGGTAACTATCGAAGTGTCAATCCACTCGGCACCGTTCCGTCGCTAGTGCTCGATGATGGCACACTGATCACGGAAGGGGCGGTCATCGCCCAGTACATTGCCGATCTCGTGCCTGATAAACGGCTCGCTCCACCGAACGGCACGATGGATCGGATCCGCCTTCAGTCATGGCTCAACTTCATTTCGAGCGACATGCACAAGGGTGGCTTCTCACCCCTGTTCTACAAGGGTATGCCGGAGGGAGGCCGGGACGTGTTCCGGGCGCGTCTCAAAGCCCGCTTCACCCACATCGATCAGCATCTGGCGGCAAATACTTACTTGTTGGGAGATGTCTATTCGATTGCCGATGCACACCTCTACGTCGTGTCGAACTGGGCAAGCTGGATCAATTTCGACCTATCACCCTATCGTACGGTTCTCGCCTTCCGAGAACGCGTCGGTACCCGTCCAGCCGTCATTGCGGCGCTAACGACCGAAAACTTGGTTCCCTGGCCAGCAACACAGCCCCATTAACCACAGGTGTCATGTCCGCATTCGAGATCAATTCTAACGGTGCGCGGGTCGCATTGGTCAACCAGTGGAATGCGTGCTTTGGGTCCAGGCCGTGTGAAAACGATTTTGGCCCGCCCAAGAGCCCCTCGGACGGCCCCATGATAGCCGAGGATGGCCGTACAGAGCAATTTTTTCCGGCTGCGCTCTGACGGGCGTTCCGCCTGGAAGGGCTCCTGAGCC
>CAZCGE010000028.1:0-15926 GCA_964498125.1 uncultured Devosia sp. | reverse complement strand
GGAACCCAGCGTAAAAAGCGTGCGAAGCACACAACATATTGCGTCCTTCGGACAATTCATGCGCTGGGTTCCGGCTCGCGTCGGCGCTGAAGGGCGCCTCCTTGGCCGGAATGACGACGTGAAATGCTTTATGTTAGCGCGCAAGGGGTCAGACCCTTGGGTCTGACCCCTTGCAAGTGCGCTCTCTCTCCACACCCGCCTCTTGGCGCCGGTCGGCCGTGCTCGTGGCATATGACGTGCCCCGAAGGGGTCAGACCGCCCTCTTCTTGCCCGCCTCCGGCAGGACGGGACTGACCCCGTCCGACCGACCTCGGTGCCGGGCAAACTTCCCAACTCCACCCACGCACATTCCCCGGCTTTTTTCTTGTAACGTTATAACGTTTTATCTCGGAAGGCAGGGCCGCAGTTACCATCGGCGCGCGACGGCTTTCGTCTTCGAGGGTCAGCGCAGCTGGTGTTCGGCTGACCCCGACCGCCGGCCGTCGCAAGTCGGTCCGTTACGTTCCGCGCGGCTTGGCGCGCGCGGTCGGCGCGGCATGGGCGGGATCGTCCGGCCAGGGATGTTTCGGATAGCGGCCCTTCATCTCGCTCTTGACCGCGCTCCATGAGCCCGCCCAGAACCCGGGCAGGTCGCGCGTGATCTGGATCGGACGCTGCGCCGGTGACAGCAGGTGCAGCGTCAGCGGCAGTTTGCCGTTGGCGATGGCCGGGTGCTGTTTCAGGCCAAATAGCTCTTGCACGCGAATGGCGAGGCTCGGTGCGCCCGGCCCGTCGTAGTCGATCGCATGCCGGTTGCCGGTCGGCGCCTCGAAATGGGTCGGCGCATCGGCTTCGAGCCGGCGTTTCAGTTGCCACGGCAGCAGGGCATCGAGGGCAACACCCAGATCGCCGGCATCGAGCTCGGCGAGCCGCGTCTTGGCTGCAAGAAAGGGCGCCAGCCAGGTCTCCGCCGATGCCGCGAGCCCGCCATCCGACAGATCCGGCCAGGCCGCGCCGTCGGCGGCCCGCAGAAAGGCGACGCGCTCGCGCAGCTGCTGCTGCGCCTTGCTCCATGGCAACCGGGCGATGCCGAGGCCGGCAAGGCCTCGCGCCAATGCCGCCGCGGTCGCATCCGTTGCCGTCACCGGTCGAGGTTCGCTGGTCAGCGTGATAGCCCCGAGCCGGCGCACGCGGCGCGCACGCAACGCCGCCGCCTGCTCCTCGAACCAGAGTTCGTCGGCAGTCTCGATGTGATCACCGGCCATGGCCAGCACGTCCGCTTCGTCCGCGCGCGCCGCCAGCAGGATGCGGGTCGCGGCAGCCGCGCCGGACAACTCGGCCACCACCAGAAAGGGCGCGCGCGCCAGCGCCTCGGCCGGATCGAGCCGCGCGCCCCGGCCGTTGGCCAGCAGGAACTGGCCGGGCGCACCCCGTGCCTTGGCAATCCGCTCCGGGTAAGCGAGGGCGAGAAGGGCGGCCGTTGTCGCAGAGCTGGGGTCAGACCCCTCACATCGACGGTCGAGACTAGAACGATACGGCCGGTGTGAGGGGTCTGACCCCGGTTGCGCCGCCGCCACCGCCCAACCCTTCGCCAGGCGCCGCATGTCCTCGGCCCGGCGCCCGCGATCGCCTCGGAAGGCCTGCAGGCGGAAATCGAGATCGGTATCGTTACCCCCGAGACCGCGCTCGACCAGAACAGCAGCGATGTCGGCGGCCTGCCGCTCCGCGCCCATTGCACCGGCATTGAGCAGCATCCGTGCCAGCCGCGGCGGCAGCGGTAAGGCGCGCAGCCGGCGGCCCAGCGTGGTGATGCGACCGTCGCTATCCAGCGCGCCGAGCATCGACAGTTCCTCGCGCGCGGCCTCGATGGCGGATGACGGCGGCGGATCGAGCCAGGACAGCACGGCCGGATCGGCCACGCCCCACTCCGCGCAATCGAGCAGCATGCCGGCGAGATCGGCGCTCCTGATTTCCGGGTCGGCATAGGCGGGCAAGCTCGCGGTCTGCGGCTCGTCCCACAGCCGATAGCAGACGCCCGGCGCAGTACGGCCGGCGCGGCCGCGGCGCTGATCGGCGCTAGCGCGCGACACACGCACCGTCTCCAGCCGCGTCACGCCGACGTCCGGCTCGTAGCGTGGCACGCGCGCCAGGCCGCAATCGATGACCACGCGCACGCCTTCGATGGTGATCGACGTTTCGGCGATGGACGTGGCGAGCACGATCTTGCGACGGCCGGCGCTTGCAGGGTCAATGGCGCGGGTCTGCGCGGCCATATCCATGGCGCCATACAGCGGCGCAATATCGATATCGTCAGCCCGGACGCGCTCGGCCAGCCGTTCGGCCACGCGAGCGATCTCGCCCTGACCCGGCAGAAAGGCGAGAATCGAGCCGGGCTCGGATCGCAACGCACGCTGGATTGCATCGCACATCTCGTCTTCGATGCGGGCGCGGGCATCGCGGCCGAGATAGTGCGTCGCGACGGAAAACGCGCGACCCTCGCTGGTGATCAGCGGCGCATCACCCAACAGCTTGGCCACGCGACCGCCTTCGAGCGTCGCCGACATGACGAGGATGCGCAGGTCTTGGCGCAATGCCGCCCGCGCATCCAGGGCCAGCGCCAGGCCAAGGTCGGCATCGAGCGAGCGCTCGTGGAACTCGTCGAACAGCACCACACCGATCCCGGTAAGCGCCGGGTCATCGAGAATCATGCGCGTGAACACGCCTTCGGTGATGACCTCGATGCGGGTCTTGGGGCCGACCTTGGAGGCCAGCCGTGCCCTGAGACCGACGGTGTCCCCGACGCGTTCACCGAGCGTCGCCGCCATCCGTTCCGCCGCCGCCCGCGCCGCCAGCCGCCGCGGCTCCAAGAGCAGGATCTTGGCACCGGCGAGCCAAGCCGCATCTAGCAAGGCCAGCGGCACCCGCGTCGTCTTGCCAGCGCCGGGCGGCGCCACCAGAACGGCGGCGGTGCCACCCGACAGCGCGGCGGTGAGCTGGGGCAAGGCATCGTCGATGGGCAGTGCGCTGATCTTGTCCATCTGGTCCAGGCGGCGATTGACGATCGCCTCCGCCTAGTACCCGATCGCGGAATTGAGTGCCACATTTCGTGGCACGAAAATGCAGCGTGAATCGGGTACTTCAGCAAGATGGCTAGTACCAGCCATTTTTGATGGCGGGTACTAGCACGATCGCCCGACTTGCGCATCCGGGCTGGCGGGCGGCTATCCTGGCGGCGTCAGGCGAAGCGGTATCGTCCGGTCGATGTCCGCAAGACCTTTGATCGCGACGACATTGGAACGAAGCTAGACCAGGGGGAGATGGGCCAAGTGCGGTAGTGGCGATCGCCGCGCGCGTCCCCTCTCCCCATGCCCTGCACTTGCATGGGGAGAGGGTTAGCGTGAGGGGCGGCCGCTTGCTTGAGGCTGCCACACGTGGAGCACAGACGATGCGGCGCGCTCAGCGTTGTGCCCGTGGCCGCCCCTCACCCCGACCCTCTCCCCACTTCGCTGCGCTTGTGGGGAGAGGGGGCGCAGGCGGCGCCTTCACGTTTCGTTCGGCGACACCATCGTGCACCGTGGCTACTTCTTCTTCCCTTCGGCGTCGAATTGCTTGAGGAAGGCGGTCAGATCCTTGACGTCCTTCTCGTCCTTGAGGCCGGCGAAGGCCATCTTGGTGCCGGGCATCGCTGCCCGCGGGTCGGCGATGTATTTGGCGAACACCGTCTCGTCCCAGGTCACGCCCGACGTTTTGTTGGCTTCGGAATAATTGAAGCCTTCGATCGTTCCGGATTTGCGGCCAAACAAACCGTTGAGCTTGGGGCCGACGACATTCTTCGCCGTTTCGCCCACCTGATGGCAGGCGCGGCATTTCTTGAAGACTTCCTCACCCTCGGCTGCGTCCTGCGCCGTGGCGGGCGCGTTGGCCAGGACCAGCGTCAGCAGACAAAACGTGGCTGTCGTCACTCGCATCGTGCATTCCCTTCTCTTGCAGGTTGGAAAAATTCAGCGTCCGTTGTTTGTCCTCTCGCCTCAGCCCGGAATAAACCGGAATGCCAAATCCTTGCGCTCGACGCGGCCAATGCCCGGCCAGGGCAGATGCGTGCCGATGAGGGACGTTTTGTCGCTGGCGAGCCGGTCGAGCAAAACTTTGCGCGTGGCAACCGCCTTCTCTGCATCCATGTCCGGTCCCCAGCGCCAGTCCGGCGCGGCAAACGAGATCACCGATTGCAAGAGGGCATCGCCGCCGATCAGCAGTTGCTCGCTGCCCGAGCGCACCATGACTGAAACGTGACCGGGGGAATGGCCTGCTGTGTCGATGAGCGCCACGCCCGGCGCAATCTCCTGGCCAGGCCGCACAGTCTCGATGCGTTCAGCGACTGATTTCAGGCGGCGATGGGTTCCGATCGCCATCGCCTTGAAGGCCTCGCGGGCGCGGCTTTCCACATTTGGATCGAGCCAGAAATCGCGCTCCGGCGCGGTCATCATGTGCCGGGCTTTCTCGAACAGCGTGCCGCCGCCCAAGGGATCGATGGCGCCCCAGAAGTGATCGGGGTGCGCGTGCGTGAACACGACCTTGGTGATGGCCTCCGGCTTGATCCCGGCGGCATCCAGGCGGTCCGCGAGACGACCGAGCGTCGGCATGAAATCGGGACCCGCACCGGCATCGATCAGGATGAGATCGCCGCCCGAGCGGATC
Organism: uncultured Devosia sp.; assembly: GCA_964498125.1. Lineage (GTDB taxonomy): Bacteria > Pseudomonadota > Alphaproteobacteria > Rhizobiales > Hyphomicrobiaceae > CAMDBL01. Next base: position 11,252 of record CAZCGE010000028.1, on the reverse strand, counting down.
AGGGTGACGTTGACCTCGGCTTTCAGTCCATCGAACGCCAGGCCCTGCGTCTTGAATACGGCCGCGACCTCGGCCTCTGGCCGGCCGGGCAGCATGACACTCAGAGGCTGCGTGAAACTGCCATCGGACACGACCGTGATCTCGATCGCCCCGACCTTGACTGTGTGCGATGTGGCGCTGCCCTGGCCGAACGCCGTCCGCGGGCCCATGGCCATTGCCGCCCCCATCGCCGCCCCACAATGGACCAGGCCGCGGCGCGTGACAGATACCCTGGCGGGATGGCGCACGTTGTCCTCCTTCAGCGCGGGTCCCGGGGATGCGCGCCCGGTCGATTGGGAGATAGCCGATGGCAGGGGTCCGATAAAGCCTTACGAACGACCCGGCGATTCAGCCGCAGGCGCATTGGACGCGGGAATGTATCCAGCCCTGGAATCTGGGCCACGCCGTGCCCAAATCAGTGGTTTTCTAGCGAGAAAGGCCACCAGCGTGTTGTCCATGGCTCGTTGCGCGGTCATGATGCGGGATCGATTGGTCCAGTGGCAAGGCTTGCGTTGCCCCGGAACCCTCGGCAAGGGCCCGAATGTTATGCGCATGGCGCTCACCGTCCTGTTCCTGGCTGCCGCCGCGTTCGCGGCGCGCCCCGGCCAAGCCGCCGAGCTGCTGATGTTCGAGGAGCCGGGCTGTGTCTGGTGCCAGCGCTGGCATGCCGAGGTCGGTCCGGGCTATGGCCAGTCCATGGAAGGCCGGATTGCGCCATTGCGGCGACACGACATTCGCAGCGGCGTGCCGCCAGATATCCGCTTCGACCAGCCGGTAACCCTGACGCCAACGTTCGTGCTGATCGAGCATGGCGAGGAGAAGGGCCGCCTGCTCGGTTACCCCGGCGCGCATTTCTTCTACCCAATGTTGACAGAGCTGCTGAAGCGGCTGGCGCCTGTCGTGCGCGAAACGCGCAACAAGACAATGAACGCCACGCCATGACCCTGAATGCAGCATCACTTTCGCGCCGGCGAGGATGTGCCCAGCGTAGTGCTTCCAGCACCGCTAGTTCGCGTCGCATCGGCCTGTGCTTCCTCGTGTCGCTGGCTTTGTCTGGCCAGCCCCTGTCCGCCGCCGACATTTCGAATGTGCAGCCCGGCGAAGCGCTTGTGTTGTTACCGGCCGCTGCGCACCAGAGTGCCGATGGCCGTCACTGGATCGTGCCGCTGCACGCCTGGGTTTATGTGCCGCGGAAGAGCAATGTGCGGCGTGGAGCGATCGCTGCAGTGTTGAAGGCGACCTATGGCCTGGAAGTGACACCGGCGAATGCTCCGATCTTTGACGCACGCGTCAACCTGCTGCTGGCCGACAACAAGGGCGGCCGGACGATCGTCGTCGACGTCGCCGGCACGCGCGCCACCCTGCCGCCCACCGGCGCCAATGGTCACGCGCGCGCTGAACTGCACCTGCCGGTCACGGCCGCAACGCCAGATGGAACGCTCCTCCCCATCACCGCCGTTCTGCCGCCATCCGACGGGCGCCGCATCGAGGCCAGCGCACGGCTGATCGGACCGACCGGCCTGTCGGTGATCTCCGATATCGACGACACGGTGAAAATCACCCATGTGCTGGACCGCCGGCGCCTGTGGGACTCGACGTTCTACAAACCCTTCGAGGCCGTCGCCGGCATGGCGACCGCCTATCGCCGGCTGGACGCCGCGGGTGCCCCGGTGCACTACGTCTCGTCGAGCCCTTGGCACCTGGCCGAGCCGCTTCTAGGCTTTCTGCGCGCCAGCGACCTGCCAGTCGCCTCGATCGCGCTGAAGCAGATCCGCCTCAAGGATCGCACCGCACTCGACATCGTCAAGCCCGGCCGCCAAACCAAGCCGCCCGAGATCGAGGTGATCCTGAGCACCTATCCGCGGCGCCAGTTCATCCTGATCGGCGACAGCGGCGAGGACGATCCGGAAGTTTATGCCGATGCGCTGCGCCGTCATCCCCAGCAGATCGCCCGCATCTACATTCGCAATATCACCGCCGCCCGTCGCGACGACGCGCGCTTCGCCAAGACTTTCGCCGGTATCGCGGAGGCACAGTGGGCTTTGTTCGAGGACCCTGGAACGATCAAGGCGCCGTGACGGTGCGCGCGGCGGTGCATTATACCAATCTGCATGGGTGTTGACCCATGCAGACGGGTATACGCGCGCAGGGTTGGCGTGGCGGCTGCGCACAAACAAAAGAGAATACCAACCTGCGCACGGCATAACTGAGAGTCAGAGTCTGCGCAGGTTGGTATTGACCCGCCATCGCAGCCTTCACAGCCGCGACCTGGCCGGCGTGCGGAAGTAGGCGAGCACCCAGACGCGGACGGCACTCGACAGATTGGTCTGGCCGCGTTCCGCATCGATGCTGGCGATCAGCGCGGCCAACGAGGCCGACTCTGCTGTCGCCGCTGCCTTCAGCGCCTCCCAGAAGGCCGTTTCCAGGCTGATCGAGGTGCGGTGTCCCCGGATGGTGAAGGACCGTTTACGCGGGCGGGCCGAGTTGGCCCCGCTGCCGTCAGCCATCGTCTTGTCCTCGCTCGCGCCGCAGCGCCTCGAGCTTGCGGGCGGCCAGATCCTTTTCGGCTCCGCTGGCCTCGCGCTCGGCCTTGGTGCGGCCGAATGTGACGCGGTTCTGCTCGGCCCGGGCGGTTTTTTCCGCCCGTAGCTTGGCTTTGCGCGCCTGGCGCAAGTTGACGATGTCGCCGGCCATGGCAACTTCTCCTGCTTTCCGCGCAGCCATGCCTTCGAGGGGCGAGGCCTTGGTATCATATCGCGTTTCTTGTCGGCCGTGTGTGCCGGCGCGCGATCCCGGTCCCTTCTGCTTTGCACCGAAATCGGTGGCGGCGGTCATGGCTGCATGGCCGAGAGGTGGTTGACCGCCATCAAGATGGCCTCCGGCGTGGCCGGCGCATCGAGCTGCACCTGCCGGCCCGGCGTCAGCGAGGACAGGGCATCGATGATGGCGGAGAACACCGAGATCGCCAGCATGAGTGGCGGCTCGCCAACGCCCTTCGAGCGGTAGATGGTCGGCACGCGGCTCTCGCTGGCGATGAGGCGGACACGGAAATCGGCGGGCACATCCGAGGCGACGGGGATCTTGTAGGTCGAAGGCGCATGCGTCGCCAGTCGGCCTGTCGCGTCGAAGCACAACTCCTCTGTTGTCAGCCAGCCCATGCCCTGCACGAAGCCGCCCTCGATCTGGCCGATGTCAATGGCCGGATTGAGCGAGCGGCCGACGTCGTGGAGGATGTCGACGCGGCGAACCTCGAGTTCCCCCGTCAACGTGTCGATCGCCACCTCGCTGCAAGCCGCGCCATAGGCGAAATAGTAGAACGGCCGGCCGGTCTTGGCCGCGCGGTCCCAGTCGATATTGGGGGTCTTGTAATAGCCAGTGGCCGACAGCGCGACACGGGCCCGCCGGCTCAGCGACGCCAGTTCGCCGAACGTCATCGACCGGTTGCCGGCCAGCACCCGGCCCTCGCGAAACGCGATGTCGCCGGGCGCGACCTTGAAGTGCTCCGCGGCGATGCCCGTCATCCGCTCCTTGATCCGCCGCGCGGCGATCTGCGCCGCCATGCCATTGAGATCGGAGCCGGCGGAGGCGGCCGTCGGCGAGGCATTCGGCACCATCGCCGTATTGGTCGCGCTGGGTCGTACGGCATCGAGCGGCACGCCGAACTCCTCCGCGACCACCTGTGCGATCTTGACGAACAGACCCTGGCCCATCTCGGTGCCACCGTGATTCAACAGAATCGAGCCGTCCTGGTAGACGTGCACCAGCGCCGAGGCCTGGTTCATGTGCGCCAGCGTGAACGAGATGCCGAACTGCACGGGCGTCAGCGCGAGACCTTTGCGCAGCAGCCCACCTTTGCGGTTGAATGCGGCAATCTCGGCGCGGCGCGCGCGGTAGTCCGATGAAACCTCGAGTTCCTCGACGAGGCGCAGTGCAAATCCCGGATCGTCGACCTGCATGCCGAACGGCGTGATGTCGCGGTCCGGCGCGTAGAAATTAGCTTTGCGCACATCGAGGGGATCGCGACCCGTGGCATGCGCGATGGCGTCGAGCGCACGCTCGATGGGCAGCATGCCCTGTGGACCGCCAAATCCGCGAAAGGCCGTATTCGAGACTGTGTTGGTCCTGAGGCGACGAGAACCGATGGCGACATCGGCCATGTAATAGGCGTTGGTGGCGTGAAACATCGCGCGGTCGACGACGCCGAGGGACAAATCGACTGAGCATCCGCAGCGGGCATCGAGCATCACGTCGTAGGCCGTGAGCCGGCCGGCACCGTCGAAGCCGACCTGCCAAGTGGCGCGAAAGTCGTGGCGCTTGCCGGTGGCGGCGAAGTCGTCGTCGCGGTCCAGGCGCAGCTTGCACGGGCGCCCCGTGACTTGGGCGGCGAGTGCCGCGATCGCCGCCCACTGGCAGGCCTGACTCTCCTTGCCGCCGAAGGCGCCTCCGAGCCGCCGCGTCTCGACCATGACGGCCGCCGCCGGCAGCGCGAGCAAACGCGCGGCGATGTGCTGGACTTCGGCGGGGTCCTGGGTCGAGGCATGGATGGTCATCTGCCCGGCTTCGCCCGGCACTGCCAGCGCCACCTGGCCCTCGAGGTAGAAATGCTCCTGGCCGCCGATGCGCAGCCGGCCCTCGAGCCGATGCGGCGAGGCGGCAAGGGCTGCCGCGGCGTTGCCGCGCGCGAAGTCGTAGTCGGGCATCACGGTGGCATTGGCGGCAAGCGCATCCTCGATCGACACCAGCGGCTGCTCCGCCGCGATCTCAATGTCGGCAAGTCGGGCTGCGCGACGGGCGGCCTCGCGCGTTCGGGCAACCACGGCGAAAATCGGCTGGCCATGGAACATGACGGTTTTGTCCGCGAGCAGCGGCTCATCGGCGAACGCGGGGGCAATATCGTTTTTGCCAGGCACATCGTTGGCGGTCAGCACGGCGACGACGCCGGGCGCCGCGCGCACGGCGTCCAAACGCAGCGCCGTGATGGCGCCGCGGGCGTTCGGCGAAAGACCGCAGGCGACATGCAGCGTGCCTGCCGGCTCGCGGATGTCGTCGATGTAGGCCGCGGCACCGCTGACGTGCAGGCGGGCGGAGTCGTGGGGATGCGGCCGGGTGACGACGGCCAGAGCGGCGACCGCATCCTTGGCATCGGCCTGCTCGGCGTCATGGGGTGGCATGCGGCGCATCCCATCCAGGACCGAGCCTGGTCGTCCCCCGCGGTGCGCCGGCGAGTTCGATCAGGGCTTTCCGCAAGAGATTGCGGGCAACCAGACGGCGGTAGGCGGCGCCAGCGCGGTGATCCGATAGCGGCGAGAACTCATCATGCAGGGCTTGCAGCGCCGGCGCCCAGCTCGATTGATCGTCGAGGTCGAGGCCAGCGACCAAGGCTTCCGTCTGACGCGCGCGTGCCGGCACGCCGGCCATGCCGCCGAATGCCAAGCGCGCTTGCCGCACCTGCCGTCCATCCAGCGTGAAGCAAAATGCGGCAAGCACCGCTGATATGTCCTCGTCGCGGCGCTTGGAAATCTTATAGGCCCGGATGGCCAAGTCCGGTCGCGGCTCCGGTACAATGATTCGGCGCAGATACTCACCTGGCCGACGATCCTGGTGCTGGTAGGCGATGAAGAAGTCTTCCAGGGCCACAGCGCGCCGGCCAGCCGGCCCGGCCAGCTCCAGACTGGCGCCGAGCGCGATGAAGCATGGTGCCAGGTCACCGATGGGTGAGCCGTTGGCGATGTTGCCGCCGACCGTGGCGCAATTGCGCACCTGCACCGAGCCGAACCGGCGCACGACTTCGCCAAGGTCCGCTGCAAGGCCAGCCAGAGGCGCGGCGGCATCGGCCAGCGTCACGGCCGCGCCGATGATGAGCGCGCCGTCGGCCCGCTCGATCGTATCCAACCCACGCACCCGGCCAAGCCAGATGATGCGCCTCGGCTCCGCCAGCGCCTTGGTGATGCCGAGCCCGACGTCAGTGGTTCCCGCAATGATCCGCGCGTCGGGATGGCGCGACAGCAAATCGGTCAGCGCTGCTTCGGTACGCGGCGCGGCGAAGAAGGCCCCCTCGTCGCCGACGAAAATATCGGCATCATCCTGGAGCGTACGCAGTTCTTGCGCCGTGGCGGCCGCGCGCGATGCGACAGGCGGCGCGTCCGCGGCCTCGAGCGCCGCACTGATGATCGGCAGGTAGCCCGTGCAGCGGCACAGGTTACCCGCGAGCTGATCGCACACGGTCTGGCGAGTCAGCGGGCGGATCGCGTCCTGGTGCTGGGCGAACAGGCTCATGATGATACCCGGCGTACAGAAGCCGCATTGCGAACCGTGATGGCGGATCATCGACTCCTGCACCGGGTGCAGCGCGTTGTTCGCCTCTCCCAGGTCCTCGACGGTGATGACCTCTTGGCCATCGACTTGGCCGAGCAGAAGAATGCAGGCATTGACCGGGGCATGAACGACGCGACCGCCCACCTCGCGCGCCAGCACAACCGTGCAGGCGCCGCAATCGCCCTCCGCACACCCCTCTTTCGTCCCAACCGCCCCTTCCTCGAGGCGCAGCCAGTCGAGCAGCGTCATGCGCACCCTGGCATCGGCGACGGTGACGGCCCGGCCCCGGCGCAGGAAGGTGATTGCCGTTTTCATCGTTGTATCCTGTCACCGTTCGGCGCTGGCGGTCGCTTGGCGGCAGTGTCCTAGCGGAAACCGAACAAAGTCAACTGGATGTCTGACACTGGATGTCGGCCCGCATGACGCCTGATCGGGTCAAGGCCCGAACAGATCGGCATGCGTGCCGGTACGCGCCAGGCGCACCTCGTCATCGTCGGCCTGGTAGATCAGAAGCCAGTCCGGCGCGAGGTGACACTCGCGCCAGCCCTTCCACTCGCCCTCGAGCCTGTGGTCGCGACGTGCTGTCGGCAACGCCTCGCCTTCGCGCAGGGCATTGAGCACGGCGGCGAGCAGTGCGAGATCGTAGCCGCGCCGCACAATGCGCTTCAGGTCCTTCTTGTAGGCGCCGCGGTAGCGGAAGATTTTCATGCCGTTCGCTTCTTGCGAGGCCCGAGAATGTGGTCGAACAGTTCCTCGGCGGAGCCGTCGAACCGCTCGCCCTCGCCGGCGTCGACTTCGGCCATCGCCGCGCGCGTCGCCGCGTTGGGAATCCGTGCCTCGAAGGGCAAACCGCGCCGCAACACGATCTGGTGCAGCAGCATGGTGATGGCTTCGCTGGTCGAGATGCCGACCCGGCTCAGCACCTTCTCGGCTTTCACCTTGAGACGCTTGTCGACGCGGGCGTTGATGGTGGCATTCTTGAACATGGTGGTGCTCCCGAACACATAGCAATATTTAGCAATATTGTTATTGTAATGCAATTGTCGTACAATGCAAGTGGGTAAAAAACGACCCCGCGGAGCAGCGGGGTAGGAAAGGCCGCAAGGCTCGATCTCAATCCTTCCTCGAGGCGACTCCGCTGCCCTCAATTCTCGCGCGTCACCGCGCTCTCGTGCCAGCGGCGCAGCAGTGCGTGCGAGATCCAGCTGGTGATGAGGAAGATGGCGATGCCGCACAGCGAGATCAGCAGGAGTGCCGCGAACATGCGCGGGATCTTGAGCTGGAAGCCGGCCTCCAGGATCGTATAGGCGAGGCCGGAAGCGCTGCCCCCCGTACCGGCAACGAATTCGGCGACGACGGCGCCGATCAGGGCGAGCCCGCCCGAGATCTTCAGACCTCCCAGGAAATATGGCAGCGCCGCCGGCAACCGCAGATAGCGCAGGGTCTGGCGGCGGGTGGCACCGTACATCTGGAACAGGTTGATCAGGTTGTGGTCGACCGAGTTGAGGCCGAGAATGGTATTCGACAGGATCGGAAAGAAGGCGACGATCCAGGCGCAGATGAACAACGACAGCGGGATGTTGTTGTTGGTCCAGATGATGATCAACGGGGCGATGGCGACCACCGGCGTCACCTGCAGCACCACGGCATAGGGAAACAATGACATCTCCAACCAGCGCGACTGCGTGAACAGCACCGACAGGGACACGCCCGAAAATACGGCGCCAAGCAGTGCCGCCAGTGCGATCTGCAGCGTCACGCCCAACGCCTTCGACAGCGTCGCCCAGTCGTTGATGAGTGTCTGGCCGATGGCGAGAGGGCCCGGCAGCACGTAGAACGGGATGCCCTGGATCCGGACGATCAGTTCCCAGGCCAGCAACGCCAGCACGCCGATGGCGATCGGCGCGATGATCGACGGCCAGCGGCTCGCCGAGACGCCGAGTATCGTCTTCTCGACGGCGAAGACCGGCATGGCGCCTGCGTCCGTGCCGTCCTTCATGGTGCCCTGCCGGATATTCGGGGCGTTCATGCGGCAATCGCCTTTTTCAAGGTGGCGGAGGTGGTGCGGCACAACTGGGCGTAATCGGCGGAGGTGCGGAACAACTCGTCACGCGGATAGGGGGCATCGACCGATAAATCGGCCATGATCCGCCCAGGTCGCGCCGCCATGACGAGGATGCGCTGCGACAGGTAGACCGACTCGAACACCGAGTGTGTGACGAAGATGGCGGTGAAGCGCTGCTTTTCCCACAACCCGAGCAGGTCGTCGTTGAGCTTGTGGCGGGTGATCTCGTCTAGGGCGGCGAACGGCTCGTCCATCAGCAGGATGCGCGGACTGGTCACCAGCGCGCGGGCGATCGACACGCGCATGCGCATGCCGCCGGACAACTCGCGCGGGTAGGCGCGCTCGAAGCCCTCGAGACCGACGCTGGCCAGCATCTGCGCGGCCCGGTCGGCGGCTTCGGCTTTGGGCACGCCAAGCAGCTTCAGCGGGATCATCGTGTTGTCGATCGCCGTCGCCCACGGCATCAGCGTCGGCTCCTGGAAGACGAAGCCAAGCTCCCGGCCGTGACTGCCCGCATTGCCGCCGCCTGGCGCCGCGGAGCCCGGCCAGTCGATCGCGCCCGCACTTGGCTCACCAAGCCCAGCGATCAAGCGCAGCAGCGTGGACTTGCCGCAACCCGACGGCCCCAGCAACGAGGCGAATTCACCAGCCTTGAACGCGATATCGACACCTCGAACCGCCAACGTCCCGTTCGAGAACTGCTTTGACACGTCACGCAGCGCAATCAGCGTCGTCCCGACGGATGGCGGTTTTGTCTCCTGCTGCATATCCGCGAATCCGACCGGAGTCTGACGTACGACAGCGTCAGGCGCCGATCCCCTTGTTGACGAACTCCAGCGTGTAGGCCTTCTTGTAGTCGATGCCCTTGGGGAAAGCACCGGCCTCCGACATGGTCTCGTAGAAGTTCTTCCAACGCGCGTCCGTCATTGCGCCGATGCCGAGCTTCAAGGCGTCGCCGGAGCGTACCATGCCGTGCTCATTCATCACCTTGGTGGCATGCGAGATCTTGTCCTGGCTCATCTCGGCGTTGGCCTTGAGGATCAGCTCGTTGGCCTTGGCCCAGCCGTCGCCGCCCTTCAGATAGTCCGCCCAGCCCTTGAGCGAGGCGTCGACGAAGCGCTGCACGACGTCCTTTTTCCCGGTGATCAGTTTGCGCGAGGTATTGAGCGTCGTGTTGTAGCTGTCGAAGCCATAGTCGGCGATCAGGTGGACCACCGGCTTGATGCCGGCCTCTTTCTCGATGGCATAAGGCTCGGAGGAGAGAAATCCCTGCTGGGAGACCATCTTGTCGGCGACGAACGGCTGGATATTGAAAGTGTACGGACGCACCTGGTCATCGGTGAAACCGAATTTCGCCTTGAGGAACAGCCAATAGCTGGTCCGGCCGGCGCCGCCGACCAGGATCGTCTTGCCCTTGAGCTTGTCGAGCGTGTCATGGCCGACGCCGGGATGCGAGATGACGACCTGCGGATCCTTCTGGAAAATCGAGCCGATGCACAGGAACGGCACCCCCTCCTGGGCAAAATTGATGGCCTGAAATGAGTTCGACATCACCATGTCGACGACGCCGCCGACCAGGATCTGCGACATGTTGAGCTGCGGACCGCCCATGCGGATGTCCGCATCGATGCCGGCAGCCTTATAGATGCCCGTCGCCACCGCGCAGTAGAAACCGCCGTGCTCGGCCTGTGCCCGCCAGTTGGTATTGTAGCTGATCTTGTCGAGACCCTGCGCCGTCGTTTGCGTGAGGATCCCTGGCATGGTGAGCGCGGCACTGGAGCCTGCGATCAGCTTCAAGGCGGAACGGCGGTCGGTGCGGTTCATGGAAGACCTCCTGTCGACGGGACGTTCAGGTATCGGCACACACGGCCGATGCCGCTGCTGACACGGATGCCTTAGTAGCAGGCCAGCGCGGACACGCAAAGCCGAGCGATGCGCACGTATGGGGTCGGACCCGTCCATGCGGAGCATGGCTTCACCATGACGGATCTGACCCCAACCGGCCCGCACGACGAACAGCCGCGAAGCACGCGAGGACAAGGGATCGATCAGGCCACCTGCCGCGCGTTGGCGATCTCGCGCTCCTCGACGGGCCGTATGGCGTCGGCATCCAATGTGACGATAGCAATCGTCTTGCCTTTGACGGTCATGAACTCGACAGTGAAGCCCTTGCCGCCGTCGTAGACCATGACCACCGTGCCGACGTCTCCCGGCGCCAGCCCATATTCCGGCACTGGGCGGGTCAGAGCCACCATGTCCAATTCCTTGATCATGTCTGCAAACCTCACGCTGGCACCGCGGAGACGAGGCGCGGGAAATTCTCACCTTTTCTGATGGTCCACACTACCAGAACCATCGGCAGGCGGCCATCAGGTGCCGGCAGCGGACCGATGATCTCAAAAATCTCACCAAAATCCGTCCGAAATGCGCGATCGACGGGATTGGCGGCAGCATGGGCGCAAAGTGCGTCGCGAAGCTGCTCCCATGCGGAGACCGAGAAGCCGAACTGCTCGAAAAACGCCGCTTTCGGCCCGCCACGAGGATGCCCGTGGCAAAGCAGATATTCGACGATCTTGCGACGATCGATCAAGCCGCGGTCGGCATTGGGTAGCTTGGCCATCGTCGGGTGCCTACCGCACGATCTCGTACTCAGCCGCAGCATAGCCCCAGCGCCGCAGCGCGTCAGCCCCATGCGCGCTAACATAGCTCCCGTCATTCCGGAAACGCGAGCCCCGGACTTGATCCGGGGCGAGCGTTATCCGGAACCCAGCGTAAAAAGCGTGCGAAGCACACAACATATTGCGTCCTTCGGACAATTCATGCGCTGGGTTCC
>CAZCGE010000027.1:0-108738 GCA_964498125.1 uncultured Devosia sp. | reverse complement strand
GCCGAGCGGCTTGCTGGCGGTGATATGGACCCAGTACGTTTTCTCTTGCGCGATCGGCATCGCAACGTGTGCTCCACTTCGAGCGGTGAAGACCCCGGCTCTCCGCGCTAACGCGCTACGGCCGGGGACGCAAGAGGAGGGAATTGCGCGCAACTTCGACGGTCGAAAGTGCCCACTCCCCTCTGTCCTTCCGCCGCCCATCCTTCCGCCGCTCGGGCACCAGCGGCCCCGCGCACCTTGGCATCTGTTGGCTCAGCGGGAAAACTCTGCTTAGAACTTGGCCGAGGGAGCACATCCGAGCCATCCACGCTCGAACAGGGAGACGATGCATGCGTTGCGAGGTCGTGGCCATCGGCACCGAGTTGCTGCTCGGCGTCATCGTCGACACCAACTCGGCCTGGATTGGCGAGCAGCTGGCGCTGGCCGGCATCGACTCGGTCTATCAGGTCAAGGTCGGCGACAACTTCGGGCGCATCGAGGCGGCCATCCGCCAGGCGCTGGAGCGCGCCGACGCGGTCATCTGCTGCGGCGGCTTAGGGCCCACGCAGGACGACATCACGCGCGACGTCATCGCCCGCGTCATGGGCGTCGAGACGCGGCGCGACGCGAAGATGGTCGAGCACATCACCAAGCTGTTCGCGGCGCGCGGTCGCATGATGTCGGCCAATAACCTGCGGCAGGCCGACATCCCGGTTGGCGCGGCGTTCATCAGCGAAATGCCGGGCACCGCGCCGGGCCTCATGTGCTCGGTCGGCGACAAGGTGATCTATGCCGTGCCCGGCGTGCCACGCGAGATGAAGGAGATGCTGGCCGGCACCGTGCTGCCGGACCTGCGCCGGCGCGCGGGGCAGACTTCGGTGATCCGCAGCCGCATTGTGCGCACCTGGGGTCTCAGCGAGTCACGCATCGACGATCTGCTCACCGAGCGCATGGCCGAACTCGACAAGACCGGCAATCCGACCATTGCCTTCCAAGCCAGCGGCATCGACGGCATCAAGGTCCGCCTGGTTGCCAAATGCGCCACCGAGGCCGCCGCCAAGTCCTTGCTCGATGCCGAGGAGGCCCAAGTCCGCGCCATATTGGGTGAGGCCGTTTTCGGACTCGACGAACAATCGATGGAGCATGTGGTGCTCGACCTGCTGCGGCGGCGCCGCATGACCATGGCCGCCGCCGAATCGTTCACGGGCGGCATTCTGGGTGCGCGTCTGACAGCCATTGACGCCGCACTGGAGACCTACCGCGGCGGCACGATCGCGCCGGCATCCGCGCAAATCCGCGCGCTGCCGGTAGAAGCCCGCGCGGGCGCGGCGGCGGCGGCGGCACGAACGGCGTTCTCAACCGATGTCGGCCTGGCGGCGATTGAGCCATTGTCCGGCGAAGGGCATGCACCCGGCACCGTCTTCCTGGGCGTGGCCATTGGCGAGGCCGAGCACGCCGAAACGTTCAAATTTCCCGGCGATCGTGTGCGCCTGCGCGAATACTCGGTCATCAGCCTGCTCGACCTGCTGCGCCGGCAGCTCTTGGCGAGCTGACCGTCCGCCACCTGACAACGCCCCCTCTTATACCCTTCGGCGTTCGCGCCGGGCCGCCTTGCGGCCTCGCCAAGCGGACAATGCCGAAGCGTCTATCCTCCGGCTTGGCGGTATGACACGGCGTCTCGTCACCGGCCCTGCAACAATTTTGCCGTCTGCAGCAAGGCGCTTTGCAGCAGGCTGGTGACGGCAATGCCCTCGGCCCTGGCGCGGCGCTCGACTTCGTGGCCGCGGGCGCCCGGCAATCGCGGTGGCGTGCCGCCGGCGATCGGCTTGGCCGACCGCACACCGGCAGCCAGATGTTTGGCGCGCGCGCCATAGGCATCGGCGCCGGCGAATCCACTGGGAGTCATCACCAGAAAGAACTGGCTGATGCCGCTCGGTTTCTTGACCATGTTCTCGTAGGTGACGTCGAAACCAGGTTGGCCATCCGCCAATGCGCTGCAGAACATCTCGACCATCAGGCCGAGGCCGAAGCCTTTCGGCCCGCCGATCGGTTGCACCGTGCCCTTGATGGCGAGGTCGGGATCGGTGGTTGGTTTGCCGTCGGGATCGAACGCCCAATCGCCGGGAATGGCGTGGCCCTGCGCCTTGGCGTGGCGGATGCGTGATCGCGCGACTGTCGTCGTCGCCATGTCGAGCACAATGGTCTTTTCACCAGGAACCGGGAATGCGGCGGCGATCGGATTGGTGCCGAGCCGGGCCTCGGTGGCGCCATGCGGCGCCATGGCAGGCATGGCGTTGGAGAAGGACAGGCCGATCAACCCCTGCTCGGCGGCGCGGTCCGCATAATACCCGGCGACGCCATAGTGGCTCGAATTGCGCACCGCGACGGCGCCGAGGCCGAACTGCTGGGCCAGCCCGATCGCCGCGTCGATCGCCCACCGCCCCGCGACCAAGCCCAAGCCGTTGTCGGCATCGAGTACACGCGTCGCCGGCATGGTCCCCGTCAACTTGAACCGCGGTGAAGCCTTGATCGTCTTGTCGATCAAGCCAATGACATACAGCGGCAGATGTATGGCGCCATGCGAGTCCGAGCCGCGCAATTGGGCGTAGACGGCGATCTCGGCCGCAATGGCGGCATCGACGGCAGGCACACCACAGGCGAGAAACACATCGCGGGTCAGCGTGGTGAGATCGTCCGGGGATACGTGCGCTGCCGCGGCGGTTTGCTCGAGGCGGGATGTCAGTGAAGTCATGGTGGTCTCTGCGTCGATGGAGGGGAGTCCCCTCTCCCCGCTAGCGGGGTTAGGGTGAGGGGCGGCAACGAGTCATGAAAGGCGGGTTCCGCGCTCAGAGCAAGCGACCGCCCCTCCCCCGGATCAAGTGTCCGGGGCCGACCCTCTCCCCATCATGGATGATGGGGAGAGGGGGACCGAGCCGCGCCAGGAAAGAAGGTTTCCGCATTCTTGTGGAAGATCTTTTCGTACACCTCCTCTGAATACCCCAGCCCGCGCCAATCCTCCACCAGCCGCTCCAGCGTCAGCGTCGGCCAGTCCCATCCGAACAGGACACGATCCTGCAGGCGCGAGCCGATGTCCTTCTTCAAGGCCGGCGTGAAGTATTTTGGCGACCAGCCGTGCAACTCGTAATAGATGTTGGACTTGTGCAGCAGGATCGCCAGCATGTCATCCTGCCACGGCCACGCCGGCCGGCCGGCAAGAATCTTCAGTTCGGGATAACGCGCCGCGACGATATCGATGTGGCGGGGATGGCCATCCTCCAGCACGATACCCTTGCCACCGGGCTGTCCCTGACCGATGCCGGTGAGCCCCGCCATCAGCAGCACCGGCACGCCAGCGTCGATCGACAGCTTGTAGAACGGGTCCCAGATCGGATCACTGGGCGCAAAGCGCAGGCTGTTCTGGCTCTGGCAGAAAGCGATGAAGCCCGCACCCGAGGCGGCGAGCCGCTGGTACTCCTCGAGCCAGAAATCCTTCATCGCCGGATTGATGGCCAGCCAGTTGCCGTGCACGATATCGCGGTTCGCCCTTGCAAAGTTGGTGGCGTAATCGTTGGAGGCGCGGATCTCGTCCTCGTCCGTCATGCGCCACGTGCGGTAAATGTCGAGAATCGTGCGGACGTTGCGGGAACGGATGGTCTCCGCCATCTCCGCCTCGGTCTGGAACGTGCGCTTCCTCTTGAACACGCGCTGCGCGTTCTCATAATCTTCCATCGTCGCGTGATGCAGCCCCTCGCGGGTCGAGAAGTGCGAGTGGCAATCGAAAATGCGCATGATGGTCTCCCAGGGTCAGACCCGTCATGGCGACGCCATGCTACGCATGGACGGGTCTGACCCCGTTAATTCTTCTCGAAGCGTTTGTCGAGGATGCGCCGCGGCTTGCCCTCGACGCCGCGGTTGGAATATTCCAGCAATGCATTGTCACCCACCAGCTCGACGGCCACCGAGACGCCAAGGTCGGTTTTCAACCGATTGCTGAGCTTCTTCTCGAGCTCGTCCAGCCCCGTGGCGCCCGCCTTGACCTCGATTTTGACCGTCATCTCATCGCGTACCACGCCGTCGCGCGTGATGCGCTCGGCCACGCACAACCATTCGCCGGTGGTGCGATCGTCGCTCTTGACGGCGGGCAGGCAGGACTGCGGCCAAATGCTGTTGCCGCGAATGCGCACCATCGTGTCGCTGCGTCCAAGGCATTTCTGCATGCGCCGGAAGCAACTGCCGCAGGCGCAGCGATCAGTGCCGACGATGCGCGTCAGGTCGCGCAGGTTGTAGCGGATCAGCGGCGGAATCGAGCGGAAGAAGATGGTCGTCACCATGTTGCCCTTCTCGCCGTCGGGCACGGGCCGCTCGGTGTCGACGTCGACCAGCTCGATGTACTGGCAGTCCTCCATCAGGTGCAGGCCGGTCTTGTGCTGGCATTCGAACGCGCCCATCCCCATCTCGTGCGTGCCGTAGAAGTCGTAGGCCGGGCAACCCCACATCGCCTCGATCTCTTTGGCGAAGGCGTGATCGACATCGGGACCAAAGCCGCCGCAAACGAACTTGGTTTTCAACTCGCGCAGGTCACGCTTGAGTTCGTCGCGGCACACCTTGGCAAGCTGCGTCATGTATTCGGGTCGCGCGTACCAGACGTTGGTGCCCCACTCGAACGCCAGCTCGAGCTGGCGGCGCGATGGCGTGACAGCGCCCGATCCCGTGGTCAGCACCAGCGCGCCCAGGTAATCGTGCGCGGCCTTGTAGGAGCACCAACCGGTGTTCTGCAGCGCTGCTGTGTAAGGCGCCTGAAACACATCGCCGGGGCGCACGCCGTGCAGGTAAAGCACGCGGGCGAGCGTCAGTCCGTTCAGCTCCCATTCGGTGGGACCATACAGGGTGGGGCGTGGCGTGCCCGTGGTGCCACCCGAGGTCTGCAGCTTCAACGGCGTCGTCTTCAGGTATCCCAGGCCTGGCCCGTGGATCAGCCCGAACGGCGGGTTTTCCTCCTGGTCCTTCTTGATGTCGTCGGAGTTGAAGGTCGGCAGCTTGACGATGTCGTCCAGACTCTGGATGTCGCCGGGCTCGATACCCTTGGCGCCCCACAGCTTGCGATAGAAGCCGTTGGCCCAGCCGCGCTGCATGCAGACCATGAAGCGCTGGTTCTGCAATGCGCGGATCTGATCGGCCGTCCAAGTGTAGACCGTCTTGGCAAAGACATCCGGTACCGGATAGTCGGCCCAGAGCTGATCAAAGTCGATGGCGCGGTGGTAAAGCGGCAAAGTGGATTGCATGGGGACGCTCTTAGTCCCCTCTCCCCGCCCTTTGCGGGGAGAGGGGGAAGTGGCTCACGTCTTGTAATCCGGCGCCTGCCGGTCGAGCATCCTGAGCCAGGCGGCCCAGCTCATCTTGTTGAAGGGCTGCGTCGGATCGGTGATGATCTTGGCTTGACTCGGGCAGATGTCGATCACGTTCTGGCTCGGCAGGTAGGGCTTGATGGCGCCGGCCTGCGACATGATTTGCGTCTCGCAGGCCCGATCCAGCAGGAACGCGAGCTTGAAGGCCTCCGAAATTGTCTTGCCCCACAACACGAAGCCATGCCCCTTCTGCAGCACGATCTGGCTCTTGGCCTTCTTGAAGTTGTCCGCCAGCCGGATGCCTTCCTCGGGCGAGGACAGCAGACCTTCGTAGTTGTGATAGCCGATCGGGCCGAGCCACAGCGCATACTGGTTGCCGGGGATCAGGCCTTGTTCCTGCATGGCGACGGCCGTGCCGGCCTTGGTATGCAAGTGCGCCACGCAATTGGCTTCCGGAAAAGCGTCGTAGACGCCTTTATGGAAGGGAAACGCGAACTTGTGCGCCATCTCGTCGGATGCGACGACATGATTGCAGGTCTCGTCGAGCTTATGCAGCCTCGAGGCGGTGATTTCCTCGAACAGCAGATGCGCGGGGTGCATCAGCGTGTGCTTGGGCTCGCCCGGTACGCGCGCCGAGATGTGCGCATACAGCATCTCGTCCCAGCCATACAGCGCGCTGAGTCGGAAAGCAGCGGCGAGATCGACGCGCGCTTGCCATTCCTCGGCACTGCCGACCCGTTTGCTCACGGACGGATCGGCCGGTTGCGTGTCTCCCCAGAGGGCCATGTCGAATCCTCCTCGATGGATATTTCCTCACCGGCAATTTCTTGTTCTCGGTTCGCCATCCAACAGCAGCGGGGCCGCGGCGGGCCCCGCCTTGAATCTGGACAACGGCCGCGGCACGCCTGTTCTCAGGCCGCGTTGGCCTCGTCGATGATCGGATTGGCCAAGACACCGATCTTGGAAATCTCCACCTCGATCTTGTCGCCTGGCTTCATCCAGAGCTGCGGCTTGCGGGCATGACCGACGCCGCCCGTCGTGCCGGTCGCAATCACGTCGCCGGGATTGAGCGGACAGATCCGGGTGATGAATGCGATCAGGTTCTGGCAGGTGAACAGCAGGTCGGACGTATTGCAGTCCTGCATCACCTCGCCGTTGAGGCGTGTCGTCAGCCGCAAGTCCTGCGGATTGGCGATCTCGTCGCGGGTGGTGATGCTGGGGCCGAACGCGCCCGAGCGCCAGAAGGTCTTGCCGGCCATGAACTGCGACGTCAGCCGCTGGTAATCGCGGATCGAGCCTTCATTGAGGCAGCTAAAGCCGAGCACAACGTCGAGCGCCTTGGCCTCACTGACATGCCGGCAGGTCTTGCCGATGACGATGGCGAGCTCGCCCTCGAAGTCGAATTTCTCGGACACCTTGGGACGCACCATGGCCTGACCATTGCCGACGACGCTGTCGGCGTAGCGGGCAAACAGCATCGGATCGGTCGGCGCATCGCGGCCGGTCTCGGCGATGTGCGTCTTGTAATTCAGACCAATGCAGATGATTTTCAGCGGATCGGTCACCGGCGGCAACTGCACCACGTCTTTCAGCGCGAAGTCGGCGGACGTTATGCCGGCCGCGGCCTTGGTGATGGCGTCGAGCGCGCCCGCCCGCAACGCCACGCCCAGTGTCGGGTATTTTGTGGAAAGCCGCTGGCCAACGTCGGCAACGCCACCACCGACGGCGATGCCAAACCGCTCCTGCTTATCCTTCAGAAAGCTGACGAGTTTCATGCTGATCCCCTATCCTTCATCGGTTTCGACCACATCCGCTCTTGATTGCTGTTGACAGCTAAAACCGCAGTTGCCCCAGTTGTCATGGTCTCGCCGGGCCGCGCACATCATCGCGTTGAGGCGCTGAAGACGCACTGAACTGCGCAATTGCCGCCGCCACGATAGTCCTGTAGCTTTCACCGCACAAGTTCACGGCAAAGGCGCCACCAATGCGCGCGCCATACAGGACTTGGGGAGGACTGACATGCGATCGACCACTCTGGGTGGGCTGGCCGGCTGCCTGCTTGCGGGCGCTCTGGGCGGGCTGGCAACACCAGCCAATGCCGCCGACTTCACCTTGAAATTCGGCCTCGTCACGCGCGGCGACATGCAGAATGTCTACGCCGACAAGCTGAAGGAGGTGCTGGAGGCCAAGTCCAAGGGCCGCATCGAGGTCAAGGTGTTCCCGGCCAGCCAGCTCGGCACGCCACAGGCGCAGATCGAAGGCCTGCAGCTCGGCACCATCGAGGCCTTCATGGTGCCGTCCGATTTCTTCGTCGGCGTCGACAGCCGGTTCGGCGTGTTCTCTATTCCGTTGCTATTCAAGAGCCGAGAGCATACCGCCGCCACCGTGGCCGATGCCGAGCTCAATAAATACATCCTCGACATTGGCGAGGCGAAGGGCCTGGTCGGCGGCGGCGTGGCCAACGCGGCCGATGCCAAGTATTTCGCCAAGAAGCCGATCACCAAGCTCGACGATTTCAAGGGCATGAAGTTGCGCGTCAACGCCACGCCGGCCGAGCGCGAGCGCATGAAACGCTTTGGCGCCACCGCCGTGCCCATGCCGCTGTCCGAAATGCTGACTTCGCTGCAGAGCGGCGTGATCGACGGCACCATGAGCGGCATCTCGATCTACACCAACTTCAATCTGCACACGATCGGCACGGTGCTGACAGAAACACAGGACACCATGCTGGTGTGCTTCGCGGCATTGAGCAAGAAGTGGCTCGACACGCTGCCGCCCGACCTACGCACGATGGTGATCGAGGAATCGCGTGGCTTGCAGAAATTCGCCGCGGAGCAAGGCATCAACGAGAACAAGACGCTGGCGGCCCGGTGGGCCGAACGCGGCGGCACCATCATCAAGTTCTCGGATGCGGACATGGTCGAGCTGCGCAAGCGGCTCGAGACGGTCGGCGACGACGTCACCAAGGCCGACGCCAACGCCAACGCCTTCTACCAGCGCGTCAAGGCCGTGGCCGCGAAGTACTGAAGCTGCCGACTTGGCCCCGAGGCGGTCCCGCTCGTGTTGCGACCCTGATACTTGATACCTACGCTCCTCGTCATCCCGGCGAAGGCCGGGACCCACGACAGGCCTCTGCATAAACGGCAACCTGTCGTAGGCGCCGGCCTACGCCGGCATGACGAAAGTTGGGAAACACCTATTGGTACCGCAACATTCGGGAGAAAGCCGCCGCGCCCGGCGGCATTCAGACATGCCTGCTGCCGGCATCGCGGCGGGTCGAGAGTCAGAATCGGCACGAAACGGAGTATATGCAGATGTCGGCCAATCCCGCCCCGCCCGTCAAGTCGGAGCATCCGACGGCCGACCTTATATTCGTCAGGATCCCACAACTGATCATGGGCACCCTGTTGCTGGTCGCCGTCGCCATCAACCTCGCCAACGTCATCGGCCGCTACGTCATGGGCGCGGCGGTGTTCTGGTCGGAGGAGGTGATGATCTACTTGGTGATCTGGTGCGTTTATCTCGCCGCGATCACCATCACCTACAAGGGCGAGCACCTCAACATGGATCTGTTCTCCGCCACCTATCCCGCGTGGGGAAAAACGCTGCTGCGCTACGCCGTCAACCTGCTTTTCATCGCCATCGCCCTGTTCCTGCTGCGCCAATCCTGGAGCGTCGTAACGCTGCATGCCGCCAACGGCACGCTCAGCGTCGCAGCCGGCGTACCGATGGTGATCCCGCACGCGGCGCTACCCATCGGCTTTGTCTTGATCATCGTCGCCATTGTCTACCGCATGCTGACCGGCGCACGCGACGGCGCACCGCCGCCCTCGATCTGAGCCGCCGCCATTTCCCCCGCGCTTTGCAGGAAGGCAATCATCGATGTTCTGGGTCATGGTCCTTCTGCCGCTGGTGATGCTGGGACTGGGATTCCCGATCGTCCTGCTACTGCTGACCGCCGCCGCCACCATGCTGGTATTCTTTCTGCCGCTGCCATCGACGGTCGCCCACGGCGTGATGTTCGACAGCATGAACAAGTTCGCGTTGCTGTCGGTGCCGTTCTTCATCTTCACCGGCGATCTGATGTCGCGCGGCGGCATCTCGGACCGATTGTTACGCTGGGTGACCTCGTTCGTCGGTTCGGTGCGCGGCAGCCTGCCGCTGACCTCGCTCGGCATGGCCGCCGTCTTCGGCGCCATCTCGGGCGCCACCACCGCCACCGTCGCCACCATCGGCTCGGTCACCTACAGGCGCATGCGTGCAGCCGGCTACAGCGAAAAGTTCGCCTCCGCCCTGATCACCGCCGAGGGTGCGCTGGATAACCTGATCCCGCCGTCGATCGGCATGATCCTCTACGGCGTCGCCTCGGATACATCGATCGTCGCGCTGTTCGCGGCGGGCATCGGCCCGGGGCTCGTGCTGGGGGCGTTCTTCGGCGCCTACATCGTCTATCACGCCTGGTCACGCGACGTGCGTGAGTCCGCTGGCTTCCGCCTCTCCGAGGTGATCGCCTCCACCATTCACGGCTTCTGGGCGATCCTGGCGCCGGTCATCATTCTGGGCGGCATCTACTCGGGCGTGTTCTCACCAACCGAGGCCGCCGGCATCGCCTGCATCTACGCCATTATCGTGACGATGTTGATCTATCGAGAGGTCACCCCGCGCGAGCTGTTCGCCATCGCCGCCCGCTCGATGTACACGACCGCGATCGTGTTCATCATCGTGGCGGCCGCCGGACTTTATGCCTGGCTGCTGACCATCAGCGGCGTGGCACAGACCGCGGTCGATTTCGTCGGCAACCTCGATGCGCCACCCTGGGCCATCCTGCTCGCCATCAACGTGCTGCTGCTGATCGTCGGCTGCTTCCTCGACACCGTTTCGGCGCTGCTGGTGTTGACCCCGCTGCTGGTGCCGATCAGCAAGGCCATCGGTGTCGATCCCATCCATTTTGGCGTCATCGTCGTCATGAACCTGACGATCGGCACCTTCACGCCGCCTTTCGGGCTGAACATCTTCGTGTTCCAGGCCATGTTTCGGACGCCGTCGAGCGTGCTCTACGCCGGCCTCATCCCCTTCATCGCATTGGCGATCGGCGCACTCATGCTGGTCACCTATGTGCCGGCAATCTCGCTGTGGATCTTGAAGTATTTGATCTGACGGCATTTCCGTAGGGTGCAATAGCCGAAGGCGTATTGCACCACTCACCGACCGCATGTGGGGCCGCAGCCGGTGCAATACGGCGTCATCGCGGAGCGATGCTCCGCATCGACGCCTATTGCACCCTACGCCCAAGGCCGCTCCGACTTCGCCTTTGTCTCATAATCCTCGATCTTCTTGCCCTCTTGCATCGTCAAGCCAACGTCATCGAGGCCATTCAGCAGGCAATGCTTGCGAAACGGATCGATGTCGAAGTGAATGACGCCGCCATCCGGCCCGCGGATTTCCTGCTTCTCCAGATCGATGGTCAGCGTCGCATTGGCGCCGCGGCTGGCGTCGTCGAGCAGTTTCTCCAGCTCCTCTGGCGACACCTTGATCGGCAGGATGCCGTTCTTGAAGCTGTTATTGAAGAAGATATCGGCGAAGCTGGTCGAGATGACGCAGCGGATGCCAAAGTCCTGCAACGCCCACGGCGCATGCTCGCGCGAGGAGCCGCAGCCGAAATTATCGCCAGCGACCAACACCTGCGCCTTGCGGTAGGCCGGCTTGTTGAGCACGAAGTCGGGCCGCTCCTTGCCCTGCTCGTCATAGCGCAGCTCCCAGAACAGCGACTTGCCGAGCCCGGTACGCTTGATCGTCTTCAAGTATCTTGCCGGAATGATCTTGTCGGTATCGATATTGCGCATGGGCAACGCGGCGGCGACACCGGTCAGCGTCGTGAACTTGTCCATTCGACTTCGTCCTTCCTCATTTCGGCCGTGCGTTAGGCCCGCAGTCCATCCGCCAAGGCCCGGAAATACCCCTCGGCGGCCAGCAGCCGGTCGATTCGCGACTTGTCGGCCGGACAGTTGACCGCCCCGGCCGACTCGAGAGCCGCTAGCTGTTCCAGCCGTCTTTTAACGCCCGTAAGCTTACGGCCGTCAAGATGATGCTCGAGAACTTCGACAATGGTCTCGAGGTAACCGGCAATACGGCCGAGTTCACGCACCAGCACGCGGTGCGCACCCTTGTCCGCCGGATCGGCTTCCAGTCGTGACAGTCCGTCCGCCGCGCGCTGCAGGGTCGCCGCGATCTCCTCGGCATACTTGGCGATCCGATCGCGCCTGCCTGCCTCCAGGGTCATCAAATTTCCCAGCCATCGATGGATGGTCCTGGCCAACCCCAGCAGCTTGCGCGTGACATCCGTGGAGCCCATCGGTCGACCTCGGCCAACACCAGCGATCGATCGTAATGCCGAATGGGGATGCCGGGGATAACTGTCCCCTGCCGAACGATCTGGACGGGTTTCTAGCGGATCTTCGGGTCGGAAAAGCACTGCCGCATGTACTCGCAGCGGTGCGAGCCCGAGAAATGCATGCTGTCACCCTTGGCAGGCGCAATGAAACGGCAAATCTCTTCGATCCCGTCCGCCGTCAGCCAGCCCTGGCGGCGGCCGCGCTGCACCGCAAAACAATCTGCCGTTTCCTCGTCGGGGCCGCGGAACTGGTGGCCACACTCGTGGGCATAGATCCAGAGCTTGACGGGGGTCGAAACCCTGGCCAGCAATTTCGGGTTGAGGATGAGAAATCCCGGATAGGCCGCGCCGTAGTCGTCGAGCTGGTCATCCAGCACGGTCGGCCGATGGCCGCAAACCATGCGCCGATTATCGAGGCTGAGTTCTCCCGGCGGAATGATCCGTGCTCCCCCGCCGACATGGGCCACGTACTGCTCGGGTGTAGGCGGGCCCTCGCCGCGCGCGGACGGCATCAGCACCGTAAGCGCCAAGGCCGCCGACAAGACGCTGGCGGCGAAAAGACTGCGAGAGTTCATTCCGGGACTACTCGTTTGGCCAGATTGGCGCCAGTCAAAGCAGCATTGCAGGGAATACGCCGCCTTGGCAAGCCGAACGTCGCCCGACCCCTAACAGCCTCCGCAAGCCAAAGTAAACGCTTGGCAAACGCGGCCCCTGGCTCAAGCATGAGCGGCCTGCTCCAACTCCTCCATGTCCGCATCGGAGAAGCCGAAATGGTG
This sequence comes from uncultured Devosia sp., assembly GCA_964498125.1. Classification (GTDB taxonomy): domain Bacteria; phylum Pseudomonadota; class Alphaproteobacteria; order Rhizobiales; family Hyphomicrobiaceae; genus CAMDBL01. The sequence continues at coordinate 96,247 of CAZCGE010000027.1, read as the reverse complement.
GCCGATCTCGTGCACCAGCACGTGCGTGACAAGTTCGTCCAGCGTCTCCTCGGACTCCGCCCAGTAGTCCAGCAGCGGGCGGCGATACAGGAACACCATGTCCGGCTCCCTGGCGACGTCAGACACGCTTTTACGATCCAGGCTGACGCCCTGGTAGAGCCCCATGATGTCGAAAGGTGTCTCCGCCTCGAGTGCCTCCAAAACCTCGTCGGTGGGGAACTCGTCGACACGGAAGATGAGATCGGAGCACATTTGCCGGAATTCGCCCGGCAGTCGCTCCCAGGCCGCCCGCGCCAACTGCTCGATGTCGGCAAGTGTCGGTGCGATCGCGTCTCGCCAATCGATAGTGCTTGCCATTGTTTCCGGATCTATCCTCTGGTGTTGAAAGGCAGCCTAGCACATTTTCAATCCAGAACATTCATCAGCGACTGTCCCGCAAACCCACGATCTCGCCGCTCCCGACGACTTGAATTTGCCAAAACCTGCTTGCCAGCGTCAGGTCCGAGCGGCAGCACCGTCCGGCATCCGCGCGGGCCTTTTTCTGGCGACCAATAGAACCTCATCGAGGCAGAACCAGACCTCGCCTGCCTGCTGGCTGGGCCGCAGGAAAGCCGTCAATGCCGGTTCGCCGCCGTGCAGAATGGCGTCGAGCCGCGCGACAATCGCCGCCGGCACGTGCTGACGCTCCACCCACGCCCTGAATTGCATCGGCTTTGGCAGGATTTCGCTGTGCTCGACCACCAGACCGGCTTGCGCCAGCCCGGCATGCCACGCCTCGACCGTCAAGCAGCGGACATGACTGGGATCGCGCAACGACTCGAAGTCGTTGTAGGCCTCCACGGCGTCGGCCAATTCGGCTGTCGTGAACCCAGGTGTCGACAGCGCATCGGGAGAAATATTGTCGACCAGCGCCAACACGCCATTCGCCTTGAGCACACGCTGCGCCTGCGAAATGAATCGCGCCACATCCGGAAAATGGTGCGCGGCGATGCGGCACGTGACGAGGTCGAAGGTTGCATCGGCAAAAGGCAACGCCTCGGCGTCTGCAAGCGCCGTCGTGACGTTGGCAAGGCCCTTGGCCCGAGCCAGCTTGTCCGCTTCTGCCAGCATTTCCGGCGTAAGATCGCTGGCAATCACGCTGGCAACGTGCGGCGCCACCGCCGCAGCTGTGTGGCCCGCCCCGGTCGCCACATCGAGCACCCGCCACGTCGGCTGCAAGTCCAGCACCTCGACCAGCCGCGCCAGACTGCTGCCGGTGGCATGCGGCGCCGAGGCGACGTAGGCAGCGGCATGCGGTCCGAACTGTTGCTGGACGAGCGATTTGTTCATGCTCAGTGGCGTCCTTGGCGGCGCGCGGGAAACCATGAACCTATCATGGCGGAGCCCGCCTTGACCACGACTGCCGCAAGAGGGGCCTGCCGCAAGGGCACGCTGCGTCAGCGCTGCGGCCCGCTCATCAAGCGCTGGCGGATGTAATCGAGCTGATCGAAATTGCCGAATTTGATGACCAGATTGCCACTTTCGCCAGAGCCGCGTTTGATCTCGACCTTGAGGCCGAGGAGATCCGCCAGTTCTTTCTCGAACGCCTTGGTGTCGGGGTCCTTGTCGCGCGGTTGGCGCACCCCGCCGGCAACGCCCGTGGCCGCGCCGCCCTGCACCAGAGCTTCGACTTCGCGCACGTTGAGGCCTTCGGCGATGATGCGCTCGGCCAGCCCGATCGCGTCATCGCGTCCAATCAGTGCCCGCGCATGTCCCGCCGTCAGTTTGCCTTGCTGCACCAGTTCCTGCACGCCGATGGGCAGCTTCAGCATCCGCAGCGTATTGGCGACATGGCTGCGGCTCTTGCCGATGATCTCCGACAACTGATCCTGATTGTAGCCGAATCGCTCGATGAGATCGCGGTAGCCGGAGGCCTCTTCGATGGCATTGAGATCGGTCCGCTGCACATTCTCGATGATCGCGAACTCGAGCACCTCGCGATCGCCGAGGTCGCGCACGATCACGGGAATGGAGTGCAGCCCGGCCTTCTGCGCAGCGCGCCACCGCCGCTCGCCGGCGACAATCTCGAAGCCGGGCCCGTCATCGGGGCTTGGCCGGACGATGATCGGCTGCACCAGGCCCTTGGACCGGATCGAGTCGGCCAGCTCGGCCAGCTCCTCCTCGCGAAAATCCCGGCGCGGATTGAGCGTGCTGGAACGCACCAGATCGATCGCCACCAGCCGCTGCTCGCCGATGGTCGGCGATCGCAAATGTCTGTCCGCGGGTTCCCCGATCAAGGATGCCAGACCTCTGCCGAGCCGGCTTTTCTGCAAGTGTGCTGTCATGTGCCTATCGCGGATCTGTGGGAATGGAGGATACGCTGGTGGACTGCGGCGGGGATAAGTTGACGCTGGCCTAAGCCGCCTTGATCATGCGCTCCCGCTCGATGATCTCGGAAGCGAGGTGGATGTACGCTTGGCTACCGATACAGTCGTAATCGTAGAGCAGCAGCGGCTTGCCATGCGAGGGCGCCTCGGCAACCCGCGTATTGCGCGGAATGACGGTCTGATAGACCTTGGCGCCGAAGAACGAGCGCACGTTGGCCGCGACCTCTTTCGACAGCGCGAGGCGAGCGTCGTGCATGGTCAGCACCACGCCCTGGATTTCCAGGCGTGGATTGAGCGTCGCCCTGATCTGCTCGATCGAGTCCTTGAGCTGGGAGATGCCTTCCAGCGCGAAGAATTCACACTGCACCGGCACCAGCACGGCGTCCGCCGCGCTCAAGGCGTTGACGGTCAGCAGATTGAGCGAGGGCGGGCAATCGATCAGCACGTAGGACAGCGCCGCCTCCGCCGGCCGCGCCCGCTGCTGGCCAATCAGCGCGGTGATCGCGTCACGCAGCCGGTACGGCCGGTTGCCATCGGCCGCCAGCTGACCTTCGATGCCCACCAGGTCCGATGTTGCGGTGACGACGCTCAGTCCCGGCGCCGCCGTCGGCATCGCCGCATTGAGCAGCGACACGGTCCCCACCAGCACATCGAAGCTGGTGCGCTTGCGCTGATCGAGGCCAATCCCCAGTCCCGTCGATGCGTTGCCTTGCGGATCGAGGTCGATGACCAGCACCCGCTCGCCGACCGCTGCCAGCGCCGTGCCCAGATTGATGGCCGTCGTCGTCTTGCCAACGCCGCCTTTTTGGTTGGCGACCGCCAGAACACGCAAGCCGCCTGCCCCTGCTGCCATGCCGCTCACGGTTGCACCTCCGAGTTGGCCCTGACGTTGCGTATCACCATGATCCGTGCCGCGTCATCCGTAAGGCTCGGCTGCAAGTCGCAGTCGAACTGCCACCGCTGTCGCGCCTCCTTGATTTCCCGCTCCGCATCCCGGCCCTTCAAAAACAAGCCGACACCCTGGTCGCCGAGCAGCGGCTTGACGAGTTGTAGCAGGCGGCCGAGTGGCGCCACGGCCCGCGCCGTCACAACATCCGCCACCGGCAATCTAAACTGAGTCGCCGCCCGTTCGATTCTTGTCGACAGGATATCCACAGGTGCGCCGGTCTGCCGGGCGACCTCGCGCAGGAATGCTGACTTGCGCTGATCGCTTTCGATCAGGGTGACGCGAACCCCCGGCGTCTCGGCCAGCATGATGGCAACAACCATCCCGGGAAAGCCGGCTCCCGAGCCCAGGTCGAGCCAATGCCGGGGGAGGCTCTCCTCGCTCGCAACTCCGCCGTCATCCCGGGGCTTGTTCCTGGGACCCGTGTCACCACGACTTCGAGCTTTGGGGCCTGCGGGACCATGGGTCCCGGCAATGAATGCCGGGATGGCGCCCGTGGCAGAGGTGGCGGACGAAGCCACCTCGCTCGCCACCCCTACCAGCTGCGCCGAATCGGCGAAGTGGCGATGCCAGAGGTCGTCGAGCGTGCTCGGCGCGACCAGGTTGATGGTCTTCTGCCATTGCTTGAGCAACAACTCGTAAGTCTCTAGCTTCGCCAGAGTTTCACGTGAAACCGGAAAGGCGGCGGCGAAGGCTGCGGGGGTATCTATGTGCTGGACCACGTGCATCTATCCGATGTCGGAATGAGCGGAAGGGATCTGCAAGGTCACACAGCGGTGTCCGGCGAGGTGGCAGCGATTGTGCGACAACCGCGGCGCCTTTGTCGGACCGCGGTCGCCCGTCGCAGCAGAACCCTTCGCGCACGCCTACCCCGCCCAGCTTCACGTGCGCCAGCAGCGCCGACTCGCCCAATGCCGCTGATCGCGATAGCATGAAGGTGGTGCTCGAACATCGCGGGGCGATCATGGCAATGTATCACGAAGGCAACCGTGAGCTTCAGGATCATTTCGGCGCGAGGCCGCTCGCCGATCGGCTGATCGAGCGGCTGTGGCGCAACCGCTTCAAGGACGAGGACAAGGCGTTCATTGAAAGCGTCGGCTATTTCTTCCTCGCGACCGCGGATTCGGACGGGCACCCTGATTGCTCATTCAAGGGTGGTCCCCCAGGCTTCGTGAAAGTACCCGCGCCCGACCTGCTCGTGTTCCCCGACTACGATGGCAATGGTATGTTCAAGAGCCTTGGCAACATCAAGGTCAACCCGCGGGTCGGCCTGTTGTTCATGGCCATGGGGGAGAAGCCGCAGCGTTTGCGCGTGAACGGACGGGCCAGCCTCCATTTCGAGGATCCGATGATGAACGATCTGCCTGGGGCCCATCTCGTCATCCGCGTCATCCCCGAGCATATTTTCCCGAATTGCCCGCGCTACATTCCAAACGTGCAGACCGGTGAGCCTTCGCAATATCTGCCTCGTATCGATGTCGAGCCCAAGGAGCCGGCCTGGAAGAGTTTCGACGCCTTCAAGGATGTCGTGCCGCCGCGCCGTCGCTAGGCCAGCTGTGGAAGTAAGTAGGTCGGGTCGAGCCCTTCGCGAGACCCGACAATCCACGGCACGCCGCGAGCGTCGGGCCTCGATTGCGACAAGGGGTCAGACCCATGGGTCTGACCCCGACCGACCTGCCCTACCCCACCCGCCGCACCTTCCCCTTCTTCACGTGCGCCAACACCGCCAGCAGCGCCGCCGGCGTCATGCCATCGATGCGGGCGGCCTGGGCGACGGTGGCTGGCCGGGCGCGGGCGAGCTTCTGGCGCACCTCGGTCGACAGGCTGGCCACGCTGGCGAAATCGAAGTCGTCGGGAATGCGCACGGCCTCGTCGCGGCGCAGGCTGGCCACGTCCTCGGCCTGGCGCGCGACGTAAGAAGCGTAGCGCGCGTCGACCTCGAGCTGGGATGCGATCCGACGCGCCAGCCGCGCAATCTGCGGCCAGATCGGCGCCAGGCGATCGAGTGTGATGCCCGGGTAAGCCAGCATCTCGTAGGCTGAGCGTCGGCGCCCGTCGCGATTGATGTCGAGCCCATGCCGGCCGGCTTCCGTCGGCGTCAAGGACAAGGATCGCAGCATCGCTTCGCCCTCGGCCAGCGCCCTCGCCTTCGCCGCAAACACCTGGGACCGCGCCGCACCGACGCAGCCCAGCGCCTCGCCCAACGGCGTCAACCGCTGGTCGGCGTTGTCGGCCCTGAGTTGCAGGCGATACTCGGCCCGCGAGGTGAACATGCGATAGGGCTCGCTGACGCCGCGCGTAACGAGATCGTCGATCATCACGCCCAAATAGCCATCGGCGCGCGAGACGATGAATGTCCGCCCCGCCCCGCCGGCCAGCAGTGCCGCATTGATGCCCGCGGCGATTCCCTGCGCGCCGGCCTCCTCGTACCCCGTCGTGCCGTTGATCTGGCCGGCGAGAAACAGGCCTGGCAGCGCCCTCACTTGCAATGTCTGCCCCAGCTCGCGCGGGTCGACGTAATCGTACTCGATGGCATAGCCGGGCCGCTTGATCATGACCTTTTCCAGGCCCCGAATGGTGCGCAGGAAGGCGTCCTGCACCTCGGCCGGCAGCGAGGTCGACACCCCGTTGGGATAGATCGTGTCGTCGTCGAGACCTTCCGGCTCGAGGAAGATCTGGTGGCGGGTGCGATCGGCGAAGCGCACCACCTTGTCCTCGATCGACGGGCAGTAACGCGGCCCGGTGCTCTGGATCTGGCCGGAATAGATTGGCGCGCGCGCGAGATTGGCGCGAATGATGGCGTGCGTCGCCTCGGTGGTCTCGGTGATGTGACAATCGACCTGCGGCGTGGTGATGCGCTCGGTCAAGAACGAGAACGGCGCCGGCGGATCATCGCCCTGCTGCCGCTCGAGCGCCGCCCAGTCGATCGAGCGGCCATCGAGGCGGGCCGGCGTCCCCGTCTTCAGCCGGCCCATGCGCAGACCGAGACCATAGAGGCGCTCGGACAATTTGAGCGCCGGGGCCTCGTTGACCCTCCCCGCCGGGATCTTGGTCTCGCCGATATGAATGAGGCCGTTGAGAAAGGTGCCTGTCGTCAGCACCACGGCGCCGGCGCCGAGTGCTTGACCCCGCGCAGTGACCACGCCGACAACGCGGCGATCAGCGACCACCAGGTCCTCGACGCCGCCCTCGATAACGGTCAGATTCGCCGTGTCGCGGATCGCCTGCTGCATCGCCTGGCGATACAACTTACGGTCGGCCTGGGCGCGCGGGCCCTGTACCGCCGGGCCTTTCGAGCGATTGAGCATCCGGAACTGGATGCCACTCGCATCGGCCACCCGGCCCATCAGCCCATCCAGCGCATCGATCTCGCGCACCAGGTGCCCCTTGCCGAGCCCGCCGATCGCCGGATTGCAGGACATTTCGCCAATCGTCTCAAACCGATGCGTAATCAGAGCCGTACGCGCGCCCATGCGCGCCGCAGCGGCCGCCGCCTCACAGCCAGCATGCCCGCCGCCGACAACGATGACGTCGAAGTTCTGCATTATCGGTACTCGATGCTTGCTCCTGCCGCGCCAGTCATACAAGCAGCGCCATAAGCAGTCAAAACTCAGAAAATCCTGTCGATTTGATGTGCCAGCAACAATGCCATGTTAGGTTCTACTCCGACCATCGATTCGGCCTACATGTCGTAGGCTCCAGCCAACTCTTATCGACAGTAAGCCACGGATGCCATTAACGCTGGAGGATATCGATGACCTGAGGAAAGATCGGCGCAACCCCATAGTTGTTGGCGAATTTCCCGATGAAATCCGATTGATGTTGGGACTGCCAGTAGCGTTGGTACATCTATCGAAACACAGCCTTACTCATATCTCCAGCCAGCACCCTGATGTGAATGACTTTGACTTGTTGTTGATACCATTTGCCATCAAAGACGGCCTCCTATTAAGAGAGCGCCGAAAGCCTCAAATTGTTCTGTGTGTCTACCAAGATCCAGACTCTCATCGCCGATTTGTGGCAGCGATAAAGAGAGCAAGAAATGAGCCTGAACTATGGCTGGATAGCTTCCACCGTGCGAAAGCAAAGCAGACGCGAGCTTGGCTCAAACGCTGCGACATACTCAAGAACCACTCATGAACGCAAACAAGCGCGCTTCGGGCAAAGCGCGCCTGCCGCCGTAAGTTCAGAGATGGGGCCTGCCTATTAACCCCATAAAATGCTCCCGCGTGCCCAAATATCATTCCGCGGTGCCACGGCAGGCAGAATATTACCGTGTCGCCCTGAACATTTTCGATTTCTAAGATGAGCCGATTCGGCAGTCAAGCCAAATTCCAACTTGTCCACATTCCGATTCAAGTCTGTAATTTTCGTGGCCATACATTCTAGTTTCCCTACGGCTTTGTCGATCAAGTGCGGAGGTCACAAGTAGATTGCTGGACTCGCTAAACGAGCATTGGCGGATTGCACCGCGTCGCGCCAACGTCGGCGGAATACGGTTTCGCCTATTCCGCCCTACGGGTCTTGCAGCCCTCCCTCCCCCATCACCTCGACCGCAATTCGATGCGCCTCGTTGGCGGCGGGGATGCCGCAGTACATGGCAACCAGCAGCAGCGCGTCCTGGATCTCCTCCGCCGAGCAGCCGTTGCGGATGGCGCCGGTGAGATGCACCTTCAGCTCGGCGCCGCGGTTGGCCGCCGCCATCATGCCAACCATCACCAGGCTCTTGGTTTTCAGCGGTAAAGCCGTGCGGCTCCAGACGTCGCCGTAGGCATAGGCATTGATGATTGTTTGCAATGGCTTACCGAAGTCGCCGAGCGCCTTGATCCGGCCCTCCACGGACTCGGCCCCGGCCAGTTCTTTGCGTAGCGCCAAGCCTTTGTCGTGCAGCTCCTCGAGATCCATGCATTTCCACTCCTTTTTTACTGCATTCATCGGCGGCCGGGTCGAAAGCCCATACGGGTTGCTGGATCAATACAGCGTCCTATCCGTTTCACGTGAAACGATATTTCCGGATTTACTTGCCGATACAGAAGCGGCTGAAGACCTGATCCAGCACGTCCTCGACGTCAATCCGGCCGGTGATCCGGCCCAATGCAGCGGCCGCGGTGCGCAGCTCCTCGGCCCGGAGTTCCAGATCAGGTGGCCAACGCGACAAGAAGACCTTCAAAGCATCCGCCGCGTGAGCGACGTGATAGCGATGCCGAGCCTGGGAGATGACGGGCGCTTCTCCGCCTCCGCCGATGCGCTCGGCGGCAATGGTGGCCAGTCGCTGGGTCAGCTTGGCGATGCCTTGGCCGGTCACAGCAGAAATCGACACCGCTCCCTCAACTTGCGCGACACTACTCCCCTCCCCCTTGTGGGGAGGGGGTGGGGGTGGGGGTAAGTAACCAGCGCCGGTTCCATTCTCGCACTCCACCCCGTCAAGAGAACTTTCTCTCCCATGATGAGGCAGGATTGGGGTGGCGCACAGGGCATCAGGAGGGCGACGGACGTGCACACCCCCCTCCCTTACCCTCCCCCGCAAGGGGGGAGGGGATTCCATAGCACCCAGCAAATCCACCTTGCTCAAAACCCGAAGAATCGGGCTGGAACCGCTTGCGATTTCCTCCGGCATGTCCCCTTCGGGCGCCGTCGCGTCCGTCAGCCAGATCACCAGATCAGCGCTCCGCGCGCGCTCCAGCGTTCGCCGGATGCCTTCCCGCTCGATGGCCCCCGTGGCCTCGCGCAGACCCGCCGTATCGGTGAGGATCACCGGCAGCCCGCCAAGGTCGAGGCGCACCTCGATCGCGTCGCGGGTGGTGCCGGCCTCCGCCGAAACGATGGCGACGTCACGGCGCGCCAAGGCATTCAGCAGGCTCGACTTGCCGGCATTGGGCGGGCCGGCCAGCACGATGCGAAAGCCGTCACGCAGGATTTCACCGCGATGGTCGTCCGCGAGATGGGTCCTCAACTCCGATTCCAAGGTGCGTGCCGCGGCTTCCGCCCTGTCGACCGCCGCATCCGACACATCGGCCTCGTCGGAAAAATCGATGGCGGCCTCGACCAGCGCGCTCGCTTCGATCACCTGAGCCCGCCAGCCGTCGTAAACGCGCGACAGCGCTCCGCCGGCTTGCGATAAGGCCTGTCGTCGCTGAGCCTCGGTCTCGGCGTCAATGAGGTCCGCCAAGCCTTCGGCTTGCGTCAGATCGATCTTGCCGTTGGCGAAGGCGCGTCGCGCGAACTCCCCGGGCTCGGCCATGCGGCAGCCGGGAATGGTGCCTAGCGCCGCCAGAACTGAGGCGATCACGGCCCGCCCGCCATGCACCTGCAGCTCGACGAGATCCTCGCCGGTCTCGCTGCCCGGCCCCTCGAAGAACAGCACCAGCGCCTGATCGAGCCGCTGGCCGGAGCGCGGATGCCGCAAAATGCGTAAGGCCGCCCGCCGCGGTTCGAGGGGGCCGCCAGCCAGGCCCACGAGCAAATCGTGCGCGGCGGGACCCGAAACACGGATCACCGCCACGGCGGCCCGGCCTGGGGCGCTCGACAGCGCGAATATGGTCGATCCTGCCATGCCTATAAGGTACTCGTAGCAGCAGCCGACACCAGCCCGTTAAAAAACGTCCGCCGGAGCCCAGCGTGGCCAGAAACAGACTCGTCGACGAGACCAGCCCCTACCTGCTCCAGCACAAGGACAACCCGGTGCATTGGCGGGCCTGGGGTCCCGAGGCCTTGGCGGAAGCCAAAGCGACCGGCAAGCCGATCCTGCTCTCGATCGGCTACGCCGCCTGTCACTGGTGTCACGTCATGGCGCACGAGAGTTTCGAGGACGAAACCACCGCCACTGTGATGAACGAGCTGTTCGTCAACATCAAGGTGGATCGCGAGGAGCGGCCCGACATCGACGCCATCTACATGGGCGCCCTGCATCGCATGGGAGAGCGCGGCGGCTGGCCGCTGACGATGTTTCTCGACGCCGGCGCGCGTCCGTTCTGGGGCGGCACCTATTTCCCGCCGGAGAGCCGTTACGGCCGACCCGGCTTCCAGCATGTCCTGCGCGAGGTCTCCCGCATCTATCGCGAGGACCCGGCCCGCGTCGCCCACAACGCCGAGGCGCTGGTGCAAGCCCTGTCGGAGGTGGACAGGAGTGGCAAGCGGCTTGTCGTTACGGACGCTTCCCTGAAAGACCTGACCGGCCGCATGGTGCGCGCCGTCGATCCCGTGCATGGCGGCATGCAGGGCGCGCCGAAGTTCCCGCAATGGAGCTTTTTCTGGCTGCTGTGGCGCGGCGCCATCCGCTATGGCCACGAGGATGGCAAGGTAGCCGTACTCAATACGCTGACGCACATCTGCCAGGGCGGCATCTACGACCATCTGGCTGGTGGTTTCGCCCGCTACTCGGTCGACGAGCGCTGGTTGATCCCGCACTTCGAGAAGATGCTGTACGACAACGCCCTGCTGATCGATCTGCTGACCGAGGCTTGGCGCGAGACGCAAAGCCCGCTGTTCAAGGTCCGCATCGAGGAGACGGTGGCCTGGCTCGAGCGCGAGATGATCGCCGAGGGCGGCGGGTTTGCGGCATCGCTGGATGCCGACGCCGAAGGCGAAGAGGGTAAGTTCACCGTCTGGTCACTGGCCGAGATCATGGAGGTGCTGGGCCCCGAGGATGGCCGGCGGTTCGCCGACGTCTACGACATTTCAGCCGTTGGCAATTTCGAGGGCCACAACAATCCCAATCGCCTCGGCGCGCTGGAGCTGCTGGCGCCAGAGGAGGAGGCCAGGCTGGCCGGCATGCGCACCAACCTGCTGGCGCGCCGCGGCGGTCGAATACGACCGGGCTGGGACGACAAGGTCTTGGCCGACTGGAACGGGCTGATGATCGCGGCGCTGAGCCATGCGGCGGTGGTCTTCGAGCGGCCGGGCTGGCTCGGCATGGCCGAGCGGGCGTTCGCGTTTGTCGAGACGCGAATGGCGGTGTCGCAGGTTTCTGCGTTGGTGTCTGACCAGAGGTCAGACACCTCCTCCCGCCTTTTTCACGCCTTCCGCGCCGGCCGCGCTAAGGCACCGGCCACCGCCAGCGACTACGCCAACATGATCTGGGGCGCATTGCGGCTCTACCAGGCCACCAACCAGACGCGATATTTGAATGCCGCCCAGGGCTTCGTCGACGTCCTCGACCGGCACTATTGGCTCGCCGAGTCAGGTGGTTACGCCACGTCAGCCGATGATACGTCCAACGTCATCGTCCGCCTGCGCTCGGCGCACGACGACGCCGTACCGAACGCCAACGGCATGATGGTCACGAACCTCGTACAGCTCTATCTGCTGACCGGCGACGAGCGTTACCGCACCCGCGCCGCCGAAATCCCCGACGCTTTTGCCGGCGAGGTCGGCGAGAACACGCTCAGCCACTGTGGCCTGCTGGCGAGCTGCATCGATCTGCTGGCGCCGACGCATGTCGTTATCGTGGGCGGTGAAGACGCCAACCGACGCGACCTATCGCAGGCCGTCCGGGGCCTTTCACTCCCCGGCGCCGTCGAGCAGGTCGTCAGCGACACGGCAGGCCTGGCTGCCTCCTCGCCGCTCGCCGGTAAGGCGGCCATCGACGGCAAGGTCACGGCCTATGTCTGCGTCGGAATGACGTGTTCGGCGCCGGTGACGGACGGCGCAGCGCTACGCCAGCAATTGAGGACGGCTCGTGCGCCGTAAGGCCTCATTCGCGCTCAACCCGAGTCCTTGGCAACCGCATGCGGCGGGTGGCGTGCGTCGCCGCGACGGTTACTTGGGCGCACATACATGATGCGCGCTTCCGGGTGCTCGGTCTTGACCTTGAGCGCGGCGATCAGCGCGTCCTCGGCCGCCACGGAGATATGATCCGCCTTGCCTTTCAGCTTGAGCCCGACGGTGAACTGCATCGGCACTGTCCTCTTATGTGGCCTCGAGAGTTGGGTCGATTGGGCCGTGGCAGGAAGGATAACGAAGTAAATCCGGACTTGCCAACCCGTCGGTGCACACCCGTCGGTGCATGCCTACATGATGTCATGCGTCTCTTTATGGGCGCTCCCTCTCGACGATTACCCGCAGCCCCTCCCGCTGCTGCCCCTCCGCATCGAAATTGCCAGGCGCCAGCCAGGCCGCAAAGGCGCGCTGCAACGCTGGCCACTCGCTGTCGATGATCGAGAACCAGGCCGTGTCGCGGCTGCGGCCCTTAGTGACCGTGGCGTTGCGGAACAGGCCCTCGTACGTGAATCCCAAGCGCAGCGCCGCCGCCTTGGAGGCCGCATTGAGATCGTCGCATTTCCATTCATAGCGCCGGTAGCCCAGCTCGTCGAAGGCCCGCGCCATCATCAGCGCCATCGCTTCGGTGGCAGCGGTCGAGCGCTGCGCCAGAGGCGACAGCTTGATGAAACCGACCTCGATCACACCGGGGGCGGGATCGATGCGCATGAAGCTGGCGCTGCCGACCGCCTTGCCGGTCGCCAGGTCGATGATGGCATGATGCAGGGGATCGGCGCTGGCGGTCGCCGTCGCGACCCAGCCGCGAAAATCCGCAAAAGACGCGAATGGCCCGACCGACATGTAGGTCCAGCCGCGCCCGTCGACATCGCGCCGATCCGCTTCGTACAGTTCAGCCGCGTGCCGATCCGCGTCGAGCGGCTCCAGCCGGCAGAACCGGCCCTGCATCGGTGCACGCGGCGGCAGCGGCCGGGGTGTCCAGTCCGGCAACGGCGGGCCGATGGGCTGGCCGAAGGCGTTGAAGTTCGATGGCATGGCACCTCGACACTTGACCTGACGTGATCGCCGGGCGACGGTCGCCATCAATCAACAAGCCTGCCGCGCCAATTGAGGGGAAACAAACCATGGCTGTCAATCGTCGTTGCGTGATTTCGGGCGCCGCGGCGCTGATGCTGATCCAGTTTGCGGGTCCAGCTGTTGCGCAGTCGGCCTACCCGTCCAAGCAGGTACGCATCGTCGTGCCGTTCCCGGCCGGCGGCACCACCGACATGCTGGCGCGCCTGTTCTCCATCAAGCTGCAGGCTGCCCTTGGCCAGACCTTCATCGTCGAGAACATGGGCGGCGCCGGCGGCTCGATCGGCGCCGACAACATCGCCAAGTCCGCGCCGGACGGCCACGCGCTGCTGTTCCACAACCTGACGTTCCCGACCACCTCGGTGTCGCTGACGCTGGCCGGCCGCGCCAAGCACGACATCCTGAAGGACTTCGCGCCGGTGTCGCTGGGCGCCAACGTGCCGATCATCATCATGACGCCGCCCGCGCTGCCGGCGAAGGACCTGAAGGATTTCGTGGTCCATGCCAAGGCCTCGAAAGACGGGCTATTCTATGGCTCGACCGGGCCAGGCAGCCTGATGAATCTCGTCGGCGAGGTGCTCAAGCGCGACGCGGGCGTCAAGCTCGACCACGTGCCGTTCCGCGGCGCGGCGCCCCTGGTGCAGGAGCTGATCGCCGGACGCATCCAGCTCGGCGGCGACCAGCTCTCGACCTCGCTCGAGCACGTCCGGTCGGGCACCCTCAAGGCGGTGGCGACGCTGCACCCGACCCGCATTCCGCTGCTGCCGGACGTGCCGACCGTGCGCGAACTCGGTTACCCGAACATGGAGCTCAGCGGCTGGAATGGCTTCTTCGCGCCTACCGGCACGCCGCAAGCGGTGATCGACCGCATCCAAGGTGTGGTCAAGTCCGCGGTCGCCGATCCCGAGATCAGGGCCAGGATGCTGCAGGTCGGCGCCGATCCGATCGGCTCGACTCCAGCCGAGTTCGCCAAGGTGGTCGGTGACCAGGTCGCCAAGCTGATGCCACTGGTGAAGGAGCTGAATTTAGTTCCACCGCAGTAGGTCGGAGCAAGGCCGCCATCTTGCGGCCGAGGTCCGACAGCGTCTTTCAACAGCAAGGGAACGCGCCGTGCTTCCGAGAACCGTCCTCGCCGCATTCATGACTGCGCTGTCGATTGGCTTGGCTCTGGCCCAGCCGGCCGGAACGGCCCCGACGCTGGAAGTCGTCAAGGATCTCGCCCCAACGGGACGCCTGCGTGCGGCCATCAACCTCGGCAACGCCGTGCTGGCGCAAGGCACGCCGCAGGAGCCGCGCGGCGTCACGGTCGATCTGGCGCGCGAACTTGCGCGGCGTACGGGGTTGCCGCTCGACCTCGTGCCATTCGAAGCGGCCGGCAAGGTTTTCGAGGGTCTGAAATCGGGCGCCTGGGACATCGCCTTCATCGCCATCGAACCCGCGCGCGCCGCCGAGATCGAATTCACCACGCCCTACGTGCTGATCGAGGGCACCTACATGGTGCTCAAGGATTCGCCCCTGAAGGCGATCGACGACGTCGACAAGCCGGGCATCCGCATCGCTGTCGGCCGCGGCTCCGCCTACGACCTGTACCTGACGCGCACGTTGACGAACGCCACGCTGGTGCGCGCCCAGACCGGCGGCGGCCGCGCCATGATCGATCTGTTCCTGGCCGACAAGCTGGAGGCGGTTGCCGGCGTGCGCCAGGCGCTGCAGGTCTACGCCCGCACGGATCCCAACATGCGCATCATGGACGGCCGCTTCCAGGTGATCCGCCAGGCGATGGGCACGCCCAAGGGCCGCACGGCGGCGGCAGCCTACTTGCGGGGGTTCGTCGAGGAGATGAAGGCTTCAGGCTTCATCGCCGACGGCCTGAAGCGCAGCGGCCAGACCGACGCGACCATCGCGCCGGCGGAGTAGCGAGACGTCTCAATTAGTTACGAAACGAAAAGGGCCACCTAACTGGGTGGCCCTCCATCGCGAATCGCGAGTGATGTGCGCGATGAGCTTCGACTCCGACTCTTTACCTGATTCGCGCCAATGCGCGCGAGCCAATTTGATTCTATTGCGCTGTCAAGATGATAAACTGTGGATATCCTGGGAATAATTTGACGACACAGGGGCGCTAACCACTTGATTCAGAGTCCCAATCTCGGCTTGCCTATGCTATCTGAGGCTCAGTGCTGCATTTGTCAGTTGCTTGCGCGTCCAAACTTCGGTGTGTGTCCGAGTGATGTGCTCGATGAGCTTCGACAACTTGTAGGTCGCATCCTCGGCTCACGCCCTCTTACCGGGCGGGGCTATAGCTGAAAAGCGCGCTCCCTCAATTCCGCAACTATTCCCAGGCTCGACCTGGAGGAACGGCAGCGCATATGGATATCGCGACCCTCATCGTCACTGCAATCGGAACAATCGCCACTGTGTATGGCGTGTGGCTCATTCATAAGTCGAACGGGAACAAGAAATGAAACACGTCGGGCTATCACTTCGTCGGGTCGTTGTGCGTCGTGATAGTCTGACTGAACTTTCGCCCTCAATCCTGCGAAATCCCCGCATCGCGCATGATCTTGCCCCAGGTCCGACATCGTGCCGAAGGCGCTCGCACCACATCCGTCATCCCGGCGAAGGCCGGGACCCACGTGACCATCAAGAATTGCGCTGCCAGCGGCCGAATCGCGTCAGATCCGCCGGGCCGTCCGCGATCACTCCTGTCTGGAGATCGAACAGATCGGTCCACTCCGGGTTCATGGCTTCGATCAGCCGCACTTTCCAAGCGCGCTGCCATTCCTTGATCCGCTTTTCGCGCGTGATTGCCGCGAGCATATTCTCGTGCATCTCGTAGTAGACAAGGCGCTTGAGGCCGTACTTCTTCGTGAACCCTGGAAACAACCCCTGCACATGCTGTGACATGCGTACAGGCAGTCCACTCGTCACGCCCGTATAGAGGATGCCGTTCGGCTTGTTGGTGACGATGTAGACGCAGGGCTGTTTCATGAGACGCTCGCCAGCCAGGCAACACCTGATATTATCTTCGACCGGACTACTCATGGCAATCTCGCGTGGGTCCCGGCTTTCGCCGGGATGACGGATCTGGATTGGTCGGTGCGCGAAATTCGACGTCGCGTGTGGCGGGTATCCCGAATGTACGGCGCCTCGTGGCAAATGCTTCCCCCACCTCGTCATCCCTGCGAAAGCCGGGACCCACGAGGGGTTGCACCGAACGCTCTGGCAAAGAATGGTGTCCGGTGTTCCAACTTGGCGGCCGTACTGTCGACCGGGTTTGCGGAACCAGCGCCACTTCTTCGTCGACAGAGAGCAAGCCGAGGGTCACGTAGGTCCCGGCCTTCGCCGGGATGACGATGGTGGAAGCAGATCGCGCTCAGTCGACACAAGCAGTTCTGACGATCGACGGTGATCGTGCTAGCAACCCTCTCGCGGCGTCTTGCGGGCAGGACGGCCTGAAATAAATGCTTGCCAATTTTCCTCTGATCAAACCGCCTCGAATCGATTAATCTCCCCTTTGGCGGGGCAAAATCCACCCTCCGTTCGGTCGTGATGCGCAGTGACGCAGGCGGTTGTCATTGGCAACACGTCGAAGCCGGAACGGAGATAATATGGAACAAATGCCCCGCAACGGGCTGATGTCTGTGTACGTGCGATCCTACTGGCAAAACCGGAATGGCATTCCGGTTTTGATCCGAGACCACTGGCGCAGCCCGCCAGGGTCGAAGATCGTACTGTGTAGTGTATGCTTGGCAGCTTAGAGCATGAGGCTGGGCGTTGACCGCGCCCAGCCTCATGTTTACATGATTCGCGGACCCATGAGAATCCCTGAGTCAACCTGTCGCAGTAGCAAGAGCAACTGGACGCGCCTCCTTCCCTACCCCTGCCGCCCCGTATTCATACTCTGGAAGAACTCGCCGTTGGTCTTCGTCGCGCGCAGCTTGTCTTGCAGGAACTCGATGGCATCCATGGTGCCCATCGGGTTGAGGATGCGGCGCAGCACGTAGACCTTCTGTAGCTGATCTTTCGGCACCAGCAGCTCCTCCTTGCGCGTGCCGGATTTCGAGATGTCGATGGCCGGGAACACGCGCTTGTCGGACACCTTGCGGTCGAGCACGATCTCGGAGTTGCCGGTGCCCTTGAACTCCTCGAAGATCACCTCGTCCATGCGCGAGCCGGTGTCGATCAGCGCGGTCGAGATGATGGTCAGTGAACCGCCTTCCTCGATGTTGCGGGCGGCGCCGAAGAAACGTTTTGGCCGCTGCAGGGCGTTGGAATCCACACCACCGGTCAGCACCTTGCCCGAAGACGGCACCACCGCGTTGTAGGCGCGGCCCAGGCGGGTGATCGAATCGAGCAGGATCACCACATCGCGCTTGTGCTCGACCAGGCGCTTGGCCTTCTCGATCACCATCTCGGCCACCTGCACGTGCCGCGTCGCCGGCTCGTCGAAGGTCGAAGCAATCACCTCGCCCTTGACCGTGCGCTGCATGTCGGTGACTTCTTCCGGCCGCTCGTCGATCAGCAGCACGATGAGAAAGACCTCGGGATTGTTGGCCGAGATCGAATGCGCGATGTTCTGCATCAGCACCGTCTTGCCGGTGCGCGGCTGGGCGACGATCAGCGCGCGCTGACCCTTGCCGATCGGCGCGACGATGTCGATGACGCGCTGCGACAGGTCCTTGATGGTCGGATCCTCGATCTCCATCTTCAGCCACTTGGTCGGATAGAGCGGCGTCAGATTGTCGAAGTTGACCTTGTGCTTGGCCGCCTCCGGGTCCTCGAAATTGATCTGGTTGACCTTGAGCAGGGCAAAATAGCGCTCGCCGTCCTTGGGCGAGCGGATCTCGCCCTCGACGGTATCGCCGGTGCGCAGCGCAAAACGGCGGATCTGGCTCGGACTGACGTAGATGTCGTCGGGTCCCGGCAAATAATTGGCATCGGGTGAGCGCAGGAAGCCAAAGCCGTCCGACAGCACCTCGACCACACCGATGCCGGTTATGTCGATTTCCTTGGCCGCGAGCTGCTTCAAGGTGGCGAACATCAGCTCCTGCTTGCGCATGGTGCTGGCGTTTTCAACGCCGGCCTCTTCGGCAAAGCTCAGCAGTTCTGTCGGGGATTTCACCTTGAGGTCGGCTAACTTCATTTCAGGCATAAAATGCTCCGGAGTGGCCTCGGCGGTGGGGAGGGGATCGTGGGAGCCGGGCCGGAAGTCGAGGAGGGAACGAACGGTCGTTTGGGAGATGCCGTTCTTTCAGGTCAGCGCAACAAAAGTCAGCGCATGACGCGACAGGACCACACAGCAGGGAGCCGCAGGTCACATCGGAATCTCGGACCTATAGCAGACCTTGCCGCGTCGCGGAAGTGTCCTGTTGACCGCAGCGGCAATTAAAAGGGCTTCACGACCACCAAAATCACGATGCCGATCATGATCAGGGTTGGGACCTCGTTGATCAGGCGCCATTGCCTTGCCGTGGTCGCATTACGATCCTGGGCGAAGCGGCGCGTGGCCGCCGACAGATAGCCGTGGGACCCCGTCAGAAGCAGCGCCAGCACCAATTTGGCATGCATCCAGCCGCTGGTCATCCAGCCACCCCTCCATGCCAGCCAGAGCCCAAACAGCCATGACAGCACCATCGCCGGGGTCATGATGATGCGCAGCAATCGCTGCTCCATCACCTTGAAGGTCTCCGACTGCTGCGAGCCGACCGGTGCCGCGCAGTGATAAATAAACAACCGCGGCAAATACAACAGACCCGCCATCCAGGCAATGATGGCCACGATATGCGCGGCCTTGATCCAGTCGTAGGCGCGCGCGCCGAGCAGCATGACGGCAGCAGTCGCGGCAACTGCAACGCCAAGAACCGCGAGGGCTGCGCGCCCGTCAGGGCTGGAGGCCGGCGCCGTCACCAGGTCAGAGTCCTTCGCTGCGCACGAGGTCGACCAGCCGTGCCACATTGTCGGGTGGGGTCTCCGGCACGATCCCATGGCCGAGATTGAAGATAAATCGCTTGCCCCGCATCATATCGAGAATGATCCGCACCCGATCATCCATGGCCCGCCCCCCGACCACCACCAGCAAGGGATCGAGGTTGCCCTGCACAACATGGGTCTCGGCGAGCGAGCGCATGGTGCCGACCGACATCGCCGTGTCGCAACCGATGCCATCGACGCGCGTTTGCTCGGCAAATCGCCGCGACCTGTTGCTGCCGCCACGTGGAAAGCCAATGATCGGTACATCGATGCCTCGCAGCCGCAACTGACGCACGATCTCACGAGTCGGCTGAATCACCCAACGATCAAATTGGCCCGAGGGCAGGTTGCCAGCCCAGGTGTCGAATATCTGCAGAACATCGGCGCCGGCCGCCACCTGGCCCGCCAGGTATTCGACCGAGGCTTCTGTCAAGAGATTGATAAGGCTGGAAAAACCCTCTGGGTCACGATACGCCCAGAGTCGGGCGGCGGCTTGATCAGGCGTGCCACGACCGGCGATCATGTAGGTCGCAACCGTCCACGGCGCACCACAAAAACCGATCAAGGCAACGTCGTGCGGCAAATCCTGCCGAATGCGCTTCACCGTTTCGGCCACGCTGGCAAACTTGCCGCGGGCCTTGGCCAGTCCCAGCCCCGTCATCGCCGCCGAGTCCGTGATCGCCGCCAGGCGCGGGCCCTCGCCCTCGATGAAATCCACCTTTTGGCCAAGCGCGTCGGGGACGACGAGAATATCGGAAAATAGGATCGCGGCATCAAAGCCATAGCGACGAATGGGTTGCAGGGTGACTTCCGATGCCAGCGCCGGGTTGTAGCACAGGTCGAGAAAGCTGCCGGCCTGGGCTCGCACCTCGCGGTACTCGGGCAAGTAGCGACCCGCCTGTCGCATCAGCCAGATCGGGGGCGGCGTGACGACCTGCCCGGCAAACGGTTGCAGGAAGCGACAATGCCGACTTCGGATGGTGGTTTGGCGTGTGTTCATGGGGCTCTTAACTTCTAAAGAAAGATCTAGAGAGTCTGTTATTAAGACTCTTAGGGACACGTATTGCGGTAATTGTTTGCTTTACACCCCTTTTGTGCAGTTTTTGAACACCCCACCAAAGCTGCTACCAGCCTTTGTGGTGATTGGCTTCTCACCACACAAGGTGTCAATCCTGATTTATGAGTCAAAGGGTTATCAAATCTGATGGTACAGCAACTTCTCCTAACCACGTGTTGACAAGGTGGGTCGAGCTTGGGCACAAGCCCAAACGTCCCTTCGGTCGGATTTTGGTCTCCGCATCGGCTCCCGGCGGGCTGCACAGTTGAGAACTTCGTGGAGAAGTGGCCTGGGCTCGACGGTGCCGGGCAGCGCATTCACGGGGTGGTGTATAACCAGGGACGTTGTCCACATGTGGCCAACATGCCTTTGAGCAACTTTCACTTGCATCTTATATCGGATGCAACCGGCGAAACTTTAACGATCATCGCCAAGGCCGCGGCGGTGCAGTACGCGTTGGTGCGCCCCATCGAGCACGTGCATCCGCTGGTGCGCAGCCAGCGCCAACTCGTCCGTGTCTTGCAGGCGATCGAGCAGGCGCCCGGCATCGTCCTTTATACCATCGTCAACAAAGAGTTGTCTGGGGAGCTCGAACGGCGCTGCCGGGAGCTCAAGCTGCCGTGCATGCACGTGCTCGAGCCGATCATGAAAGTGTTCGAGTCCTACCTTGGCGCGCCACAGACGCCGACGGTCTCCGGCCAGCATGTGCTCGACGGCGAATATTTCCGCCGGATCGACGCGCTGAACTTCTCCATGGTGCATGACGATGGCCGCCTGCCGGACGATCTCAATCAGGCCGACATCATCATTCTCGGCATCTCGCGGACATCCAAGACACCCACCAGCATCTACTTGGCGCAGCGGGGCTACAAAACGGCAAATGTGCCCCTGGTACCTGGAATTCCGCCACCGGCCGCGCTGAATGGGCCCCATCGCGCGTTCATCGTTGGGCTGGTGGCCAGTGCCGATCGCATTTCCGAGATCCGGCGCAATCGCGTGCAAATGCTGGCGGACCGCGATCTGGAGACCTACGTCGACCGCGACCGCATCGCCAAGGAAATCCTGGAATCGCGCAAGCTGTTCGCGCGTAATCACTGGCCGATGATCGACGTGACGCGGCGCTCGGTGGAGGAAACCGCGGCGACGATCATCAAGATGCTGCACGATAGGGATGCGGGTGGTTCTGAAGTTGAGTAATGGCTAGTCACGATCATAAAGACTGGGTACCCACGCTGGGGCGAGCCGTGCCGACAGGTTCAGGGTCCACGGCGCGCGAGTATGGGATGATTTGATAGCCTCGGCTGTGTTGAGGGCAGACATGACACGCGCCGCCTGACGCTCCTTCAGTCCGAGCAGCGGTGGGACTTCCGCCCGTTCCAACTGTCCAGTGTGAAGGAGAATTTCCATTGCACGTGTCGCCATTGGAGGAAGCCGCGTCGCATCTTCCTCATCGCGCGTCCAGCGCATGATGCGGCGCCGGAGAGCGTCTGGCTTCATGAGGTCGGTCATGTACTCGACTTGATCGATACATACTTCCAAAAAAAAGCGTGTGAACTTTATCAATTCCTCCTCGCTCAAGTTGCCCCGCCCATCTAAGTCATTGCGACGAGTTTGATCGCAAGCGTGTAGGAGGTTCTTGTAGGTATCTACTTTTCTGGCCAATCCGCGGGAGATCGACCAAAGGGATCCGGTGTCGAGGGTGTCGAGCAGCATCGCATGGGATACGAGACGCGCCACCCTACCGTTTCCATCAACAAACGGGTGAATCCAAAGTAGTCGATGATGCGCTGCCGCACATGCTCTGGTAGCGGCGGCTGGTCTTAGGTTGGCGTATGTTCTTTCGAAGAGTTTGAGAAACCGTGGGACAGCTCCAGCACTTGGCGGTAGATGCCGCCCAACTTCCACACTGCAGTTTCGGAGCTCACCTGGGATGACTTGCTCTCGATGCCCTTTCGAGTCCGGTTTGGTCCAACGAAGCTCCTCGGGAACTTGTTCGAAGAATCGGCGATGCGTTTCAAGCAAGGCATCTACAGTGCAACTGCGGCTGTGAACGCCACCTTGGTCAATCCACTCCTGAACTGATACATGCGCCTTTGCCTCTAGCTGAAAGTTGCGCTTTTCCGGCTCATTGCTGTAGTCGCCATGGAGAGCCCGCTCAATGTCTATCGGCTTAGTGTTGCCACCCTCTATAAGATTTGAGTAATAACAGTTCATTGTTCTTACAAGAGAGGCAAGAGGCTCAACTAATGCGGTGGGTAAGCCTGCTTTAAATTTCAAGCTTTTCTGGGTAAGGTCTAAAACATGCTCTTCAATTTCAGATCTATACTTTGAATCGTCACTAACCAGCATCGGCATCATTAACGATGTGGACTCCTCTCGATCGGCAATTTGATCGGTCTCCGACTTGCTTTTCTTCTTAGCGCGGGCCATCAGCCCCCTCAGACATGTTTCAAGACAGGATGCAAGACAGGTTGTGTGTCGGGCTTCATCATTGAAAACTATAATAATTTCATATAGATATGTCTTAAATGGCGACCAGAAGGACAGGATGCAAGACAGATTATACGACAGGCAGCGTGACGGGGTAAAGGGGCGATTGCCCACAACGAGGCTAACGGATCCTGTCGCCGCGGGCGCTTGACGGAGTTGTCGCATTCAGCCCCAATGTAGTGTGCGGCGTCGCGCGCCGAGAGGTGAGGCTGAACATGTCTGAGCCGCCACCGCCGCTGATCCTCGCCTCGGCAAGCCGCGCCCGCCGGGACATGCTGGCGGCGGCGGGATTGGCGTTCCAGGTGGTTCCAGCCGACGTCGATGAGCCGGCAATCCGGGAGTCCTTGCTGGCCGGCAACGCGGCGATCGGGGCCGCCGAGATGGCGATGGCGCTGGCCTGCGCCAAGGCCGCGGAAGTTGGCGAACGCCATGTCGATGCCCACGTCATCGGCGCCGACCAAGTGTTGGTGCTTGGTGATCGCCTGTTCGAAAAACCAGGAAATGTAGCCGAGGCGCGCGCCCAACTTCTCGATCTGCGGGGGAAAACGCACCAGTTGTGTTCTGCCGTCGCGCTGGCGACCGGCGGCAGAATCGCCTGGTCCTGCCTGGCACGGGCACGGATGACGATGCGGGATTTTTCCGAGACCTTCCTCGACGCGTATCTTGCCCGAGTGGCAGACCAAGTGACGCAATCGGTCGGCGCCTACCAGCTCGAGGGCCTGGGGCTGCAATTGTTCGAGAACATCGAGGGCGACTACTTTACGATCCTCGGCCTGCCATTGCTGCCGCTGCTTGCCGAACTCAGGGCGCGTGGCATTGTCGCCACATAACAGACAGCAGCAAGGGACTCCCATGCTCATTATCGGTCTGACAGGCTCGATCGGCATGGGCAAGTCGACGATCGCGCAGATGTTCCGTCAGCGCGGCATAGCCGTGTGTGACGCTGACGCGGAAGTGCATAAGCTCTATGCCGGCGCCGCGGTTGCCGCGATCGAAGCCGCATTCCCCGGTACGACGGCTGATGGCCGCGTTGATCGCGCGCAACTGGCCGAGGCTCTGATGCGCGATGCCGGGGGGTTCAATCGCCTCGAAGCCATCGTCCATCCCATGGTTCGGGACGCTGAGAGGACGCTTCTCAAGGGCGAAGCTGCAAAGGGGGCGCTCGCGGCCGTTCTCGAGATCCCACTGCTGTTCGAGACCGGCGGCGACAAGCTGGTCGATGTCGTGGTGGTGGTCAGTGCCGGGGCCGAAACACAACGGCAGCGCGTGCTGTCCCGGCCTGGCATGACGGGCGAAAAACTCGATAGCCTGTTGGCACGGCAGACGAGCGACGCGGAAAAGCGCGCGCGCGCCGATTTCGTAGTGGATACGAACGGATCGGTCACACAGAGTGCGGCGCAGGTCGATGCTATCATCACCGCACTCGCGGATCGGCAGGGGGGCGCTTACGCCAAGCACTGGGCGTGACCGGTTGGTTGGCGGGCAGAATCGGCTCGTGAAGGGATGATAGCATGCAGCGCGAAATCGTGCTCGACACCGAGACGACAGGACTCGATCCTCGCAAGGGCGATCGGCTCGTCGAGATCGCCGGCGTCGAGATCTTGAACCGGATTCCAACCGGCCGCGAGTTCCATTGCTACATCAATCCCGAGCGCGATATGCCGGCGGAGGCCGAGGC
Organism: uncultured Devosia sp.; assembly: GCA_964498125.1. Classification (GTDB taxonomy): domain Bacteria; phylum Pseudomonadota; class Alphaproteobacteria; order Rhizobiales; family Hyphomicrobiaceae; genus CAMDBL01. The sequence goes on along the minus strand of CAZCGE010000027.1, from coordinate 71,948 downwards.
CATCCACGGACTGACGTCGGCGTTCCTCAAGGACAAGCCGGTGTTCAAGGACGTCGTCGCGGGCTTCATCACGTTCATCGATGACGCGCAGCTGGTCATCCACAACGCCCAGTTCGACATTGGCTTCATCAATGCGGAGCTGGAGCGCGTCGGCAAGCCGGCACTCGACATGGGCCGGGTGATCGACACCCTGCAGTTGGCGCGGCGCAAGCATCCGGCCGGTCCGAACAATCTCGATGCCCTATGCAAGCGCTACGGCATCGACAATTCCAAGCGCACCAAGCACGGCGCGCTGATGGATTCCTTCCTGCTGGCGGAGGTCTACGTCGAGCTGCTCGGCGAGCGACAGGCGACGCTGGGGCTGGCGCGGCACGATCAGACCGCGGCAGCCGATGCCGTCAGCCAGGGAGGTGGCCGGCGTGTGGCGCAACGGCCCAAGCCCTTGCCGCCGCGCTTGACCGCGGAGGACCAAGTCCAGCACCGCGCCTTTGTCGAGACGCTGGGGCCGGCGGCAATGTGGAGACGCTACCTGCCGCCAACGGAGTAAAGCGACGGGTTTCAGCCGACGCAGGATGTGCCAGGTCCTGAGCCATTGCATCATTGTCACGACAAGTTCACTCGCTACGGACAGAGCCGCGCATCGCGAAATATCGAAGCGCGTTCACCTCGACCTTCAGAATTGATTCCACGCGCCCAGACGACCATGCTGGCGTCGCAACAAGCGGCGAACTATCATCCTTGCCAGTCCACTCGCTGGGGGTTCATCACTTCGGGTGGAGATAGACGTGCCAAATTTCCAGGGAGGAAGCGACGATGACATACCGTGGCATGAGCGTGGAGATGATCTCGATCAAGGGCGACAAGGGCGATTCGATCTCCGCCTACGTCGCCAAGCCCTCGGGCAAGGGCCCCTTCCCCGGCGTCGTGCTGGTCCATCATCTTCCCGGCTGGAGCGAAATCTACTGCGAGATGACGCGCAAGTTCGCACACCACGGCTACATGGCGATCTGCGCCAACCTCTATGAGCGCTCGGGACAAGGCAACCCCGACGATGTCGCCGCCAAGGTGCGCGCGGATGGTGGTGTTCCCGATGCCCAGGTCGTCGGTGATACCGAGGCTGCCGTGACATGGATGCGTGCGCAGCCGGGCCATAATGGCAAGGTCGGCGTGTTTGGCTCCTGCTCCGGCGGGCGCCACGCCTTTCTTTATGCCTGCCACAGGAAAGATGTCGACGCCTGCGTGGATCTGTGGGGCGGCCGCGTGGTGATGGGCAAGGAGGAACTCAACGCCAAGACGCCGACGTCACCGGTCGAGCTCACCAAGACCCTGTCGTGCCCGCTGCTCGGCATCTTCGGCAACGAGGATCGGGCGCCGAGCCCGGAGCAGGTGGATCAGCACGAGGCCGAGCTGAAAAAGCACGGCAAGAGCTACGAGTTCTATCGCTACGACGGCGCCGGCCACGGCATCTTCTATTATCACCGGCCGCTGTACCGTGTGGAGCAGGCGCTCGACGGCTGGAGCAAAGTCTTCGCGTTCTTTGGCAAGCATCTGGCAAAGTGAGGCCGTCAATGTGCACATCGATTGTCGAGATCGCGCCGGCGAGTGGCAAGGCCAAGGGCGCGGATGAGTGGTTCGCGCTGACCGATGCGGTGGTCGCCTACGACCACGCGCGCCATGCGTTTTTGCCAGACGCCATCACGATCGACTTCGTCAACCGCGGCCTGCCGCCTGGCGCGCGGGCAGCGGTCGAGTTGACGCTGGAGAGCGCCAAGGCACTGCGCGACGCACTCGGGCGGGCCATTGCGGCGGCGGAACTCGAAGAGGCCGAGCGGTCGCAGAATCTCGAGCGGATTGGCCTTGGCATTCAGGTATCCGCGGCCAGGTCGCGTGTTGCCGCGTAGCACCGCGGAGGCGTGTGGACCGCCAGCAGCGTGCCTGTGCAGCGTTCCTGGTGTGCCCGAAACGGCCGCACTCAGACCTGTGGGCCGACCTCAACTCTTCGGCTGCGCCGCCGCCAATTCCTGCTGCCGGCGCATGTACAATGTGCCGAAGTCGATGGGGTCGAGCGCCAGTGGCGGGAAGCCGCCCTCGCGCGTCAGGTCGGCAACCAGCCGGCGCAGGTAGGGAAAGATCAGCGCCGGGCAATTGATCAGCAGGAAGCCTTCGAGCATCTGCGGCGGGATGCTGTCGATCTGGAACAGGCCAGCATAGACGCACTCGAGATTATAAATCGTGCCGGTCTTGCTCAAGGCTTCGGCCCGGAAATCGATGGCGCTTTCGTAGAGATTGGCGCCCATCTGCTGGGTCTTCACCTCGACGTTGATCTGCAGGTTGGGGTTTTCGCCCGGGCCCTGCAGCAGCTTTACGACATTGGGGTTCTCGAACGAGAGATCCTTGATGTACTGGGCGACCACGCGCGCGCTGATGGGCGCCGGCCCGCCGGGGGCCGGCCCTAGTGCGGGATCCTTGGGTGTATCAGGCTCGGTGGCCATGGCTGAACTTTCTCTGATGGACTGGCGTCAAGGCCGCTTGTAGAGGCCGTGGTCGCGGTGTGCAATCTGCCAGCCTTGGTTGGTTTAACCCGAGGTATCTGGTTGTCGTTTAGCAGCAGAATCATGGCTCGTCTTCGGACTGTCGGGCCGCTCGTCGAGGCGCTGATAATCGCCCTCGATAATCAGGGGCTGACGGCCGGGGCGTTGTGCACCGACCGGCGGTTTGCCGCCGCCGCGACGATCAGAACTCTCGCCGGTCACGTCAAAGTGCCGTGAAATCAACAGAATGATCAGCCGCCGGATGGGGGTGAGAAGCAGCAGCAACCCGACCACGTCGGTGATGAGGCCCGGGGCGATCAGCATCAGTCCAGCAGTGCCGACCAATGCGCCATGCAGCGCAGTTTCGACTGGTGGCTGGCCGTCGGCGAGGGCCTGTGACATGCGTCGCAGAAAGATCAGACCGTGGCGGCGCAGCGTCAGCGCGCCGGCAATGCCGGTTGCCATGATGATGCCGAGCGTCGACCACACGCCGATGGCGCCGCCGACTTTGATCATCAGCGCAATCTCGAGCATTGGGTAGGCCAGGAACAGGAAAAGCAGCAGAGGTCGCATGACTTTCTGTCCGGGTTGGGCCACCCCGCGCGATTGCGGAGTGGGCCGGCTGGTCGCAAAGTTTTCCGGCGCGGACACCAAGCGACCGGAGATGGGTTGGCTTGTCGTTAATTGTGCCGTAAGTTGCCCCGGTTACAAACCCAACGCTCCACGACCGGGATGGCCCTGGTATTGTGGAGCCTCGAGAACCATATCCCGTTACATCACGAGCATGACGGGTTTTGCCCCGAACGGGAAGCCTACCTCTGCCTGGGGAATCTGCGTCTATGGATGGCAAGTTCGATCTTATAACAATCATCTCGCTGGTTGTGGCCGTTGTCGTCATCCTGAAGCTGCGCAATGTGCTGGGACGGCGCACGGGCGACGAAGACAGCCGGATTGAGCGCGCGCGCATCGAGCGCCAGCAGGCGGCAGCCGGCAATGACGACAAGGTCGTCACCTTGCCGCGGCGTGACCGCGATCGGAACCAAGCCGCTTCGACGCCGCCGGTCGCGCAAGTTTCCGAGGCGGCAGCCGAGGAAAAGATCAGGACATTCGCCGGGGCGGATGTCGTGGTGGCCAAGACCCTGATCGAGATTTTGCGGCTCGACAATGCCTTCGATCCCGAGCAGTTCGTCAACGGCGCAAAGCAGGCCTACGAGATGATCGTCTCGGGATTTGCCGAGGGCAATCGCAACTTGTTGCGGGATCTGCTCAGCCGTGAGGTGTTTGAAGGTTTCGATGGAGCCATTACTGATCGTGAGCAGAAAGGCGAGCAGATCGATCAGAGTTTTGTTGGCATCCTCAAGTCCGAAGTTGTCGAGGCGGAGGTCAAGAGTGGCGTGGCGCATGTGACGGTGCGGTTCGTCAGCCAGTTGATTTCGGCGACGCGGGATCGCGGCGGCGTGGTGATAGCCGGCGACCCGCAGAAGATCCGGGAGGTTACCGATGTATGGACCTTCATCCGCGACATCAGTTCTCCACGCGCCTTGCAGAACCCCAACTGGAAGCTGGTTGCAACGCAGCCCGAAGCGTGAGAACCAAGTGCGCGCTGGTCGCGTCGGGTCCGCAGCGGGGATGTTGCACGCATGCATCGAGCACTGTCGCAAGTACCCGGCGTACTTGCCTGCGCGGCGTTGGCCTGGGCCGGATGTGCAATTGGCGCACCGGCGCGCGGGCAGTCCATCGGCATGACCGACGCTGCATCGTATCGTGCCGTGGGCTATGCGGAATTGCCGGACTGGGAAAACGACGATCATGCGCTGGCGCTGACGGCCTTTCTGAAATCATGTGAGCGGGTGTTGTTCGCCGCCAAGTCTGGCGCGCTCATCGGCAAGGCCATGGCTTCGCCAGCGGTGCTCAGTGCCTGCGACGCCGCTGGCGCGCAGCTCACGCGTAAGCCTGAACGCGCCGCGGCCAAGGCCTACTTCGAGGCGAACTTCACCCCCCATCGCATCCTGCATGGCAAGCCCAATGGCGTGCTGACGGGCTATTTCGAGCCGCTGATGGACGGTGCGCTGACCAAACAGGGTCGTTATCAGACACCCATCTTCAAGCGGCCTGCCGACCTGGTGACTTTGATCGCCGAAGCCCAAGGCGATCCCTCGGACCGGGCGCAGACGCACGCGCGCAAGACGGCAAGCGGGCTGCAGCCTTATCCGACGCGCGCGGAGATCGAAGGCGGTGCACTCGCCGGCCATGGGCTCGAGCTGGTCTATTTGAAGGATAGCGTCGATGTCTTCTTGATGCAGGTGCAAGGGTCCGGCCGCATCAAGCTGGCCGAGGGCGGGTTCATGCGCGTCACCTATGATGGCAAGAACGGGCATCCTTACACCTCGATCGGACGCCTGCTGGCGGACAGCGGCCAGCTTCCGGCCGACAAGGTCTCGCTCGATGCGGTGGCGCGCTGGCTGCGCGCGGATGCCGAGCGCGGCGGCAAGACGTTGCAGCAGAACGCGTCCTACGTTTTCTTTCGCGAGCTCAAGGGCAAGGAAGCAACCGCCGCCATCGGCGTGCTGGAGATGCCTTTGACGCCCGGCCGCAGCCTCGCTGTGGACGCCAGTATTCACGCGCTCGGAATGCCCATCTATGTCAGCGCGCCAACGCTCACCCATGTGCAACGGGGCATGGCGTTCAATCGACTGATGATTGCCCAGGATGTCGGTGGCGCCATCAAGGGCCCGGAACGCGCGGATATCTTTTTTGGCTCGGGAGAGGAGGCAGGCAAGCTCGCGGGAATCACCAGGCATCCGGGCAACTTGTTCGCGCTGTTGCCGACTCGTCCGGTCGAACCGCGCGCGCCGACTGGAACGCGGTCGCCTGATGTGGCGCGCAATGGACAGCAGGCCAAGCCATGACCCGGCCGCGCCATCCGGGAATAGCCCGACCACGCGGTCTATCGACAGAGGACGAGGCGCTATGGGATGTGGCATCGCAGGCCTACGAGCCGCTGAAACGCGCCAAGCCGCGGGTCCTTGCCCGGGAAGATCAGGCGCAGACTGGCCCGGCTGGACATCGCTCGGGGGAACCCGCGTCGCCAAACACTCGCCCTGGTACCGCGGACAAGATGCTGTCCAAGCCAAGGGCCGTGCCGCCCCCGGTTGCGCCGAAAGTGCGGCCGCCGCCGCTCGCTGATTTCGACGAGCGCAAGGCCAAGAAAATTGCCGCCGGGCGCGAGGCCATCGATGCACGTATCGACTTGCACGGCATGCGCCAGAGCGAGGCACACGCGGCGCTGCGCGCTTTTCTCCTGGCCTGCTTCGCCGACGGCCGGCGCAATGTCCTGGTGATCACCGGCAAAGGCGGCCTGGGGCGGGACGATGATGTGCCCCTGTCGAGCTTCATGGATAGCCGCGAGCGCGGTGTTCTGCGTCGCAACGTGCCCAATTGGCTGGCCGATCCCGAGCTCAGGGCCATCGTCGTCAGCTATCGCTCAGCCGCACGGTCGCACGGCGGCGATGGCGCACTCTACGTGCATCTGAGGGCGCGGCGGCGGGGTGGCGGGTGAAGGTAGGCTCTACGATGCGCCGTCATGGCGCGTCCGGTCAGCCAGGAGTGGAAGGGATATTGGCGTGGCGGCTGGGCAAGTAGCATGTTGCGCTGTCAGTTCGTGCGCCGCGCTTTCTTGGCAGCAGCGGCACGTGGGGACTTAGCCTTCTTGGCTGGGGCTGTCTTTTTTGTTGCGGCCGGTCTGAACCGGTCCAAGTCGCCGTGTTCGAATGCGGGCGCCATGAAGTCGACTTCAGCCGCCTTAAGCTTCAGGACCATGGCGGGAGATCGCCAGTCGGAGACGGTGAGAGCCACTTCTCTGGCAATGGCTTCAGCGTCCGACTTCTTCAACCCGAACTTCGGCGCGACCGACAGCACCAAATCGATCGAGCCGGTGTTGTCCACATCATCGAATGCCAGGACGTGGATGCGCTGACGTTCTGGTGAAGGGTTCATGTCATAGGCAGGCGATAGCCGCCAACCCGGGCCGACCCAGAGAAAAGCGTGGTTGCGCAAATGGTCGTCGACGTTCGAGATAAGCACGTTGAACACGATCCGCCGATATAATTCGCGATAATCGGCCTCAGGCGCGATGCCGCGCAGCCTAATGAATTCAAGGATACTCAGGTAGCTTCCGCCGCCATGGTCTTCTGCATCCAGTGCTGTCATTGCCGACATGAATGGAACGCGAGCGCCGCCCGCCGCCCGGTCAAAGCGCCTCAGCAAGAGCACGGGCTTGTTCGACACGCGCTCGATACGCCAAGGCGGCACGGCAATGCCAGCCTTCGCGGCCAGCGTCAGCACCACGGCCTCCCACGTGATGATCGGCCAGCTGTCACTGTCTTTTGGAAACTTCGCAATAAGCAGAGAGCCGTCCCGATCGACCACTGAGGCCTTGGGACGAGCGCCGCCCAGCGAGGCGCCAGGCGCGAGCACCAACCGCACATCGGCATTCCTCCCACGTCCTCCATCCAGGCGGCTGGCCGCACCCAAGAGCTGCGGCAGCTCTATCAATGGCGGTACGGGTGTACCCGTCATTGTCAGGAACCCGCAGTCCACGCCGGGGTCCTTGAAGCGAAGCGCTCCCATGCGACTATGGTCATCGACACCCGCCAGGAAGTCGATGTCAAACAGGGTGCGTGGCTTTCCACCAACTTCTTCGGCGCGCATGCGCTCGCCTCGACGCATTAGCGTCCGCCCCCAGTTGTCTGGAGCGCAGTCCGTGAAGGCTCCAGGCAGCGGCCGATTAATGTGGTGCGTTCCCCGGTGCTTCGGCAGCACGGGAGATAACTCGAATGTCCGAGGATCCGCGAGCCATTCGCGTGAGTAGACGAACGACGACGTTTGGTCTCGCGACCAAAGCCGCCCGACTGGAAGGTCCGCGCCATTGATGTTGGCAAAGACAGCTAGCTCACGTTCGGGCATGGCCGCCTCCGCCCCACGACCGCACCCGCTTCGGCATGCGGTCGTCAATCTTCTGCTGGCTCACGGCGTCGTCTGCCAGCATTTCGGCCAGACGGTTCGCATGTCCAAGCACGAACAGCACTGAGGTGTAGGTGCCCAATGCTACGCCAGGATCGCCCTTCTCGACGCGCGTCAGCGTGTTCCGGGAAATCATGGCGCGTTCAGCCATGAGCTGCATCGGAATGCCACGTAGCTTGCGTGCCTTCGCGACATCCGCCCCAAGCTTCCGCAGCGCCAAAGTGACGGGCAGCGGAAGCGCATCGTGCGACTTAGATTTTTTCATCTTTGCGCTCCATAAACTGCACCTTAAGCATATTAGCGCACAAATTATAGCGCAATGATGTGAATTTGTCAAGTTCTATCATATATTATGCATCATAAATTGTGCACTAAATATCATAACGCACAATTTATGATGTCTTATGGTATAAAAAATTCTAGATTGGGACCGTGTGAACTAGCGTGCCGAAGGCGTTATCGCTTCGCTAATCCTGGCTAACTATCGGAAATATTTATATTTTATTACTTCGCTACCACTACCCCTTCCACTTCCTCGACACCGGATGCACCATAGCGAGCCCAAGCGTACGCATGGCCAGAGTGCCGTTGTCCTCGCGACGTTGATCCTCCATCCAGGCCGCATGCGCGGCGTAGGCGTGTAGATACCGCGTCATGCGCTCGCCCATGAGCGGCGTGTTGCTCCCTCGGCTCGGAGCACTTCCTCAGCTGCCCGGAGATCGTGTCCTCCATTAACTTGACGCAGCAGATCGCCATGGCTGAGAGTGGGCGGCCGGGCTGGTCAGGCGCTCCGTGGCGCCGGCCTGCCGCTGTCAAGGATAGGATCATGAGCGACGATGTGCTGCTGCGACTGGCCGCTACGATCCATGCGCGCCGCAACGATAGCGCGGATAAATCCTATACGCGGCAGCTTCTGGATGCTGGCCCGCAGCGCTGCGCCCGCAAGCTCGGCGAAGAGGCGGTCGAGACCGTGATCGCGGCGCTGTCGCAAGGCAAAGTGGAGCTACAGGCCGAGGCAGCCGATCTCATCTACCATCTGCTGGTGCTGCTGGAGAGCCGCGACGTTGCCCTTGCCGACGTCCTGGCCGTACTGGAAAGCCGAGTTGGCGCCTCAGGCCTGGTGGAAAAAGCTGCTCGGGACAAACAATGAGCAATCCCATCGCTGTTCGACCAGAAAAGGACGCAGCAGCGGATTTCGATAGCGCATCGACCGCCCTGCAGTTCTCGCCCTATCAGACGTTCAGCCGCGAGCAGTGGGCCAAGCTGCGCGAAGACACGCCGATGACGCTGGTGCCGCGCGACCTGGAGCAGCTATCGGGCATCATCGAAGAGCTGTCGATGGAGGACATCGTCGAGATCTTCCTGCCGATGTCGCGGCTGCTCAATCTGTATGTGGCGGCCGCCCAGGAGCTGCATGCGGTTACCGCCAAGTTTCTCGGCCGCAAGACGGGGAAAGTTCCGTTCATCATCGGCGTCGCCGGCTCCGTGGCCGTCGGCAAGAGCACGACGGCGCGTGTGTTGAAGGCGCTGCTGGCGCGCTGGCCTGATCACCCCCAGGTCGACCTGGTGACCACCGATGGGTTTCTCTTTTCCAACCACGAGCTCGAGCGGCGCGGATTGATGAACCGGAAAGGGTTTCCCGAGAGCTTCGACACGGCGCGGCTGCTCAATTTCCTCGGCGATGTGAAATCGGGCCGCGAGCGGTCTGAAGCGCCGATCTACTCACATTTCCACTACGATATCCTGCCGGGACAGACGGTCGTCGTCGAGCGGCCGGATATCCTGATCGTCGAAGGCCTCAACGTGCTGCAGCCGGCCCGGTTGCCGCGTGACGGGATGGCGATCCCGTTCGTTTCGGATTTCTTCGACTTCTCGATCTATATCGACGCCGACGAGGACGTAATCGAGCGTTGGTACGTGGCGCGCTTCATGCGGTTGCGGAACACGGCCTTTCGCGATCCGGGCGCCTATTTCCATCGCTATGCCAGCCTTACGCCCGAGGAAGCGCAGGCGCGCGCCCTCGACATCTGGCAAACCATCAATCTGCGCAATCTCGAGGACAACATCCTGCCGACACGCCAGCGCTCGCGTCTGATCCTGCGCAAGGGTGACACGCATCGGGTCGAGAGTGTGGCGCTGAGAAAGCTGTGAAAGGGGCCAAGGTGAGGCATCGCCGTCTATCCGTGCCGGAATTGACCGGATCATCGCGCCTCGCTATCTGAGCCATCATGTCCATCAGACCCATCATCAAGCTGCCCGATCCGCGGTTGCGCCAAGTTTCACAGCCCGTCGAGACAATCGACGCGGAGGTCCAGCGCCTGGTCGATGATATGCTGGAGACCATGTACGCGGCGCCCGGAGTGGGTCTTGCGGCCATCCAGATTGGTGTGCCCAAGCGCATCGTGGTTCTGGATGCTTCGCGCGAGAAAAAGCCGGACAAGCCGATGACGCTGATCAATCCCGAGATTCTCGTGCTCGGTCCGCAAAAGCGCAGCTACGAGGAGGGTTGCCTGTCGATCCCCGACGTGCATGTCGATATCGAGCGGCCAACCTTGGCGGAGGTACGCTTTCTCGATCGCCAAGGCCAGGTGCAGACCCTGCAGGCGGACGACTTGCTGGCGACCGTCATTCTGCATGAGATCGATCACCTCAACGGCAAGCTGATCATCGATTTTCTGTCGCGATTGAAGCGCGATATCATCGTGCGCCGCTTCAAGAAGCAAGCCAAGGACCTGGACTGATGGGATGGGATGGGAGACGGGGTCGGCTGAATACCAGCTGCGCTGACCCTCGATGACGAAAACAGTCGCCCGCCAATGCAATTGCAGCCCCTGCCTTCCGCGATGCAACGTTATAACGTTACATACAAAAAACAGAGGAATGTGCATGGATGGACCTGGGAAGTTTGCCTGGCACCGAGGTGTTGGCGCGTTTCTTTCGTTTCAGACCCCTCGCACTGGTGAGCGGGGCATAAGCTGCGACCTGTCGTTTGAGGGGTCTGACCCCGGCAAGGGGCTCGCACCATGACGCTGCGCGTCGTCTTCATGGGCACGCCCGATTTCTCGGTGCCGACGCTGGCGGAAATCCTGGGCGCGGGGCATGAGGTTGTCACAGTCTATACGCAGCCACCCCGTCCGTCCGGCCGCGGCATGGCCGAGATGCCGTCGCCGGTGCAGCGCTTTGCCGCCAGCTCGGGAATTCCGGTGGTACATCCCCAGTCGTTGAAGCCGGAAGCAGAACAGCAGCGCTTTCTGGCGCTTCAGGCCGATGTCGCCGTCGTTGTCGCCTACGGGCTGATTCTGCCAAAGTCAATCCTGCTGGCGCCGAGGCTCGGCTGCCTCAATGTGCACGCTTCGGCTTTGCCCCGCTGGCGCGGCGCCGCGCCCATCCAACGCGCCATCATGGCCGGCGATCCAGCGACGGCGGTGATGGTCATGCGCATGGAGGAGGGGTTGGATACTGGGCCAATCTGCCTTGCCGAGCCGGTATCCATTGGCGCCGATGAAACAGCTGGCCAGTTGCATGACCGACTGTCGGTCTTGGGCGCCAGTCTGCTCGTGCGCGCGCTCGCCGCACTCGCCCGCGGTTCGCTGCGGGAACAGCCGCAACCTGCCGAGGGCATCACCTACGCCGGCAAGATCGACAAGGCCGAGGCGCGCATCGATTTCGCCAAGTCGGCAGCCGTTGTGCATCGTCTGATTCGCGGGCTGTCGCCATTTCCCGGCGCCTGGTTCGACGTGACCATCGAAGGCAGGCGCGAGCGGGTCAAGGTCTTGCGCGCGGCGCAGGCCGATGGCTCCGGGCCACCTGGCGTCTTGCTCGATGATGCGTTGACCGTTGCCTGCGGCTCTGGCGCCGTGCGGCTCACGGAGCTGCAACGGGCGGGCAAGAAGCCGATGACCGCCGAAACCTTGCTGCGCGGATTTTCCCTGCGGCAAGGCATGGCGTTGCAGTGATGCCAGCCAACGCGCGGTGTTGCCAGCCCCGCGATATGGTCGGAGCGTACAAAAAAAGGCCGTCGAACGCCGACGGCCTTTCAGGTCGTGTGCTTTGGAGAAGAAATCAGGTGGCCCAGCGTGGGGAAGCCGGCACCCGCAGAAACGTCATCGCCGCCTCGCTGACGGTGATGTGTTGATGGATCACTGCCCGGATGGCAGGAGACTTGAACATCATACTGATCATGGCTTGCTGCGCAGCGAGCGCGGCAGTCCATGTGCCGATAGAAAGCTCGATCAACCCGATCAACGGTTGGTCCAACTTCTGGCTTTCCAACGTTGGCGGTGGATCGTGACGCAGAGTACGGGTGCGAGGGGGCACAGCCTCGCTGATCTTGAACTGATGGGCACTGTCAGCCGCCGCCGTGTGATGGTGCGGGCGGGCGGGTTCCGGTGAAGGAGCTGGCGGTGCGCTGCTGGCGTCGTTTTGCTCAGCCTTGAGTTTGTCACGCAGGCGCCTGACCATGGAAGGATTGGTGACGCCCAGCTTCCTGATAGCCGATGTCGCCTTCATACCGGGATTGGCGGCCATGATAGCGACCAGATCGTTGAGACGGTCACGATCGTCAATGCCGCTGCCAACCGGCCGGCCGCGGTGCGCGTTTGCATTGTATTGCATGTTTGAACCTTGCAGCGAATCGAACATGAATCGTTCATGCCGTAGACCAACTATCTTTACCAGGGAAAAGAATAGAAAATGGAAGAGGTTGTTATGGCAACGCACGGAAAGTGTTGCGGAAACATCATACGACAATTCGTGGGGATGTTCGCGGACTGCAGCCAAGAGCGGCAACAGCGGGGCTTGGCTTCAGCCGATCAGGCCCTTGTCTTTCGCCAATCGCTGCAGCGGCGATTCGGGACGGGCGCCGACATGAGAAATGATCTCCGCGGCGGCAAGACCGCCGAGACCCCCGCAGGTCGCCAGGTCGCGGCCGCTGGCTAGGCCGTGGAGGAAACCGGCGGCATACAGATCACCAGCGCCCGTGGTGTCCACGACCTTGGCGACTGGAACAGCGGGTACACGCACTTCATTGCCCGCGGATAGGATGACGGAACCCTTGGCACTGCGCGTCAGCACGGCGAGCCTGGTGTCCTTGGCCGCCTGCCGAGCCGCGTCGTCGAAGGATTTGGTCTGGTATAGCGAGGTGATCTCGCTCTCGTTGGCGAACAGAATGTCGACGCCCGAGCGGATCAGCGCCAGGAACTCGTCGCGGTGGCGATCAACGCAGAAAGCGTCGGACAGCGTCAGCGCCACCTGACGGCCGGCGGCGGCGGCGATGCCAGCGGCCTGGCGGAAGGCGGCCTTGGCCTCGGCGCGGTCGAATAGATAGCCTTCGAGGTAGGTGATCCGCGCGCCCATGATGAGGTCGGGGGCGACCTCGCCCTGGTCGAGCTCGGGGCTGATGCCGAGAAACGTATTCATGGTGCGCTCGCCGTCGGGCGTGACGAGGATCAGCGAGCGGGCGGTAGGCTGGCCACCCTTCGCCGGCGGCGTATCGTAGGTCACGCCGGCGGCGCGGATGTCGTGCCGGAAAATGCGGCCGAGGTCGTCGTCGGCCACCTTGCCGATGAAAGCGGCGCGCCCGCCGAACGAGGCGACACCGACCATCGTGTTGGCGGCCGAGCCACCCGATATTTCCACCGCCGGTCCCATGCTGTCGTATAGCGCCTTCATGCCGCTGGCATCGACCAGGCGCATGCCGCCCTTGCCGAGGCCATGCCGGGCGAGGAACGCATCGTCGCAGCGGCCGATGACGTCGACGATGGCATTGCCGATGGCGACGACGTCGTGGCGGGTGTCGGTCATGGTGGGGTCCTTGGTGCCGGGTTCAAACCGGCGGCACTATAGGCGTGAACGCGATCACGGCAAGCCGGACGATGTCGGCGACGTCCTTTGTATCCCTTCGCATGGAGGGGGAGGCGAGGGCCGTCGGGTTATCAGTTCGGAAGAGCCAAAGGCGACTGTAACGTCCTCCGGGCATGAGTGAGCACTCACCGGGAATTCACAATTCCATTGTAGGCTGACACGACGAGGGCCATCGGGCGGAACCCATCCAGGTCTTCCATTCAGGCGCGGCGGAGCCGAGAGACAGCCCCATGAAGCCGAGAGTCATCATCGAGTGGATCGCCGGATTTGCCATATTGGCCGGTTTTCTTGTCGGTTTGCTGCTCGTCATCGCCCTTCCGTTCGAGATCGCTCACATGGCGAACGTCCTCGAGTGGCCGACCCGAGAAGGAACGATCACCCATTCGCGCCCTTCGTGGAGCTACCAGCAATCAAACGGTTCTCGGAGCATCAGGGGCATCAGTCATAAACGCTGGCATGCCGATATTCGGGGGACTTTCGACGATACCGGGGAGCTGTTTCGAATAACGGAGTTTGGAAAAGAGCGTCTGACCTTGGGCGGCAGGGAGACGCAAAGTCAGGACATCGCTGCCCGATATCCGGTCGGCGCCAAGGCACTTGTGTATTATTCGCCGGCCGCCCCGGCAAAGGCGGTTCTCGAGCCGGCGGACCCGTGGGCGACACCGTTCTATGCCTTTCTGATGGGCTGCGGTCTGGTGCTTCTCCCATTCGGGCTGTTTTTCGCCGGTCGGATGGCGGGTTGGAAGGGATACCAAAGCGTGAGCGTGTGATCCGGTCCTTGTCCGCCCCGCGATGTCCAGTAATCATCGAGGGTGGCGCGGACATCGGCCGTGCGAAACGCTTCAGTTGCGTGGCATGCGCAATCGCTCGAGCACATCCGCGCTCGGGTGGCCATCCTCGGGCAGCGTCTTGGCGCGCTGCCAGGCGCGGATCGCGGTGCGCGTCTGATTGCCGATCAGGCCGTCGATGCCGCCCGTGTCGAAACCGAGCGAGGTCAGCAGCCGCTGCAGGTCCTCGCGCTCGGCGCGCGTCAGGGCACGGTCGCCGTCGGGCCAGGCGATCGGCGGTGGGTCTTGTGTGGCAAGAGCGTCGGCGAGCAGGCCGACGGCCAGCGCGTAGGCCGTCGAGGCGTTGTAGCGCAGGATGGCGCGGAAATTCGCCGTGACCAGGAATGCGGGACCCGAGGCGCCGGCCGGCAGCAGCAGCGCAAGCTCGCCAGCCGTGGCCGGCCAGGATTGCCCGGGCACGATGGCGACGCCGAGGGCTTGCCAGGCCGGCGCCCGCTTGCCTTGGCCGGGCGCGGACAAGCCGTAGTCGAATCCAGTTGGCAGCAGCACCGGAAAGCCCCAGGGCAGGTCCCTGCTCCATCCCGAGGCATGGAGATAACTCGCCGCCGAGCCCATGGCGTCGCCGATCGATCCCCACATGTCGCGGCGGCCGTCCTGATCGAAATCCACGGCATGCCGCAGGAAGGTGGTCGGCATGAACTGCATGTGGCCCATGGCGCCGGCCCACGATCCCGTCAAGCGACCGGGCGAGGCATCGCCTTGCTGCAGGATGCGCAGGACAGCTAACAGCTCGGCGCGCCAGAATAGCGGCCGGCGCGAATCGCCATGTGCCAGCGTCGCCAGGGACTGCACGATTGGGCGGTCGCCCATGGTCGTGCCGTAATTGGTTTCGATGCCCCAGATGGCGGTCAGGACGCGGCGATCGACACCAAATCGGGCTTCGATGCTGGCGAAGATGGCGGCGTGCTCGGCCAGCTTGGCGCGACCGGCGGCAATGCGGTCGGCGGAAAGCAGATGGGTGACGTACGCGCCGGCGGTGCGATCGTGCTCGGGCTGCCGGTTGATCAGCTCCAGCACCTTGGGATCGGCAACCAGTCCGGTCAGCGCCGCATCCAGGGACCCGGCCGCGACGCCCTTGCCGAGGGCTTCAGCGCGCACCCCGGCGATGAACTCGGCAAACGGCAGCTCGGATGCCGCGGTTGCCTGGGCGTGGGCCGAGCCGCAGGCGCAGGCGAATGCCGCCAGAAGGATTGCGCTCAGAGAGATCAGGAGAGGCCGGAAGGTGCAGGATATCAGCATGGCCGACAGACTACCGTGCTGGTTGTTGGTGAGGACCACGCATCTGCCGCAGCAGCGCCTCGGTCGGCCAACAGTCCGGTTTCAGGCCAAGCCGGTGCTGGTAGGCGCCGATCTGGGCGCGCGTCGCGCTGCCGATTTTCCCGTCGACTTTCTCGATTGGCAATCCGCTGGTCTGCAGCTTGCGCTGGACCTCCTCGATGTCGCGGGTCGGCAGTTGCCGCGCTTCGCTCCATCGCGTCTCGAAATCGCCGCGGCCGGAGATGCGGTCCGCCAGGTTGCCGACGAACAACGCATAAAGGTCGGCGGTATTGTAGCGGCGGATCACCTTGAAGTTCTCGGTGACGAGAAAGGCTGGGCCATAAGCGCCGGCAGGCTGCATGAGATAGGCTTCGGCGCCGGCGTGCCGCGGTGAAAACGTGCGACCGAAGGTGCGCTTGTAGCCGAGCCTGGCCCACTCCGCGATCGACCGGCCTTGGTCGGGCCCTTCGAGCGCGCAATCGGATTTTGCCGCTCGGCGTACCTCGAAACCCCACGGCAGGCCTGTCACCCAGCCCTTGGCCTTGAGCTGGCGGGCGGCCGAGGCGAGCGCATCTGGCACCGAGGTGAACAGGTTGATCTTGCCGTCGCGGTCGAAGTCATGGCCGTGCGCGGCAAACTCCGTCGGCATGAACTGGGTCAGCCCCATGGCGCCGGCCCAGGAGGAGCGCATGAGCTCGCGCGGTATTCCGTCCTGCAGCAGCTTCAATGCGGCCAGCAGTTCAATGCGGAACTGCTCTTTGCGCCGGCCGACGTAGGCTTGGGTCGCCAGCACGCGAATGGCGTCATGCTGCAGCTTATAGGTGCCATAGGCCGTCTCGCGGCCCCAGATGGCCAACACAGCCGCGCGTTCGACGCCAATCTCCGCCTCGATCCGCTTCAGCGTGTCGGCGTGCTTGATCGCCAGTGCTCTGCCCTGCGCGGCGAGCTTGGCCAAGGTGGCGGCGTTCAAGTAGTCTTGCGGTGGCCTGATGAATTCAGCTTGCCCCTTGACCTCGGCTTTCTCCCGGCCCGGTACGATCAGATCGGGCAGGTTGAGGTCCGGGGTCAGGTCCTTGAGGGCGGCGTCGAAGACCGGCCGCGTCACGCCGAGCTTGTGCGCATCCGGCCACAGCGCGTCGAGAAAGGCGCGAAAATTGTCCTGGGCGTGCAGGGGCGAAAGGGTCAGCAGAACGGTGACCGCCGCAAGGGCGAGCCGGGAGACGAAGTGCGCGCGTCCTGGCACGATGCAACGATCCTCTCGACGACTGCACACAAGGCAGCCGCGTGGTCCCAGATGCCTTGGCTGTCCAGCACATATCAGCGCCGAGCGGTGATCGCAAATTGCGGGCGTGTTTTGGTGCATATGCGTGCTGGTGGGGCGCAGAAGAAGCTAGGAGAGTCAAGGCGATTCTGATAGAATCACCTCATGCAGTTCGACAGGGAAAAATTCAAGGCGCTGGTCCGCTACGTGATTTGGAGGACGAGCCACATCGAAGGTTTCGGAGCCACGAAGCTGAACAAGGCTTTGTGGTTTTCCGAAGCTCGTTCGTTTGAGGCATACGGTCAGCCGATCGTTGGCGAGCAGTTCGTCAGGGATAAGCACGGGCCTCGCTCCAGGCATCTGCGCGAAATCTGCGAGGAGCTGGAGAGAGACGGTGTTATAGAGCCGTTTGTTGAACAGATCTTTGATTACAAGGCGAACCGGTATCGCGCACTTCTGCCGGCAGACACATCGCTTTTTACCAATGAGGAACTTAGCCTGATTGACTGGTGGGTTTCGACAATAGCAGACAAACACACTGCGACGTCGATCAGCAATCTGTCTCACGATTATGGTTGGGAAGTCGCTGCAATGGGAGAAGAACTCCCGCTGTATGCCTTCCTGGCAAAGCGCATCCGTCAATCTGAGCCCGGCGAAGAGTTGGACTGGGCCAAGAAGGAGACTGAGCGGCTTGGCCTCAAATGATGCGTACAATTCGTTTGGATGGTATCGTCGAGGCAGAACTCGAAGTCGCGCGCAGGAAGTGGGACCGCGTTGACGATGCGTGGGAAATGTTGGAATGGGTGTTGTCGCGTGACCCGACCAAAGGCGATCCTCTCACCGAGAGCGGCTCAGCGAGATCGTTTGTGTTTGTCGGGTCGTATGCGCACGGAATGCCAAACATCCAAGTCGTGTACGTCGATGAGAGTCCGCATGTAACTATAAAATCAGTCCGATTCAGCAATCCCACCTACACAGCAGACAGCGCCTCATGAAGTAGGCAGCGATGCAGTCGTCGCCGCGGTATAAGCGCATTATCGCCGCCGACGTGCCAGCCGCTCCCCCCAAGCCAGCGCGTCGGGCATGATGCGGTCGAGGTCGACGTGCGCCCGCCGAGACGATTTCGGATACAATCGGCTGCAGCGACAATCTGCTCCGCGCCCGAACCTGAAGCCGCAGGAGACTGAAATGACGACCCGCCCGAGGATTCGCAAGGCCGTGTTTCCCGTCGCTGGTCTCGGCACGCGATTCCTGCCAGCCACCAAGGCCGTGCCCAAGGAGATGCTGACCGTGGTCGACCGGCCGGTGATCCAGCACGTGGTCGACGAGGCGCGCGCGGCCGGCATCGAGCATTTCGTCTTCGTCACGGGACGCGGCAAGGGCGCCATCGAGGACCACTTCGACAGCCAGTTCGAGTTGGATCGGACGCTGGCCGAGCGCAAGAAGGACCAGGAGCTGGCGGCGCTGGCCGCTGATCTGCCCGCCGCCGGCATGACCAGCTTCACGCGCCAGCAGGCGCCGCTCGGCCTCGGACATGCGGTGTGGTGCGCACGCGACATCGTCGGCAACGAGCCGTTCGCGCTGCTGCTGCCGGACATGCTGCACCACGGTGTCCGGCCGTGCCTCGCCGAGATGATGGCGGCCTATCAGGAGCACGGCGGCAATCATATCGCTGTGGCGCCGGTGCCGGAGGAAGACGCGCATCTGTACGGCATCGTCGGTGTCGAGGATCGCGCCGCCAAGGTGTCGCGCGTCACAAAAATGATCGAAAAACCGCCGCGCGGCTCCGCGCCCTCTAACCTGCACATCACCGGCCGCTACATTTTGCAGCCCGAGATCTTTGCATTGCTTGCAACGCAGCAGCGCGGCGCCGGCGGCGAGATCCAACTCACCGACGCCATGATCCGGCTCGCCGCCTTGGGCACGCAGGCTTTCCACGCGGTGCGATTCGACGGTCACATTTACGACTGCGGCCATAAGCTCGGATTCTTGACGGCAAACATCGCCTACGCGCTGGAACGGGACGATCTGGCGGGGCCGCTGCGGTCGGAGCTGAAACGGATCCTGGGATGATGCCGCGCGTACAGCTGCCAGAGTGACACGGGCACGCAACGATCATGAGCAAAAATATCGACGCACGGTTTCGCATCGTGGCCGGCAAGCGAGCCCATCTCGACCGGCGCGATCCGGCCGATGTGTCGGCGTTTCCAGACCGCAAGGCGGCAGAAGCGCAAACGGCCGAGGACAGCGCGGCAATCAATGAATTGCAGGACACGCTCTATGCCGAAGGCACGCGCGCGTTGCTCGTTGTGCTGCAAGGCATCGACACCGCGGGCAAGGATGGCACGGTGCGCAACGTTTTCAACCAGACGGGTCCGTTCGGCGTCACTGTCACGGCGTTCGGCCGGCCAACGGATAAAGAACTGGCGCACGATTACCTCTGGCGTGCGCATGCCGCCTGCCCGCGTCGCGGGGTCATCGGCATTTTCAATCGCTCCCACTACGAAGACGTGCTGGTCGGCCGGGTCCGAAAACTGGCGCCCAAAGCCGACATCGAGCGGCGGTATGATCAGATCAATGCCTTCGAGCGGATGCTGGTGGAGAACGGCACGACAATTCTCAAGGTCATGCTGCATATCTCCAAACAAGAGCAGCGCGAGCGTCTGCAGGCGCGACTCGATGAGCCCAAGAGCCGCTGGAAGTTCAATCCGGGCGACCTCGAGGATCGCAAATTGTGGGACGAGTACCAGGCCGCCTACGAAATCATGCTCGAGCGATGCTCAACCGAATGGGCGCCCTGGCATGTGGTCCCGGCTGATCGCAAATGGGCCCGCAATGCCGCCGTTGCCGCCATGGTGCGCGGGACGCTGGAAGCCATGCAGCCGCAATATCCGAAGCCTGCGTGGGACCCCAAGGACTTCAAGGTGGAGTGATTCGCCGGCGAAGCGTGCCGCCGCTCGGCCGCTGCCAGGCGGGTCCGCTTACGGACTCCCGCCGAAGTCGGCGGGATTGGGCGCGAAGGGGATTGGCCCAAGCCGTCATCGGCATTGGCGAACCAAATCATCGGCCGCACGGCCACGTTGAACCATTCGAAGATCTGCGAGACAGGATTGTCGGTCGTGAAATCATGCGCAAGAGTTGTTTTACTTGTTGCGACACGCATTTCCTGAAATCGAAAAGGTCGTACAGAGTTGCGCACTGAACGACGGTTAACGCGTTATTGTGACCCTCGCACAGACTATTTTCGAGCGCGCCTGGATCTCGCGAAATTAACCAAACGGCCTGCTTCTAGTTCACCTCGCTTGACGGCAGAGCGAACGGCGCAAGCAGGTTCGCTATCATGTTGACAGTTTCTAAATTTACACTTGGCCGCCAGGGCATCGATATCCTCAAAACTGTCTTCGGTCGTTTCTGCGGCCTCCCAGATCTCTAGTCCCCTAACGCCGGGAGTATCGATTATTGAACCGCCGCCTGTTCGAATGAACAGTTGACGATGGGTTGTCGTATGACGACCACGATCGTTATGGGCCCGGACGGTTTGGGTAGCTTGCGCGGCGCGCCCGAGCCATCGGTTGATCAAGGTTGATTTACCAACGCCAGAGGCGCCGACGAGGACGATGGTGTGATCAGGATGGAAATACGACTCCAGTTCTTCGAGTCCTATGCCTTCGCGCGCGCTTATAATGTGAGTTGGTACGCCAGGAGCAATCTTAGCAATCTGCTTAGTAGCGTCTGTTGGGTCGCGAGAAAGGTCGGCCTTGTTGAGTACAATGACAGGACTGGCGCCGCTACCGTGAACCAGTTCACGGAAGCGCTTCAGGCGAGCCAGATTAAAGTCGCCATCGAGTCCCATCACAATAAAGACAACGTCGACGTTCGACGCCAACAACTGCGGGCGCTGTTCACCGGATGCCTTGCGTATAAGCGCGCTCGTGCGCGTTAGCACGCCCTCAATGGTGGCTGGCCCGTCGCCTGAGGCAGAGCGGAAGGCGACGAAGTCACCGACCCCCGGAAGGTCCGAGCGCTGCTTTGCAAGATTGCGGAGGGCTCCACTCGCTTCGGCGGTGATCTCGCTTTCGCCGGTAGCGACCTGGTAGTGAGTGCGATGTTCCCCTACAATTCTGCCCGGCAAAAGACCTTGGCTCGTATACGTTGCAGCTTCCCTTTGCTGACGTTCAGTCCATCCAAATGCTGCAAGAGTCACAATTTGGGTCCTCGGATGTCGGCCTGAGTTTGCTCGACGCTCGATCTCGTAGATCCGCCTTTTGTCGTCGTCGATAAGCGCGTTGACGCTGCCGCTTGGTGATATAAGCAGATCGCGTCCGACCTCGCGATCGCGATATGATAACAACCGTCACGAGTGGTAGGCAGGCACGCCACGGAAGGCGACGCCGACTTCGGCTATGATCCCTTGGGCAGGTGCTTCTTTTCACGCCCATGGGAACCCTTAGCATTATCAACTATGGAGCGAACTGGAACGCGGAGCCCGCAGAGTAGCTGAGTTGAGCGCAATTGGGGCCAGATGCCCAAATGCCTTGAGAGGATTCGCGACCCTTAATGGCTTAGGTCATGGAAATCAGGAACAACGACGCCCTGGTCGTGTTCTCGTCCGCCAACTGGCTTGCTCGGCGAAGATTGCTGCGTCTGCTCACAGCCGGTTGTGGCCCACGGCCAACCTGCTTGGTTCGTCGGCTGCCGGAGTGGAGCGACGGTTGGCATGTAACCACCGGTGATGCAGTACGTAGGTTAGCGCGGCCCTTGCGCCCGCCAATTTGGCACGCCGTGACCCGGAGCCTATCTCGAAGACTGTGGCCGCGCTAACCCAACCTACCCTGCCGCCGCTCCGTCGCCGACACCCGCGCCAGCCGCGCCACCTCGATCAGCAAGCGTTCGGCCAGGACCTGCTCGAGGTCGCCGCCGAGGCGCGCCGCCTTGGTCGCGGCGGCAATGCGTGTCTGTGCCTCGTCCAGACGGCGCAGGTTCCAGGTCTGGCAGTGTGCTTCGAGTGCTGGGCGCGTCTTGAAGTACACCGGCGGCCGCAGTGAACGGATGACGTCGTCCACCGAACGGCCGGCCTCGATGGCGGCACGAACGCGGTGCAGTCGATGGACGTACCGCTGCATCGCCAGGATCACGGTCTGCGCGCTCTCGCCGGCGGCCACGGCCCGGTCGAGTTCCGACAGTGCCTGACCCGTGTCACCGGCGGATGCCGCCATGACGATCCTGTCGATGGCGAGTTCCGCGGCATCCCCGACCACGGCTTCGACGTCGTCGACCTCGATCCGTCCCTTAGCCCCCACATAAAGGGCCAACTTCTCGATTTCGTTGCGGGACAAGGCTCGATCGGCGCCAAGGCGGGCCAGCAGGGCGTCGCGGGCGTCCGGCGCAATGTCCAGCTTAGCCGCGGCCAGCACCTCGCGCACCAGCCCCTCGAGATCGCGCGCCTCGTCGGCGTAGCAGCCGATGGCCGCCGCCGTGGCGGATTTCTCGAACAGCAGTCGCAAGGCCTCGTCGGCTCTGAGATTGCCCGCCTCGACGATCAGCGTTGCCGCCAGCGCGCCGCCCTCGATCAGCGGCTTGAGGGACTGGGCATTGACCCGGCGGCCCGAACTGGTGCGCACAACCTTGCGGCCGCCGAACATCGGCATGGTTTGCAGCTCGATGATCAGCCGGTCCGGTTCGCCATCGAGATCGGAGTCTTCAATTCGAATGATCTCGCCAGGTGGCGTTTCGCGGGCAGCGAGGGCCTTGGCGATGGCGGTGGCGCGCTCAGCGACGAGGCCGTCGTCGGTGCCGAACAGGAGGATGGCGCAAATCCGCGGGTCGGGCGTCTTGATGAAGCCCTGCGCGGCCTGGCTCTTAATGGCGACCATGTGACTGGCCCCTGCCTGTGGGCTACTCAGGTGGCGGCGGCCAGGTGGGCGGCTAGCCGCGTCTTGATGTCCACGGCAATGGCTTTGGCGGCGCGGTTCTCGGCTTCCTCGCGGGCCCGCACGTTGGCGAACGTCGAGGTGAAGCGCTCGAAGCCGGCACGGCTGTAGCTGACGCCTTCCAGCACGATCGACTTGGATTTGGTGTCGATCAGACGGAATGCGGTGTCGAGGTTGAAGACCTGTGATGTCGCCTCGCCGTCGATGCGCACCAGCGTGGACGTGATCGACTCGCGCAACACAACCTCGAGGCGATAGGCGACGGGCAATGCCTCGCCGCCGCCGGTGTTGCGGTAGATCAGCTCATTGCGCACACGCTGGCCGACGCGACCAGGGATGGTGCTAATCTCGACCTGCGCCATTTTCCGGTCGAGGTCGTTACCGCCGAACTGCGAGGAAGCGTACATCGGCCTGAAGCCGCCGCCAGCGCAGGCCGACAGCAGTGGCATGGCCAAAGCCAGGCCAAGGGCCACGCGCAGTAGCCCACGACGATCCGGATTTGCCGGCGTCTCGGGTTGGGCAGGATAACGCGCCTCAGACCACGACATTGACGATCCTCTGCGGCACCACGATCACTTTTTTCGCCGGACGACCTTCCAGAGCACGCACAACCGCCTCGAGTTTCAAGGCCGCAGCCTCGATCTCGTCCTTAGCGGCGTTTCTGGCAATCGTCAGCTCATCGCGGCGCTTGCCATTTACCTGTACGGCAATGGTGATCGTATCGTCAACGAGCAAGGCGGCTTCCGCGACCGGCCAAGGTTCGTTCGCGATCAAGGTGTTGTAGCCAAGCCGCGCCCAGCACTCCTCGGCCAGGTGGGGCATCATCGGGCCCAACATGCGTATCAGCAACTCGACGGCCTCGCGTTGCGCCCAGGCCAGCCCGTTACCGGTCTTGCCGAGCGAGCCCGACAGGGTGTTGGTCAGCTCGTAGAGCTGGGCCACCGCCACGTTGAAGCGCAGGCCCTCGATGTTGCGGCCCACGGCGTCAAGAGCCTTGTGGGCCGCGCGCCGCAGCTCCATGGCTTCGGGGCCGAAGTCATTTGGCCGCGCCACGCCGCCCGCGACGCCTTTCTCGGCGACGTCCTCGGTCAGCCGCCAGACGCGCTGGATGAAACGGCCGGCCCCTGCGACGCCGGCCTCGGTCCAGATTACGTCGCGCTCGGGCGGGCTGTCGGACAGCATGAACCAGCGGGCGCAATCGGCGCCATGATGCGTGATGATGTCGTCGGGATCGACCACGTTCTTTCTGTTCTTCGACATCTTGATGACATCGCCAATCTCAACCGGGGCGCCTGTCGCGATCTCGGTTGCCTTGCGGCTGGCGCCATCACCCTCGATTTGGACCTCGTTGGGTGGCAGCCATTGCGGCGGATCGATGCCTGCTCGATGGTAGGTTTCGTGCGTGACCATGCCTTGCGTGAACAGTGCGCCGAACGGCTCGGCGAGCTGCAAGTGGCCGGCCTCACCCATGGCGCGGGTGAAGAAGCGCGAGTAGAGCAGGTGCAGGATCGCATGCTCGATGCCACCGATGTACTGGTCTACCGGCAGCCAATAGGCCGCCGCCTTGGCATCGACCGGCGTCTTGGCGTCGGGCGCGGTGAAGCGCACGAAATACCAGGAGCTGTCGACGAAGGTGTCCATCGTGTCGGTCTCGCGCCGCGCCTTGGACTTGCACGTCGGGCAATCGACGTGTTTCCAGGTTGGATGCCGGTCCAGTGGGTTGCCGGGCGTGTCGAAGGTTGCATCCTCCGGCAGCATCACTGGCAGGTCTTTGTCGGGCACCGGTACGACGCCGCAGGTTGCGCAGTGAATCATGGGGATCGGGCAGCCCCAGTAGCGCTGCCGCGAGATGCCCCAGTCGCGCAGCCGATAGTTGACCCGGCGCATGGCGACAGGTTTGCCGGCGAGCTTGTCCGCCTCGAGCCGGCCGGCAACGGTGGCGAAGGCGGCGGTGCTGTCCATGCCGTCGAGGAAGCGCGAGTTGATCATGATGCCATCGTCGGCATAGGCGGTGCCCGATTCGATCTGGGCCAGCGCCGCGGCGCGTTTTCCCGCATCGGCCGGCACCACCACCGGCACCACGGGCAGCTTGTATTTGCGGGCGAATTCAATATCGCGCTGGTCGCCCGACGGGCAGCCGAAAATGGCGCCGGTGCCGTAGTCCATGAGGATGAAATTGGCGACGTAAACGGGCACCAGCCAAGCCTTGTCGAGGGGGTGCACCGCCTTGATGCCGGTATCGAAGCCCTTTTTCTCCGCCGACTCTACGTCCGCGACCGAGGTACCCATGCGCCGGCACTCTTCGCAAAAGGCGGCAAGTGCTGGATTTTTCTCCGCGGCGGCCTTGGCCAGGGGGTGGTCGGGCGCAATCGCCATGAACGAGGCGCCGAACAGCGTGTCGGGGCGCGTCGTGTAGATCTCCAGCTCGGTATGGCCCTCTGGCGCGGTTGCCGTGTCGAGCGCCCAGCGGACAGACAGGCCCTGCGAACGGCCGATCCAGTTGGCCTGCATCAGGCGCACTTTTTCCGGCCATTTGTCGAGCGTTGCGAGCGCCTCCAACAGCTCGTCGGAATACTGCGTGATCTTGAAGAACCACTGGGTCAGCTCATGCTGTTCCACCAGCGCACCCGAGCGCCAGCCACGGCCGTCGATGACCTGCTCGTTGGCGAGCACGGTATTGTCCACCGGGTCCCAATTGACCTTGGACGACTTCCGGTAGGCGAGCCCCTTTTTGTAGAGGTCGACGAACAGTTTCTGCTGATGCTGGTAGTAATCGACGTGGCAGGTGGCGAACTCTCGCGACCAGTCCAGCGAAAGACCCATGGACTTGAGCTGTGCCTTCATGGCGGCGATGTTTTCGTAGGTCCACTTGCCCGGATGCGTCTTGCGCTCCATGGCGGCGTTCTCGGCCGGCATGCCGAATGCGTCCCAGCCCATGGGATGCAGGACGTTGAAGCCTTTGGCGCGCTTGTAGCGGGCAAAGACGTCACCCATGGCGTAATTGCGCACGTGCCCCATATGGATGCGCCCGGACGGATACGGGAACATCTCGAGCACGTAGCATTTCGGGCGCTTGTCGGCGTTGGAGGCGTGGAAGATGTCGGCCTGGTCCCAGGCCTGCTGCCACTTCTTCTCGACGACGGGTGCGTTGTAGCGTTCGGTGGCCATGGTTGGCGTCTCTTGGAGCAAATGATTAAGGCGGCGTAATGAGCCTGAAAGGGGGAATGGGTCAAGCAAGGCAGGATCATGTTGATAGAAATAGATTTTATAGACATGATGTGGGTGTTGTGTTGATCGCATCGACACGAGTCAGATATAATGTCGATAATTTGTAGCTTTATCGACACGAAAGCATCGACATGTCGATGGCATCACCATGAGACTGTTTTTATGGTGCAAAAAATAGAATATATAGACATGACATCGGTCTCGTGTCGACACTGGCGCCATGATCGACTACATCATGTCAACAAAAACTAGATTCATCTCCATGAGAAGCCATGTTCGATCCCAACCGTCCTCACTCCGATCTGCCGCTGTTGCCACCACCGGTCGATACCGAGACCAAGGCCGTGCTCAGGCGCTGCGTGACTGCACGCGCGGCGCTCGCTGAGTTGCGGCTGGCCGGCCAGCTCATACCCGACCCATCGGTGCTGATCAGCGCCATACCGCTGCTGGAAGCCAAGGACAGCTCCGAGATCGAGAACGTCGTCACCACCAACGACGCTTTGTTTCGCGAGGCGAGTCTCAGCGACGATGCAAGCGACCCGGCGGCCAAGGAAGCCCTGCGCTACCGCCGCGCGCTTTATCACGGCTTCGCAACGCTCAAAGAGCGTCCGTTGTCGACTCGAATCGCGGTCGAGGTTTGTCAGATGATCAAAGGCATCGAACTCGATATCCGAGCATCCCCTGGCACCACGCTCAAGAACACCTTCACCGGCGAGGTGATCTACACGCCACCAGAGGGTGAGGCGAAGATCCGCGACCTGCTCGCCAACTGGGAGATGTTCCTGCACAACCAACCAGAACTCGATCCCATCGTGAAAATGGCGATCCTGCATTACCAGTTCGAGGCAATCCACCCCTTTATTGACGGCAATGGAAGAACCGGGCGCATCCTGAACATCCTCTCGCTGGTGCAGGACAAGCTGCTCGATCTGCCGACGCTATACCTCAGCCGTCACATCCTACGCACGCGGGCCGACTATTACCGGCTGCTCCTGCGTGTCACCACCCACCAGGAGTGGGAGCCTTGGATCCTCTACATGCTGACGGCAGTTGAAGTGACATCCGCGTGGACCAACCAGAAGATCCGCGCCATTCGCGTGCTGATGGACGCGACAGCCGAGCACGTTCGCGCGGCAGCGCCAAAGATTTACACACGCGAGCTGGTCGACCTGATTTTTAGCCAACCCTATTGCCGGATCGGCAACGTTGTCGAGCGCGGCATAGCTAAGCGGCATGCCGCGTCCACCTATCTCAAGGCGCTAACCGGTATTGGCGTGCTCGAAGAAGAGAAGTATTGGCGCGATAAGCTGTTTGTCCATCGCAAGTATCTCGCTTTGCTGGCCAGCGACACCCATGAGTTTGTCCCCTATGACAAGCGGGTAAAGCCATGAGTGAAACTGCTGCGACTCGCCTCGCCGCCGTCCGCGACCGCATCGCCACTGCCGCCCGTGGCGTCGGCCGTGACCCGGCTGGCGTGCATCTGATTGCCGTGTCGAAAACGTTCGCGGCAGCAGATATCCTGCCGGTGCTCGAGGCCGGGCACCGCCTGTTCGGCGAGAACCGGGTGCAGGAGGCTCAGGGCAAATGGCCCGAGCTGCGCGCGCGATATCTCGATATCGAGCTGCACCTGATCGGTCCGCTGCAATCCAACAAGACGCGCGAGGCGGTCGAGCTGTTCGACGCCATCCACACCATCGACCGGCCAAAGATCGCCAAGTCGCTCGCCGAGGAGATGGCGCGGACCGGCAAGCGGCTCCAGCTGTTCGTGCAGGTCAACACTGGCGAAGAGCCGCAAAAAGCCGGCGTGAGTCCACGCGAGGCGGCGGCCTTCGTCGCTCTGTGCCGGGACGAACTCAAACTCGAGATCGCCGGCCTGATGTGCATTCCGCCGGTTGACGAAGAGCCGGCGGTGCATTTCGCCTTCCTGCATAAGCTTGCCGCCGAGGCCGGCGTCAATCAGCTCAGCATGGGCATGAGCGCCGACTTCGAGACGGCGGTTGAGTTGGGTGCGACCTACATCCGCGTGGGCAGCGCGATTTTTGGGGCGCGGGGGTAGCTCGTCTGCTGCTTGTCTGGGTGGCCGCCTGTGCCCGGAGCGAAGCTGTGCTTCGCGTCCAAGCGGAGCTTGGCCGCGCCGAGGAGCGCGGACGCACCAATTGCGACGGCGCGGCGGCGCGTGGACATAATCCAATGGGTTATATTTTAATTGCCTTGACTGACTCACTGGCGTAGTATCTCCCATGGCTCGAACGGTTCCGATCAGCGTCGTCGAGACCCCGGAGTTCCTGTCTGCGACTCGCAAGCTCATGACCGATGAGGAGCGGGCCTTTCTGGTGAATTACCTCGCCTACAACCCTACCTCCGGCGAGCTGCTTCGCGGAACGGGCGGCGTGCGCAAGCTGCGGTGGGGTTTGGAGGGTCGCGGCAAGCGCGGCGGTGCGCGGGTGATCTATTTTCATCACGACGCCGGCATGCCGCTCTTCGCGCTCACCGCCTACGCCAAGAACACGCGGGCCGATTTGAGCCAGCAGGATCGCAATGATTTCCGCCAGCTTACGGCGCTGCTGGTCGAGGGATTCAAGAGGAGAAAACCATGAGCAAGGTTGCCAACAGTATCCGACGCGGCCTTCGGCAAGCTTTGGACTATGCCGAGGGCAAGGCGGACGAGAGCGCCTATCGCGTCCATGTGCCCGAGAAGATCGATGTGAAGGCGATCCGGGCGGGTTTGGGCATGACACAGCAGGAGTTCGCGGGTCGGTTCGGGTTCAGCGTCAACACGTTGCGCCATTGGGAACAAGGTTCGCGCCAGCCGGAGGGACCGACACGGGCTTATCTTCTCGTCATCGAACGCGCGCCCAAGGCAGTCCAAAAGGCTTTGCAGGCCGTTTAATACCAACCTTCATGGGTATTGACCCAAGAAGGTTGGCATTAGGCGCCACGCGTCATGGCCGCCCGGGATCACGTCCTGGATAATTCCTGCGGCCACCCAGACAGTTCTGAACAGGCAAATCGGCCTCGGACACTTATCCACAGCCGCCGGTGCTAGGCTCGCAAGTGATTCGCCACCTCGTTGCGCGTGCCAACCCTGGGAGAAACCCATGTCGAAGAGCACAGCTGCCGAGGTTCCGCGCCAAGCCGCCGATGTGAAACCGAAGCGGTTAGCGGCCATCGTCGATGCCGGGGCTGCCGACGCCAAGCCAGCCACCAACGACAACGCGCGGCAGAAAAAAGCCGAGGCCGCCAAGGTCAAGGACCGCTACCACCGCTTCACGGTCGATGTCTGGATCACCAACCTCAACTCGATCGAGTTCGGCTTCTACAGGCATGCGCGCAACAAGGCCAAATCGCGCCAGTTCACCTCCGACATGGACGTCTTCGCCGAGATCATCGAGGACGGCGAGCGCACTGGCCTGCTCGGCTATCGCGCGGACCTGTGGACCACAAAGACGGGGTTCGACAAGCGCCTCGTCTTCAAGCTGTTCGGCGAGAAGTTGAACTGGCACGGCACCATGGACCTGATGCTCGGCCGCTCCGTGCAGCAGACGGTCGGCGCACGCGGGCTGCCGGTCGTCTCATACTCCGTCAACACCGGCGACCACGACCAAATCGTCTATGTCGAGCGCTCGGCCAACAAGTGGCCAATGATGCCCGAACACTTCTCGTTTTTCCTGATGGACGACAGCCACCTCAAGTTCTACCGCATCAAGCAGGATTTGATCTCCTTCGGCCAGGACTACTCGGTGTACGACGGGGTGGGCAACCGCATTGGCCTGCTCGATGGCAAGTTGATCTCGCTCGGTGGTTTGTGGAAATGCAAGGTGCTGGCCGAGCATGCCGATAAACGGTTGCTGGCGGTGCTCAAGCTGTTCGTCGGCATGCTGTCGTTCAACAAACCCTGCCGCCGGCATGTGAAGCAGCTGGCAAAGGGCGTCGCGGCCGGCAAGGCGGCGCCGAAGATCGAGAAGCAAGAGGCCGACCTCTACCTCAATCCGCGGCGGGTGCGCTGAGGCCGCAATGCGCCTCATTGCTTGCAGACAGAGCTGAGGCAGATATTGCCTCCAGGCGCAATTCTTGATCTTAATGCTGCCGACGTGTGCAGATCGCTGAGAGACGCGGCGACGGCATAAAAATTAACATTGCGCGACGGGAGCGAGGGGCATGGAGCAACTACAACAAAGTAGCGACGTCTTTTTCCTGCTGATGGGGGCGATCCTGGTGTTCGCCATGCACGGCGGGTTTGCGTTCCTGGAGGTCGGCACGGTCCGTCATAAGAACCAGGTCAACGCGCTGTGCAAGATCCTGGTCGATTTGGCCATCTCGACCGTGGTTTATTTCTTCATCGGCTACTCGGTTGCCTATGGCGTCAGCTTCCTGGTCAGTGCCGAGGCCATTTCGGGCGGCATGTCGGGCTTCGACCCGCAGGGCCTGAGCCTGGTCAAATTCTTCTTCCTGTGCACCTTTGCCGCCGCCGTGCCCGCCATCGTCTCCGGCGGCATCGCCGAACGCGCCAAGTTCGGCGGCCAGATGGTCGGCACCGCCATGCTGGTGGGGCTGTTCTATCCGTTCATGGAAGGCATCATCTGGAACAAGAACTTCGGCATCCAGGAATCCTTCTTCGTGCCCAGGCTCGGCGCGGAGTTCAAGGATTTCGCCGGTTCGATCGTCGTGCACGCCTTCGGTGGTTGGGCCGGCTTTGCCGCCGTGCGAAAGCTGGGGCCGCGCATCGGCCGCTACGGCAAGGACGGCCGCTCGATGGGCATTCCGCCGTCGTCTATTCCATGGCTCGCCATGGGCTCGTGGCTGCTGTGCATCGGCTGGTTCGGGTTCAATGTCATGAGCGCGCAGAGCCTCAAGGGCGTTTCGGGGCTGGTGGCGCTCAACTCGCTGATGGCGATGTGCGGTGGCATCCTGACCGCGATGGTCGTGGGCAAGAATGATCCGGGCTTCGTACACAACGGCGCGCTGGCGGGCCTGGTTGCGATATGCGCGGGGTCCGACGTCATGCATCCGGTCGGTGCGTTGCTGACCGGCGGCGTGGCGGGCATCATCTTCGTCACCATGTTCCAGGTCACGACCAACCGCTGGAAGATCGACGACGTGCTCGGCGTGTGGGCGCTGCATGGGCTGTGCGGCCTGTGGGGCGGCATCGCCTGCGGCATCTTTGGCTTGAAAGCCCTGGGTGGCATGGGCGGCGTCACGTTCTGGGCCCAGCTGATCGGTAGCTGCGGCGGCGCGCTGTTCGGCTACCTCGCCGGCAGCTTCGTCTTCGGTCTGATCCATCGTTGCGGCGGATTGCGTCTCGAGCCGGACGACGAGCGGCTGGGCGCGGATCTGGCGATTCACAAGATCAGCGCCACGCCGGAGCAGGACATGCGCGCGGCGTAAATCCAGCCGAAATGCATGTCAGACATCGCGCGCCGCCGGGGCAAAAGCTTCGGCGGCGCTTTCTTTTTGACTGCGGTATCCGCTACTCTGCAGAAAATTGTCCAAAGCAGCGGGAGCAAGCGCATGGCCAAGGCAGAAGAGAGTGCGGGATTTGAGCGGGCCGAACCCGGCGATGTCGGGCTGTCGGCGGTCCGGCTCGGCCGCATCCGCACCGCGCTCGAGCGCGAGATCGCCTCGGGCTTGCTGCCCGGCGCCGTAGTCGGCATCACGCGCGCGGGCCGGTTGGCGTATCTGGAAGCGTTCGGAGCGCGCGATCCGCAGACCAGCGCGCCGATGCAGACCGATGCCATCTTCTCGGTCGCGTCGATGACCAAGGCCATGGTGTCCACGGTCATCATGCAGTTGATGGAGGAGGGCCTGCTTCTGCTCGCCGACCCGGTCTCGAAATATTTGCCGCAGCTGGCCGCGCTGAAAGTGGCGATCAGCCTTGATCCTGCCAAGGTGGAGACGCGCGCGCCCGAGCGCATCCCGACCATCCAGGATTTGTTGCGGCACACCTCGGGACTGACCTATCGCGACCGTGGCCAGAGCGCCGCGCACAAGTTGTACCCAGGGTCCTCGATCGTGGCGGCGGTCAAGCTGTCGTCCGAGGAGTTTCTCGACGCACTGTCCAAGTCACCGCTGCTGTTTGATCCGGGCACGGCCTGGGAATATGGCTTCTCCTCCGATGTGCTCGGCCTCGTCGTCGAGGCGATCACCAAGAAGCCCTTGCGCGAGACGCTGCGGGCGCGGCTGTGGGCGCCGCTCGGCATGGATGACACCGGTTTTGCCCTCGCGCCGGAGAAGGCCGGACGTTATGCCCGCTGCTTCGCAAAGGACCCGCTGACCGGCGCGCCGCAGCAGATCCACCACGCCACGACCGAGCGCATGCAATGGGACAGTGGTGGCGGAGGCGCCATATCGACGACCACGGACTATCTACGCTTCACCGAGATGCTGTTCCAATCCGGCGAGCTCGACGGCGCGCGCGTACTGGGACCCAAGACCGTGGAGCTGATGGCATCCGACCACCTGGCGCCCGATCAGGGCCGGCGCATCGCCGATACGATGGATCCTTCGGCCATGGGCTATGGCTTCGGCCTGGGCTTTGCGGTGCGCCGCCAGTCAGGCATCTCGGCGATCCCCGGCTCGGAGGGCGATTTCTATTGGTCGGGCGTCTATGGCACGTACTTCTGGGTCGATCCGGCCGAGCAGATGACCTGCGTGTTCATGGCGGCGGCGCCGGGCCTGCTTCGCCTGCGCTATCGCCAACTGATCCGCGGGCTCGTCTACCAGGCGATCGTGGACTGAGCATCCTCACGGACGATTGATTCACCCAGCTGAACAGGTGCCACTTTGACCTTGCCCAACGCCATCAACATCGACGACCTGCGGCGGATCGCTAAACGCCGCCTGCCGAAGATCGCCTTCGATTTCATCGAAGGTGGTGTCGAGGACGAAGTTGGGCTGGCGCGCAATACCGCGGCCTTTCGCGACATACGGCTGCGGCCGCGCTTCTTCGCCGACGCCACGACGCGCGATCAGACCGTGGCTCTGTTCGGGCGGAACTATTCCGGCCCGGTTGGTATCGCGCCGACGGGGCTGGCCGGCCTGTTCCGGCGCGGCGCCGACATGATGCTGGCGGAGGCCGCGCGCGACGCCAACGTGCCCGTCATCATGTCGGGCGCCTCGACCGGCTCGATCGAGGAGCTGGGACGCGTGGCGCCTCAGCATGGCTGGTACCAGCTCTATGTCGCAAGCGATCGCAAGATCTCCGAGGATATGATCCGGCGCGCCGCCGCCGCGGGTCTTTCGACGCTGGTGCTGACAATCGATGTGCCGGTCAGCTCCAAGCGCGAGCGCAATCTGCGCAATGGCTTCGTGCGCCCGCTGCGCCTGTCGTTCAGGACCATGCTCGAAGCGCTGCTGCATCCGGCCTGGATGGCGGAGTATCTCACCCATGGCATGCCAACGCAGCCGAACTGGGCGCCCTATGCACCGGCTGGCGCCACGGTCGACGACGTGCTGGATTTCCAGACCAGGCAGATGCCGACGCCGGTGCTGTGGAGCGATGTCGAGATGTGCCGCCGGCTGTTTCCGGGCAAGTTCGTGATCAAAGGCATCATGGACGCCAGCGAGGCCGAGCGCGCGGTCGCTGCCGGGGCCGACGGCATCATTGTCTCGAACCATGGTGGTCGTCAGCTCGACCGGGCGCCGGCGGCGATCGAGGCGCTGCCGTCGGTGGTCGCCGCCGTCGGCGGCAAGACGACGGTGATGTTCGACAGCGGCATCCGCCGCGGCTCGGACGTGGTCACGGCGCTGTGCCTCGGCGCCAAGTACGTCTTCCAGGGCCGGCCGACGCTGTACGGTGTGACGGCAGGCGGACGTGCGGGCGCCACCAAGGCGCTGGAGATCTTCCGCGACGAGATCGACCGCGTGATGGTGCATATCGGCGCCACGGACTTAGCGTCACTGGGTCCGGAGTTTATCAGCGAGGTTGGGAGGCATGGCCTGTCGGACTAGAAATATACCGTATCGGATATAATCTAGATTCGCACTCTCGCATTATACTCTATCGAGTATTTTGCCTAGCGTCCCACGCCGATATACTCGTTATGATATAGATTTTTGATATCCGATGTGATATATAACAGCATCTGACCACCTTTAAATATCATATGCGATATAAAATGCCTACCGTCCTGACCCCATCTGATATCGGATCAGCTATAAGAGCTGCCCGCAAGGCACGTGGCCTGACGCAAGCGGAGCTTGCCGTCCTTGCCGGAATGCACCAAGCGAAGATCTCGGAGATCGAGCGGGGCAAGGACACAGCTCACGTCGGTCTTGTCCTGCGTATCATGGCAGCGCTGGAACTTGTCATCGAGGTGGTCGACCAGCAGGCTCTCGCTGCAAAGGCTGTCGTGGCGCAGGTGGCGCCCGAGGTGGTCTTCGACGAGCCGCTGCCCGATGACTCGATCGATATCGACAGCATCGTCGGCGGCAGGCGGCGCTGACGATGGCCACGCGCGAGCTCATTGTTCTCATGCATGGTCGCCGACTGGGTACCGTCATTCAGAACGATAACCGTCTGACGCTGCGCTACGAGCAGGCTTGGCAAACAGCTCCCACCGCTATTCCACTTTCACTGTCGATGCCGCTCGACCGGGTGGAGCACGAGGATGCGCTGATCTCGGCTTTCATGTGGGGGCTGCTCCCCGACAACGAACTCACGCTCAACGAATGGGGCAAGCGACATCAGGTCTCGGCGGGGAATTGCTTTGCGCTGCTTGCGGCGGTTGGCGAGGATTGCCCAGGGGCGATCCAGTTCATGACGTCCGAAAAAATTGCCACGGCTCAAAGCCAGGACGATATCGAGTGGCTCGACGACAATCGGTTTGAAACGCTGATCAACCAACTTGCCACCAATTCCGGACGTTCGCGGCTCAATGCAACGGGTGGGCAATTCAGCCTCGCGGGCGCGCAGGCCAAGACCGCGCTCTATCGCGAGAACGGGCGCTGGGGCATCCCGCGCGGGCGCCGGCCGACAACACATATTTTGAAACCTTTGGCCGATCAGCGCGACGGCATGCCGGAAAACGAGCATTTTTGCCTGAAGCTCGCGGCGCGGGCAGGGTTACGGGTGGCGGAGAGCGAGATGTTGACCGTCGGCGGCATGCCGGTGATCTGCAGCACCCGCTACGATCGCCCGCGCAATGCCAGCCGCCAGATCGTGCGTTTGCATCAGGAGGATATGTGCCAGGCCCTTGGCATGCATCCGCGGCACAAATACGAGAACGAGGAAGGTCCGACGGCGCTGCGCATCATGCAGCTGTTACAGCAGGCGTCATCGGCGGCAGTGGAGGATCGAGACCGGTTCGTGCGCGCCCTCGCCTTCAACTTCGTGATCGGCGGTACCGACGCGCATGCCAAGAACTATTCACTTCTACTGGCGGCCAAGAAACAAGTTCGGCTGGCGCCGCTCTACGATCTCAGCAGCTACCTGCCCTACATGGGCAAGGACAAGGGCGTGAAACTGGCGATGAAAATCGGTGGGCACTATGCCATGGACGAGGTCACGCCGCGCCACTGGCAGCTGTTCGCAGAGACAGCGGCATTCGCGCCGGAACGCGCGCTCGTCCATGTCCGTGATCTGTTGGCCAGGCTACCCGGCGAAGCTCTGGGATTGCTGCACGATTGCCGGCGCGAGGGGCTTGCGGCCCCGATTCTGGACCAGATCGTCGACGGTCTTTGGGATCGCGCCAAGATTCTGGCACGCAGCTATGGCGCCGAGCTGCTGGCAGAGGCGTCGTGACGATGCACGGCCCCTGGTCCGGCGTTTATGACATTGGTGACGGAAAACGCCCACTTGGCGGAGCCAGGTGGGCGTTCGTCGGCTACAAAGCGGCTTAGCGCGTGGGCATCGCCAAGCGTGCATCACCCACGCCAGCGATAGCGGCCACACGTACGGTCGAGATCATACTGCAGTTCGCGCATGATGCGGCGCTCGCGGTGCGAAATGAAGCCGTCGCGGGCTGAGCGGCGCTCGAAGTCGTGCAAGCGGTGGGCCTTGTCCTGGCAGACTCTGTGGTGGCGGTGTGCATAGGGGTGGCTGTCGCGCGCCCAGGGCGAAAGGACGAACTGCGCGGATGCTGAACTCGCAGTCACGGCCAAAAAACCAATCGCGGCAAGGTGTACCTTCATCGGACCTCTCCTTGTTTTCTCTTGAGGGCTCTCGTAGCCTGGGCTTGTCGGCAGTGTTTCATGGACGCCATGAACTGGTCATGAATAAGTTGACCGGGGGAAGGCAGAAGTTGTGGACGGGGTGAGACTGCCAGCCGGGGTCCGGCGCGTTCAGGTGCAGCGGAAAAACGTCCGCCGCGCCTATCGTTGAACCCCACGATCTCGGCGTTCATGAGCGCAGCACGCCAGTCTTTGTCGTCGGCGTCACGCTGTAGAATGGGTTGCGCACCCTACGTCCCGCGGCCCCGCATCGCCAGCGTCCGCAGCCTGAGCGCGTTGAGCCGGATGAAGCCTTCCGCATCCTTCTGGTCGTAGGCGCCCTTGTCGTCCTCGAAGGTGACCAGCGTCGCGGAGTAGAGCGACTTCGCACTTTCGCGGCCGGTGACCATGACGTTGCCCTTGTAGAGTTCGAGGGTCACCTCGCCCTCGACGTGCTCCTGGCTCTTGTCGATCAGGGCTTGCAGCATCTCGCGCTCGGGCGAGAACCAGAAGCCGGTGTAGATCAGCTCCGCATAACGCGGCATCAGATCATCCTTGAGGTGCATGGCGCCGCGATCGAGCGTGATCGACTCGATGGCGCGATGCGCCGCATGCAGAATGTTTCCGCCAGGCGTCTCGTAGACGCCGCGTGATTTCATGCCGACGAAGCGGTTCTCGACCAGATCGATGCGGCCGATGCCGTTGTCGCGGCCGAGATCGTTCAGCGCCTCGAGCAGGGCAGCGGGGCCGAGCTTCTTGCCATTGAGCGAAACCGCATCGCCCTTGTCGAAGCCAATCTTGATGCGCGTCACTTTGTCGGGCGCGGCCATCGGCGAGATGGTGCGCTGGTAGACGATCTCGGGCGCCTTCTGCGCCGGGTCTTCCAGTACTTTGCCCTCGGAAGAGGAGTGCAGCAGGTTGGCGTCGACCGAGAATGGCGCCTCGCCGCGCTTGTCCTTGGCGATCGGGATCTGGTGGGTTTCGGCGAACTCGAGCAGCTGCTCGCGGCTCTTGAAGGCCCACTCACGCCAGGGCGCGATGATCTTGATCGACGGCTCGAGCGCGTAATAGGTCAGCTCGAAGCGCACCTGGTCGTTGCCCTTGCCGGTGGCGCCATGGCAGACGGCGTCGGCGCCGACCTGGCGCGCGATCTCGATCTGCCGCTTGGCGATCAGCGGGCGGGCGATCGAGGTGCCGAGCAAATAGACGCCCTCGTAGAGCGCATTGGCGCGGAACATCGGGAACACATAGTCGCGGACAAACTCGTCACGCAGATCCTCGATGAAGATGTTGCCGGGCATGATGCCGAGCAGCTCGGCCTTCTTGCGCGCCGGCTCCAGCTCCTCGCCCTGGCCAAGGTCGGCGGTGAAGGTGACCACCTCCGCGCCGTAAGCCTCCTGCAGCCATTTCAGAATGATCGAGGTGTCGAGGCCGCCGGAGTAGGCGAGCACGACTTTCTTGATCTTGCGACCAGAGTTCGGGGAGCCTGGGCGCGGGGCCGCCTTGCTGGGCATGGGGATCGTCCTGTCGGCGAGCTGAGGATGTGGCGACCCCTATAGGTTCCAAGCAGGTGGCGGGCAAGCGCCTTGGTCGGGATTGCAGCGGCGATGGTCTGGTAAGCTCCTCAAATTCCATAAAATTTAACGAATTTCATACCGCAGCGCACAATTCATGTTGCGCTGCACAATAATTTCGACTATATCATCTGTGCGCAGGTGGCAGTGAAGGCCGCGCGACAGTTCCAAAGCCGTCTATCATCCATCTCCCTCGACCCAAAGGACCAAGCCATGAACGACCAATTCACCCGCCAGGCCCAGGACATGTTCAACGCCACCAAGGACGCCCGCATTCCCGAGAATGTGCAGGCCTTTGCCGAAGAGGGCGTCGCCAAGACGCGTGAGGCATATGTCAAGTTGAGTGCCGTTGCCAAGGACGGTGCCGTGGCGATGGAAGAGGTCATGTTGGCCGGTCATGCCGGCGCCAAGGCGATCGGCGACAAGGTGATGAACAACGCCGCCGCCAACACCGAGGCCGTCTTTGACGCTGCCCAGGCCATCGCCCGGGCGCGCACGTTGCCGGAAGCCATCCGCCTGCAGGCCAACTTCTTCCAGCAGCAGATGGCCATTGCCAGCGCGCAGAGCAAGGAGCTGTTCGAGCTGTCGAGCAAGGTTGCCCAGCAGACGATCGAGACCGTGAATACGGCCGCGACCAAGTCCTTCGAGCAGATCAAGAAGGCTGGCTGAGGTCGGCGCCAATTTGCGGCGCAAAGATTATTGGCGCCCGGGCGATGCTTCGTCCGGGCGCTTTTTTGTGCGCGGCAGGGCGGCCAGAGCATTTTCCGCCAAAGTGGGCACCGGTTTGGCGTGAGACAAATGCGACAAACAAAGGCCTAGACCGTCCGGTTGCTCCAGCATTGCGTTGACAACGATCCGCGAAACTGGTGCACAGCCCGGCTTGCGCGCAACGGTGAGCCAGCGATGGGCCCATGACACAGATACCGCCAATCCTGATCGGAGCCGGGTCGCTGCTGCAGCGCTATGATGTGCTGTTCTGCGATGTCTGGGGTGTCGTGCATGATGGCGTGCACGCCTACGCCGCGGCCGGCGACGCGCTGGTTCGGTTCCGCAACGCCGGCGGGACAGTGGTGCTGCTATCCAATGCTCCGATGCCAGCTGATGCCGTGGCGCGGCTGCTCGACGACAAGGCGGTTCGCCGAGAGGCCTGGGACGCGATCGTCACGTCTGGCGACATCACGATGCAGCATGTGACCGAGCGCGGCTACCGACGCATCCTGAAGATCGAGTACGACTTCGACAATTCGCTGTTCGAACGCATGCCGGTGGACGCGGCGGATATCGATAGCGCCGAGGCGATCGTCTGCGTCGGCATGCGCGATCATCTGCATGCGACGCCGGAGGCCTACCGGCCCATGCTCGAGCGGGCGCTGGTCCGCGGCCTGCGGTTCGTGTGCGCCAACCCGGATCTGGTCGTCGATGTCGGCGGCAAGCTGATCCCGTGCGCGGGGACACTTGCCAAGCTCTATGAGCAACTCGGCGGCGAGGTCTACTGGGCCGGCAAGCCGCATAAGCCGGCCTACGACGCAGCCCGCGCGATGGCGGAGGGGTTGCGCGGTGCGCCGGTGGCGCGCGCCCGCATTCTGGCGGTCGGCGACAGCGTGCGCACGGACATGGCTGGCGCGGCGGGGTACGGCATCGACGCGCTGCTGGTGGCCGGCGGGATTCATCGCGGCGAGCTGCTGCAGGGTGAGACCCTTGCGCCCGTGGCCCTGGCTCGCCTGCTGACGCCGGACAGCGCGTGGCCCGTCGCGGCGGTTGCGGCGCTAAGGTGGTGAAAGAGATAAAGGCCAGGCGGAGTTGGCGACATTGGCCCGCGAACGCCGTTGACCGATGACGTCCGCAGCTGGCAAGGGCGGACGTTCGGGTCGGTTGCCGGGTGGTCGGGTGGTCGCCCATGGCCACCTACTTCCGCACTCGTGGGCTGCTTATGGCCGCTCACCTCCCCATCCCGCCCCCCGCCGGCGCCTCGCCCTTCGGCCGCTTTGGCGCCGCCGTGTCCGAGAAGCTGTTGAAGACCATGTCGGGCGCGGACGTGTTGTGCTGGGAGGGCGAGCGTCGGCCGAGCCAGATGTCGGTGGCCGTGGCCTTCTGGAAGGTCATGATGCCGTCCTCGCGCCAGCCCTTGGCGCCCTTCTCGCGCACGGCGATGCGGGCAACGTCGTTGTTGAACTCGGTGACGTACATCGAGCGCAGCATGGCGAACGGACGGCCGTTGATCGGTTGGTCGAAGGCAACGTCGACGGCGTGCAGCTTCTGATCCGTGCGCAGCAGACTGAGCGTCGCCGAGCCGCCGCGTTCGAAACTCATCGTGAAGCGGCGCGTCCTGGGATCGAAGGCGATGTCCTTGAAACGAACGATCGGCCGGCCCGCCTCCTGCTCGATCGGACCGAGGAGGAACGAGGAGCCGAACGCTGTCGGCGCGCGGCCCTCCGGCGCCAAGGGACGCAGCCGCCAATAGCCGTCCTGCGGATAGAAGACCAGCACCTCCTCGCCGCCCATCGGCCGGATCATCCAGACTTGCACCAGATGCAGCCCCTTTTCGACGCGGTCGCCGATCCGGACGGTGGCGGTGGCGGGGCGCCAGAAGGTCGGGAAGGTCCAGCCGACCAGCCAGATGTCGGGCTCTTCGTAAATGGTTCGCCGCGTCGGCGCCTTGACGGCGGAGTCGTGCGCCGGGTCGCGGCTCATGTCGCAGGCGGTCCAGTCGGCCTCGAAGCTGTCGCGCTGCAGGGCGCCGCCGTAGACCGGGTGTGCGGCCTCGATGCGGAAGCCGCGGACCTGGGGCCCCACCGGCAGATTGGCGAAGGCGATGGTGACGTTGTCCTTCTCCGCGCACAGCACGGGCTCGGATGTATTCGTCACCTCGACCGCCAGGCCATCGAGCGAGGCGGCATGCGCGGGTGTAGGTTGGGTCAGGCCCAAGCCCGTAACCCAACACACCAGCCGCGCCAGATCACGCCAGTACGGCATCAACGTCCTCACGTCGCCGCTGGCGGAAGCACATCGCGATAGATCTCGGCGAGCGGCATCTCGAACGTGATGGCCGGCAGCTTCAGCACGTCCGCCAGCTTCTGCAGCGGCGCGGCGGCAACGAAGCCCTGATCGCCGCGCTCGTAGACGTCGATGAAGGGGTGGTCGCGCTCGATCAGCACATAGGTTTTCAGCGATGGCAGGCCCTGATAGGCGATGCGCTTCTCGAGCCGGTCCCGCGTCTGGCTGCCCGGCGAGATGACCTCGATGACGACAATCGGATCATTGAGCGAGGCGGCGCCGGGCGGCAACGGCCCGCAGCGCACCATCAGATCGGGCAGGGCGGCGAGATCGTCCTTGCGCTCCTTGAGGAAGAAGGTCTCGCGGAAAACCCGGCATGGCATCGCCTTCGCCCGAAAGTGATTGGAGATCGCCAGGTCGAGATTGCCGATGATGAAATGATGCTCCCACCGCGCGCCAACCTGGCCGCGGATGACGCGGCCGTTGATCAGCTCCCACTTTTCGTCCTCAGGCTTATCCAGCAGCAGCTCCTCGAAGTCATCGAGGTCCATGTACTGGTCGCCGGGCCTACGCTGCGCGACGTGGCGGTTCATGCGAAAGCTCCTATTCATCGGCATGATAGCCCATTTCAGGCCGATACGAAACAAGAACATTGCGGGAGCAGGTCTGGTGGCGCCGACGCCCAGATTAACCCGGCGGATGCAGAACCGCATACACGTCCCCCGAATTGGCCGCGTGTGGCAGGGCTGCGATATGGGCAGCCATGTCCTTGGCGCTGATCCATCGGTTGAAGGACAATCGCTGGCATTCGCCGAGCGCGATGTCGAAGCCGTAAGGCCCCAGTGCCGCCAGCCGATCCAGGCACTGATAGGCGACCTCGCGCTGGATGGTGGTGAACTCGAACGAGAGTGCCGGCAAGGGCCGCGACAGCCCGGCCAGCACGTCGGCCTCGAACCCCTCGACGTCGATCTTGACGAAGCCGGGCGCGCCGTAGCTGGCGATCAGGGCGTCGAGCGTGGTGACCGGTACCTCGATGCGGCGGTCCCAAACCTGGCCTTCCCAGCCCTTCGCGCCATCGGCCGAGCGCACGAAGTCGGTCGATGCGGTGGTCACCGTCGGATTGGCCGAATTGATGTGCAGCGTCAACGCGCCGGGCTTGGACCCACAGGCCGCCTCGACCAGCGTCACGTCCTGGTCGCCGGCATGGATGGTGCGAATGACATGGGCACAATCGGGCTGCGGTTCGAGCGCCACCACGCGCACTCCCAATCGGCGAAAGCTGCCGATGCGGTCGCCAACATGGCTGCCGATGTCGAAGGCCAGCGCGCCCGGCTGCACGAAGCGCGCGTACAACGCATCCATCGCCGCATCCCGCGCCGGATCGCCATAGTAAACCTCGAGCGAGCGGTGCAGCGTGGTCAGGGCAGGGTCGGCGCGCAGGGTGGCGAGAGTTGCTGATGTGCTCATGGCTGCCTGTTGGCTGACAAGTGTGGCGGGATCATATCAGGTTGGGTGTTTTCCGGGAGTCGTGCTTTGCCGACACTTCCCAGTCGGCTGGCGCT
Source organism: uncultured Devosia sp. (assembly GCA_964498125.1). GTDB lineage: Bacteria > Pseudomonadota > Alphaproteobacteria > Rhizobiales > Hyphomicrobiaceae > CAMDBL01. The sequence continues at coordinate 29,733 of CAZCGE010000027.1, read as the reverse complement.
GTCGTAAGGGGACGCAGCAGGCTGTGCGCCGGGGTCGAGAACATGATGCGCGGTCGAAGGGAACATCGGGCTATGCGAGGCACGATCATCGCCGTGGCGCTTGTGGCGCTCGCCTCGGTTGAGGTCGCGGCGCAGACCGCCCCGGCCGACACTCCGGGCAAGTCGGGCCCACCCGTCCTCGGTCCCGCCATGCAGGTGCACATCGTGCGCAGCGCCGAACCGGGTTGCGAGCCGCAGTGCGCCGAATGGATCGCCGCGCAGGGCCGCATCGACGCGTCGACGCCCAAGCAATTCAAGAAAGTTCTGGCCCAGCTCGATAAGCGCCGGCTGCCGATCCTGATCGATTCGGCGGGTGGCACTGTCGATGATGCGCTTGCCATCGGCCGGCTGATCCGCGCCAAGGGGCTCGACGTGGCGGTGACCAAGACCGAAATCACCCCCTGCGCACCGGCCGACGCCGCCTGCCGCAAGGCCAAGACCAAGGGTGTGCTGCTCGGTCAGCCCAAGGCCCACCTGTCCAAGTGCGCGTCGTCCTGCGCCTTTATCCTGGCCGGCGGCGCGCGTCGTTTTGTCGGCCCTTCGACATTCGTCGGCGTGCACCAGTTCGCGTCCTTTGAAACCCAGGTCAAGTTGCTGAGAACCTACCGGGTCGAGACGCGGCGCGAATGGGGCAAGCCGGTCGAGACCCGCAAGACGCTCGTGTCGGAGAAGCGCATCGCCGAGAAGGCAGTGCCGACGCCGACCAAGGCCAGCGCCTACGAGAAAGTCAGCGCGTATTTCACCGAGATGGGCGTTGGCGAGGGCGTCATGCGCGCGCTGCTGGCGACGCCGAACAGCAGCGTCCGCTGGTTGACGCGCGCCGAATTGCAGGCGTCGCAGATGGCGACCGAGCCGACCGATGGCCAGCAGCTGGTTACCGGAGTGCCAACGCCGCGGCTGGTGCTGCCGGCCGCTCCGAAGGGCAACGTGCCACCGCCTGGAGGTAATGCTCGGAACGATGATCCGAAGGGGCCAACAGGGGAAGTCGGCGGCATGGCTGTCGCGCAATAGCCCCTTGGCGGTTTGCGCCGGCCACAAATGCGGTGCCTCGAGCAGCGCGGCTGCTCAATCTGCCCGCCCGATGCACGCCTCTCGTTGACATCCGCATTGCTGTCGTGCATTGTAATACAGTAAACGAAGAGTCGCCCCGATGCCAACGATCACCATCCGGCTGGACGATGAAACCGACGCCCGGCTGAAGCGGCGGCTGGTGCGCAGTGGTGAATCGCTTTCCGAGTTCGTCCGAGCCGCCGTCGTCAACCAGCTCGCGGCTGGCCCCATGCATGAGACACCGTATGACGCATGGGCGCGGCTCGTTCAGGACTGTGCCGGCAGCGGCGACCGAGACCGCTCGGCGACCTACAAGGCGCGGATCAAGGAAAAGCTGCGTGCGAAACATCGTCGTTGATGCTGGTCCGATGATCGCACTATTCGACCGCGACGATGCCCACCACGCCCAAGCTGGTGAGTTCCTGCGCCGAGTTGGCGAGTGCCGCCTGATCACGACCTCACTGGTCATTGGCGAGGTCGCGGCCATGCTCGCCGATGTGCAGCCGAACGTGTTCCGGTTTTTGGATTGGCTTTCGGCCGTGGTCGAGATCGACGACGCGCTGCGCGAAGATCTGCCCCGGATGATCGAGATCATGAAAAAGTACGGCGACCTTCCAGCCGATCTGGCTGACGTATCGCTCGTCGCATTGTGCGAGCGGCGTGGGGTCGGCACGATCGCCTCGGTCGACTCCGACTTCGATGTCTATCGGCTCCCTAAGGCCAAGAAATTCGAGAATGTGTTCTTCAGTCCCGGCAGCGCGTGATGGAAATGGATGGAAATGGGGACAGCCACCATTCTCGACATCCACGCTCGACTCCTGACGTGGGACCTTGATGTGCCGGCGATGCGCGCGCGGAAGGTGGCAAATGGTGGCTGTCCCCAATTCTTCGCCACTTGCCACGTGCGTGCCGATCGTCGAGGTTGAGCGCTGGAACGCCAGCCCGAGGGAACGCCCATGCCCGCCACGTATGCCGATCACCGCGCGCAGTTGAAAGCGATTTTGCGCGGCTGGGGTATGCCCGAGGACAACGCCGAGATCACCGCCGAGGTGCTGGCGTGGTCGGACCTGCACGGCGTCGACAGCCACGGCATTTCAATGATCCCGGGCTACGATGCGCTGCGCCGCAACGGCCGAGCGCGCATGGACGCGACGCCGCGGATCGTCTCGCAGACGCCCGTGTCGGTGGTGGTGGACGGCGGCGGCGGGCTCGGTCATGTGCCGGCGCATTTCGCCATGTCGACGGTCATCGCCAAGGCCAAGACCGTCGGCATGGCCGCCGCGGTGGTGCGCGGCTCGGCGCATTTCGGTGCAGCCGGATTCTACACACTGATGGCCGCAAACGCCGGTCTCATCGGCATGGCCTGCACGTCGGCTTCGAGCATCCAGGTGGCACCGACGTTCGGCAGGCAGGCGCGGCTCGGCACTGATCCCTGGTCGTTCGCGGCCCCCAGCGCCGACGGCGTGCCGTTCCTGCTCGACATGGCGACGACGACGGTCGCCGCGGGTCGTATCCGCAATAAGGCGAACGAGAAGCTGCCGACGCCCGACGGCTGGGTGCTGGACCGCGAAGGCCGCCCTTCCAACGATCCGCTGGTGGCCAAGCAGAAGGGTGGCTTCCTGACCTCGCTTGGCGGCTCGCCGGAGAATTCGAGCTACAAAGGCTACGGCCTTGCGGTGATGGTGAATATCCTCGCGTCCTGCCTGTCGGGCGCGACGCTCATCACCGATCCCGAGCACACGAAGAAGCCCGTCGGCATGGACATCGGGCATTTCTTTTTTGTCCTCGATCCGGCCATTTTCCGGGGCGCGGCTGATTTCGAGGCGGACGTCGCGACATTTCTAGGGGCGCTCAGGGCCACGACCCCGGTCGACCCTTTGCTGCCGGTGATGGTGGCCGGCGATCCGCAATGGAAACTGGCCGAGACGCGCCTGCGCGACGGTATTCCGGTCGGTGCCGGATTGATGGCGCAGGTCCGCCAGATCGCGCAGGCCGCTGCGGCGCCTTGGCTACTCGACTGACCCGCGCGTCATCCAGCCATGTAGGTTGGGTCAACCCCGGACGCGCATAGCTCGATCCGGGGGCGACCCAACGGAAAAGCGCGCGCGAAGCGCTCTTGATCCGTGAGCAGCGGTCGACGCTTGTTGACAAAGTGACCACGAGTGACTACCTGATTGGCCATGTACGCGATTGGCATAAAGACCCTGAAAAGCAAGCTCAGCGAATACATTCGCGCGGCCGCCGCCGGAGAGACCGTGCTGGTGACGGATCGCAATCGCGTGGTCGCGGAGATTGTCGCCCCCGCGGCCGGACGCCATCCGCTCCCCGCCGACGCGATGCTGGCCGATGCCGTGCGCAAGGGTTGGGTCTCGCCGCCGGCGTTTGTCGGGACCGGCACGCCGCCGCGCAAGCCCGTCATGAAACTGGCCGAGCTGATGCGCGATCTGCGCGACGATCGAGACGGGCGGTGATCTATCTCGACACCTCGGTTGCCCTGGCCCATCTCCTCGTCGAGGATCGCCAGCCCGCCGAGGCGCTCTGGCGCGAGCCGCTGGTCGCCAGCCGCCTCCTCGAATACGAGGTTTGGAACCGGCTCAATGCGCGCAATCTGGCCACGTCGCACGGTGAGGCGGCGCGCGAGCTGATCGGACGCGTGGCGCTGGTCGAGCTGGCTCCACCGGTCCTGGCGCGTGCGCTGGAGCCATTCCCGGTGGCAGTCCGCACGCTCGACGCATTGCATCTGGCCTCGATCGAGTTTCTTCGCGGCCGCGGGCAGACGATCGCGCTGGCGAGCTATGACGAGCGCATGCTGGCTGCCGCGCGCGCGCTCGCCATTCCGCTGTTCGAGCTATAGGCTCGCGGCGGTCGCGCGGTTGCTGTTCATTCGATCACCTCGTCGGCACGGCCGGGTTGACGCACGCGGGATCCGAAGCATGCCCGCTTGGCCACCAGCAGCGGGCGGAGGGTGTGGGCCAGGGGTGGACACTCCGGCAACAGATTGTCCGGCATTTCCCTCGGTTCGCTGTCCTGGCCGGAGCGCCGCCGTGGACGGCGTCGCGCAGAGCTGGGATCTTTCCCCGCCTCGAATGGAATGTTCGCTTTGTGTTCTTGACTGAATCGCGCCTTGCCGTATGCTCGGGACACGCATGGCCGCCGCGTGTGCGCCGGTGCTGCCAGGCGGCGCCCTGCTCACGCCCATGGAGGCTGAGAGCATCATGTCCGAGCGCGCCGACAGGCTCTTCCACGTCTACATCACGGCGAGCAAGCCGCGTGGCGTGCTCTATGTCGGCATGACGAGCGATCTGCCGAAGCGTGCGTGGCAGCACCGCGCGCGCGTGCTCGAAGGCTTCACAAAAACCTACTGGGCCGGCCGTATCGTCTACTACGAGCGGCACGACTTGGCAGTGGCTGCCGCGCGGCGCGAGAAATTAGTGAAGCGCTGGCGGCGCGACTGGAAGATTGAGTTGATAGAGCGCCATAATCCAACGTGGGCCGATCTGTTCGAGCAGATCGTGCGCGAAGCCGGCTACGCCTTGTGAGCGCGAAATTCAGCTGCGACCGGTAAAGATCCCGGCTCTACGCAGCGCCGCTGAACGCGCGGCGCTGCTCCGGCCGGGACGGCGGCGCGCGAGAACGAGGTCGCCTCAGGCTCAACGGCACGCATCCCCCGCCTTTGCCGACCGTCGCTTGAGGCATCGTAAGCCGAGGCCGAGGCGGCTCTTGCTTGCTTGCTATCGCTCACTGTGCTATATGCCTCAGTGATTGGGGACATGGCATGTGGGTGCTGAAGCTGAGGACCTTCGCGCGCTGGCAGCGCGGCGAGGGCCTGACCGATTGGTCGTTGTGCGCGGCGGTCGGCGACGCCGAGCGTGGGTTGATCGATGCCGATCTCGGCAGCGGACTGATCAAGCAGCGGGTCGCGCGCGAGGGCCGGGGCAAACGCGGCGGGTTTCGCGCTCTGGTCGCCTACCAGGCCGGCGAGCGATCGGTGTTCCTCTACGGTTTCGCCAAGAGCGAGCGGGACAATATCGGGGCGAAGGAGCTGGTCCGGTTGCGATCCCTGGCGCGAGAGTTCCTGGCGCTCGACGAGGTGGAGATCGAGGCGCGCGTCGCAGATGACGACATGACGGAGGTGCATTGTGGCGACTAGGAGCACGGCCGTGCGCAAGAGCAAGCCGACGGGCAGAGCCCGGCTGCGCAGCGAGATCGTCGAGATGACGCGCGTGCTGCATCGGGCCGGAAAGGTCAGCGACGACGAGCTCGAGCAGACGACGATCGACATGCTGGGGCCCAGCACGGTTTGGAAGGTGGAGCGGTTCACCGGCCGCGACATACTGCGGTTGCGTGAGGCGCAGCGCATTAGCCAGGCCGTGCTGGCTGCCTATCTCAATGTCGGGATCAGCACGGTCAGCCAGTGGGAACGCAACGCGCGGCGGCCAACCGGAACGGCGCTCAAGCTCTTGAGCGTGATCAAGCGGCACGGTTTGGAGCCACTGCGGTGATGTGACGAAATCCGCGCATGCTCGACAGCCTCGTCTGTGTTGAGCTTACTGTCAGTTCCCCATCACCACCCGCACCTCCTTCGGCGCATCGAAATCCTCCGGGATGCCGCACAGGCCCGTGCGCTGGAACCAGCGGCCGAGCCAGGGCGCGGCGGTCAGCATGGCGAAGGGGATGGCGAGCAGGTAGCCGGCGGTCAGCGGCAGGCTCCAGGCGAGCGTGGCGGGCGAGATCAGCCACAGCAGGCCGCAGACGAAGACGCCGAACAGGGTCTGTGGCCACAGGGTCTCGATCGCGGTGCGCAAGCCGATGCCATAGGCGTCGCGCGACTGACCGCCCCAGACCACCGACTTGCCGAACGCCAGGCCGATCATGAAGATGGTGGTGCGGATGGTCGACACCGCGCCCTGCAGGAAGGCGAATACGATCTCGATCGCAGCACTTGCCGCGAATCTGGCGGGCCCGCCATAGCGGTCCATGCCGCCCCTGGTCAGCACGGCATCGATCAGGCCGGCGATCTTTGGCGACAGGTACATGACGAAGAACAGCACGTAGAGGAAGCCGGCAAGACCCGCGGGATAGTCGGCAATGCCTTGCGCCTGCCACGCGGCTATCGGCAGCAGCGCGATCATCAAGGTCCAGGCCGGCAGCCCCAGGAACATCAGCACCGCCCAGACCAGCTGGAAGCGGCTCATCGGCTGCAGGCCCGGCAGGTCGAGCAGCTTGACGTACTGCATGTTGCCCTGGCACCAACGCACGTCGCGCTTGGCGAAGTCGAGCATGGTCGGCGGGTTCTCCTCCCAGCTGCCGTTCTCGACGGGCAGCACGCGCACCTCGAAGCCGGCGCGGCGCATCAGCGTCGCCTCGACCTGATCATGCGACAGGACGTGACCGCCGAGCGGCGGCTTGCCGGGCAGCATCGGCAGGTGGCATTCCTCCGCGAACGGCTTGATGCGCACCAGCGCGTTGTGGCCCCAGAACGGGCCGCAGTCGGCGGTCCACCAGCTCTGGCCCATGGTGTAGGTGCGCATGCCGTGGCGCATGCCGAACTGGAAGATGCGCGCGAACGCCGACGTCGACGGCATGCCGACCACCAGGCTCTGCAGGATACCGAGCCTGGGGTGGGCCTGCATCATGCGCACGAGTTTGACGATGGCCTCGCCCGACATCAGGCTGTCGGCATCGAGCGGCAGCATCAGCTCGTACTGGCTGCCCCAGCGGTCGCAGAAATCGCGCACGTTGCCGGCTTTGAAGCCGGTATTGACCGGGCGGCGGCGATAGGTGATGCGGCTGCTGTCGGCGTTGCCGAGCCGCCAGGCCTCGACGGCCTTCTCCTCCTGGGTGGCAACGTCGGGGTCGTTGGTATCGCTCAGCACGAAGTAGCTGAACTGGCGGCCCTGGCCGGTGGCGTCGATGCTGGCTTTCACGGTCATGAGCCGCAGGATGGCGCGCGCCGGGTCTTCGTTGCGCACGGTCATCAGCACGGCGGTCTTGACGGTGATCGGCGTATCGCTGTCACCGGCCGCGGCAAACGGCGCCACTGCGGCCATCGGGTCTTTGTGGCCGTGCAGCAGCCATAGGCCGATCACGGCGTTCCAGAAGCCAAGCACGGTCCACGGCGTGCCGATCATGAAGCATATGAACATGACGACATCGACCAGCGTCCAGCCGCCAGCGCCAAGCACCTTGGCCGCACCCCACAACAGGGCCAGGTAGGTGACGACGTTGAGGGTGACGACGATGAGCCGGCGGCGGCTCAGATCGGCGTTTGATTGCAGGCCTGTGGGTAAGCTAAGGCTCATGGGTGTAGGGGCGAGATCCTGGCGCAGGGCAGCGTTCAACAGATCGGTCATGGATGATGCCGTTTGGCGTGACAAGGGGAAGTTTGGGAGAAAGCCGGTATAACGGCACGCACGGCTATACCATTCAGGATGAACGGGCGATGACCACGCGCAGATCGACGGGCAAGATGAAGATGGCGCGGGCGCTCTGGTATGCCGGGCCGGGCAAGGTGGAGCTGCGGGCGGCACCGCTCAAGCCGGTCGCGCCGGGCGAAGCGCTGGTTCGCACGCTCTGGAGCGGGATCAGCCGCGGCACGGAGCGGCTGGTTCTGAGCGGCGCCGTCAGTCCGGGCGAGCGGCAGCGGATGCGGGCGCCGCTGCAGGAGGGCGAGTTTCCGTTTCCCGTGAAATACGGCTATTGCGCGACCGGCGTGGTCGAGGACGGGCCGCAAGAGCTGGTTGGCCGCACGGTGTTCTGCCTGCACCCGCATCAGGACTATTTTGTCGCCCCGACAAGTATGCTGGCGGTTGTGCCGGATGGCGTGCCGGCGCGACGGGCGACGCTGGCGGCGAACATGGAAACGGCGCTGAATGCGCATTGGGATGCCGGCACGGGGCCGGGGGATCGTGTGGCGGTCGTCGGCGCCGGGGTCCTTGGCTTGCTGGTCGCGCATCTGGCCGCGCGCATTCCGGGCGCCGAGGTGACGGTGTTCGATGTCGATGTGGGGCGGCGTGAGGTGGTGGAGGCGCTGGGGGCGGCCTTTTCCCCCTCTCCCCGCCTGCGGGGAGAGGGTCGGGGTGAGGGGCAGTCCTTCGACGTCGACATCGTCTTCAACGCCAGCGTCAGTGCCGCTGGTCTGAGCACGGCGATAGACCTTGCCGGCATGGAAGCAACCATCGTCGAGCTCAGCTGGTACGGTGACAAGCCGGTCAACGTCGGCCTCGGCGGCGCCTTCCACAGTCGTCGCCTGAAGCTCGTGTCATCGCAGGTCGGCCAGGTCTCGCCCGGCCGGCGGCCAAGATGGAGCTATGCGCGGCGGCTGGCGAAAGCGCTGGAGCTGTTGTCCGACCCGGCGCTGGACGCCCTCGTCGCCGAGGCGATTGCGTTCGAGGATGGACCCAAGCGGCTGCCGCAGGTGCTGGCGCCGGGGGCTGCCGGACTGGCGCCGGTGATCGAATACGCTGGTGGGCCGTGAAGCTCCTGGTAGTGTTCTCGGCGGAGGACTCATGGTGAGCGATATCGACAAACCGCTGGAAAAGCGTGTCTCCGACCTGGAGGAGTTCTATACCGACCTTCCGGAGTTGCTGAATGTCCGGCTAGAGCCCATCAACGCTCGACTCGGTGGCATCGAGGCGCGGATGAACGGCTTTGACGCGCGCTTCGATCGGCTGGATCAACGCATGGCCGCGCTGGAGCGAGACATGCGCGATCTGCGCGGCGGCGTCACACGGCAGCTGGTCGAGCAGGATAATCGGTTGGCTGGCATCGAACAGCGCCTTACGGCCCTGGAGCAGCGGATGGGTGCGCTTGAACTTGGACAGAGCCGCCTCGAGCGAGAACTCGGCGGCAAGCTCGACGAGATACTGCGCCGCCTACCTGGTGCCTGAGGCGCGTTGAAGCCGACCTGCCCGCGGTCGCACCGGCCAGGACTGGCGCGTGGCCGCCGCCTCGATTATCTTCACGGCATGGATACCTTCACCCTGGAAGAAGCCGAAGCCCGCCTCGCCGAGCTTGCAGCCCGCGTCGAGCAGGGCGAGACAATCGTGCTGACGCGCGACGGCAAGCCCGTGCTCGACCTGGTGCCGCACAAGCGCAAGGGCGGGATCGACCGGGCTGCGCTCGAGCAGTTCAAGCGCGAGCGCGGCATCGACAAGATCGTCACCTACATTGCGCCGGATTTCGATGATCCATTACCGAAAGATTTCCTGATCACGCCGTCGCCGGAACCCGATAACGGCAAGACATGAGATTGCTGCTCGACACGCACGTGCTGCTTGCTCAGCTGGAAACCGGCTCGGTCGTGCTACCTACAGTGATGCAGGATGCAGTGGTCGCGGATGAAGCCGAGCTGTTCGTCAGCACGGCGTCGCTGTGGGAAGTTGTTATCAAGGTGCGCTCGGGTAAGCTCGCCATCGGCATGACGTTGGAGCAGCTTCCGGAAGCGTGCGAGGCGGCGGCGTTCGCTATTTTGTCGATCACGCCCCGCCACGTGCTGGCCGATGTCTCGCCCGAGCCCGCCACGCGCGATCCATTCGACCGGCTGCTGCTGGCACAGGCCAGCGTCGAGGGTCTGCAACTCGTGACACTCGAACGGGCGTTGGAAAGTCATCCGCTGGCCTGGCAACCGCCGACCTGACGGGGTTGAAAACGCCGCTCGCCTTGACGCCACCATGTTTTGTGGCGATGACCTGCCGACCATTTGCTTCGTCCAAGCCCACCGGAACCCGCCCATGTACTCCGTCGAAGTCCGTGATCGCATCATGATCGCCCACTCGCTGCCTGACCCGTTCTTCGGTCCGGCGCAGCACATGCATGGCGCGACCTTCGTCGTCGACGTCGCCTTCTTCCGCGAGAAATTGACCAAGCAGAACGTCGTGGTCGACATTGGCGCCGCGCTCGACGTGCTGGGCAAGACGCTGAAACCGCTGGCCTACAAGAACCTCGACGAACTGCCGCAATTCAAAGGCAAGCTGACGACCACCGAGTTTCTGTGCCGCTACGTATTCGACGCGGTGGCGGACGCGGCCAAGTCGGGCGCGCTCGGGGCGGATGGCAAGGGCCTGTCCAAGATCCGCGTCACACTGAACGAAACAGATCTGGCGCGGGCCTCGTTCGAGGGCCCGCTGGCAGGTTGACGCCCATGGACCGGCTGACACTTTTCGGATTGGCCGCCGTCACGGCGATGCTGGTCTGCTACGCCCTCGAAGATCGAAGTCCTTGGTATATCCTGGCTTTTGCGGCATGCTGTGCCTTGGCCTCGGTCTATGGCTTCCTGCAGGGCGCCTGGCCGTTCGGCGTCGTTGAAGCCATCTGGTCCGGTGTCGCCGTTCGCCGGTGGCGATCTCGCACAGCCCATGAGCCGCACGTATGACCAAGGTCGTCTTTGCCATCCCCGGTGATCTCACCACCGCAACGGGCGGCTATATCTACGATCGCCGCGTCCTGAGGCTGCTGCCATCTTTCGGGATCGATATTACGCACCTCCCGCTGCCCGGGTCGTATCCTGATCCGACGCAAGCGGATCTGGCCGAGTCCGAGCGCCGGCTCGCCGCGACCCCTGAAGGGGCGGTGCTGATGATCGATGGTCTGGCGCTGGGCGCCATGCCGGCCGAACTTCTGCGGCGCGTCAAGCGGCGCATCATTGCGCTGGTGCATCATCCGCTGGCGCTGGAAGCAGGGCTGTCGGAGGAACGCAGGCAGGCGCTCGCGGCGTCGGAGACGGCGGCGCTGGCGCTGTGCCACCGCGTCATTGTCACGAGCCCGATGACGGCGCGGCTGCTGGCAGCCGATTTCGGCGTTTCCGGGCCGCTCATCACGGTGGCCGAGCCAGGCACCGATCCGGCGCCGCGCGCAACCGGCACGGGCACACCCATGCAACTCTTGTCGGTCGGCGCGATCTCTCCGCGCAAGGGCTACGAGAACCTAGTCGCGGCACTCGGGCCGCTCGCTGATCTGGACTGGCGATTGGCAATTGCCGGCGCGCTGGATCGCGATTCGGCTGCGGTCGCCGGGCTGAAGGCAGCAATCGCGGCGAGCACCAAGCTTAGTGATCGCATCACGTTGTTGGGTACCGTGGTCCCCGCAACGCTCGAGCGTTATTACGCCTCGGCCGATATCTTCGTGCTGCCGTCGCTGTTCGAGGGCTATGGCATGGTGCTGGCCGAGGCGATGGCGCGCGGACTGCCGATCATCTGCACTACCGGGGGCGCGGCGGCTGAAACGGTGCCGGACGCCGCCGCGTTGAAGGTTCCGCCCGGTGATATCAATGCGCTGGGCGCGGCGCTGGTGTGTCTGATGAGCGATCGCAAGCTCAGGAAGCGGCTGGAGGCGGCTTCGTGGGACGCCGGACGCAAGCTGCCGACCTGGACCGAGACGGCGCGGCGCATCTTCGCGGCGATCATGGAGATGAAGGCTTGAGTGGCTTTACACCGGAATGGCTGGCGCTGCGCGAGCCGGCCGACCATGCGTCGGTCAATGCCGGCGTGCGGCATGCGCTGGTTGGCGCGCTGGCCGGGAGGCCCGAGTTGCGGCCCGTTGTGCGCGTAGTCGATCTCGGCTGCGGCGCTGGCTCCAACCTGCGCGGTCTGTCGCCGTGGCTGCCCGGAGTTCAGCACTGGACGCTGGTCGACTACGATCAGCGGCTGCTCGATGCGGCGCGGGCGAGGCTGGCCGACGATGAGGTGCCTGACATCTTGTCAGACACCTTGGGCACCGTCACCTTCCGCCAGGCCGACTTCTCCAAGGGCCACTTCGCGCCGCTGATCGCCGGCGCCGATCTGGTCACGGCGGCGGCGCTGTTCGATCTCGTCTCCGGACCGGTGATCACCCAACTGGCCGACGCGGTGGCCGCCGCCGGGCAGATATTCTACACCGTGCTGACCTACGACGGCATCGCGGCCTTCCTGCCGGAGCATCCGCTGGACCAGGTCATGCGCGCGGCCTTCAATCGGCACCAGCAGACCGACAAGGGCTTTGGCCCGGCTGCCGGTCCGCGCGCCAGCGAGGCGCTCGCCGCCGCCTTCACGACGCGCGGCTATCGCGTCGTGCGGGGAAAAAGCCCGTGGGTGCTGGATCGCACGTTCGATCGCCTGCGACGCGACCTCGACCAGGGCTGGGCCAACGCCGTGCGCGACACCGGTCAGGTGCCCGCTCGCGACATCGACGCCTGGCTCGCCCACCGCCTGTCCGCCATTGATGCGGTCACCATCATCGGCCACGAGGACGTGCTGGCGCTGCCGGGGTGATACCGGCGTAGCCGTAGGTCGGGTCGAACCCCGGCTCTGTACTATGCCGGGGGAGACCCGACATGCAACGTGGCAATCCAGGCCGTCGGGTCTCGCGAAGGGCTCGACCCGACCTACGCGTTTGACCCCTTACCGCCTGATGCGGGTGATCTTCGAGCCTTCCAGGGTCAAATTATACATCAGACCCTTCTGGTCGAGGATGAAGCCGAGGACGGGCTTGGTGATCTGGTTGGTGTCGAGGGAGCCGCCGACGCCGAGGGTGACGATGGCCACCGAGCCGTCGACGCCGATTTTCCAGCCATCTTTGCGGCGGAAGCTTCTGAGCGCGTCCTCGGTCATGAAAAGAATGATGACTGAGCGCTTCTGCACGCCGAGCTGGAAGCCAATCGAGGCGGAGATGGAATTGTAGTAAGCGCGAGTCCGGCCGCCGATCAGCAGCGCGCCTTCGCCATATTCGCCACCGATGCCCATGCCGGCTTTGACGATCGCGGGAAAGACCAGCACGCCCGCCGCCCGGCGCAGCAGATCATCGGCGCCACGGACCTGATAAGTGAAGTGGGACAACGTCGCGCGGACATCGGCGTCGATTTCCTGTCCCGAGGCGGCGCGCGCGCCCGGCGTTGCGGCGAAGCATCCGATCAGCAAGGCCGCGAACAGGCCCAGAGTGACGTTGAGTTTCATGGGGTGGAACCTTTCGGGGTCGAAGCGTCATGCAACGATGACACACAGCTCAACGCTCACCATGACCAGGATCATGGCAGATTCGCGATCAACGGCCTGCGATTGCGCGTTTTCGCTATTTCCCGTCGCGTCGCGGCAACATCGGCAGCATGCGGTTCAGCACGCCGTCCTTGCGGATGACATAGTGGAACAGCGCGGCGCCAATATGCATGGCGATCAGGATCACCAGCACGGACGCACCGATCATGTGTGCGAACAGCACTTTGGCGGATGTGGCCTGATCGGGCGACACCAGGCCGGGCAGCTTGAAGCCGAAGACGTCAAGGGCTGGGTAATAGGAGACCCCCAGCCAGCCCAGCACCGGCACGACCAGGAGCAGCGCGTAGATGCTCCAGTGCGTGGTGTGCGAAACCGCCTTCTGCCAGGGCTCGAGCGTCGGCTCGTCGGCCGGAGCGCCGTTGCGGAAGCGGTAGACGAGGCGGGCGATCACCAGCACGAGGATGCTGAGTCCGATCAGCTTGTGGGTGCTGTAGAGGTTATTGGTCAGCCCGTCCCAGATATTCAGATCGTTGCCACGGTAGGACATGATGATGCCGACCGGCACTTGCACGGCGATCAGCGCCACGGTCCACCAGTGAAAGCGGCGGGCTGGCGGGCTGTAGACGGCGTGAGTTTCGGGCATGGCTCAGCTCCCCTTCTGAACGCTCCTCAGATCACAATCGAATAGCACGTCGCCGTCGTCGAGAACATGCACGGTTGTCTTGGGTCTCATGGCGTCGCCGAGCCATGCGATCGGCGGCAGGGACAGGCTAGGCTTGCCCGATCCGAGGATCATCGGCGCCACCAGCACATGCAACCTGTCGACGGCGCCGGCGTCGATGAAGGCTGAAACAGTCGATGCGCCGCCCTCGATCAACAGGCGCTTCAGTCCGAGCTTGAACAGCGTTTCGACGATGGCGTGTGGGGGGATGTGGCCGTTCACGCGCAGGATGTCGACGATCTCGATGCCGGTATAGGTGTCTGACCAGAGGTCAGACACCTTTTCGGCGCGCACCACCAGCCGGCGCACGCCGTCGTCGGCGAGGCACTTTGCCGTGGCCGGCAGCCGCCCGCGTGGGTCGATCACCACGCGGGCCGGGTGCTGGCCGGCGACGCGGCGGACGGTCAGCAGAGGATCGTCGGCCAAGGCCGTGCCGATGCCGATCACCACGGCATCGACCGCCGCGCGCAGCCGATGCACGTGATCGAGGGCGCAATCGCCATTGATCCAGCGGCTCTCGCCGGCTGGCGTGGCGATGCGGCCGTCGAGCGACTGGCCGAGTTGCGCCACGACGAACGGCCGATCGGCAGGGGCCGCCATGATGGCATCGAGGCCGGTGGGTTCGGTTTTGCGCATGTGTCCTGGCGATCTTGCCTGAATCTGGCCCAGCCTGCGGCTCTATGTCGTGGCGGTGGTGGCACTGATCGGCCCACTGCCGCCATCGAGTCGGGTGATAGTGACGGCTTGCAACGTGGCTTGGCAATGGCTGCAAGAATCCGGACGGTGGCATGGATCAGATGAAGCCGCACCCCGAGCATCCGGCCTGGCCCTTGCCGCCGGTCCTGGCGCTGCTGGGGCTGGCCTGGCTCGTTCTCGGCTGGCCATGGCTGTCCGGGCGCGTCACAATCCCCTGGGATGCCAAGGCGCACTTCCTGCCGCAGATCCAATTCCTGGCACAAAGCCTGGCCACCGGCCAGTCGCCATTCTGGACCCCCAACGTCTTTTCCGGCCATCCGCAGATCGCCGATCCACAATCCATGATCTTCTCGCCGCCGTTCCTGGCGCTGGCGATGATCGATGGCAACCCGGGCCTGCGCGCCGCCGACGCCATGCTGCTGGTGACGGTGCTGATCGGCGCGGCCTGCCTGGTGCTGTGGTGTCGCGATCGGGGCTGGCATTGGGCCGGCGCCGTGCTGGCCGGTCTGGCCTTCGGGTTCGGCGCGGCGATGGCCTGGCGCATCCAGCATGTCGGCCAGGTGCTGAGCCTCGTCTATCTGGCGCTGACGCTGCTGTTGTTGACACGCGGGCTCGAGCGCGGTTCAGCCGCCTACGGATTTGCCGCCGGTCTGGCTGGCGGACTGATGCTCCTCGGCCGCGATCAGGTGGCGCTGCTGGGGGCGTATTTGCTGATTGGATATGTGGGTTGGCGGGTGTTGGCGGGCGCAGCGGTGTCTGACAGGATGTCAGACACCTATGCGCGACTCCGCGTCACTCTCCCGCCACTGCTCGCGGGCGTTCTTGGTGGTGTGCTCGTCGTCGCCATTCCGCTGCTGCTGACGGCGCTGGTGGCGGGTCAGTCGAACCGGCCGGCGATCGATCTGGCGGGCGCGGGGCGGGGCTCGCTGCACCCGGCGCTGCTGCTCACCTTGTTTGCGCCCGACCTGTTCGGCGCGGGCGGACGCATGGAGGATTACTGGGGCCCGCCGAGCTTTGCCTGGCGCGACAGCGGCCTCTACATCGCGCAGAACGTCGGCATCCTTTATGTCGGCGCGGCGCCGGCGCTGCTGATTGTGTTTGGCGCCATCAGCGGGCGACTCTGGCATCGCGACATCCGGTTCTTCAGCGTCGCTAGCGCGGTCATGATGATCTATGCGCTGGGCTGGTACACGCCCATTTTCGGCCTGCTGCACGCGGCGGTTCCAGGTGTCGACCTGTTCCGGCGGCCGGCGGACGCGGTGTTCCCGATCGGCATGCTGTTGGCGATCCTGGCGGGCTACGTCGCCCACCGGCTGATGACCGAGGCACCGACAATGGTGCCGAGCCGCCAAGTGCTGGCCGTTGCCGGCATCGTGCTGCTGGCCGTCGTTGTGTCACTGGTGCTGGGCGGCTCGCTCGACCGGCTGCCACGCACCGCCGCGCCGCTCGTGGTCGCGGCCGTCTCCTTTCTGGCCGCAACCGCCGCGATCGGCGCGGCGCTGTGGCTGAAGCCGATCCGGCCGATCGCGGCCGGACTGATACTGATCGGCGTGACGGTGGGCGATCTGGCCTGGAACAATGGGCCGACGACGTCCTCGGGCATGCCACCGGCCTATTACGATGTACTCGACCCCGCCACCGGCAACGAGACCATCGCCCTGCTGAAGCGCAAGGTCGCCGAGTCTGCAAGCGAGACGCGGCGGGACCGGGTCGAGCTGCTGGGCCTCGGGTTCCACTGGCCGAATGCCAGCCTGACGCACGGCCTCGAGAATACGCTGGGCTATAACCCGCTGCGACTCGGCCTCTACAGCCAGGCGACCGGCGCGGAGGATCATGTCGGGCTACCGGACCAGCGCAAGTTCTCGGCCCTGTTTCCGTCCTTCCGCTCGCCGCTGGCCGATCTGCTGGGCCTCAGGTTCATCGCCTCCGGCGCGCCCATCGAGTCGGTGGACAAGCGGCTGTCCCCCGGTGACCTGACGCTGATCGCCCGCACCGCCGAGGGCTACATCTACGAGAACCCGCGTGCCTTGCTGCGCGTGCTGTTCGCCACACGGGCCGAGCGCGCCAACTTCGCGGCGATGCTGGCGACAGGCGCTTGGCCGCCCGTCGATCTGGCGCGTACGGTGCTGCTGGAGGCCCCGCATGCCGAGCCAAGCAACACACGCCGTCCGGGACAGGTGCGGATCTCGAGCTACCGCAACACAGAGGTCATCGTCGCGGCCAGCAGCCTCGACGGTGGCTTCGTCGTGCTGAACGATATCTGGCATCCGTGGTGGACGGTGGAGATCGACGGCCAGCCCGTCGAGCTGCTGCGTGCCAACGTGATTTTTCGTGCAGTCGCGGTGCCGCCCGGCGATCATGTCGTGCGATTCGTTTTTCGCCCCATCAAGGGGCTGCGTGACACGCTGCTGAGCCGCCTGTAATGCTCGGTTCTTCCATGGCCGGCTGACGACGCCCATCGACGACAACGAGAGCCCATGACCGACGGCACAGCAAAGACCACCTCCACCTTGCACCTGACAGCCATCTACACCCGCGCTCTCGGCATGCTGTCGAACGAGCGGCGGCTGGCGGTGGTGCTGGCCTCGGCAAGCATCGCGGTCGCTATCGTGCAGCTCGCCGAACCAATCCTGTTCGGCCGCGTCGTCGATGCGCTGACCAAGGGCGAGGGCGCCTTTCCGATCATCGGCCTGTGGGCGGCACTCGGGCTGTTCGGCATCCTGGCCGGCGTGCTGGTCGCCGTGATGGCCGATCGCCTCGCCCACCGGCAGCGGCTGGCCGCCGTCGGCAAAGCCTTCGAGCGGGCCATCACGCTGCCGATCGGCTATCACGCCCATCATGGCTCCGGCGCGGTCGTGCGCACCATCCTGGCCGGCACGGACGCCTTGTTCTGGCTGTGGCTGAGCTTTCTGCGCGAGCAGTTGACCGCCATCGTCGGCATCATTTGCCTGATCCCGACCGCGCTGGCGATCGACTGGCGCATGACGGCGATCCTGGCGGTGCTGGCCGCGGTCTATATGGTCGCCAACATCCTCGTCATTCGCCGCACCACCAGCGGGCAGGCGGCTATCGAGCGCTACCACTACGACGTCTACGGCCGTGTCGGCGACGTCATCGGCAACGTCACCGTGGTGCAGAGCTACGCCCGCTTCTCCGCCGAGATGACGGCGATGCGCGACCTGATGAGCGAGCTGCTCAACGTGCAGTACCCGCTGCTCACCTGGTGGGGCCTCTTGACCGTGCTGACACGAGCGGCGGCGACCATCACGATGGTGGCGATCTTCGCCTTCGGCGCGATGCTGGCCTCGCGCGGCGAGCTGACAGTCGGCGAGATCGTCAGCTTTGTCGCCTTCGCCGGCCTCTTGATCGGCAAGCTCGATCAGCTCTCGGGTTTTCTGGTGCGCATCTTCCAGCAGGCGCCGACGCTCGGCAGCTACTTTGCCTTGATCGACGCCAAGGGCAACATCGTGGAAAAGCCTGGCGCGCCGGATCTGGCCACCGCCGGCGGCCATGTGCGCTACGACAACGTGTCGTTCAGGTTCGGCCCGGGCGAGCAGGGCGTCTTCGACATCGATTTCGAGGCCAGGCCCGGCGAGACCGTGGCGCTGGTCGGCCCGACCGGGGCCGGCAAGACGACGGCGCTGGCGCTGTTGCAGCGGCTCAGGCAGCCGGATGCGGGCCGCATTCTGGTCGATGGCCAGGATATCAGCGACGTTTCGCTCGACTCCGTGCGCCGCTCGATCGCGGTGGTGTTCCAGGATGCCGGCCTGTTCAACCGCACGATCGCCGACAACATCCGCATCGGCCGGCCCGAGGCCAGCGACGAGGAGGTGGTCGCCGCCGCCAAGCTCGCCGAGGCGCACGACTTCATCTCGCGCAAAGCCGATGGCTATGGTTTCCTGATCGGCGAGCGCGGCGCCTCGCTGTCGGGCGGCGAGCGCCAGCGCATCGCCATCGCGCGGGCGATCCTGAAGGACGCGCCGGTGCTGATCCTCGACGAGGCGACCAGCGCACTCGACGCCGAGACCGAGGCGCGCATCAAGCGGGCGCTCGATGCGCTCAGGAAGGGCCGCACCACGTTCATCATCGCCCACCGGCTTTCCACCGTCGCCAATGCCGATCGCATCCTGGTCATGGACCGTGGCCGCATCATCGAGCGCGGCCGCTTCAGCGCGCTGGTCGAGCGGCAGGGCCTGTTCGCGCGCCTGGTGGCGGAGGGCGGCTTTACGGTGCCGAAGACGGAGGAGCAGACAGTGGCGGTGTGACGGAGGCGCGCGCAGGTCTCCGCGACTGTCGTGCGGACCTCACCCTCCCCTTCCGTCTTCCCGGCCGCAGCCGCGCCGTTCGCGATGCGTGCGGAGAGCCGGGACCTTCCCTATACGCACTAACATAAGGGTGCACCCTATCGATCTGCGTCCCCGGCCGAAGCGGCGGTGGCCGCGCAGAGCCGGGGTCTTCCCCACCTCAGAAGGGTGAAGACCCCGGATCTTCGCCCTCCGACCTCGCGGTCGGATCGCTTGTCCGGGGACGCAGAGGATAGGTTGCACCCTCCAACAGACCAAAGTTAGCGCGTATGGGATCTTCCCCAGCTTCAGAATGGTGAAGATCCCGGATAGCCGCGCCATCGGTCATCCGGGATGCGGCGAGGCTATCGCGCGGCGCGGCTTCCGGGAAGGCGAGGAGAGGGAGGCGTGAAGCACACTGCCCGTGCACCATCCACATCGACCTCGACAAGCGCGTTGGCCCATGCTGGTCTCGCCGCCAACCAAAACGTCACATTGGGGTCGGACATGGCCAAGCCGCTGGACGGCATTCGCGTGCTGGAGCTCGCCAACTTCATTGCCGGCCCGTTCGCCGGTACGCTGCTCGCCGACATGGGGGCCGAAGTCATCAAGGTCGAGCCGCCGAAGGGCGACATGGCGCGGGCGACGCCGCCGATCCGCAACGGCGAGAGCGTCAGCTTCATGGCGCTCAATCGCAACAAACGTTCGCTGGTGCTCGACTTGAAGCAACCCGAGGCGCGCGACGTACTGTTGAAATTGGCCGCCAAGTCGGATGCCGTCATCGAGGCCTACCGCCCCGGCGCGCTGGAGAAGCTGGGGCTCGGCGCGGACGCCATGAAGGCGGTCAATCCGCAGCTCGTCTACGCCGCCGTCTCCGGCTTCGGCCAGACCGGGCCCTACCGTCGCCGCGCCGGCGTCAACCTGATCGCCGAGGCGTTCTCCGGCGTACTGTCGGTCAACGGCGAGCCCGGCCGCATGCCGTTGCGGCCCGGCGTGCAGACCGCGGATGTGTTCGGCGCGCTGTTCACGACCTATGCCGTCCTCGCCGGGCTGGTCGGCGCCGCACGGCTGAAGGAAGGGCGAATCGCCGATATTTCGCTGGTCGAAGCCTCGATCGCGGCGGCGGCCTGGGAGGCGGCGGAGTACCTGGAGACCAACAGGGTGCCGCAGCCGATGGGCAACAAACATCGCCTCAATGCGCCCTATCAGTTGTTCGCGACAAAAGACCAGCGCTACGTTGCCATCGGCGCGCCCAACGACCAGCTGTTTGCCAATTTCATGACCGTTCTCGGTCTTGCCGAGCAGCTCGAGGACAACCGGTTCAACACCTATTCAGGTCGCAAGGTGAACGAGGACGCCCTGCTGGCGCTGGTTGAGCCGATCATTCTCGGCAAGACAGCGGCCGAGATCGAGGCGGCGCTGCTGGAGGTTGGCGTACCCTGCGCCCGCGTCAACGACTTCCAGGAGGTGTTCGACGATCCGCACATGGTGGCGCGCAAGATGGTGGCGGAGGTCGAGCATCCCAAGCTCGGCAAGATCCGGGTTGCGCGCAATCCCGTGCTGCTCGACCACGATGGTCCGGGCATTCCGCGTCCGGCGCCGGTGCTCGGCCAGCATTCCGCCGACATCCTGGCCGACCTTGGTTATTCCGGCGGCGCCATTGCCGCGCTGGCGAAAATGGGCGCGACAAAGTTGGGGTGAATGTGCACCGCCTCAGATCTGTAGATGCAGGACTGCGGTCGCCGGTCCGTCGGCCTCGTAGCCTTGTGCGGTCAGGCGGCCGGTGGCCGGGTCGGCGATGATGGCCAGCCGCGATTGATCGTTGAGGATGGGCGGGGTCAGCCAGTCGAACGGCCGCTCGAACGATGGCGCACGGGCCAGGTTCTGTATCGCCGCCAGTCGCTCGTCGCTGCCGCGGCCGGGGCGGCGGCGGCCCTGCCAGCTCGCCGTCTGCCAGTCGTTGGCGGTTTGTGACATGGCCGGGCCCTCGAGCACGCGCGCCTCGGTTTCCAGCCGCTCGATGACGCAGCTTTCGCCTGGGCCTGGGCCGGCCAGCGTGTAGATCACCGGCGCGGCGACCGGCGTTGTCGTCAGCAGCGCCTTGGCGTCCGCATAGCTCGCCGCCTGCTCGAACGCCTGACGCAGGAGATGAGGCGCCGTCAAAGCCGTGGAGCGTAGGATTCGGGATTTGGCGACCAGCCAATCGAGTGGCGGCCGACCCCAGACGACGCGAGCCGGTGCCTGATTGAGGCCGGCGGCAAAGCGGCCCTTGGCCATCGCCTGCAGCACGCCGGTGTATCCGGGCCACGTCAGCGTCACCCAGGGCCCCTTGGCGCCCATGACGCAAGCAGCGACGATGTGCCGGCCAAGTCCCGGCGTTTTCCAATCGAGCACGCGCACCAGGCAGGCGCCTTGCCCCGTGCCCGAAGGTTTGGCCGCGCTCGTGCAGCCCCACTCGTAGTGGACGTTGAAATAGTAGGTGCCCGGCCGCTTGACCACCGCTGCCACGGTATTGAGTTCGGCAAGATTGGGATGGCGGACACGCCGCAGCCAGGCCGACGAAATGGCATCGCCAATCCGGATGGCCGCGGTCGGGATGCCGGCTGTCGCCCGGTCGAGCAAGTCATAGCCACGCGCGCCGACGGCCAGCGTCGTCTCGAGCGCGAAACTCTGGCCAACGTGAAACACCGGGATGGCCGGCAGCGAAATCGCGGGCGCGGCCGGAGTGTGGTTTTGCGGCATGGAGCTTGCCCCCGCTACGCATTCGCTCGGCGTCGTTTCGCCGGGCTCCGGCTTACGACTGCACCCGCCCCGTCTCCCAGCCGATCAGCGCGCGCTTACGCGTCAGCCCCCAGTGGTAGCCGCCGAGGCTGCCGTCGCCGCGCAGCACGCGGTGGCAGGGCACGACGAAGGAGATCGGGTTGCGGCCGACGGCGGCGCCGACGGCACGTGATGCGGTGGGCTGGCCCAGGCGTCGGGCGATGTCTGCATAGCTGACGGCGCGGCCCATGGGAATCTCGAGCAGCGCCTGCCAGACGCGCACCTCGAAATCGGTGCCGATCATGACGACACGAATCGGCACCTCCCGCCGCCACCGCGCCGGATCGAAGATGCGCGCGACGAAAGGCGCCGTGCGTTCGGCATTTTCCGCGGCCCGCGCCTTTGGCCAGCGGCGCAGCATGTCGTCGAGGGCTTGCCGCCGCGTCTGACCGGCGTCCTCGTTGACGAAGGCAAGGCCGGCGACGCCGCGCGGGGTGGCGACCAGCAGCGCCAGGCCAAATGGCGACGGGTGGAAGCCGTAGGATAAGTCGAGGCCTTCGCCGCGCCGCTTGTAGTCGCCGGGCGTCATTGCTTCGTGGCTGACGAACAGATCGTGCAGCCGACCGGCACCTGACAAACCGACCTCGTGCGCGGCATCGAGCACGCTGGCCGATCCGGCAAGGAGCTGGCGGGCGTGATCGATGGTGATCGCCTGCACGAATTCCTTGGGCGACAGCCCACACCAGCGTTTGAACAGCTTCTGGCAATGGCTGGGCGACAGGTCGAGATGGGCGGCCAGCCGCTCGAGGCTCGGTTGTTCGACCCGCGTCTCGGTGAGGAATAAAATGGCGCGGCGCACCAGGTCGTAATCGCCGGCGTCATGTGCGAACGATGCTGGGCCGGCGGTGTTGGAACGAAGTTCGGTGGCGAGCATGGCGTGCGGGTCCTTGCGTTCTGCGATCACGGATGGACTGGTCCGAAACTAGGCCGGGGCGGTCGGTGTTGGCGACCCGATTCCGACGCGGTGCACGCAAAAAGGTTCCTCGCTCAAGCGCCAGGGACCCTCGTGCGGACGACAGCGAGCTCGTCGCTCAAGAGGGATGCGAACTCCCGGCGCTCGTCGTCGTTGAGAAACTGCGCGAAGGCGAGATCCCGCCCGTGCGATGCGAGCCGCAGCTCGCTGCCGCCGCGCGGATGCTGCTGCAATCGGACGCGAGCCCAATAGGGATTGAACGCGTAGGTTTCGCGCGCGCCCGAGGGATGGATGCGCACGAAGCTGAGCTGTGCGCTATCAAGCTCGATCGTCTCCGACAGGCGTCCGGCGCGATAGTTCAGCCGGAACGCCACGTAGATGAGTGCGACATCCAGTCCGCAGAACAGAAACACCGGCCAGGCGCCCAACAGCAGAAAGGCAACGCCGACGGCGATGTTGACGAGGGTGACCAAGCCCATCAGCACCAGAAACCCAGTCGCTGACAACGACCGGTTGGGCGTCAGCACGGCGCGGAAGCAGACGGCGGGGCTCTCCGTGGGGGTATATGACATGACAGCGAGATAAGCAGGTTTGGCAGGCCTCGCCAATGGCCCACGGGGAGGGCGGCCGCCGGCGGGGAGGTGCGAGCGAGCCGATGTGCGCGATTCTATGCTTTCGCGCCATGCCACGACGGCTTTGTCATGCGCGGCAACCCGACGTGCCCGACCAATTCCCGGTTCCTCTGCTTAGGCCACATCCGTGAGGGGTTCCGGTGCAAAGACGTGATGCGCACCGTTCAGGCACGCAACGTGTGTCGCGGGCGTCTCCGGCTGGCTCGCTGAATTGCTGCCCCCTCGACGGCAGCTTGCGGCAAGCTGGATGCGATTGCGACCAGCCTCCTTGGCGAGGTACAGGGCCGCATCAGCCGCCTTCAGCACGGCCTGGGGACTATCTCCCGACTGCGGAAAAGTCGCGACACCAATTGATACCGTGACCTTGGGGAGCGCGCCATCGATATAGCGAACAGCTAGAGTTTCGATCTTGGCACGGACATCCTCGGCTCTGCGCGCGGCAACGTCCGAAGTCGCGCCCGGAAGAATGACGACGAACTCCTCGCCGCCGAAGCGACAGGGGACATCGTAATCGCGGAACGATTGCATCAGGCATTCGCCGACGGCACGCAGCATGGTGTCGCCGGCGTCATGACCGTGGTTGTCATTGAACGTCTTGAAGTGATCGACATCCAGCGAAAGAAGGCTCACGCATTCCGCTGACCGGGTTGCTCGTGAGAAGTCGCGCCGGCAGGCGTCCAGCATATAGCGGCGATTGTACATGCCGGTCAGGGTGTCCCTGATCGACTGATCACGGAGTTGGTCGCGCAGCTTGGCATTGGCGATCGCCAGGCTGATCTGCTCGGCGCAGACGAGACCCATCCGGCGCTGCTCGGCGATTGCCTTTGCCAAGGCAATCTGCGTGGTGGCGTCACAGTGGGACTTGAACTCGAGGTGGAGCAGGCCAATGGTTTCGCCGTGCGCGAGAATTGGAATGCAGCAGTAGCGTCCCGGGTGCTCTGCATCGACGTGGGCGCACGGAAAGTCGATCTCCTCCTCACCGAACGTATATGCGCGGCCACGTCGCAACCCCCAGCAATCTTCCGGGTGCATCGTGGCCGGCGTGTTTCCGCCATTCCAAGTATGGGCGCTTTCAAGCACGTCTCTCGAGTTGGCGTAGATGTAGAGGCTGCCGGCGCATCCCGGCAGCAGGCGCCCCAGGAATTTTCCCACCATCTGATAGAGCTCGTCGAGCGACTTGCACGACTGCAGCCAATCATTGAGCTGGGATAGGAGCCGTGCCTCACGATTGAGCTTGGCGCGTTCGAGCGATGTCGCGTGGAAGACCCCAATGGTCCGAGCCATCTCGCCGATCTCGTCTTTCCGCTCGGTGCCCTCCACTGCGATTTCGAGATTGCCGTCGGCGAGGCGAAGCATCGATCTCTTCATATTGAAAAGCGGTGAGAGCAGCTGACCGCGCACGAGCATGATGCCAATGGCAAGCACAAGCGCGCCAAGAGCTGCGAGGCAGGCGAGGGCAAAGAGGGCGTTGTGGTCGTTGGCCTCGATTTGGGAACGAACCCGAGCGCTTTCCTGCTCGCAGGCTCTGGCAAGGGCTTGCAGGCTCTCGTTGAGCGCGGTGCGGACGTTTCGGTTGCCATCGTTGTCGCCGAAGGCGCGCCCGGCGGCGGTATTTTCCTCCCTGGCCAGGCGGACGAGCTCGGTGCGGAACACCACGAACTGATCGATGCGCTTGGAAAGCTCCTCGACGTTGGTGCGCTGCGCCGTGACCGCGGTCCTTCGCCAGTCGTGAGCAACTTGCTTGAGTTCGACGAGCCCGCTCATGAGCTTCTTGGCGAACGGCTCGGCGGCGTGCCAGTCCGCTGACATGTAAATGCCGCGTGACTCCATCACGACCGAGTAAACGAGGCCATTGATGCGCTCCAGATAGATGGTGCCGAATGCCGCGCCAGTGGCTGCTGCGTGGTCGCGTCGAGCGTTCTGGATCGTCACGAGGGTGAGAACGACGCCAAGCACCGGCAGTAATCCCAAGACCCAAATGATGAAATAGAAGCGTGATTTGAGACTATGGCCCGCAAGCCAATGTGAAGTCACTCTCGTCGGCATGGCCAATGATCCCGTGAATACAACTATTGATAGCACTTACTATATTTAAACAACCTAAAGATGTTATTACGATCGTCCTTCCGACCACTTTTTACTTGTCCCAAAAGGCAGGCGTGAAATGCATGGCCCGCAAGCCACGCCATGGCATGCTGTTCGCCACCAACCGATTCAGCTCATGCCTCGATCATCTCCCTCGACGACCCTTCCGCTTTGCCGTCGCTGCGGCTATCACGACGACTGGCCCATGCATGGGCCAAGTTGGGCAGCGTCGCCCGGGGCTTCTTGATCCACGGTTGGGGGCATCATGGTGGCTAAAGCGACAGCAAAACAGACCCCGCGCCGCCAGCCAAAACTCACAGCCAAAGCCATCGCTGAAATTTTTCGCCGCTTTGCCGCTGCCAATCCCGAGCCCAAAGGCGAACTCGAATTCGTCAATCCGTTCACGTTGCTGGTCGCCGTGGTGCTCTCCGCGCAAGCCACCGACGCCGGCGTCAACAAGGCCACGCGCGGCTTGTTCGGGTTGGCCGATAGCCCTGAGAAAATGCTGGCGCTCGGCGAGGAGCGCGTCCGGGAGGCCATCAAAACCATCGGCCTTTATCGCAACAAGGCCAAGAACGTCATCGCCTTGAGCCAGATGCTCGTCGCCGAGCATGGCAGCCAGGTGCCGCGCGATCGGGAGCTGTTGGAAGCGCTGCCCGGAGTTGGCCGCAAGACGGCCAATGTCGTGATGAACGTTGCATTCGGTGCTCCAACCATGGCGGTGGATACGCATGTCTTTCGCGTCGCCAACCGCATAGGCCTTTCGGCCGGAAAGACGCCGCTGGCGGTGGAAGAGGATTTGCTGGCCGTCATCCCGTCCGAGCATGGCGTGCCGGCGCACCATTGGCTGATCCTGCACGGCCGCTACCTGTGCAAGGCGCGCAAACCCGAGTGCCCGCGTTGCCCCATCAGTGATCTTTGCCAATTCGGTGAAAAAACCAAGGCCTGATTAATCTGGATCACAGACCGGTGGCGCCGCCCCTGGCAGCTTGCTGCTTTGCCCCGGCGGGTCCCCTGCCCCTTATCAACAGCAGCTTCAACCGTGGCAGCGAGGCCATGACGACCCGCACGCACCAACGCCCACGCAATTGGAAGTCCGCCGCCCACCGCCGGCCCTGGGTGCGGGTGTTGGCAGCGCTGCTGCTGATTGCGGCGTCCGGTCCAGCGTGGCTCGGCTGTGCCGCCGCTCATCGCGTGGCGATGCCATGTCCGGCGTATGCCGCAGCCGCCGAAGCGGTCGATCATGACATGCCGGCGCATGCAGCAGGTGATCTGGCGGCGGGTTATGCCGACCACCAGCCAGATCCATTGCAGAATTGTCCGTATTGCGGTGTCGCCTGCCACACTCTCGTGGTTCTCGCCGCTGCGCCTGCGATGCCGATGGCGTCACCCCGCGTGATCCAAGCCGCGGGGTTCGATGTTGCCGCGAAGGGCGCGATCGTGCTGCCCATGCCACGGCCGCCGAACCGCTTCGTTTGACGGCGTCGCGGCAGGCGGACGTGGACCAGCCGCCGCCGCTTCGCAATCGACAATCGAATGGGCTCGCTGGTCGTTCACAGTGAGCGGCGCATGGCCCCGGCTATCAACTTTCAGACAGGATGTTTCCCATGAAACGTACACTCGTCATCGCGGCCATCGGCGCGATCGTCATGACAGCCTCGGCCCTGGCGCAGGGCTCAGGCTCCGGATCGGGCGCCCACATGCAGCAGAAGGACCACCCCAAAGGCAGCATGATGGGCAAGGGCAAAGGCAGTGGCGCCGCGGCAGGCAGTGGTGCCGCGGCACACGCCGATCATGCCGCCAAGGGCGACACCGGCCCCTCCAGCAAGGCCTTTCTCGCCGCCAACGACAAGATGCATGCCGACATGAACATCGTCCTCACTGGCAATGCCGATGTCGACTTCGTCAGAGGCATGATCCCGCACCATCAAGGCGCGATCGACATGGCCAAAGTGGTCCTGGCCCATGGCAAGGATGCGCGGATCCGCAAACTCGCCGAGGGCGTCATCAAGGCGCAGGAAGGCGAGATCGCCATGATGAACGATTGGCTGGCCAAGAACGCCAAGTAGCACGCCCAGCCAGGCACGGTCGGCCCACTGCCGTGCCTGGGTCGCACCTAATCACGGAGGCACGCGCAGGTTGCAATGGCCCCGGCAGGGCCTATGCAAGCCTTGGGAATGGCGTGTGGATATTTTGTGGACAACTATTTACGTTTCGTAAACAGCCCTTACACTTGCGAATCACCGGATGCGTCGTCGCGAGTTCCGATTCGGCAAATTCATAAGGGGGCACTCGCATGTTCATCGCGAAAAAGACGGACGTGGCACACGATGCGATCGGTGCGGATGTGATTCGCTCGAATACCGCCTCGAACTTCGGGTCGACGGCCCAGAGCTTTGCCAGCTATGACCGCTCGACACCGACCAACCATTCCATCGTCGATGAGCGCCTGACGATGAAGGGCGACTTGGAAAGTGACGGCGATGTGCTGGTCAAGGGCAAGGTGATCGGCAATATCCGCTGCAAGCTCTTGATCATCGACAACGGCGCCATCGTCGAGGGCGGTATCGAATGCGACGAGTTGGTGGTGCGTGGCCACACCAAGGGCACCATTCAGGCTGCCCGCGTGCGCCTGGAAAAGTCCGCGCAGGTCGACAGCGAAATTTGCCACCAGTCCTTCTCGGCAGAGGAGGGCGCCAGGGTCAAGGGGGCCTTGCGCTACATGGAGGAGTTGCCGATCTCCAAGCGCGCCAGTGACTCCAGAGAGGCGGCCTGACACCGAGGTCGGTTCAGGAACGTGAGGCCATGGGTGGCGCAGCAGAGTCAGCCACTCACGCTGGCCGTTTGACTGCCGACACCTGGTAGTTGACGCTGAGATCGGTGGCGTCGCGCTGCCATGTATCGCGCAGCGGATCGTAGACCAGGCCTTCGGGACTTCCTGGTTGCAGGCTGGCGGCGGTGAGGTGGCGCGCCAATTCGTCCGGCGTCACGAAGCGGTCCCATTGATGCGTGCCGACGGGCAGCCAGCGCAAGATATACTCGGCTCCGACGATCGCCAGTGCATAGGACTTGAGCGTACGGTTGATGGTCGACAGCAGCATCAGGCCGCCGGGTCGGACGAGCTTGGCGCAGGTGGCCAGAAATGCGCCGACGTCAGGCACGTGCTCCACCACTTCGAGGCAGATCACGCAATCGTAGGCGCGGCCCTCGACTGCCACATCTTCCACGCGCCCGGCCCGATACTCGATGTCGAGGCACTGTGCGTCGGCGTGCGCACGCGCTGCCGCGATCGTCTCGGCCGAGGGGTCGAGGCCCATGACGCGGGCGCCCAAGCGGGTGAGCGGCTCGGCGATCAGGCCGCCGCCGCAGCCGATATCCAGGATCGTCAAACCTTCGAGCGCTCGCAATCCGCCGGCGCCGGGTCGAAAATGCTGCACCATGCGGTCGCGCAGGAATTGCAGGCGCGCGGGGCCGATGCGATGCAGCATGCGGAATTCGCCGGCAGGGTCCCACCAGCGCGCGGCAAGTCGGCCAAACTGCGCGACTTCGCTGGCGTCGAGGGTGCTGTTATTGCGAGGGTCTGACATGGCTGCATTGGCCGGCCGTCGGGCGCGGCTGTCAAGATGGGCAGGCGCGGCGGTGCCGTTCATCTCATCATTGACGCGAGCCTTGGACAAGGCGATCCCAAGATCATCCGGCTCATGACCAAGCGCGTTGGAGTGGACCAACGGGCCAGCGTGGCCAGCGGGCGGGGCAATTCGTGGTGCGGCAGGTGGTGAGGTAAAGACTCAGACCTCTCTCGGCATGAGAGCAATGCTACGCGAACCTCTACGCACGAAGCCACGATCGCCAAGCCGCTTCAGGGATGCGCTGAGTGTACTTTGCGGGATGCCCAAGGTGCTTGAAAGGCTTTTTATGGTGCCAGAAGCGGTGCCGCCATTCCGACGCAGGAACTCGAGCACCAGACCGTCAGACTTA
Organism: uncultured Devosia sp.; assembly: GCA_964498125.1. GTDB lineage: Bacteria > Pseudomonadota > Alphaproteobacteria > Rhizobiales > Hyphomicrobiaceae > CAMDBL01. Next base: position 550 of record CAZCGE010000027.1, on the reverse strand, counting down.
GCAATTCGCATTGGTTTGTCGGGCGTCTTCTCTACCTTCACTAGACCCTTGGTGACGCCAAGGCTCTCCTTTATCCCAATCTCCCACGCATCCAGCATGCGTAGGCCAATCTCTCCCTCCCGACACGCGAAGTATCGTTTTGCTTCTGGCCCAACCGATGCCAAGGCATCGGCAGTACACTCAATCAGTTCCGCCGCTCTTCTTTGGCTTAACTCGCACCTAGTCTGCCCAAGTCGAATTAAACTCTTTCGGTCTGGCCATTTGGTTGATCCGTCGAGCGTAAGCGCCATGGGATCCTTGGGAACATGGGCCCATGTTGTAACAAGATCATAGGCCGGGGCTATTGCGACAGACCCACTTATCTGCGTGTACGTTATGCCAAAATTTTTGAGATGTGCGTCACCATTTCTGCGGATTCCGACGAAGTCGGCCGGGTATTCCGATCGAAGCCGGCCACCTGTTCCAATCGAAGTCGGCCACCCATTCCGATGATGTCGGCCACCCCCTTGGGCGTGGTGCTCTCGTGTCGGCGGGGTTGATCACAGACAGG
>CAZCGE010000026.1:0-9901 GCA_964498125.1 uncultured Devosia sp. | reverse complement strand
GGAGCGGTGCTGGGCCTGACGGCCTACGCCACCTTCGATCTGACCAATCTCGCTGTCATCAAAGGTTGGACGATCGAACTCGCAGCCATCGACATCGCTTGGGGTGTCGTGGTCTCGACCATCGCGTCGATGGCCGGCTGCGCCGCAGGCTTGCGGGCGACGAACTCGGTGCGCTCAAGCTCTGAGGCCCGAAAATGATGACGCGCTGGCGGCCGATCGCGGAATGGGTTGGCTTCCAGGTCGTCTGGCTCGCCTGTGCCCTTGGCGCAGCACAGGGGCGGAACGCTCCGGGAGTCCTTGCGGCGGCACTGTTTATCGGCGCCGTGCAAGCAACGAACCGTTCGCGCGCATCTGGAGCCCTGACGATTCTTGCCTGTGGCGCCGCGGGACTGGTCGCCGAGAGCGCGTTTGTGGCGACCGAGCTGATCCGCTTCGCTGCGCCGTGGCCGAGCCCGCAACTGGCACCGGCCTGGATCGTCGCGCTTTGGCTCGCGTTCGGCGCAACGATGCCGGCGATGGCATCGTTGCTCGGCCATCACCTCGGTATCAAGGCGAGCATCACCGGCTTTGTTGCAGGTCCGCTTGCCTATTGGGCCGGCGAAAGGCTCGGCGCTCTCGAGATCATCGGTTCGGCCCCGCTCACCTATCTCGCCGTCGCATTGATCTGGGCTGTCGTTCTGCCATCTCTGCTGGTTTTCCGACAGCGCATGCTTGCGTGAGTCCATGGAAACTGAGCAGGCTGCGCTTAGCCCAGCCAGCCGTCTCATTGTACGATCTGCCGATGCGCAATTGTCTCTCGTCATGGCATCTGTTCGGAAATTTCGAGCCAGACTTCGTTGCGTCGCATCGGCCCCGGCGTGAACGGGGCATTGTAGTAGGCGTAGGTCGGCGGTCCGGATGATTTCGTACCGCGCTTTGCCAGCCAATGGCGAAGTTGCGCTTCTTTCTCGGCAATCAAGGCATCCGTGGCAACGCCCGGAAATTGAATTACCGCCTGGCGGGTAGCCGGAATCTTCATCAAGCGGACACGGGCTTCTGCCGGCTGAGGCAAGCTTTCCAAGGCGTGTTTCGACGGCATGAAGAAGCGGATAGTCCAAGTGTTGTCGCCCTTCTGCTCGTTCGATCTGGATTGGACGACGGGCGCCGTCATCGCAATCCGGTCTCCGTCGCGCTCCTTCCCAAAGATATAGGCGGCAAGAGGACGGAACCCGCTACTGACGGCCGACTTGCGATCACCAGTCATCGCAACCTCGGCCACCACCAGCTCGGCGTAGTCGCGAACCTCGACATCGCCGTCAGCGGAAACGACGCGATATTTCGGTTGCTCGACATTGTTGGCCATGTATACCCACGCAATGAATGCGATTGCCGAAAGTGCGATCACGATCCCAGCAAGAACAACGCCCATTTTTGCAGCCCGCATTCCTCCCTCCGAAACATCACGCCGCGAGGCTATGAGCCCCGCGGCGCTACTTTACTTGAGCCAGGATTCGAGACCGGCCAGTCGTCAATGATGCTTTGGCTTCGTAAAGGCCTTCTTCGCGGGCGGCAGGATCACGGTATCGATCACGTGGATCACCCCGTTCGATGCCAGCACATCCGTCTTCACGACGTTCGCGCCGGAGACCTTCACGCCCTTGCGCAGGTCGACAGCGATGTTGGCGCCTTGTACGGACTTAACCCCGAACTGCTTCGCCTTGGAACCGGTGATGCGGGCTGCATCGTATCGGCCCGCGACCACGTGATAGGTGAGGATCGACGCGAGCTTGCTCTTGTTTTCCGGCTTCAAAAGCGACTCGAGCGTTGCCTTCGGCAACTTGGCGAAAGCTTCGTCAGTCGGGGCAAATACCGTAAACGGACCCTTGCCCTTCAGCGTCTCGACGAGACCGGCAGCCTTGACGGCCGCGACAAGCGTATTGAACGATCCGGCCTTCACCGCGGTGTCGACGATGTCGTCCGCCGCGCGCGCCGGGAGGGTGGCGAGCATGAGGCTTCCGCCAATCGCCAAGCCTGCAACGAGTGATTTTAATCCGAGCATTGGTTTCTCCTGGGTGAGTATTCGATCCGGTGTTCGCGGACGTCGCATTGGCGTCGCTCGCTTCAGGTCACACCAACCGATTGTGGATTGTTAACGATGTCGCCATTGGCGCGGATCACGCTTGAGCAACTTTATTTTGCGGTTGCCATTCTCGGAGTGACCTAGCCTTCCGGAACCTGCAGCGATGGAGACACATTCCCGGCTGCAAATAACCGCGCCGCTAGACATTGGGTCTAGCGGCGCCACGTTTTGTAAGTTCCACCCCAAAGACCGCCAAAGATGATCAGCGGTGTGGAGGCGTCGCCATGGTGCTTACTTCGCCGGCGGCAGAATCACCGAGTCGATCACGTGAATGACACCATTCGAAGCTTCGATGTCGGCCTTCACGACCTTGGCCTTGTCAACCATCACGTCCTTAGTTGCGTCGACCGAGATCTCAGCGCCCTGGACGGACTTCGCCTTCAATGCCTTGCCGGCGATATCCTTTGACATGATCTTACCAGGCACGACGTGGTAGGTGAGAATCGACGTGAGTTTGCCTTTATTCTCGGGCTTCAATAGATCTTCTACTGTGCCCTCAGCCATGGCTGGCCCGCCTCCCATCAGCGACCACCCCAAACCTTGCAATCCACTGAGGCAATGGCCCGTATTCTTTACAGCTGGGCGCGTGATGCCCCACAAACTCAAGTAGTGCCTCGGTTTACGATCGAACCCGTCGCAATCAGCTCCATGAGGAGCGACATCATCGCGTGACTGGAGCAAGTGAACGGATCGAGCGCTGTCGTTTCGCAGAATTTCAGCAGCACGGCCACGTTGATGCTCTCGACATTCACCCGCCCCATCGTCCAGTCGCCGAACCGTCGCTCGGCTATCTCCTCGAACGACAGAATGGTCATTTGCTGATGCCGGTCGTCGCGATAAATCGATCTGAGCAAATCCGAGATCGGCTCGCGCCCGCCCTCGACCACCTGAACGTAGCTGTCGTGGGTATGGCAAAGCAGTCCTGTGATGCCGCGCTTCGGGTTGTTCTTCCGCGACTGTTCGAGAATTTCGTCGAGCGCAGATGCTGCGAGCGGCGTTGAAATTCGACTGGCATAGAGACAGCGGACGAGCATTTGGATCTCACTTGTTCATGGTGACGAGCGAAAGGAACTCACGGCGCAGCGCCGGATCCTTGAGGAACGAACCGCGCATGACGCTGTTGACCATCTTGGTCGATGTGTCCTTCACGCCGCGCCAATGCATACAGAAGTGGTCCGCCTCCATGACGACGGCGAGACCATCTGGCTTGACCATGTCCATCAGCAGCTCGGCCATCTGCGTGATGGCTTCCTCCTGGATCTGCGGCCGCGTCATCAACCATTCGGCAAGCCGCGCATACTTCGACAACCCGATCAGGTTGGAATGCTGATTGGGCATGACCCCGATCCACAGGCGGCCCATGATCGGGCAAAAGTGATGGCTACAGGCGCTACGCACTGTGACGGGGCCCACGATCATCAGCTCGTTGAGGCTGGTAACATTGGGGAACTCGGTGACCGGCGGCGCCGCATGGTAGCGGCCTCGGAACACCTCGTTAAGGTACATCTTGGCGACGCGCCGTGCGGTGCCTTGCGTGTTGTGGTCGTTCTCGATGTCGATGACCAGCCCCTCGAGTACAGCCTTCATCTTGGCCGCCACTTCATCGAGCAGCAGGTCGAGTTCTCCAGGCTCGATGAAGTCTGCGATGTTGTCGTTGGCGTTGAACCGTTTATTTGCTTGAAGCAGTCGTTCGCGAATGCGGGTCGAAATCTCCGATCCTCTTGGCGCAGCGTTGTCCTCACCCGATCTGTCCATCAACACGTTCCTCCGCTTCAAGCGTTCCTTGCGCGACCTGCAAGTTCATTTGCGGCGCATCTCATTACGACGCATAGGCATAGCGTCGATCGTGGCAAAGAGCCGGGCCGCATCAAGCGGCTTGGATTGCGACAGCTTAGCACCACCGTCCTTGCCGACCAGTACGGCGCTGAAGGAGGCAGTCGACACTCCAAACCGTGCCCTGAGGGCGCCAGCGCTTTGCGCAGGGGCCGGTCCGAGCTCGGCGCTCACGGAATTGCCAACGATCCACACCACGACAACATTGCGGTCGGCCAAGCCGGTACGACTTGCAGCGACGATCCCACGCTGCTGTGCGAGCGCAGCACTGGATGCGCCGTCGGCAAACACCAGTAGCGGCCGGTATTTCCATCTATAGCTGGACATCGCCGTCGCATCCGATGCAAGTGCGACGATGCCCGCCATCATCGTCACAACGGTAATTCTGCTCATTGCGAGATCCTTCGATGACCGCCACCGGTGCCGCCCAACGCGCATGCGGAAGGAACCACGAAATGACGAAGTTGCCCGCGACTTTCAAGGCGAGAGTGCCATTGACATCGCGCGCATGGAACCACGGCATGGCATTCTTACGATCGAAACACGGACCGAGGTACGACCACCTCGGTTCACTTCGACCTGGAGAAATGTACTGATTGCGCGGTCCGACGTGGTAGATTTCGTGGTAGGTCAAGTCGATAGCGACGCCTACTTGCGAGCGACCCCTTTTATCCTTCAGTGACGCGGCATCGCGTACTTTGATCAGCCTATTCCGGAACAACCTTACCCTGCCAATCGAAAAGCTTACCGCTGTCTTGCGGCGTCAGCCGCGAGATGACGTCCATCAGATGCGCAGCCGCGATGCTGGGGCCGGCCAGCTTGTCTACTGGGACGCCGGCCTGGAACGGCTTGGAAAGGGGCGTGTCGACCGTGCCTGGATGCAAGCCGACGCAGACCGCAAGCGGATGTCTGACGGCAAGCTCGATGCTCAATGTTCGGATGATCTGGTTGAGTGCGGCCTTTGACGCGCGGTAGCTGTACCATCCACCCAGGCGATTGTCGCCGATGCTGCCGACACGCGCCGAAAGGGCGGCGAAAACCGCACGGCGATCGCGAGGCAAAAGGGGCAGCACGTGCTTGGCAATCAGCGCCGGCCCGATCGTGTTGATCTCGAATGCGCGCATCATCGTGGCTGGCTCGAGTGAACGCCACGTCTTCTCCGGTTTCATATCGTCGTCATGCAGCAGCCCGGTGGCGATGAGCACCAGATCAACCGCGCCGAGTTCTTGGGCTGCTGCAGCAATCGCTGCTTCGTCGCGGAGGTCAATCCGCCTCGTCGAGGTTCTGTGGCCTGCTAGAGCGGCCGCTGAGCGAGACCACGAGGTGATGTGGCTAAACCGAACATCGGCGGTAAGCAGCGAGACGAACGCAGCTCCGAGACCGCCTGATCCACCCACGACGAGTGCTCGCATAACTGCCTCAGCCTCCTCAGCCCGTCTTGTGCTTTGCGCATCCCGCGCATCAAATTTCCGACAGCAACGCATACGGCTCAGACCAAACAACAGATTGCGCTGCGTGGGATCTGACGATGCTCCTCGCATCGTATGACGCTTGGTAAGGCCGTCAGCAACTTCAACCGCTACATCGTCCGCTAACGTCTCGGTTTGATCGTGTAGTTCCATTCAGGATGGAACGCATCGCCGGTGATGGCAAGCGCGACCATCTCCGCATCGCTGACCTTGATACCCTTCTCGTAGGTGCGCTCGTCGAGCATACACTCGACCTTGAGGCCCGTCTCGGTCGTGGTGGCGCCGATCAACTCGACGATAGTCACGCGGTCGGTGAGAGGCCGCGCACGCCAGTTCTGTGTGATGTGGCAGAACAGGCGGTGCTCGATCTTGTTCCACTTCGAGGTGCCCGGCGGATAGTGGTGCACGTTGAGCGTCAGCCCGGTCTCGTCCGCAAGCTTCTGCAGCTCGACCTTCCACAGCCGCACACGCCCCCCGTTCGAGCCGCCGCAATCGGCCGTGATCGTCAGCTTGCGTGCTTTCGGATAGCGCTGCCGGCCCATGCGCTTCAGCCACGTGCGGATCGCCTCGACGGCGAACTCGGCCGTGTCGCTCGTGATGCCGACGCTGACGAAGGCATCGTTGGCCGTGATGTCGTAGACGCCGTAGGGCACGACCTTGCCGAGCTGCTTGTCCTCGAAGTCGTGCACGTTCACGCGCCGCGGCTGCCCCTGCGGCCGATATTCCGAGCCAGCGTTGCGGTAGTTGCCGACAAGCTCCTTCTTCTTGGTGTCGACGGAGATCACGGGCTGTCCTGCTTTCTGCGCGGCCACTACCTTTGCATTGATGTGCTCGAACTGCGCGTTGCGGTCGGGATGCCGAGAGCCTTCGTCCGCCTTGCGATTGCGCTGGCGCGAGAAGCCCAACTCCACGGTGAGCAGCTTGCCCACCGTCCCCTCGCTGATGGCGTGGCCCATCTCCCTCAGCGCCCTTGCGAGCTTTGCGCGGCTCTTCGAGACCCAGCGCAGCGGCTGCACGGGCGAGCCCAGCGTCGCCGGCTCGACGAGGCGCTTCAAGTCGCTGACGAGCGTCGGGTCCTTCTCGCACAGAGGTTTGCCGCCGCCCCCCTCGCGGCGCACGCGGCCGTCCGGAAGCGGCCCCTCCTCGAGATCATCCTCGCCGCGATTGATCGTCGAGCGCGCGATCCCGGTGATCTTGGAGACGACTGACAAACCGCCGTAGCCGGCAGCCTCCACCTCCGCCGCAGCCCACAGCCGCCGCTCGCGCTCGCCGAGCTTGGAGCCTATCGACTCCCACCGCTGCCTGATGCCATTCTCGTCGATCATGGACAGGCGCTACGCCTGTTCGCCGCGCCCGTGAATCCCCGTGAGTCGATCTGCCACGCCCACAGATCACGATTCACTTATGTTTGTTGGCGTCCTAACATCCAGGAGCGCTGAGTTCGGCGAACGCCATGTCATCACCCTTGCACGTCGTTTGGTTCAAGTGCGATCTGCGCATCCACGATCACCGGCCGTTGACAGAGGCGGCAAGGCGCGGCCCGGTCTTGCCGCTCTGTGTCGTGGAGCCGGGTCTTTGGCGGCAGCCGGACGCCTCAGCTCGGCATTGGCAGTTCATCTCAGAGTGCACCCGCGAGCTCGATGCGGCCCATTGAGCGCGAGCCATTGGGTCATCCAAACTTCACGGCCGTCGCGGGGCAATGACAGCGACCGCAACTGAAAGCCTCAGAGCGGGTACCGGATGATCACGGGCTTCTCACGATTCAGTGTATTGGCTTCGATGCGTTGGACGATGAAGTCCGCCACATCGGCGCGAGCGACGATGCCGTTACGCCAATCGCTCGCGCGCGTCAGAACTTGGTAATTGCCGTTCGACGGGCAATTCATTAGCACCCCGGGTCGCACGATCAGCCACTCCAGCTCGCTCACGGCAATCAGCGCCTCCTGGATCGACTTGTCGTCGTAGGCATTCTTGAAGATCAGCCTGAAGGGGAGCCGCTGCAGAATGTTGATGGCGTCGTGCCTGTCGCCAGCGCCAAACCCGGTAACGGCAACGAGCTTGCCGACGCCAGCTTTGGTCATCGCCGGAAGGAGCACGCGAGTCGCTTCCGAGAAAAGAGTTACAGGCTTGAGGATAAAATCAAGCGACGGCGGCACGCCAAGCGCCTGCACGACGACGTCGATACCCGTGAGCGCCCGGATGACATCGTCGGCGTTTCGGGCATCGCCGATGAACGTTTCGCAGTCGCCTCCGATGTCTGCTGGCAGCCTGCCGTTGCGAGACATGGCGCGCACACGATGTCCCTTGGCAACCGCCGCACGGCACACGGCCAGACCGATGCCCTGGCTCCCACCCATCACGAGAATGCGGGTCATGAGCGGGTCCGAGTCGAGGTCGTCGCCCGGAACATCCACTGCAAGCCTGGCCGCACGACAAGGAACCCGCTGTAAACAGCCTCGGTCACTTGCAGCACGCCCGGCAGCAGCACGATACGTCCAAGCCAGCGCCATGCGGGAAGCGCAAGCCACAGATGGCCGAAGCCCTCCGCACCCGAAACCAGCGTACCGTCGGCACCGCGCACGTGAAACCGCTTGAGCGCTGTCGCCTTGTGGAGCCCAGCAACAATCGTACCAGTTTCGTTCGCCGACGCGTCGATAAACGCCACGGTTTCCGCGCCTGCACAACGACGATAAATACCAATTTCAGCTGTGCACAGCGGGCAGGACCCGTCGTAAAAGACGGTCACAACGCCGGCTTGATCGGTCAAGGTTTGTGTCCTCAAGGTTTTAGAAATCGGCTGGGAAGTCGTGCGACCACCGATCATGGCAACGTCGAGGTCTCGCTCGAATCTTACTCGTGCTCCCCGTTATGCCGACGGCCCGATCCTGCCTTGAACAAGGCGGGCTTGATTGAGGCAGTTGTGTATGTTGCCGCCGTTATCGCAGCCGCTCCGATCAGCACAGCATGGCCAATCAAGCTCGAGGGCAGCATCGCGTAGCTGCCGATGGCGACGGAAAAAGCCACAGCCCACATCCATCCTAGTATCTGCAGGATCATGTGCCGCGTGCCCACATCGGGGATGTGTCGGAGCGGGCTGACTTCATGGTTGAAAATGAAATTCCATGCATCCGCGATCAATTTTTGCATTTCGGTACCTCTTTCGCGGCCGGCGGCAGACTACGCGCCCTTGCCAGACACATTCCATGTTACTGAACTTTCCACTCCCGACCCGTCGACCTAAAGCATGCATTTCAGCTTAAGAGGCGCGGTTAGGCCGGAGCGGCCGGTACAATCCTAACGATGCTGTCGTGCAGGTCCAATTTTGTCTTCTGTGGTAGCAAACGATGCACATTGCGAAACAGATCACCTGGTCAGACGGTCGATACTGGTCTGCAGGCTGTGGCTCGCCGCCGGAATTGACGCCAAGCTAAGGTGCGCCGCAACATTTCGGACTTACGAGCAGTAGGCTTAGTGTGCCTGGAAGAACACATCACCACTGATCGTCCGTGTTTAATATAGACCGGTATTGTGAAGGGTTCCGGATGCCGGCCCTCAGGGAGGCAGCCACGCGCACCGGGGCCGGCGTCCGGAAGCCTCCAGGGAAGGAACCCGCGTGAAGTTTGGCACCCGACGGTGCCGCGCGCTATGGGGATTTGGTGGTCGCGGCGGGTGCAGCGGGCGCCGATCGGCGCCGAGGCTGGTACTGATCGAGCAGACCGGGCGACACGATGGGTGTCCCGAAGCCGATTGAGTCAGCGAGATTGATGTTGGACGGCTGCTGCTGTTGGTCCCTGCGCCTCATTCGGCAGCGATCGAGACAAGCGCCATCGCGGCCGGTGCGTGACCAGCGACGGCAATGATCGATGATGTGGTGATCGACGCAGGCCGACGCGGTCATGACGTGTCGCTCCTCGGTCCGGCGCTCGACGGCGGCGCGTGAGGTCGCGGCCGGCAGACGCCGTCGAAGGTCTCGATGATGAGCATGCGTGCGCCGCAGCAGGGGCACGGACGAGGCAGTGCGGGCGGTGCCTCGGCCGGATCGCCATCGCCGGCGCGGTGGAGATCATCGTCGGCCGGATCGGGAGTCTTCACACGCAGCAGCTTGCGTGCCTTGGCAAGGTTCTGCTGGCGCTGACCGTTGGCCAGCAGGCCGTAGTGCCGGATGCGGTGGAGGCCCTTTGGCAGGACGTGGATCAGGAACCGCCGGATGAACTCGTGCGGGTTCACCGTCATCGTCGTGTACCGGGCGGGGCCATCGATCCGGTAATCCTTGACCTTGAACGTGACGCCGCGTGCGTCGGCCTTGATCAGGCGCCGGCTCGAGATGGCGACGCGGTGCGTATAGCGCGCAAGATAGGCCAGCACAGCCTTCGGCCCGGCGAAAGGGCGCTTGGCGTAGACGTGCCACTTCTTCTCCTTGAGCGGCGCCAGATAGTCGGCGAACGTGGTCGCGTCGGTGAGGTGTGCAAGATCGTTGAAG
>CAZCGE010000025.1:0-96519 GCA_964498125.1 uncultured Devosia sp. | reverse complement strand
ATACCGGATTTCCGCTATTACGCCATCGCCGACGGCATTCGTGAGGTCTGCGCCAGATCACCCCGACGCGCGATCAGGCCCCTCCAGGCGATGCCCCAGCTCGCCTTCCGCTTCCCCTGAATTTTTTGGGGAAGGTCCTGGTCATTATTCGCTTGCAATTTATAGGTCTAAGTCCTATAATTCAACGCATCAGAGGGCAAGCGCCTTGCGAATGTTCAAGACGAAGACTTTCCGGCGATTTCAACGCAAGGAAAAACTGACGGATGCGGCGCTGTGCGATGCGGTCATTCGGGCCGAGGATGGCTTGATCGACGCGGATCTCGGACGTGGGCTCATCAAGCAGCGTGCGGCGCGGGAAGGCGCCGGCCGGCGTGGTGGATTGCGCACCATCATTGCTTATCGTGCTGGAACGCGCGCCGTGTTCGTGTTCGGCTTTGCCAAGAGTGGGCGCGAGAACATCTCGGCCGCCGACGAGCGTGACATGGCCGAAACCGGCGCGCTCATCCTTGGTCTTGACGCGACGGGCTTGGAGACGTTGATCGAGGCTGGCCAGCTTTGGGAGGTCGAGTGTGATGGCGAAGAATAAGTATCGAAGCGAGATCGCCGAAGCGATGCACGAGACGGTGCGTGGCATGCATCGACTGGGGCTGGTCGACAAACAGACGATGCGCGATTTCGACGTGCGCTGCCTGACCACCGTGGAGGCTCTGACGGCCGAGAATATCGTCGAAATGCGCGAGAAAGCGGGTGTCAGCCAAGCCGTGTTCGCACGAGCACTGAACGTGTCTACGGATTATGTGAGCAAAATCGAGCGGGGGGCCAAGCGACCGAGCGGATCGACGCTGAAGCTGCTTTCACTGATGCGTCGGAAGGGCTTTGACGCAATCCTGTGAGCGCTTTTGCCAACAGGCGATCGCGCCACGAAAGGCCGTTGATATCATATGCGCGGACTGTTGGCGTGTGGATCCCCGCCTGCCTGCTCGGTATCGGTGACTTGGATCGTCGAAGCTCGGAATGGTTGCCGCACACCGTCTCCGCCGACACCGAGGAACGCAGATGTGCTCGCGCTATAGCTTGACTTCGCCGCACGAGGCGGTGCGACAGACCTTCGGTTACGCAAATCCACATGCCTTCCCGCCGCGCTACAACATCGCGCCGACGCAGCCCGTCGCCATTGTGCGTCTGACGGCCACGTTCGAGAGGGAGCTGGCGCTGGTGCGCTGGGGCCTCGTTCCGTCCTGGGCCAAGGATCCAGCCCGCCTGTCGACGCTGATCAATGCGCGGGCGGAGACGGCGGCCGAGAAGCCGTCGTTTCGCGGCGCCATGCGACACCGCCGCTGCCTTGTTCCGGCGGATGGCTTTTATGAGTGGCTCGGCAAGGCCGGCGCCAAGCGGCCACATCTGATCCAACGCCGTGGCGGCGGGGTGCTGGCCTTCGCGGGGATCTGGGAGCATTGGCTCGGCGCCGACGGCAGCGAGATCGACACCATGGCGATTCTCACCGTGCCGTCGAATGCGGCGATATCCTGGCTGCACGACCGCATGCCGGCCATTCTCGAGCCGGACGCATTCGCGCCCTGGCTCGACTGCGGCGCGGTGCCGGCCGAAGCCGCGGTGGACATGCTGGCGCCGGCGGCCGACGACCTGCTCGAGGTGGCGGAAGTGAGCAGCAGGCTCAACAGCTGGCGCAACGAGGGGCCAGCCGTGCAGGAGCGGGTGCGGACGATGTTGTTGTGAGGCCGGGCTGTGCGACGCTGGCTGCTGGCGCGAAGCAGTCAGTGTTTGACGCAGTCATGGAATGGCGCGAGCGACGGGACTTGAACCCGCGGCCTCCGGCGTGACAGGCCGGCGCTCTAACCAACTGAGCTACGCCCGCAATTCCATGGAGCGCTCAGAAGAAGCGCACGTCACAGCGATATCCGAATAGGGTTTCGAACCGGTGAAGTCAAGTTATGCCGGGAACCATCCGCAAAAGAGGCCGGGGACGCTGGCGAGCCAGCGCATTACACGCCGCCGGGCGGCACGCGGAGATCGTCAAACTCGGGGTGCTCGGCCATGAACGCACGCACGAACGAGCAGCGCGGCGCCACTTTGCCGCCTTCGGCCCGGATTTGCTTCAGCGTGGCGGCAACCAGCGCTCCGCCGAGCTCACGACCCGACAAATGCGCCGGCACCTCGGCAGGGGTCAGCACGATGACGCCAGGCTCGCGTCGGTAGAGGACGAATGCCGTGCCGCTCTGGACCGGCAGTTCGTAGCGGGATTTTGCGGGATTGTCGTTGACGGTGGGCATAGGCCGCTCCTGGAACTTAGCGCGCGGACTTGCACGATCGAGGGGGCGGCGTGACATCCGGACATGGTCGCTGTAGAATTTTATCATGGCAAAGCTGGCAGAAGCGCTCGACCGCGAGATCGTCGATCTCATCAGCGAGACCGTGCGGGAGATCATGGGACCGTTCGGGCTCGCGGACGTCACTGTGCGCGCAGGCGAGGATCACGACGGCGATCCGGTGATCTACATCGAGGCGCATTATGCGCTGTCCGAGCAGCCGATCGACATGAAGACCGCCTCGAAAGCCACGCGCCATCTGACCAACACGCTGTGTGATAGGCTTTGGGAGCGAGGCGAAACTCGCTTTCCGCATACCCGTCACAAATTCGATGAGCGCCAATCGTTGGTCAACGCGTGAGCAACGATCTGATTGCCACGGCGCGCCGACTGGCAAGAGCCAGCCAGCAGAAGCCGCGACAGGCCGACTTGCGGCGTGCCATCAGCACCGCCTACTACGCGCTGTTCCACGCATTGGCGAGGGAAGCGGCTGATCTTCTGGTTGGAACTGGCGTGGCGCGCCAGAGCGATGCGTGGGCCCATACATTTCGGGCGCTGGAGCACGGCTTTGCCAAGAATGCCTGCAGAGAAGCACGAAACCTGGGGCTTGCGCCGGGCATCGTCGCGTGTGCCAATGAGTTCGTTGAATTGCAGGAAGCACGACATCGGGCTGATTACGACCCCAATGCAAGGTTTTCGCGATACGAAGCGCTCGACTGGGTGGCGCGTGCCGAAGCGGCTATTCGCGATTTGCGTGCCGAGCTTCGACAGGACCGCAAGGCTTTCGTCGTGCGGCTTCTGCTGAGGAAGCGCGCGTAGTTGGGCGCAGCGTGTTCTGCGAAAATTGCTTTTTTCCACTATTCCTTAACCCCCGCAATCAGATCCGGCGTCGCCTCCGACAGCCGAGCCACGCCGGCCAGCATCATGGTCCGCTGCAGATCGCCGGTGAGGTGTTGCAGCACGTCACGGACACCATCGGCACCGTAAAGGCTGAGGCCCCAGATCGCCGGACGGCCGATCAGCACGGCCTTGGCGCCCAGCGCGACAGCCTTGAGGATGTCACTGCCGCGGCGGATGCCGCTATCCACCAGGACATCGCCGCGCCCGCGCACGGCGGCTACAACCTCGGGCAGCGCATCTGCCGTCGTCACCGTGGTATCGAGATGCCGGCCGCCGTGGTTCGACACGATCACGCCCTTGGCGCCAGCCTCGATGCAGCGCGCCGCCTCGTCGCCGCGCAGTGTGCCTTTGACAATCACCGGCAGCGGCGACCGCCTCACCAGCCAGTCGAGATCGGCCCACGTCGTGGGGAAATTGATGAAGCCCTGCCGGGAGGGGTGGTAGGCGCCGGTCGCCACCGGCGCGCCCGGCAGGTTGAGCAGGCGCAGATTATCGTCGATCGGCACGGGATTGCGCGCCGACTCTGGATTGTAGCCGCCGACCGGCTGGTCGACGGTGAAGACGATCGCTTCGAAGCCTGTCGCGGCGGCACGATCGATCAGGTGCTCACTGATCGTCTTGTCGGGCAGCATGTAGAGATGAAACCACTGCGCAGCGCTCCCGCGTTCCTTGGCGACGTCCTCGAACGTGGTTGTCGAGTAGGTCGGCAGCGTGAAGATGGCGCCGGCGGCGGCCGCCCCGCGCGCGGTCGCGGCCTCGCCCTCGGGGTGAAAATTCTTGTGGCGCCCCATCGGCGCGACCAGGATCGGCATGTCGATCGTCTGGCCGAGCACCGTGGTCGATATGTCGATGTTGCGCACATCGACCAGGATGTGCGGGCGCAAGCGCAGTGCGCGCCAAGCGGCGACGTTCTCCTTGACGCTGATGCCGTCGTCGGCGCCGGCGTCCACCGAGGCAGCGGCGCCCGGCGGCAGATGCTTGCGGGCGCGCTCTTCAAGGGCGTCGAAATCGCGACTGTCCACGTATCCTCCCCGCGAGCGAGTGATGATTGCGCCTGACCCTGACTACAATCGACCGGGTTTTCAAGGCGTCTGGGCTGCGGTGCACGCTGTTGCTCGAGATCGCGAAGCCGCCAGTCGCGCGACCGGGATCACGCGGCTTCAGCGCCGTAGTAGAGAGTCACGACGTGCTGCGCTTCGGCAAAGAACAGCCAGCGCTCGACTGTGACGCCGATGCCGACGGCGATCACAGAGACCATAGCCAGAACAAGTCCAATGGCCGGGCCCGTACCAAGTGCGATCAACGTTGTCAGCAGCGGCACACCGACTCCCGCGAGCTGCACCAGGCCGCGCAGCTTCAGGACGTGCTTGCGTGCGACCTGGTAACCCATCTCCCGCATGACGTAGTTCGCCTGCGTATGCGGCGGGTCCAGCTGACGCACCTTGCCGAACCGGCCGAGGCCGGTGGCATCGCCGGGCGTCAGCGGCCGCGCCGCATCGTCCATCGTCGCCCAGTAGTGCCGCTTGAGCACCAGCGCCAGCCCGAGCAATCCAATGGTGATCCAGAAGAACGGTCGGGGCACCTGGCCACTGGCTTGCAGAACCAGCAGCGTCAATATCGCCCCGGTTGCCAGCGAGAGCACGACGTAGACCGGCGACACATGCGGCAGCGACCAGGCGCGGATCGTCGGCAGTGACTGGTAGATCATGCCGGTGCACCAGACGGTGGCCATGGCCAGGGCGGCGGCGCCGAGCCCGAGCCATGCCCAGGCGCCCGACACCGTGCCGAACACCACCCAGCCGACCGCGAACAGCCCCGCTAGCAGGTAGGTGGCGATGGCCAGCACGCCTTCCCGCGACAACCACGAGGTGCGCCATTGCGAAAAGGCCAGCCAAGCCCGCTCGGGCCGGCCCAGATGTGCCGTCGAGGACAGCAGGCCCGCCGTGATCAGCACGAAGCCGAGGCCTTGGCCCCAGAAGCCCAAGGCGGCGTTGGCCGGAATGGCGCCGGCGACGGCCAGCACCGTGAGCCAGAACAGCAAGCCATAGCCGCCGCCACTGGCGATGGTGAACACGATCACGGAATAGGCTGGATGCATGGCGAACTCTACTGCTCCGGGTCGGGCCCCGAACGCGCTAACACACCTAAACGCGCTAACACAAATGCACCGGCAGTGCCATTCTCGCCCCGTTGCATGCGGCCTTCGCTGGCCCGCTCACGGCTTGTTCTTGCCGGCATCGGGATCGCCGCGGTCGACGCGACGGGAGAATTCCGTCTGCCCGCCCGAGGCCAGGATGCGCGCTTGCTCGACCCAGTTTTCGCGCTCGATGCGCCCCTTGAAGTCGAGCGTCTGACTGACCTTGTCGATATCGCCCGCCGACCAATTGGCGATCTGCACGTACCCCGTCACGCTCATGGCGTTGAGCTTCTTCTCGATCAGCACACCGATGCCGCGGATACGTTTCAGATCATCGACCTCCCCGGCGCGCCGCGGCGCCGCCTCGCCACCACGGTAAGCTTCCGAACGCACCGAGCGTAAGCCGGTGAGGTCCGAGCGCGGGGCCGGACTGCCCGAAGGTGCGGCCTCAGTCGCCGCCGGGCTCTTGGTGTCGGCGCTGGCTTCGGGCGCTCGGCCTGGGCGCAACGGTTCGGCTGGGCTCTGAGCCGGCGCAGACTTTGCGCCACCCCCCGCTGGCGTCGAGCCAGAGTCGCGATTGAGAATGTGCGCCTGCTCGATCCAGTTCTCGCGCCCGATGCGGCCCTCGTATCCCAAGTGGCGGTCGAACCGCTCCACATCGGCCGACGACCAATTGGCAATCTGCGCAAAGCGTGTGACGCCTTGCAAATGCAGCAGCTTCTCGACTTCGCTGTTCACACCGCGAATACGCTGCAGGTTATCGCCGCGCGGTGGCGATGCGCCGGCCGCTTGCGGGTTGCTCGCCACCAGCGCGACCACGGGTGCCGCAGATGCCGCGGTAGGGCCCGACACCACGGCGGAGCGGGCAACCTGGGCAGCGGCCGTGGCTGCGGCAGCGGCGGCTGCCGCGGCCGAGGCAGGTGGTCCTGGCGGTGATGCGGCAACCGCTGGGGCCGGCGCGGCGGCAGCAGCGGGCTGTGCAGCTGGCGTCGCGGCAGGGGGCGGGGATGACGGCACGGCGGCAGGCGCAACTTTCATTCCAGACGCAATCGCCGCTGCAACCGCGGCTGCCGGCGCACCGGCGGCAGCCGTCATGACTGGCGCGGTTGCAGGTCCAGTGCTGGCCGGCCGCGTCGCGAAGGCGGCCCGCTCGGCGACCTTGGGGGACGATGCCGCGACGACCGGCTGAGATGGCGGCGCTGGGGCCGCGACAGGCTTGGCGACGGGTGGCGGTGGCGACGCCTTGGCCGGCGGGGCGGCTGCAACGCTCAGCGTTTTCTGCTCGCCCTCATGCGGCGTGGGCGCTGCCAGCGGCACCGCGGCCGGCGCTGCCTTGGCCACGTAGGCGGTGACGCCACCCTTCGCCAGGATCTGCGCCTGCTCGATCCAGTTCTCCTGCTGAATGCGCCCTTTCAGTCCCAGGCCGGCACTGACCCGCTGCACATCCCGGGAGGTGAGGTCGGCCATCTGCTGGAAGCGGGTGACACCGAGCCCGGCGATCTTCTGGGCAAGCGCCGCATCGATGCCGCGGATTCGGGTCAGATCATCCGTAGGAAGCGGTACCTCCGCCTTGGCCGGCGCCATGCTGACCTGAGTCGAGACCATCGCTGGACCCGATGAGCCGGTCGCCGATGGGTGCACAGCCGACTTTGCCACGGCTGGGCTGGCGGCGCGCTGGACGGCGGCCGCCGCGGCGGCAGCCGCCGCCACCGTGCGGGCAGCACTTGCCGCCGCGTTGGCTGTCACGTCTGGTGCCGCGGCCGGCGTCGCCGGCTTGACCGCAACTTGCGCCGGGACCGAGGCTGGCGACTCGCCGGCCAGCGCCCGCTCGAACCGCCGCGCGTCGGCGCTGCTGGCGGCGGGGGCGGGGGTTGCCGCGCGCAATCCCGACCCGACAGAGGGCGAGACCGGCTCGGCGGGCTTTGGCTGCCACATGCTGGGCGAGGCCGCCGCCTTGCCGGAACTCATGATCCAGCGCAACAGACAGGCCGTGCACGCACCCAGCAGAAAGGCGCCGACGATCAGCACCACCGTCTGCGCAATCAGTGCATTCATGAACACCTACTCCAGAGCATGTCAGGCAGAACCGCCAGAGGCGGCCAAATTTGTTTCAGTCCTCGGCCGGGCCACATGACACCCAGCCGACGAACAGGCCCACACCAAAGGCAATCAGCAGATACCAGACCAGCGTGTAAGCCAGATAATCCATGGCGTTTGTCCCCTCGCCCCTTGCGTGCCCAGTGGTGTCTTCCCTGACGCCGCTCACTTGCCTTTGACGGTGAACTCGATGCGCCGATTGCGGGCGCGTTCCTCCGCCGTCTCATTAGGTGCGATGGGCCGTTCCTGCCCGTAGCCAATCGCCACCAGCCGAGCCGCGTCGACACCGTACTTGACCAAGTGCTCGCGTACCGATTCCGCGCGCCGTTCCGACCAGCGCTTGTTGCGCTCCGGCGTGCCTTCGGAATCTGTATGCCCTTCGATTTCGACAGCGACGCTGGGGCATGACTGCAATGTCTCGGCCAACTCCTTCAGCGTGGCGTGACTCTTGCGGTTGATCTCGACGCTCGCCCGCTCGAACAGGATGGTGCCGGACCTGACGATGCGCTGCAGCGCCTCCTGGCATCGCGCCATCTCGGCCTTGCTGCGCGCCTCCGCGGCGGCCGTCTCCTCCGCACGACGCCGGGCATCCAGTGCCGCCACCTCTTGACGGCTGCGCGTCTCCTGCTCCGCGGCGACGTCGGCTTCCGTGCGCACCGCGATGGCCTCGCGGGCGGTGTAGCCCTTGGCCAGCCGTCGCGTCACCTGCTCGTGGATCGTAGCGGCGACGGCGCGCTCGCCAGCCTCGCCGCTGAGCGTCAAGTGCTGTCCCTTCAATTCCGCCGCGCCAAACCGCAACCGCGCCAACTGTTCGAGCCCTGCCTCGGCGGCCTGCCGCCAATGCTGCGCCGGCACGTCGGCGACGCGCGCGCGGTCGACGATCGCCAAGCCCGGGAACAGGCGGGCGGCCTGCTCGGCCAATTCGCGCTTGGCCGCGGCATCGGGCACCTCACCCTCCAGCAGCAGCTGTCCCGCCGTGCGCGTGGCTTTCCAGGCGAGGTTCGGCTCGGGCACCTCACGCAGTGCGATGCCGACGTCCAGATCACACGCCTGCCCCACCGCCAACGCGATCTCGCCGGGCAGCGCCTCGCGCAAGGCCGCGTCCGTGGTCTCGCTCGTCAGCACCAGATGGCGATTGGTCAACGCCACTTTGCCAGTTCCCAGCCGGCCCAGTCCCGCCAAACCGAGCTGCATGCATGACTGCCAGCCGGACGGCGCGCCATGGCCGACCTCGAGACGGTCCTCCACCCGCCGGTTGGGCAGCCGCGCCCTGACCGTCTCGGTCATCGCCGCCTTGGCCGCGTCGCTGGGGGCATGGCCACTTATGGTGACGACGCTGGCGCTGGACTCGACCAGCGTGCGGAACGGACTGAACGTCGGCACGGCGACCGCCTTGAATTTGATGGCCTCCGTCAGCCGGATCGGTGCCGGCAGCCGTTCGCGCAGCGCCTTGCGCGTAGCCTCGGCCACGACATCATCGGCGGCCATGCCGGCGACGTTCAACTGGTTGGCGCGCAAATCCGCGAACCACTCGTCGAGCCTGGCCAGCTCACGCACGATCGTCGCCGTCGCCACCCCCCAGACGTCGCTCGCGCCGTCCGCCACCTCCATGCGATCGACAATGGCGGCGCGCGGAAACGCGGCCCTGGCCACCGTGGCCAATTGTGCCCGTTGCTGCTCGCTCGGCACATGGCCGGACAACATCAGCTGATTGGCTTCATGACGCGCCGACCAGAGATAGGGCGAGGCCAGCGGCGCGCTGACGCGATCAGCCTTCAGACGGATGCCTTGCGGCAATCCGGAGGACAAGGCAGCCTTGAGACTTTTGTAGCTGGCCGCATCGTCGGCGCGGCCGGCGATGGACAGGTTGGTGCCCTCCAGCTCGACCGTGCCGTTGCTGAGCTGGGCCAGGCTCTTCAGGCTGAAGCTGACGCCGCTCATCCAGGTGTCCCGGGGCGGCGCGCCGCGCGCCGCTTTCATGCGATCCTCGATCTCTCGCTTGGGAAAATTTGCCCTGGCCACACCGATGATGGCCTTGCGCGTGGCATCGTTGGGGACAAACCCGGTGAGCCGCACCTTGTTGTCGCGCTCGCTGGCAATCCAGTTGTATATGTCGACTTTCTCGATCAATTCGGTGCGATTATCGACCAGCCGCACACCCCATAGTCCTTGCAGCAGCCGGCTGGCATGGTCGGGGTCGGCTTCATCCGTGGCCTGCCCGGCGAGCAAGGCATCGCGGCCATTGAACTTCGAGGAGGCCCAGGAGAAACCGGATTTCGACAAAGCTGCCTGCGCCCGCGAGCGAAGGTCCGTTTCGATGCGTTCGCGCTCCGATAGCACTGCAATCCAACACAGTATTGCAATCGGGATCAGACCCCAGGCCCAACGCAACGCATTGCATTTCATTGTGTCGTCGCTCCCACGCAACCATACCAGCGACCGCAACGCGCCGCTTTTCCTGGAGGTCACCCTTCCCCCACCCGTGCCAGTCAGGACGTGCCCGCGGCCCGACCGCCCGCGCCACTATAGACAAGGGCATCGGCTATTCCAAGGCTATCGCACGCGGGAAAGGGTGACCCGAAAGGGAGGCTGCGCTCCGGCCGGGAAAGCGGAGTTGCCTTACTTCTCGCGATTGCGGCCCGAATACCTCTCGAGCACGGCGCGGGCGCGCTCGACGACGGAATCGGCAATTGCCGCGTGGCCTTCTGCGGTGGGATGAAATGCCCCTGAATAGGTCGAGGCGATCAGCACCTGGAACCAGGACAGGCTCTCGAAATTCAAGGCCTTCTGCATCACCGAGCCCGCCACGTGCACGTTGGCGGTCATGAAGGCATCGTTCGGCGTCCTGAACCAGCGCTGGCGCGGTGCATAGGGGTGGTAGTCGGCGGGATTGAACGGGTCCCAGCCGGCCGCCGACTTGCGCGGCAACCGCAGATCATCGGCGATGGAGAAGGCACTCTCCGTGAACCCCGCGCAGATGCCACGGCCCTGAAACTCGGCGCGATGGGATTCGACGAAAGTCCAACTGTAGGCCTTCGCCGCCGCACGCATCTTGGCGTGCAGCTGATTGGCCACGACGGCGCCCTCGGCGGTCTTGCTGCGGCTCAGCGCGAATTCGGGCAGCACATCCATGCCGGCGCGACCGTCGGGGCAAACCGACTGGCCGTCTTCGAGCAGCGCCAGACCCGGATACGCCGTCAGGATAATGCGGTCACTCTGGCCCCACGACAGATGCAGAATGTTGTGAATGGCGCGGTTGAGCGACTTGTAGCGGACATCGAGCGCCTTGAGTTGCGCCTCGGCATCGGCGCGCCCATGCACTTGGCCAAACCAGCCGCCCAGCCGCTTCAGGTTGGACTTGTCCGCCAGCACGGCGTTGGCGACGAGCCGGGAGAAACCGACGTCGTTGCCGCCGATCGACAGCAGCACGAGATCGATCTTGCGCGCCCGCTCGGCATCACAGCGCTTCAGCACGAGGCCACCCTTCAGCTCGGGGATCGCCCCATTCAAGTGGTAGGCTTCCGGCAGATCGACATCGCGCGCGTCGTCAGCACCGCACTGCGCCTCCGCCAACGCCGAGAGCTGCGACAACGGCGGCGGATTGGGCACCCACTCGTTGCCCTTGTAGCGCAGGAACAGACCCGTCGTGATCTCGGCACCCGAACAGGCCAGACCGACATAGGTGACCGCGCGATGCGGCTCCTCGATGGCCAGTTGCAGCGCTGCACGCATCTGGTGCGAGTACAGCGAGCGATGGCAGGCCTGATCGAGCCAGCGGGCATTCTCCTCGATGAAGTCCTTGTCGCCGATTTCGCGCCAGGCGCCGACGCGCGTGGGATAGCCGACGAGGTCGACGACCTTGCGGGGATTGGCATAATCGGCGGCGCGATCACGCGAGAAGCGCACCGGCAGATCGGGATTGCCCTCACCCGAGCCAAAGCTGTCACCAAGGCCGGCAATCAGCAAATCCCGGACCACCACCTGGTCTTCGGCGACCGTCTGCCCATTGACTTCGACAGTGACCGTGGCGCCGGCGGGATAAGGAACCTCCAATTGCACCAGCTCGATGCAGGGCTGCGTCACGGCCTGCCCCCGCGTGCCGTCGGGCCCGAGCGGCGCCGTCAGCCAGGTGCATTCCGCCCCCGGCTGATTGAGCCCACTCAGCGCCAGGATCACCACGTGGCTCCGGGGCGTCATATAATCCGGCTGGTCGGCGCAGGCATGACTGTTTTGCGACCAGTTCCAACAGGTCTTGCGCAGCATCGTCGCCGCCCAACCCTCGGGGTGGCGCTTGGCCAGCGCCCGCTCGGAATTGAGCACCGGCGCACGCCGTTCCTCGGCCGACAACGCCAGCAACGTCTGCCGGTGAACCTCGGTGTCGGCCGGGTCGTTGAAGAAGCGGAACGGATTCTCGACGCGCCAGGCAATGCGCGGTTCGGCCGCCGCGGCGATGCTCATGCCGCCCACCCATGCCACCGTCAGAGCCAACCTCAGGAAGTTTGTCAGCATGTACGAAGTGATCCCATGTCCCGCGCTGCGTCAGATCCGATGTTGCCCAGCCGATCGCGGCCCGCCCGCCACTTGATCGACTCTATATGCGTCCCGTGACGTGCGCGCGCCAGATGCGCCAAACGCGGGTCAGCGGCAGCACCTGTACGACATCGCGGCCCGGATGGTGCGACAGACTGTCAAAGGCGCGCAATTGCGGCTCAACGAGGGCCACAGGCAGAAATACTGTGCGCTGGCGGCGCGATCGTGCCCGCCAATCGGCCCCCAGATTGGTCAGCATGACGCGCATGTCACGACACAACGTCGTGATCAATTGCCGTGCCGCCGGCCCCATTGGCACCGCCGCCAGGTCCGCCACGCCGTTGCCGCATGCCTGCAACCGCGTGGCCGGCAGGACACAGCGGCCCTTGGCAAGCAGCACCGGCAGGTTAGCCAGCGCGCGCGCGCAACCGACCACTTGCCCGGCGGCGGCAACGACGGCGCTCGCGGTGCCGGGCGGTGAACCGGAAACAACGCGCCAGGCCAGGTCGAAGAGCGCCCCCTCGGTCTTGGCGAGATAGGCCTTGAAGGTCTGCTCGTCGGGCATCGGGTCGGGATAAAGTTCGAAGGCGCGCGCATCGAGCACGCCGAGGATGAGCCCGATCGGCAGGGCGTGCCGGCGCACCGCCGCGCCGAAGGCATCGGCCACCGGATTGCCGGTCGGCTCGCCGCGGCTCAAACCGGGCAGCGCATCGCGCCACCACTGCAGGCGGATCTCGCCCATCATCGGCTCGCTGACGAGGAGAGGAATGCGGGCGATCTCACCGGCAAAGGCGGCCAGCGCGATCAGGTCGTCGCGCACCTCGGCGGGACTGAGCAACGCCGCCAGGTAGCGATCATGATCGCTGGCCCGCGCGGCAGCCCACACCGCCGCGCGCATTTTGGCTTGCCGCTCGCCAGGCTTCGCCAACATCCGTCATTCCTGTTCAAGCCACGACCATCAGCGCGGCGGCCACGGGACGGCCTTCAGCCAGCAACACGTTGTAGGTGCGGGCCGCCGCCCCCGTGCTCATCACGTCGAGGCCGAGGCCCGCCGCATCGAAAGCCTTGCGCACGGCGGAGGTCGGGAACACCTGCTGCGCGCCGGTGCCGAGCAGGAAGATGCCGATCGTTTCCTTTTCCGCCAGCGCCTGCGCCAGGCTTTCCAGCGTCACCGCATCGGCCTCGGGCGCCTGCCACCCGTACACGCCGCTCGGCAGGCACAGCAGCGAGCCGCGATGGCTCATGCCGGCGAAACGGAAGCCGCCGTTGCCATAGGCATCGATCGGCACACGGTAGGGATAGTGCGCCTCACCTGCCCCGCGCAGCGACATTGCCGCCTCCACATCGCGGTTGTCAGGCCTTGGCCGAGGCGCCCGAACTTACCGCTTTCTCGCCCGACCAATCGCGCTTGACGCCGAGATAGCCCAGCAGAGGCGCTGCAATGAAGATCGAGGAGTAGGTGCCGATGATGACGCCGAACAGCATGGCGAAATTGAAGTTGCGGATCACCTCGCCGCCGAAGATGTAGAGCGCCAACAGCACCACGATCGCCGTGCAGCCCGTCAGGATGGTGCGCGACAGCGTCTCGTTGATCGACAGGTTGAGCAGCTCGTTGAGATCCATGCGTTTGAATTTGCGCAGGTTTTCGCGAATGCGATCAGACACGACGACGGTATCGTTGACCGAGTATCCGAGAATCGTCAGCAGCGCGGCGACAATCGACAAGTCGAACTCGAGCTGCAGAATCGAGAAGATGCCGACCGTCAACAGCACGTCGTGCACCAGTGCGACGATGGCGCCGAGCGCGAACTGCCACTCGAACCGGAACCAGACGTAGGCGACGATGGCGCCCAGCGATGCCAGCACCGCGATGAAGCCAGTCCAGCGCAACTCGCTGGAGACCGCCGGCCCGACCACCTCGACGCGGCGCTGCGTATAGCCCGTGCCCAGCGCATCCTGCACCTTGCGCAATGCCGTCTGCTGCTCGCGCTCCCCGCCCGGCTGCTGCTCTATGCGGATCAGCACATCGGTCGGGCCGCCGAACTGTTGGATTTGCACGCCGCCGAGACCGAGATGGCCGAGCTTGTCGCGCAAGCCGCCGATATCGGCAGGCCCGGTGGTCGACTGCACCTCGATCAGCGAGCCGCCCTTGAAGTCGACGCCGTAATTCAGACCCAGCGTGAAGAACAGCGCCAGCGACAGCACCATGCCGACCACGGACATGACGAGCGCCAGTCCCTTGTAGCGCATGAAGGGCAACCGCAGATCGTGCGGGAAGAAATCCATGCCCTTGAAATTTGGTATGAAACGCATGTTGTCTCCCCGCCTCAGACCGGAACTTCGATCGTGCGCTTGGCCCGCGAGGTGGACCTCAGCCAGATCGAGATCAGCAGCCGCACCACGGTCACGGATGCGAAGATCGACGTCAGAATGCCGAACGTCAGCGTAATGGCAAACCCGCGGATCGGCCCCGAGCCCAGCCAGAACATGACGAAGGCGCACGCCAGCGTGGTGAGCTGGCTATCGGCGATGGTGATGAAGGCGCGCGTGAAGCCGGCATCGATCGCCGCGATCGGCGTCTTGCCGGCGCGCAGCTCCTCGCGGATGCGTTCATAGATCAGCACGTTGGCATCGACCGCCATGGCGACGCCGAGCACCAGCCCGGCGATGCCCGGCAGCGTCAGCGTCGAGCCGAAGAGGGTCATCAGCGCCACGGTCAGGATCAGGTGCACGATCAGGCCGACGCAGGCGAATATGCCGAAGGTGCCATAGGCCATGATCGTCAGCGCGATCGTCGCGATGCCGCCGATGATACCGGCGACCTTGCCGGCCGAGATCGAGTCGGCGCCGAGCGATGGCCCGACTGTGCGCTCCTCGACGATGGTCAGCTTGGCCGGCAGCGCGCCGGACCTGAGCGAGATCGACAGGTCGCCGGCCGTCTGTGCCGTGAACCCACCCGAGATCTGCCCCGAGCCGCCGAGGATCGCATCCCGGATCACGGGCGCCGAGATGACCTTCTCGTCGAGCACGATGGCGAACAGCTTGCCGACATTGTCGCGCGTAAAATTGCCGAACTTGCGCGCCCCCGACTGGTTGAAGCGGAACGAGATGACCCACCCGCCCTCGCGGCTGTCGAGCTGCGGCTGCGCGTCGACCAGGTCCTGACCTTCCACCACGGCCGTCTCGCGCAACAGGATGGCGCCGCCTGCCCGCTCGGTGCTTGGATAAATCTTGTAGCTGACCGGCACCCGACTGGCGCGGGCCTCTTCGGCTGAAATTGTGGGATGCACCTCGTGGAACGACAGCTTGGCGGTCTTGCCCAGCAGGTCCTTGAGCTGTGTCGTGTCTTGAAGTCCTGGATACTGAATCAAAATGCGGTCGCGACCATGCGGCACGATGGTCGATTCAGATGTACCCAGTGCGTTAATGCGCCGGTTCAGCGTCTCGATGGCGCCGGTCTGCGCCTGCCGCACGCGCTGCTGCAGGCCTTGCTCCGTCGGCGCGGCGGTGATGACGCCACCTTCCCCCGCCTGCACGGTGAGATCGACGCCGGCCGTGCCGAGCACATCGTTGCTGATGGTTTGCGTCAGCTTGCGCAGCTCCGTCAGGGCTCGCGCGCTCTCGCCCACTTGAGCCACTCGCACCTGAACCCCGGTGGCGGTGGCATTGAGGCTGGCGAATGCAATCGGCGGCTTGGCATCGCGCAACGTCTTGCGCACGTCCTCGCGCAGGTTGGCAATCCAGTCGAATTTCAGCTTGGCGACATCCATCTCCAGCAGCAGATGCGCGCCGCCCTGCAAGTCGAGGCCGAGCGCGATCTGTCGCGTCGGCACGAACGAGGGCCACGCCTTGAGCTCATCCTTGCTGAACAGATTGGGTAACGCACAGAGCAGTCCCGCGAGGCAAATTGCCAGCACGATCAGGCTTTTGATAGGCGAGAAATGCAGCATGGGCCTCGGCCCCCTCAATCAGCGTGATGGACGGCGTCGACAACGGACCGGCGGCAACGCTTCCGTCGCGGTCGCGCCCGGCTCATGCGCCGTCCTTGGCCGGCTCGGCCTTGGCGCGCACGTCCGACAGCGTGCCTTTGAGCACGCGCACCCGCGTGTTGGGCGCGATCTCGACCTCGATCTCGCCGTTGTCCATGGTCTTGGTCACCTTGCCGATGATGCCGGCCGCCAGCACCACGGTGTCGTTGCGCTTGACCGCTTCGATCATCGCCCGATGCTGCTTCATCTTCTGCTGCTGGGGCCGGAACAACAGGAAATAGAAGATGACGAACATCAGCAGGATCGGCACCAGGTTAACAAAGAGATCAGAGCCGCCGCCGAAGCCTTGCGCGTATGCCGGTGTGATGAACATCTGCCTTCGTTATCCTATCGTGATTGAGATTGGCCACGCGCCAGCCGGCCTGCGGAACCGCCTCCGCACGCCGCCTCGCGTTGCAAGTCGAGGGGGACTATAGTGCGAGGCCCGCGGTTTGCAACACGTCCTGGCATTATGCGGCGATCACTCATGTCGCACCCGAGCCAGACCGGCCCAGGATGACGCCGCGGCCCGCCTCGTTTATAGAACCGCCGGTCCACCAGCCGTGCCGAAGGAGCCGCGCCCCCATGTCCGATGAACCCCTGATGCTGCAGCGGCTCGAGCGCATCGTCGCGGCGCTGGAGCGGCTGGCGCCGCCGCCGCCCGCCCAGCCCGATTTCACCGCCGAGGCCTTCGTCTGGCAATCCGAGCCCGAGGCGTTCCTGCCCGTGGCCCAGGTCAACCGCGTACCGCTGTCGCTGCTCAAGGGCCTCGACCGCGCCGCCGAGCAACTCTTGGAGAATACCGAGCGTTTCGCCAAGGGGCTGCCCGCCAACAATGCGCTGCTGTGGGGCGCGCGCGGCATGGGCAAGTCGTCGCTGGTCAAGGCCGCCCATGCCGAGGTGCGCCGCAAGGTGCTCGAGGCGAGTGGCCAGAGCGATCTGAAGCTGGTCGAAATCCACCGCGAGGACATCGGCACGCTGCCGCGTTGCCTCGCCCACCTGCGCGGCAGCCGGCACCGCTTCATCGCCTTCTGCGACGACCTCTCCTTCGACCACGACGACACCAGCTACAAATCGCTCAAGGCGGTGCTGGAAGGCGGCATCGAGGGCCGGCCGGAGAACGTGGTGTTCTATGCCACCTCCAACCGCCGCCACCTGATGCCGCGCGACATGATGGAGAACGAGCGCTCGACCGCCATCAACCCGTCCGAGGCGGTGGAGGAGAAGGTGTCGCTGTCCGACCGCTTCGGCCTGTGGCTGGGCTTCCACAACGGCACGCAGGAGCAATACTTCGACATCGTGCGCGCCTACGCGAAATACCACGGCCTGAAGATGAAGGACGCCGAGCTGATCGCCGAGGCCTTGGAGTGGAGCATGACGCGCGGCGGCCGCTCCGGCCGCGTCGCCTGGCAGTATATCCAGGACCTGGCGGGGCGGCTCGGACAGCCGCTGAAGGTGGAGTAGGTGGTGGGCCGTAGGGTGCAATAGCCCGACAGGGCGTATTGCACCGTTGCGGCGCATGTTGAATCGTCGCGGCGCAATACCCCCGGATCAAGTGTCCGGGGTATTGCACCCTACGGCCCAACCCTCACGCCACCTGTGCCGCCACTCTGACCGCTGCGACGATGTCGCCGACGACTTTCGCCACCAGTTCCTCATCGTCGCCTTCGGCCATGACGCGGATCACCGGCTCGGTGCCGGAGGGGCGAATGACCAGGCGGCCATTCTTGCCGAGCTTGGCCTTGGCGCCCTCGATGGCCTTCTTGACCTTGGCGTCCTCGAGCGGCTTGCCATCGTCGTAGCGCACATTCTCCAGGATCTGCGGCAGCCGCTCGAACCGCGAGCAGACCTCGCTGACCGGTTTGCCGGTCGCCACCACCACCGCCAGCACCTGCAGGGCCGCGACCAGACCATCACCGGTGGTGGTGAAATCGGACAGCACGATGTGCCCCGATTGCTCGCCGCCGATGTTGAAACCATGCTTACGCATGTGCTCGACGACGTAGCGGTCCCCGACCGGTGTGCGCGCCATGGTCAGGCCGAGCCCTTCCAGATAGCGCTCGAGGCCGAGGTTGGACATGACAGTGGCGACGATGCCGCCGGCCGCCAGCGTGCCGCACCGGTGCCAGCTCTCGGCGATCACCGCCATCAGCTGGTCGCCATCGACGATCTCGCCCTTCTCGTTGACGATGACGACGCGGTCGGCGTCACCATCGAGCGCGATGCCGATATCGGCGCGCACCTCGCGCACCTTGTCGACCAGCGCTTCGGGATGGGTCGTGCCGCACTTGTCATTGATGTTGCGGCCGTTCGGATCGACGCCGATCTTGATCACCTCGGCGCCGAGCTCCCATAGCGCCTCGGGGGCCACTTTGTAGCCGGCGCCGTGGGCGCAATCGATGACGATGCGCAAGCCATCGAGGCGCAGGTTCTTGGGCAGCGTCCGCTTGGCGAACTCGATATAGCGCTCCTGCGCACTTTCGACGCGGGTGGCGCGGCCGATGCGGTCGGAAGCGACCAGGATGTCGCCGCCCTTGCCATCGATCATCGCCTCGATCGCCTGCTCGGTCTCGTCCGACAGTTTGTAGCCATCGGGATCGAACAGCTTGATGCCGTTGTCCTCGTAGGCGTTGTGCGAGGCCGAGATCATGACGCCGAGATCGGCGCGCAGCGAGCGCGTCAGCATGGCGATGGCCGGCGTCGGCATCGGCCCGAGCAGGAACACGTCCATGCCAACCGAGGTGAAGCCCGACATCAGCGCCGCTTCCAGCATGTAGCCGGAGAGCCGCGTATCCTTGCCGATGACCACACGGTGGCGATGCTTGCCGGAGGTAAACAGCTTGCCGGCGGCCATGCCGACCTTGAGCGCCACCTCCGAGGTCATCGGATGGCGGTTGGCCAGGCCGCGGATGCCATCGGTGCCGAAATATCGACGTGACATGGTGGTATTCCTCGTCGCGATGCCGTGCGCGCCGCCGCCCCTCGCCGGCAACCGACGCAGAACCTTGCCGCGTGGGCAAAGGCTCGCCTCGGAGACGGCGCTACCGCCTGGGGCCGCTGTGCCCCGCGACTCATAGGCTACCCGCTCGGCATGCGCAGCTCAAAACCAGATTAACTGATCAGCAGCGTAAATTTGTGCACTGCGACACCGTCGTTGTCCGTCGTGCCGCATCTTTGCGCCATTCAAGCCGTAGAGGCCAAATCGCCGGGCACCTTGCTGCCCTGCGCCCGGGCGTCTGGCCCGGTGCAAGCGTGTGGCGGTGACATCGGAATCACGGCATAGCAGCCGGCGTCTGCCGAATTGAGCCCGGAACGGGACGTCGGCTGCCGCTTTGTGGCTGAGTGGGGACGGCTGAGTGGGGGTTGAATGAGTTTCTATCTGGCGGTGGCCAACCGCAAGGGTGGCGTCGGCAAGTCGACCGTATCGATGATGCTGGCACACGCACTGGCCGTATGGGGCAAAAAGCGTGTGCTGGTCGTCGACCTGGATGCACAATCCAATTCTTCGCTGATCCTGCAAGGCGGTGCCGGCTGGATCGAGGCGCAGAAAACCTCGAAGAACATCGCCGCCTACATCGAAGATAAGATGTACGCCATCGACCAGACCAAGGTGCGGGACTATCTCGTGCATTTCGTCGGCGACGTGAAATTGCCCGATGACCGCCGCCCAAGCCTGTCGCTGCTGCCGGGCTCGCTGCGCTTCGAGGACATGCAGGACGAGCTGATCAGCTACTATTCGCGCGGCAGCGTGCCGTTTTCCAGGGCCAAGCTGCGCTGCGCCAGCCATTTCCGCCAGGCGCTGCAGTTCACCGGCCCGCTGGCCGATGTGGTCGTGCTGGATTGCGCGCCGGGCCTGTCGAACGCCACCGCAGCCGCCCTGACGCTCGCCAACAAGGTGGTGGTGCCATTCCGGCCCGATGCCGTCTCCGAATTCGCCGTCGATCGTATCGCTCAGATCATCCAAAGTTGCGGCTACGACGAGGTGCTGGCAATCCCCTCGGGCGCGCGGCGCTATGTCTGCCTGGCCAACTATGTGCGGCCAGGCGGGCGCGATCAGGCCTATATCGATACGATAGCGTTCAACCATCCGACGCTGGCGACGCGCATCCCACTGTTGCCCGACGTCGCCAATGCCTTCGACTGGAGCGAGGAACGACAGACGATCGAAGAAAAATATGCCGGTGCGCTCGCGCCCCTGAAGGCGCTGTATGATGAGATCGAACCGTGGTTCGCCAAGACCTGATACCAAACTGCATGGGTGTTGACCCATGCAGTTTGGTATACGCGCGCAGGGTTGGCGTGGCGGCTGCGCGCAAACAAAAAGAGAATACCAACCTGCGCACGGCATAACTGAGAGGCAGAGTCTGCGCAGGTTGGTATGAGCGCCAGACGCCGAGGAAACGACGCACATGGGACATACGACTAGGAAACCGGCGACCAAGAAACTGGCGGGCCCGGCGCTCGATCGTTATCTGCGTCGCTTTTTCACCGCCGAGCCGGGGCTGCCCATGACGCTGGCCCAGTCACTCGCCGCCCGGGCCAACGCCACGTTCAGCTCACTGCGCGTGCGGGCGCTGCCGACGGCGGAGGTCTCTGCCGCCAGCCTGCCGACGGCGCCGGCCCCCGCCGACAGCGAGCCGCCAGCGCCCTTCGCTCCCCCAGCGTCCTTCGACCCTTATGCAATCGGCCTCGTTCCGACTTTCCAGCGCGAAGGACGTGATGGCCTGATCGCCAAACTCGCATCCATCATGACCGCGGACCAGCTGCGCAAAATGGCGCGTGCCCAGCAGGTTGTGCTGCCCGATGCCTTGCGGCAAGGCGACGTCGAAGCGCCTGCGCTGCGCGCCGCCATCGCCGACGCCGTCGCCAAGCGCATTGCCGACCGCAAGGCGGCGGCGGGGTAGGTGTCATCGACCTAAGTCGGTGCCTCATGGCGCCGGGATCACCTGCATGAAGGCGTGGATCTCGCGGCGCTGGAACAAGTCGACCTGCTCGTAGGGATCGCCGCGCATAAGCGCGTCGGCCTCATCGCGATCCCCGGCCTCCAGCACCCAGACGCTGCCGGTCATCGCCTTGCCGTCGTCAGTCATGGTCGGCCCGGCATAGACCACCTTGCCGCCGAGTGCCGCCGCCCACTGCAGGTGCGCCGGCCGGGTCCGCTGCCGCAGCTCGGACACACCAGGCTTGTCCAAGCGATAGATAAAGAACTGCATGTGTCGCCGCCTCGTCATTGACCATTTCCGGGACCAATGCCGGGCCATATCGGCGCAGCCCCGCCCGTCGCTGCCTCCCAAACCGTCAGCGCCTCCCGCGTCGCCCTGACGTCGTGTACACGCACAATATGCGCGCCTTGCGCCACGGCCGCCAGCGCCGCGCCGATCGAACCGGCCACGCGATCGGCCGCCACCGCGACGCCCGTCAGCGCGCCGATGAAGCCTTTACGCGAGGCGCCGACGAGCAGCGGCACGCCCAGGCAGTGCAACAGCGACAGGCCGGACATCAGCTCGAGATTGTGCGCCACGGTCTTGCCGAAGCCGATGCCGGGGTCGACTAGCAGCCGCTGGCGCGGCAATCCCGCCGCCTCCAGGGCCGCGATGCGGTGCTCCAGAAAATCGAACACATCGAGCAGCACGTCGCCATAGCTGGGCGCCTGCTGCATCGTTTTGGGATCGCCCCGCGCATGCATCAAGATCACCGGCAGGCTGCTCTCGATCGCCGCCGCCGGCGCATCTGGATCATAAGTCAGCGCCGAGACATCGTTGATGATGTCGGCACCGGCCGCCGCGGCGCGAGCCATCACCTCGGCCTTGCGCGTGTCGATCGAAATGCGTGCGTCGGTCTTGCCGGCGAGCCCTTCGATCACCGGCAGGACACGCGCCAGTTCATCGGCCAGGCTGACCGGGTCGGATCCAGGCCGCGTCGACTCGCCGCCGATGTCGAGGATGTCGGCGCCATCGCCCGCCAACCGCAATCCATGCGCGATGGCGGCCTCGACGCTGGCGTGGTGGCCGCCGTCGGAAAAGCTGTCGGGCGTGACGTTGAGGATGCCCATGATGCGCGGCCGTTCCAGCGACAGCCCAGCGAGACGTGGACGGGTGCCGCGCATGTGCTCGACCAGATCGGCGGCGGCCAAGGTGCCGCGCCCCCAATCGCGATCGAAGACGTCGCCCAGGCCCACCACGCGGCGCGAAGCCCCCGATCCGCCGCGCTCGATGATCTCGACGGCGCTGAAGGCTAACCGCGTGCCGGCCAGCGGCAGGCCGCCCCAGATTTGCTGATCGCTCGCGCCGTTGCCGCGAGGCATGAACAGGCCCGTCGGCCGCAGGTAGATGGTGCGCTGCATGGGTGCCGCCGTTGGGGTCGGACCCGCCGTTGAGGTCAGTCCCCGCACGGCGGCAGTGGGGTCACTTCTCCGCCGTCCGGATGGCTGCCGGACCGCCCTTGACCTTGATGGCCCCGACTTTCTTCAAGCCCTTGGCCGTGATGCCGCTGAACTGGAAAATCTGGATCTCTTCCTCGACCATGCACTGGACGAGGATCATCCTGGAGGTCTTACCCCAGGCGATGCCCTGGCACCATTTTCCGACCGGTGCTTCAGCCACCTGCGTCAGCTCCGTGCCGCTGCGGCCAAACACCAGGAGCCTGCCGTTCTCTTTGAAGAAGGGAGAGTTCGCCGCCTTGTTCGAGCCGTCCATGATGCCGACGGCGACATATTTGCCATTCGGCGAAATCTTCAGGCCCTCCGGCGTCGGACCGACCGTGACGGTGTCGACAACGCGGGGCGGCACGGCCTTCAGGTCGATGACACTGATCGTATCGTTGTCGCC
This sequence comes from uncultured Devosia sp., assembly GCA_964498125.1. Classification (GTDB taxonomy): domain Bacteria; phylum Pseudomonadota; class Alphaproteobacteria; order Rhizobiales; family Hyphomicrobiaceae; genus CAMDBL01. The sequence continues at coordinate 73,673 of CAZCGE010000025.1, read as the reverse complement.
GCTGCCTGGTCCGATGTTGGCGACCACCGCGATGTCGCCCTTCGGCGTCACATCGATGCCGTAGGGCCTGAGGCCGGCGGAAAAATCTCGCTTGGCGTGCTCGACCTTGCTGCCATCGACCGTCAGCAGCGAGATCTTATGGTCAACGTCGCGTGTCACCAGGGCCGACTTGCCGTCCGGCAGGAATACGACGTGGCTCGGCCCGGATTTGTCATTGCCCAGATCGACCTTGCCGGCGGCCGTCACCGTCTTGCCGGCGATGGTGAAGATGGAGACCGTGCCCTCGTTGCGGTTGGCGACCAGCGCCAGCGTACCGGCTTTATTGATCGAGACCCCGGCCGCGCCCTTGCCGGCGGTCAGCGTGGCGATGACTTTCGGCATCTCGCCCGGCGCGGGGGCCGCCGCCTTGCCCACCGCCGACTTGATGCGGCTGACCAGCGTCGGAGCGGAGCGGGCGAGATCGATGACCGTCAACCGGTCGTCGGCGATCTGCTTGGTCGGATCGGCTGGATCGATCTTCATGGCCGAGGTGACGAGCGCGATCTGCCCGTCGGGCGAAACGGCGACGCTCAGTGGCGGACCGACGACGCTGGTCGGCACCGCCAGCTCAGCCACGACCTGCGGCGGCGTGGTCGACAGATCGATGATCGAGACGGTATCGGCGGGAGGATTTCTCACCACCTGGGCGACGCCGTTGACCAGCTTGACCTTGGCGTCATTGGCCGAAACGGCGATCTGCGCCGCGGCAGACCAGGGCAGGACCACCGCCGCGCATGCACAGACAGTCCAAAGAGCCGGCGTCCTCGTCATTTCAGCATCCTCTTCGCTTCGACATGCCCACGCCGCTGTAGCTTGCGGCATACCTCAAGCTAGCACTCTCAGTTCAATTCGATAAGGCCCAGATCGCCATTGGCAGTCGTGTTGCGAGCCTGCGGGACACGACCTGATCATGCGGCACCCTTGGAACCCGGGGTCGAGTTTCCCGGCGGCGCGCCACTACGGCGCGGCCGGTGTCAATCGTCTAGCGATGCCAGGCTTCAGACCGCTCGCATCGATAATTTTATCCCGGACTGCTCTCGCCAACAGCGATGCGACTTCTCGTTCGGTAAAGCGCCGTGTCTGGTTCCCTTTGACAGCTTGATCAATCAGTTGTGACAGCGCAACGAGACGGAGAAGGTCGATCCCAATGACATCCCTGTGCGTGCCGGCGAGTGGTTTCGCTGGCGTATCTCCAGAGGTTTCCTCCACTTTCAGATTGGCTGACCTCACGTGGTCTTCATCGAGCCATACGAGGTCAAGTCGCTGCACAGTATCGCGCGCGGATGCCAACGCGACCACGACGTTCTCGACAGTATCGGGGGCACCGGTATCACAAGCCCAGAACGAAAGGCAGTTGCTGGCGGTCCTCAAGTCGGACGTGACAGCGTCGGCCGGAATCTCGCTCTCAGCGATATTCACACGCGACCGCCATTTCTGAGCAGAGATCAGCCGGGCAAGGAGACGGGGCATTATAGAGCCTCGAGATCTCCGACAATCCGCGCGGCGTAGTCCGATAAAAACTTGTCTGTATCGCTATGTCTTTTCAGGACATCGAGCAAGGGCGAGGCACCCCATGTCTCGACAGCCTGCATCGCGGCGTCACGAACCTCCAGGAAATTGGACTGCAATTCCAATTGCACAAGTGCGGCCCGTTGATCAGCAGAAAGAACGCCAAGTCTGCAGATGAGGCGCAAAGTGTCGGCCGCCCATGCAGGCTTGTCGCCTCGGAGCAGGATCGCCTCGACCCATCCGAGTGTTCGATCCGCATCGCGCGCCAGATTGCGAGCGAGAACTTCCTGCGCCGGATGGTCGTATCCGTCCAACACCGGCTCCGACGTCAGGGCCTGGACGTAATCGTCCGGCGGACGCGACCCGTTCTCGACCATGAGCGATCCGAGCGTGGAAACCGAACTGCGGTCCGTCACGAGCACGTTCTCGTCTCCAACGTCGCTGGGCTGGGTTGTGCGATCCTGCATTTGTTGAGATTAGCATAAGCGGCGACCGCACGGTAGGCATGGCCAAACCTTGCTTGGATTGTCGGAACCTGACATGCCCAGGATTACCGGGGCCTAAATCGGCCGCAAGCGTTGACAGCGGCAAGACGGCGCGCCTTCCCACTGGTTCACCTGGTAATTCTTTCAGTTGCTACCCGGAGGCCAGCTAGCCCTGTGGCTTTTTTCGTGCTGGCTTGCGCTTGGGGGCTTTGGGGGCCGCGGGCGCCGTTGCGGCTGCGGCTTTGCGCAGCTCGTCGGCGTCGGCAAGGTCACGCGGACGGCCGGCGGCAAGCTTGGCGGCAATCAGGTCATCGCGGGAAATGAAGTGCGCGGTCAGTCCAGTGTCGTCATCGATGACTTGGGTCGAGCGGTTTTTCCAGGCGGCGTTGAACGTGACGCCGGGAATTTTGGGCAGGATGTCGATGGCCACAGGCGGAACGCCCGTCGTGTACCAAGTGCCGGTGTCCTGGAAGTCTTTGGCCGTCAGCGCGCGTGTTGGGGCTTGCGGGGCGGCATCGTGCGCGGTGCGGATGCTGAGTGGCGCACCGAACTCGGCAAGCGCACGCAACACAGCAGCAGCGTTCTTCGGCGCGGGCAGAATGAGAGTATCAAGGTCTTTGGTCACGCGGGGCTGGGCGTGGCGGGAGACGGCATAGCCGCCGATGACGAGATACTTGGCCTTGTGCTTGTTAAGGAGCGCGATCAGGTCTTTGAAGTCGGGAAACATGGATGCCCTTCATCGCGTAGGCTTCGGCTGTCATTGCTGACACTGTGGCCATGATGGCGTGCGTGGGTTGGGTTGCCCAATAGGCATACTCGGCAGCTTTCATCGCATCGAGGTCGTGGCAGCGGGTGATGCTCCACGTCGCCCGCCGGCGTTCGGCGCGGGCGAGGAATTCGGGGCTGGAGGTGTCCATGGGCTTGCTCATGCCTTTCAGGATAGCAGATAGGATGCATGCGCCATAACACTTTGCGTTGACATCTCGCTGTCGACAGCCAAGCGGGATCATCTGCCGGTCAGCCAGGCGGCTGATGCCGTCGCCCACCCACCAGGCAGGCCTGCGTGAACAACACCTGCGCCGCGATCTGCGCCGTGGTGGTGTTGGCGTCGTACTGCGGCGCCACCTCGACCACGTCGGCGCCGACCACGTTCAGGCCCATCAGCCCGCGCAAAATCGCCAGCACCTCGCGCGGCGCCAGGCCGCCGACCTCGGGCGTGCCGGTGCCCGGCGCGAAGCCCGGATCGACACTGTCGATGTCGAAGCTGACATAGACCGGCCCATCGCCGACGACTGCCCGCGCCTTGGCGATCACCGCGTCGATGCCCATCGCCAAGACGTGTTCGGCGTGGATCACGGTCATGCCGCTGTCATGGGAGAATTCCCACAAGTACTCGGCGCCACCGCGAATGCCGATCTGGATGGTGCGCTCGGGGTCGAGCACGCCGTCCAGCACCGCCTGCCGGAATGGGCCGCCGTGGTGAAACTTCGAGCCCTCGTAGATACCGGCCGTGTCACAGTGCGCATCGATATGCACCATGCCCACGGGCCGTGACCTGCCGATGGCGCGCAGGATCGGATAGCTGATCGAGTGGTCGCCGCCGACGCTAAGCGGCACCGCCCCGCTCGCCACCACGCGGGTGAGATGCGCCTCGATGTCCTCGTGGCACGAGGCCAGATCGAAGCGGCTGCGGAACGGCACGTCGCCGATGTCGGCGACCTTCATGTCGAGCAGCGGTGTCGCCCGCAGCACGTGCTCGAACGGCCCAACGCGCTCCACCGCCCGCACGGCGCGGGGGCCGAGCCGCGCGCCCGCCCGGTTGGTGACGCCGAGGTCCATCGGAATGCCGATCAATGCGATGTCGAGCCTGGCCGCCACCAGCTGCGCCATGTCGGCGAGGTAGGGCGCGCCGAGGAAGGTGGCGACGCCGGCGAACGGCCACACGCGCCGATCGCCGGTGAACAGCTTGCTCGCCACCTTGGCGTAGTCGGGGTCGTGAATGTCGCTGCCCTTGGCCCCGGCATAGCGGGCCCGCAAAGCATCGAGCTTGGCAGTGTCCATCGCGGGCTCCTCGCGTCGTTTCCGGCATGCTCAGCGCGAATCGTGCCCCCGCACTATGCCTCGAATCGACGCCGGATCGCAGGCCCGATGCTGCCGTCACCGCGTCTCAGTCCGGCATCGCGTCATTGGCATCGCGTTATCGACCCTTGCACTCACCCCACCCGTCCGCGATAGAGTATCGCCAAACAAACGTTCGACCGGCATCAAACCAGAGGAGGACGACCCTTGGCCGCACGACCCACCATCCTGACCTGCGCCGTCACCGGCACGTTCGGCACGCGCGAGAACAACGAAAACCTGCCCTGCTCGCCCGAGGAGATCGCCAATGCGGCGCTGGGCGCGGTGAAGGCCGGCGCCGCCATCTGCCACATCCACGTGCGCGATCCCAAGACCGGCGCGCCGAGCATGAACCTCGATTACTACCGCGAGGTCGTGAAGCGCATCCGCGACAGCGGCACCAACATGATCATCAATCTGACCTGCGGGCCGGGCGGGCGCTTCGTGCCCTCCGACGAGGATCCGCAGAAGCCGGCGGCGAACTCGAACCTCAAGGTCGCCAAGATCCGCGTGCAGCATGCGGTCGAGCTGAAGCCCGAGATCTGCACGCTCGATCTCAACACGATGTGGTTCGGCGGCGGTGCGGTGATCAACTCGCCCAAGCAGATCACCGAGATGGCCGGCATGATGTATGGCGCGGGGCTCAAGCCCGAGTTCGAGGTGTTCGATTCCGGCGACATCAACCTCGCCCACGACCTGATCAAGGAGGGCGTGCTGAAGTCGCCGGGCCTCTACCAGATCGTCACCGGCATCAAGTACGGCTTCGCGCCGACGCCGCAAGCGCTGATGTATGCCCAGTCGATCCTGCCGCCGGGCAGCCAATGGGCGGCGTTTGGTGCGTCGCGCTACTCGTTCACGCAGCTCGCGATGGCCTTCATGCTCGGCGGCCACTGCCGCATCGGCATGGAGGACACGCTGTACGTCGAGGCCGGCGTCAAGACGCCGAGCAACGCCGCGCTGGTCGAAAAGGCCGGCAAGATCATCGGTCTGCTCGGCGGCAAGCTCGCCACCCCCGACGAGGCGCGCGAGATTTTGGGGCTGCCGCAGCGGAAGCCTTGACCGGTCGGGGTCAGACCCGCAGGGTCTGACCCCATGCCGCAGCGTTGCGACTGGTGCACCAACTTATCGAATGGATCACGTGGGGTCAGACCCGCAGGGTCCGACCCCAACCGGAGCCCCCCATGTCCGACCTTCCCAAGCGCGTGCATCTGATGGAGGTCGGCCCCCGCGACGGCCTGCAGATCGAGCCGAAGGTGCTCGCCACGGCCGAGAAGCTCGAGCTGCTCGACATGATCGCCGACGCCGGCATCGCCGAGATCGAGGTCGGCTCCTTCGTCAATCCCAAGGCCGTGCCGCAGATGGCGGATACGGAGGCGGTGTTCGCCGGGCTGAAGCCGCGCGCGAACGTCACCTATCGCGCGCTGTGGCTGAACCCCAAGGGCCTCGAACGGGCGCTCGCCACCAAGGGCGTCAAGATCGATGGCCGCGTGCACGTGACGGCAAGCGAGATATTCGTCAAGCGCAACACCAACCGCTCGATCGAGGAGACCTTCCAGCAGCTTCCAGAATGGATCGCGCTCTACAAGGCCGCCGGCGTCACCACCGACTGCGTCGGCCTGATGGCCACCTTCGGCTGCAACTTCGAGGGCGAGGTGCCGCTCGACCGCGTGCTCTCGCTGCTCGCGCGCACCGACGAGATATTCCGCGCGCACGGCAGCAAACTGCGCCAGGCCAACCTCGCCGACACCATGGGCTGGGCCAATCCGGCGCAGATCAAGCGGACGATCGGCGCCGTCCGCAACCGCTGGCCCGATCTCGTCATTCGGTTGCATCTGCACGATACCCGCGGCCTGGCCATGGCCAATGCGGCTGCGGCGCTGGAGATGGGCGTCGCCGAGTTCGACGGCTCGATCGGAGCCCTGGGAGGTTGCCCCTTCGCCGGCCACAAGGGGGCCGCCGGCAACATCTGCACCGAGGATCTGGCCTTCATGTGCGAGGAAATGGGCATACCCACCGGTATCGATGTCGACAAGCTCTGCCAGGCCGCCCGCCGCGCCGAGGCCATGCTCGGCCATCCCGTCCCAGGCAAGGTGATGAAGGGCGGCTCGCTGCGCGACAAGCGGCGGCCAGCCTGAGGAAAGCGCCCCACCCACAGTGCCGTTCAGCAACGACCGACCTGCAGGGTTGTCGGGCAGCGCCCAATATGGGATCTGTGCCCTGCGCGAACCCTCCACGCGGGACAGCAGACCTGCCATGAGCCGGCCCGGGGCCAAACGACACAAGTCCGACACCAGCCCGGAGACGTTGTCAGCCGTCCTGGCTGGCCTCCAGGGCCGCTCGATCGTGCTCGTCGGCTTGATGGGCTGCGGCAAGACTTCGGTGGGCAAACGACTGGCCGGCCGGCTGGCGCTGCCCTTCATCGACGCCGACGATGAGATCGAGAAAGCCGCCGACACCAGCATCAGTGAAATCTTTTCCCAGTACGGCGAGGTCTTCTTCCGCGACGGCGAACGCCGCGTCATCGCCCGGCTGCTCGCCGACGGCCAGAAGGTGTTGGCTACCGGTGGCGGCGCGTTCATGAACGAGGAGACCCGCGCCAACATCGCCCGTTACGGCGTCTCGATCTGGCTCAAGGCCGATTTGCCGATCCTCATGAAGCGGGTCATGCGCCGCGATAACCGGCCGTTGCTCAAGGCCGAGGACCCCGAAGCCGTCATGCGGCGGCTGATGACCCAGCGCTATCCCATCTATGGCGCTGCTGATATCACGATCCAGAGCCGCGAGGTGCCGCACGACATCATCGTTGCAGAAGCGATCGCGTGCCTTGCGAAGCATCTTGATATCGACGTGCCCGCGCCGGCCGCGGAAGGCCCGGCGGACGCGGCGGCCGATCCGACAGAGCCGAGTTGAAATGCGATGACCAGCCCCATTTCCGAACCCGCATTGTCCCTCGCCGCGCCGCCACCACGGCGCGTCGGCGTAGCCCTGGGGGAGCGCGCCTACGACGTACTGATCGGACCGGGATTGATCGCGGTGGCTGGTGGCCTGCTGGCCGCGCGCTTTGCCGAGGCCAAGTGCGGCATCGTCACCGATGCACATGTGGCCATGCATCATCTGCCGGCGCTGGAGGCCTCGCTGGCGGCAACCGGCCGGCATGCAGGCACTGTCGTGCTGCAACCGGGCGAAGCGACCAAGTGTTTCACCGAACTCGCCGGCCTCAGCGAGCGGCTGCTGCAGATGGGGCTGGAGCGTGGTGACCTGGTGGTGGCGCTGGGCGGCGGCGTGATCGGCGATCTCTCAGGGTTTGCCGCCAGCATCCTGCGGCGCGGCATCCGCTTGGTGCAGGTGCCGACCAGCCTGCTGGCCCAGGTCGATTCTTCTGTAGGCGGAAAAACCGGCATCAATACGCCGCAGGGCAAGAACCTGATCGGCGCCTTTCACCAGCCCTCCCTCGTGCTGGCCGATACCGACGTGCTGGCGACGCTTCCCGCCCGTGAATTCCGCGCCGGCTATGCCGAGATCGCCAAGTTCGGATTGCTCGGCGATGCAGGCTTTTTTGCCTGGCTGGAGGCCAACTGGCGTGGCGTCTTTGCCCGTGAGCCGCTGGCTCTGGCCGGCGCCATCGAAACCGCCGTCACCGGCAAGGCGCGCATCGTCGAGCGCGACGAGACCGAAACGGGGGACCGCGCGCTGCTCAACCTCGGCCACACCTTCGGTCATGCGCTCGAGTCCTGGACCGGATACTCCGACCGGCTGCTGCACGGGGAAGGCGTCGCCATCGGCATCTGTCTGGCTGCCCGCCTTTCCGAACAGCTCGCACTGTGCCCCGCGGGCACCGCGGCGCGGGCGGCACAGCATCTCGCAGCCGTTGGCCTGCCGACACGGCTCACCGAAATCCCCGGTCAGGTGCGGGCGGAGGCGGGCGAGCTGGTTCGCCTGATGGGCCAGGACAAGAAAGTGCGCGCCGGCCGTCTCGCCTTCATCCTGCTGCGCGATGTCGGGCAGGCGTTCGTGTCGCGCGATGTCACGGCGGCGCGCGTCACGGAGTTTCTGGCGGGGGAGATCGCTGCCGGGCGATAGTCCGGGTCGGCCTATGGCGCGAGATCTACTTTCACTCTTTTGGCACCGGCTCCTCTTTCACTTTCTGCGCCAGCTCCTCTTTCACTTTTTGCGCCAGCTGCGGCAGCGAGAACGGTTTGGGCAGGAAGGCGAATTGCTCGTTTTCGTCCAGGCTCTTCTTGAAGGCATCATCGGGGTAGCCCGAGACGAAGATGATCTTCAGGTCCTTGTTGGTCTTGCGCAGCTCCTTGAGCAGCGTCGGGCCATCCATTTCCGGCATGACGACGTCGGAAACGACGATGTCGACGCGGCTAGCATGCTGCTTCATCAATTCGAGTGCTTCGATGCCTGTCGAGGCTTCCAGAACCTCATAGCCCTGGCGCTTCAGCGCGCGCACCGCGAAGTTGCGCACGATGTCCTCGTCCTCGACCAACAGGACACAACCCGTGCCTGTCAGATCGACCAGCCTTTCTTTCTTCTTCTCCTTCTGCGCCGCGTACTCCATCTCGGCATCGCGCTGGTGGCGCGGCAGGTAGACGCGGAAGATGGTGCCGGCGCCCGGCGTGCTGTCGGGATAGATGAAGCCGCCCATCTGCTTGATGATGCCGTACACCGTCGCCAACCCGAGACCGGTGCCTTTGCCCACGCCCTTGGTGGTGAAGAATGGCTCGAAGATCTTGCTCATGATCTCCGTGCTCATGCCGACGCCGGTATCCTCGACTTCGACCAGGACGTACTCGCCAGGCGTCACTGCGCCGGCCACCTTGGTGCTCTCGCGTTCGTTGACATTGCGTGTGCGGATCGACAGCTTGCCGCCGCCCGCCATGGCATCGCCGGCATTGACGGCCAGGTTGATCATGACCTGCTCGAACTGCGTCTTGTCGGCTTTGACAAACCACAAATCGCGGCCCGGCAAAATCTTGATCTCGATCTTCTCGCCGATAGCGCGATTGAGCAGAGGCGACAAATCGGTGATCACCTCGCCCAGCTGCAGCACCTCGGCCTGCATCGTCTGGCGACGCGAGAAGGCCAGCAGCTGACGCACCATCCCAGCGGCGCGGTTGGCGCTGGACCTGATGTTGATGATGTCCTTGTAGGCCGCGTCGGTCGGCCGGTGGGTCTGCAGCAGCAGATCGGAAAAGCCGATGATCGCCGTCAGGACGTTGTTGAAATCATGGGCGATGCCGCCGGCGAGCTTGCCGACCGCCTCCATCTTCTGGCTCTGCGCGAACTTGAGTTCCAGCGCCTTCTGCTCCGTGACATCGATCAGGAACAAGACTGCGGCTTCGCGCGAGCCTGGCGCCTGCGTCAAGGCACTCATGTAGAAGCGGCGCGTGAAGTCGGCCTGCGGTCCGACCGGCACCTCGATCGGCTGCACCGCGGCCTGGCCGGCGAGCGCCTGGGTGATGGTGCGCTCGGCGCTGGCCCGCAGCTCGCCCTGGAGCGAGCGGCAAACCAGTTCCGTCACGTGCCGGCCCTCGACGCTGGCCGGCTCCAGCAGCATGCGCCCGAAGGCGGCGTTGGCGCTGATAATGCGGCCTTCGGCGGTGATCGTTGCAATACCGAAGGGCGCCGATTGGAACAGGCGCGCGAACCGTGGCTCGGCGGCGCGGCCTTGCGGGGGGGCGGCCCGCTCCGCGTCGCGGGCCAGTACGGCCACGGCGAACCCATCGTCGGCACTTGCCCCCCCAGACCGGGCAACCACCGTGACCGGCAACCGCTTGCCGTCGTCGCGCACGAATTCCATGTCGGCTTTGGCGCCCTCACCCGCTCCTTGCCGCGCCAGCACCTTCAGCAGGTGCACGGCGTCCTCCGACATGAGATCGCCGAGTTTGAGCGCCCGGCCGGCGTCGCCGGGCAGGCCCAACCAACTCGCCAGCGTGGCATTGACCTGGCGCACGCAACCGTCGGCAGCAACCGCGAGAAAGCCGACGGGCAAGCCGTCATAGTCCTTGATCGTGCTCTCCAGGCTGGCGATGTGGCCCGATTGACGCGCGCGCTCGGCGCTGATGTCGCTGATGGTCCACAGCGCCAGATGCCCGCTGTCGTTGCTGCTGCCGAGCGAGGGCAGCGGCGCAACCGAGAGCCTGTACCAGCGGCTGGTCTGGCCGACGGCGGGCGGCAACTCGAATTCCTCGGTGTGGGTGCGACGCTCTCCAGTGGCTTGCGTCAGGCGAAACACCGCCTCGGAGGCCAGCGTCTGGCCAACCACGATCTGGTCGAAGCTGCGCAGCGTGCCCGAGCCGCCGCGGCCGACAACGGCTTCCCATGCCGGATTGCAGTACAGCATCTCGGCGTCCCTGCCGGTCACCAGCACGCCATCGCGCAGATGGGCCGAAACAACATCGGGCAGGTCGGAGTCGACCAACCGCTCGGTCAGCCGCAGATGACCAGCGGCGATGGCGAAAAGGAAAAAGACGCCGAGCATCGCCAGCAGCGCCATCAGCGTCAGCAGAACCGGCTGGCGGGACGTGCTGGCGAGCACGCCAAATACCGCGCCGCTGCCCGCGATGACGATAGCGACGACGGCGAGGAATCCATTGCTCGTGACGGAACCTGGGTCGCGGCCGGCGATCCCCAGGTGCCTAAGCCCAGTCTCCCACATGTGAATCGCACTAACACGATTCTCGGGAAGGGATGTCTTCAAGAACGACACGACGAGGTCACTGACCATACGCTCACGAGCCCACTGCTGAAACGAACGACTAAGCGCGACGTGTAATGGAGAAGCAGCAACAAACTCTTCCCCAACGCCGTGCGGTATCCACCCCAACACTTCGTGGATCAGGGTTAAAATCAGATGAAATGTGTGCTAGGCCAACGCCGGTGCGCACGAGCATTCTGTCCGTCGTGCATTGGCGCCTGATTGCTGCGGGGCAAGCCAGGTCTACCCTTGCAGTCGTCACCGAGGAGATCGACCATGTGGAGCACGCTCTTCAGTTTCTTTGTTGTGGTTTGTCTCCTGGCACTTGCTGGCGTCGCTGCGCTGTTCGTGCATGGCATGATCACCGGTAAATCGCCGGCTGCGGCGCTTTTTGGCCCGCGTGCGGAGCGGCGGCTCGAAGTGGTGGACCACGCCAACGTCGATGGCCGGCGGCGGATGGTGCTCATTCGCCGTGACAACGTCGAGCACTTGATCCTGACCGGCGGCCCTGTCGATCTGGTCATCGAAACCGGCATCGAAGTCCGCCAGAGTTATCTCAACGGCGAGGATACGGCGAAGACACCGCCGGCTGCGCCCAAGCGTGTTTTTGGGCAGAAAGCCGGCGAGCCGTAGGCCGTGGCGCACCACAGTCTATCCACAACGCTGGCCACATCGACGGATGCCGTGTTGGCGGCGCTGTCGAGCGGCCCATGGGGTCTGTCGCAAGTGACAATGGCAGGCGGAACGCGACTCGCGCTGATGTTTGCAGCGACGATCATTCTTGCCGGCGTCGGATGGCGGGTCCGGCGCGCGGCGCGCACGCGATTTGCTGCGGCACCTGCTGTCGACGCCGCACTCGCTCGCGCAGTCACCGGCACAATTTTATGGGTCACGGTGGCGATCATAGCGGCGATATGCCTGTTGCTGGCTGGCAACAGCGCCGCCAGCATGAGCTTGGCCGTCGTGCTGTTGGCAATCGCTGTGCTTGCCCACGCTGCACTGGGCAACGCGATTTCGGGTGCTACTCTTGCACTCTGCGTCCCCATCGCGCCCGGCGACATCCTGCAGCTCGACGGACGGACGTTGCGGTTGTGCCGACTGGGGATCACCCATGCAACGTGCGAGGCAGCGGACGGCAAGACGGTGCTCGTTGCCAATGGCCAGATTGCCGGCGGCGCCTGGCTCGAGCGCCCGGCTACGGACGCACATCGATGGATCGAAGTCACTCTGCGATTGGCGTTACGAACCAATCCCGATCAGATCCTGATGATGCTTTCGGAAGCGGCCACGCGCATGCCCGCGGCCCTGGCCGTCCCGCCGCCCATCGTGCGCCTCGCGGGGATCGATGCGGCGGCCTTCGAGTTCCTTGTCCGCGTCGCGGTGGCGCCCGTCACGATACAGGCCGCCGGTGAGAGCGACTTGCGCATGACGCTGGTGCGCGCCGCCAGGGCCCATGGGCTCGACCTGCCACACGCGCAGACCGACGTGCACCTGCGCGATCTCGACGTGCTGAAGACCGCCTTCGCGCAATACATGGAAGAGCGGCGGCGAACCCAGGCGGACAATAAAGATTGACGTTCAGGCGCCAATGCCCAGGCGCCCCTGGCATGGCGCGCGGGTGCAGTCTAGCGCTGGCCGCCATCCCAGTCGCCAAACGCGGCGGGGGCGAGTTGCGATATGTTCAATGGCACTCGGTCGACACGGACCTGACCAGCCGCGACCGTCGCACCCACAGGCCGAAGCGCGCCGCCGACAGGAGTTGCGACGCGTTGGATCGAGCTGGTGGCAACCGCCATGCCCGGCCTGTCGTCGCCAAGTTCGTCGACGGCCTTGCCGACGATTGACAGCCCCAGGATCGGGCCCACTGCCAGGATCGGCAGGCTGATAGTCAACCACATCATCTTGCGACGCATGGCTTGTGTGGCATGGCTCTGCACGGTGCGCGACCTCAACATGACTGCAACAGCCAGCAGACTATCGAGGGAAGATTAAATCGCGCTTAATGACTGTTCCGATTCGCGGCAGCGCCGGCACGGCCGAATGACTTGCCCGCCTCCGGCAGGACACTTCGCTGCTCGCATCGGCTAATCCTCGCGGTAGATGCGCTCGCGCCGTTCGTGCCGCTCCTGCGCCTCCACCGACATGGTGGCGATGGGACGCGCATCCAACCGGCGCAGTCCAATGGGTTCGCCTGTCTCCTCGCAATATCCGTAGGTACCATCTTCAATCCGGGCCAGCGCGGAGTCGATCTTGGCTACCAGCTTGCGCTGGCGATCACGCGCGCGCAATTCCAAAGCCCGATCGGTCTCCGAAGTCGCACGGTCCGCCAAGTCGGCATGCTGCGCCGAATCCTGGTGCAGACCATCGAGCGTTTCCTGGGTCTGGCGTAGGATCTCGCCTTTCCAGGCCTGCAGTTTGGCGCGGAAATAAGCGCGTTGCCGCGCCCCCATGAAGGGCTCTTTATCGTTGGGATTGTAGCCCTCGAGTGAAATGAGTTGTATTTTCCCCTCCGTGGGCCCGACTTTGGACTTGCTCGCGACCTTCGGCTTCGTCTTGGGCTTGGCCTTTTTCTTCTCGACCTTCGCCCGCAATGCCTTGGTCTTGGATTTCTTCTGAGCAATCGCAGCAATTCTAGCGTTGCTCTTGGCCGTCGCTTTGATCTTGACCTTGGTTTTTCGATCTTTGCTCATGGTGAGGCCATATCGCCGCTTATTGCAGTTCCGCCCATGAGTGCGAATCCGCACCCGCTTTTGGCGCACGTATCATCGGATCAACCCATCGGTGTCAAGGCCTTAGCACAATGTTGTATCTGCCCGTCGCGCAAACGATGCAGCTCATCGGCTTGCGGGCCACAGTCGTATACACGCCAACCACACGCAAAAGTTGCATTGCTCGCCCAGGCGCTCGCCTTTGGCGTTGCAGCACCTTTCGTGGCTCTGTTCTCTGTTGATGTTGAAACGCAGTCCGGCGGTTGATTTTGCTGGTATTTCACATCGGCCGCGACAGTTCGGGCCTTGGCGTTTCAGCATCGGTGCCGACCAGAGCGTCTTCCGTCCTGTGGCCGGATATGCCAGTTAGGCTGAGGACGGCATCACGGAACGAAAGTCCCGGTGCACTGGCGCGCCAAGGCTGCGTGAGCTGCAGTCCTCTGCATGATTGCTGGCTCCGGGATTTGGCCCGCACCTGCCACCGCTAGACAACAACAAGGCCTGTGGAGCGACTTGCCATGACCGCAACTGCCCAATTTGCCACGACCATAGCCGGCAGCCTGCCCAAGCCGCATTGGCTGGCGGAGCCGGAAAAATTATGGGCGGCTTGGCGGCATGAGGGGCCCGCGCTCACGCTAGCCAAGCAGGATGCCGCCCTCCTCTGGCTCAAGCACCAGGAGGATGCCGGCATCGACGTCGTCACGGACGGTGAGCAGTTTCGCATCCATTTCGTGCACGGCTTCATGGAGAAAATCGACGGCATCGACTGGACGAAGCGAACCAAAATGGGCATCCGCGACAACCGGTATGTCGTCGACGTACCAACAGTCACCGGCCCCTTGTCTTTGCGGCAATCGGTGCATGCCGACGAGGTGCGCTTCGTGCGCGCCAGCACGCGGCGGAAACTGAAGTGGACGCTGCCGGGCCCGATGACGATTTGCGACACGGTGGCCGATGCGCATTATGGCCGCCGCGCCGACATGGCGATGGCGTTCGCCGCCATCCTCAACCAGGAGGCGCGCACCCTGGCGGACCTTGGCGTCGATGTCATCCAGATCGACGAGCCGGCGTTCAATGTCTTTATGCAAGACGTCCGCGACTGGGGCATCGCCGCCCTCGATCGCGCCGTGCAGGGAGTGGGCTGCGCCACCGCCGTGCACATCTGCTACGGCTATGGCATCGACGCGAACGTCAAGTGGAAGGCATCTCTGGGGACCGAGTGGCGCCAGTACGAGGCCATCTTCCCCGCCATCAACAAGAGCCGGGTTGGCCAGGTCTCGCTGGAGGCGCAAGGTTCGAAAGTCCCTCTTTCCCTGATCCGCCTGCTGCCCGACAAGATCATCCAGGTCGGCGTCATCGATGTCGCGACGCAAGCCATCGAGCAGGCCGATGCCGTCGCCGCCGTGCTTGCCGAGGCCGCGCGCCACGCCGACACCGCCCGCATCCAAGCCAGCACCAACTGCGGCATGGCGCCCTTGCCGCGCCACGTCGCGGTCGCAAAACTCGCGGCATTAGTCGCTGGCGCGCGCAGATAGCAGCGTGGGCGCGCCCGACCGCGGCATGTCATTGCGGCGGCCGGTCCATACCATGAGCTGTGCGCATCGGCAGCGGTTTCCGAGCAAGGCCCAACAGCTCACATGCGTGAGGTGCGCCACGACCAACGGCCGTAGCGCCAGGGCCGCAGGCTGTGACGTTCGCCGGCGATATCGGGCACCGGATCATATCCCGATGAACCCCACGGATGGCAGCGGCTCAACCGCGACAGGGTCAGCCAGCCGCCACGCCAAGCGCCGTTGCGGTCGATCGCCTCGAGCGCGTAGTCCGAGCAGCTCGGCAGGTGCCGGCACTGCCAGCCGCACCACGGCCTGATCGTCCATCGATAAAGATGGATCGGGCCCTTGAGCAATGCGCCCGCACAGGCGGCGACGAGCGCTCGAGCGCCGCGCCGCGGCGTCATGCCGATGCCACCGCCTCTGCCGCGCGCTTGGCATCGATCTCGGTCAGGGCGCGTTCCACGGCGTCGAAGACGAGCAAAGTGGAGGCATGCCGGGCCTTGTAGTCGCGCACCGGCTCCAGAACGCCGAGATCGGCCCAGCGCCCCGACGGTGGTGGTCCGCTTTCCTTCAGCATGCGACGCATATCGGCCGCGGCGGCATGCAGCTCCGCCGCCGTCGAGCCGATGATTTCCCGGCCGACGACGGAGGCGGCCGCCTGGCCCAGCAGGCAAGCTTTCACGGTCTGACCGAACTCCGAGACCTTGTCGCCGATCATGCGCAGATCCACGGTCACCGTCGAGCCACACAGCTTCGAGTGCGCCGTGGCGGTGGCCTGTGGGTGCTCCAGCCGGCGCGCTTGCGCAATGGCCGCCGCCAATTCAAGGATGCGCGTGTTGTAGATCGCGCTCAGTTCCGTCATGCCTCGTCAGCTCCCATCCTGGCGGTTTGCGCCAACGCACTTCCCTTGGGTCACGGTGACGCCCTATATGGGCTGCAAGGTCGGCTCACCGCGGCGCTGCCATTGTCGGATCGCTGCATACAATGGTGTAGCAGAGCCGCGATCTCAAGTCCCATGGCGGGCCATCATCCGCCGGCCGCGCGGCTGCCATGAGCCAATGTGCGGATCGCCCGATTGAGATCGGCGGTCAAAGTTGCTGCCGCAAGCCCCAGGAGCCCCACCATGAGCCAAACTCCCACCCCGACCTTCGGTGCGCGCGGCGCTGCTCAAGACATCGAGCACGGCTCGGCCTTCACCCCGAAGTTCGACGCCGATGGCCTCATCCCGGCCATCGTCTCCGACCACGACGGCGGCGCGGTACTGATGTTTGCCTTCATGAATGCCGAGGCGCTGACCCAGACGCTGGCCACCGGCCAGGCTCACTTCTGGAGCCGTTCGCGCGGCAAGCTTTGGCGCAAAGGCGAGGACAGCGGCAACCAGCTCAGCGTCATCGAAATGATGACGGACTGTGATCAGGATGTGCTGTGGTTGAGCGTCAAAGTGGCCGGAGCCGGAGTTGCCTGCCACACCGGCGCGCCGAGCTGTTTCTATCGCCGCGTATCCTTGCGCCAGGCCGACGGTGGGGACCTGCGGCTCGAATTCATTGGGCCACGACCTGCATAACCCCTGATTGTCGAGGCTGGCGGGGCCACTACCTGGAGCTGTGGTAGGACGGTCTTAAGCTTGGATTTGGTATACTTGCAAGCGACCAGTGTTGATTCGGGCGACTTGGTACGCGGCATGCTGGGGCCTCTGCAGGGGCTGACGCAATTGGAGCTGTAAGAAGCTGCCATGGTAACGGGAAAGATCGGATTGGCGCTGGGCGGCGGAGCGGCCCGAGGCTGGGCCCACATCGGCGTCCTGCAAGTGCTGCACGACGCCGGCATCAGGCCGGACATCGTCGCCGGCACCTCCATGGGCGCCGTCATCGGCGGCTGCTATGTCGCCGGCAAGCTGCCACCGCTCGAGGATTTTGCCCGCGAGCTGACCCGCCGGCGCGTCTTCGGCTACCTGGATTTCAACCTCGCCGGCTCCGGCCTGATCTCCGGCCACCGGCTGAACGCCAAGCTCGCGGAACACCTCACCGACCATCGCATCGAGGATCTCGACCGTCGCTACACCGCCGTCGCCACGGAGATCGGCAGCGGCCATGAAGTCTGGCTGTCGCGGGGCCGGCTGGTCGATGCCATGCGCGCATCCTATGCCCTGCCCGGCATCTTCAAACCTGTCAACATCCAGGGCCGCTGGCTGTTCGATGGGGCCCTCGTCAACCCTATTCCCGTATCGGTGTGCCGCGCTTTCGGCGCCCGCTATGTCATTGCCGTCAACGTCAACTCGGATGTCTTCGGCAATGGAACTCCGATCTCGGACTTCGAGGCCAGATCGGAGCCGGACGCCACTGAGCCCGAACCCGCCTTGTCGGGGCTGGGACGTTCTGCGCGCAAACTGCTGCAACTCCAGCTCTTTGGACGCGGAGAGAATGCCCCGGGGATCTCCAGCGTCATGCTGGATGCCTTCAACATCGTGCAGGACCGCATCGCCCGATCTCGACTGGCTGGAGACCCGCCCGATGTCATCATCAACCCGAAACTCGGCGACATCGGCCTGTTCGAGTTCCATCGGGCCGGCGAGACGATCGAACGCGGCCGGGCCGCTGCCATGCGCGAGATCGAGGATATTGTGCGCGAGGTCGACGTCCGCCGCCGGCGTGGCACCCTCGAGCGGGGCCTGCAAGCCCAGCACTGACGGCCCGCCGGCCACGCCAAAACCTCGGCGATCAGCAAGCATCAGCCCTATGGGACTGATGTGCCTTGAATACATCTCAAATTGAGAGGGGCGGCCCGGCCCAAAGGCCGCCTCTAGCGCGCTTTCCACTCCAATTGAATCAGGGGAAAGCGCTCTAGTCCTTTGTTTACCGCATTTTCTACGCCAAACCGGTGCCCACTTTGGCGGAAAAAGCTCTAGCGCAACTGCTCGCGGCCGGCAGCCGAGATCGAAGGATGACCGACGTGGCGCGGGTCCAGCGACATCCACACCCGAGCGCTGAGATAAGACTGGCGCATGACGAAATCGTACCCCGTCTTGTACCACAGCCGCAAATCGTCGACCTTGTTGTCGAGAACGAAGTCGCCGTGCGTGGTCCGCGCCGTCAGTACGGCATGACCTTCGCCCCGCTCGTCGCGCACCACCGTCATCAGCAACGAACTCACCGGCCAACCGCGCTTGATCAGTATCTGGCGCTTGAGCAGAGCATAATCCTCGCAATCACCCCGCGCTGTCGGGATGGTCCAATGCTCGGACACGCCATAAATTTCCATGTCGGTCGCGGGCTGAATGGCCTTGTTGACCGCGCGGTTCACTGCGTCGAGCTCGGCCAAACGCTCCGGTAGCGCGGACACGCGCTGCTCCGTGACGGCGCTGTCCCTGCACTCGGTCGGATTGGACTCGCAGAACAGCAGGAAGCCATACGGTGGCTGCACCGTGCCGAACACGCGCATGAATGCGCTCTGCTCGCCCGATGCCGGTGCCCCGGCCCCGACCATCATTCCTGCGGCAGCGACGCACAATGCGCCCCGACGCAATACCTTACGCAACACGTCCATACACAGCCCCGCCACGCTACACACTGCCCAAGACACGGGATATTACCGCAAGACCGTGTCACTATCGGTAAGCCGCCCCTCTCAATTTGAGATGTATTTGCGGCTTATTCGTTTCGAATTGGTTTGGCCTTTTCAAGGCTTGATTAAGGAAAGGCTCAGACCAGCCATCCTCGACCAAGGCGCAACCTCAATTGAAATGCTTGCGCAGCGCCTCCGCATCATTGAGATCCGTGAACTCGACCGCTATGCCGCCCTCGTGACAGCGCACCACCCGCGCGCGCAGCTTTCCCAGCACGACGTCACTCCCCGGCGCCGGACACGCCGCAGTCTCGATCGAGGCGCCCGATAGTGAAATATCCAGCACTTTGCATGCCATCGCGGTGCCGTCGGCAAGAACGAGCTTGGACTGGCGATTTTGGATCGGCATGCGCTCGTGCCGGCGATCCTCGATGCCGCCCATCGCCGAGCGATTGATCAGCCAGGTGATTTGCGCGGCCAGTTTTTCACGCTTGTACTGGGTCGCCACGAGATCGATGGCGAAGCCGCCCTCGAATATGCGCACGACCTTGCCCTCGATGCCGCCGAGCTGATCGAGGTAGGCAACGATGCGTTCGTTCGGCTCAGGCGTGATCGGCGACATCAGTGAGGCGCCGCCTGCGGAGATATCTTGCAACTTGCATGGGTATTCATGCTTGTTCCCGCGCATGAAGCGACCGAACAAGACGATAGGAAAGCGCCGGTGAGCGCGCCGTTCAACGGCCAATCCAGCCTCGGGCTGGGCTGACGGTTGTGGGCTGGTCAATTCGGGCTGGGCAGGCATAACACCCCAGAAATCGGCAACGGCGGCAGGCGATGCTCGGCCGTTCCTCGATCGAGGCACGTCGTCGGCAGCGCGAGGGGAGTATGCTTTCCAGGGTTTAATGAAGACCTAACGCCAGCACTGTTTCTGGATGCAACCCGGACCCCGCCGCTGCTCGGGAAACGCTTAGTTCTCGTTGTTGTTTTCGTGCTTCAAGCCGCCGTCATAGACGCGAAAATTGCGGCCATCGACGCGGACGAGTCGTCCAGTGCGAGTATGGGCCTGGATCGGCGATTGCCGCTCGTCCGTCGCAAGCAAATCTTCCGTCGGCGCATGCGGCTGGATGATATCGCAGACTGTGAGGGTGCGGGACGCGATCGGTTCGCCACCAAGCCAGTTCGGAGCATCGAGCGCCGACCAGCCGCCGAGAAAGCGGCTTGAAGTGTTGTTCAGATGCACCATCGGCATGATGACCAGTTCGATGGTGGCCTGTCGGGTCCGCTCGCGCGGATAGACCACGACCTCGGCGTGGACCACCCCGCCGCCGCGCGCGGCCGAGGACAGCGCCCGCTCCAGGATCACGCGATCGATCGAACTCCAGCCCTCGAGAAAGTTTCTGCCCTGGAATTCTGTTTGGAACTGCTGGCACATCCGTGTGCCAGCCAGCCGGAAAGGATAGGTCTGGGCATCCTTGCACTCCAGCACGAACGTCTCGGGCAGGCAGGACGCAATCTGCATGGGCTCGATCTCAAGCCGGGTCGGCGCAAGGCGCGTGCCGCGCACCTCGTTCCAGTACGCATAGAGCCGTTGGCTGGTCTTGTGTTTCATGGTTCTGCCGTTTCTTGCCCTGGAAACTCATTTGTGTCGTTCTGAGACGACCGTTAGTCTCGTGGTAGGAGTTGCGTTGGCGGGAGCATGTTCCATGCCAACCCGACTGACGGCGCGTCCACCCTCCCGAGGGCCGCTGCAAGGCGCCCGGCCACCCAGCAGGCCGGGCTCCCGCACGTAACGGGAATGCCTCGAGAGGAAACGCCTGCGTGCCGCAGCCCCATGAGCCCATATTCAACGTGCCGGCCGCAGTCGCTGGCGCCCTCCTGATCATCGTCGCCGTCCACATTGGTCTCGATTTGCTGCCGCCGGCAGATGGTGAATGGTGGACGCTGGCGCTGGCGTTCATCCCGACGCGGCTGACGGGCCAGGCGGCGAACCTGCCGGGCGGATCCCTCGCCACCCTCACGTCATTCGTGACGCACATGCTGGTGCACGGAGATGCGACCCACCTGATCCTCAATGCGCTCTGGCTGCTGGCGTTTGGCGGCGCCATCACGCACCGCATCGGCGGGGCGCGCTTTATCGCCTTGAGCCTGGTCTGCGGTATCGCCGGCGCTGTGGCATTCCTGATCGCCAACTTCGATGAAATGGTACCGGTTGTCGGCGCCTCAGGCGCCATCTCGGGGCTGCTGGGTGGCATTTTTCGTTTTCTGTTCAATGCTCGGGGCGGCGCCAGCGGTCTGCGACAAATGCAGCATGCGCCCAAGAGCATCCCGACCATGCCCTTGCGGCAGGCGTTGACGGATCGGCGCGTGCTGCTGGCCATCGCCGTCTGGCTTGCGGCCAATGTCCTGGCCCTGCTCGGCCTCGGCGGCGTGACCTCGGGCGGCGGCATCGCCTGGGAGGCCCATATCGGCGGCTTCCTGGCAGGCTTCCTCACCTTTGGCTTTTTCGAGGGCAAGGTCACGGCGCAGGACAGCGGCGTTAATGCATAATGGCGCCGCCGGCTGAGGGCGCTTGCGCGCGCTGCGCCATTTTGGCACACTGCTGGTAACGAAGTGCGTAAGCCTTCGACAGCCGAGGGTCGAGTTCGAGAAGGCCGGTTGGTCGGATCTCCACGGCACGCCCAAGGCGCCAACAAAGCGCCGATCGCGCCCTCGCCGTGCCGATTTCCACTCGCCGGCCCTTTCAAAGGGAGGCCGAGCGCCATGAACGTCGCCGCAATCCTGAAGCTCAAGGGTCGTGCGGTCGTGACCGCACGTTCCGATACGACGCTACTCGATATTTCCCGCCGCCTGTCGGCCAAGCGGATCGGCGCCATCGTCATTACCTCCGAGACCGGCGCTGTGCTCGGCATCATCTCCGAGCGCGACGTCATCCACGCCATCGGCCAGAACGGCGTCGAAGCGCTGGCCTTACCCGTCAGTGCTGCGATGACCCAGCAAGTGGTGACTTGCCGGGTGAGCACCACGCTGGATGAGCTGATGGCGACGATGACGACCGGCCGCTTCCGCCATGTGCCGGTGCTGGACGGCGGCGAGCTGGCAGGCCTCGTGTCGATCGGCGACGTCGTCAAGCACCACATTGCCGAGGTCGAGATGGAAGTCAGCGCCATGCGGGGCTATCTGACCACCGGCTGAGCCGCCGCGCCTTGACCCCAGCTTCAGCCTCAAAACCTCAGCCCTGCGGCTTCAATCCCGCGGCAAAGCGCTTCCAGTTGTCGACGTAATAGTCGGACGACATGCGCATCAACGCGAGATTGGCCTCCGAGATCTCGCGCATGATCTTGCCGGGCGAGCCCATGACCAGCGAGCGGGGCGGGATTTCCTTGCCTTCGGGGATCAACGTGTGGGCGCCGATCAGGCAGTCCTCGCCGATTTTGGCGCCGTTGAGGACGATCGAACCGATGCCGATCAGCGAGCCGCGCCCGATGCTGCAGCCATGCAGCATGCACATATGGCCGACGGTGACACCGGGACCTATGGTCAACGGGAAGCCCGGATCGGTGTGCAGCACACTGTTTTCCTGAACGTTGGAACCCACGCCGATCCGGATCGGCTCGTTATCGCCACGCAGGACGCAGTTGAACCAGACGCTGGACTCCTCTTCCAGCTCGACCCGCCCGATGACGACGGCGCTCGGCGCCACCCAGAAGCGGCCACTGGCCGGCGTCTTGACACGATGGCCCTCGAGTTCGAACAGCGCCATGTTCTTCTCCGTGCTTGTGTGCAGCCGACCCTCGAGGCAAGCTGTCACAGATCTTCCAGGTCGATATCCAATATCGCCATCTGGAACTGATAGGTATCGCGATCGGCGGACACGATCGCAATCGACTCTTCGCCAACGAACACTTCCGCGCTGTCCTTGAGCCGCCCGCGCGCGCGGACCGACAGGGTCTTGGCGCCGAGGATTTCGCGCATGAACGTTTGCACGCGCACCAGTTCCTGTGGCGAGAATGGTTGCGGCTTTTCCTGGATCACCCACTCGAAATGGTAGGTGCGCTCGCCGTCCTCGTCGTCGGCGATGATCTTGCCGAGGCTGCGCGCGCCGATTGCCACGTCCGCCGTGTCCTTGCCCGCACCCGCCCGCACGACGATCGCTTTAGTGCCGAAAACATTGCGCAGGTACGCCTCCAGGCGCGGGATATCCTTGTTCATGGGCCGCCTTCCTCCAAAACCGTTCAGTCTGCGCTCTAGTCCCTTGTTTGTCGCATTTTCAACGCCAAACCGGTGCCCACTTTGGCGGAAAATGCTCTAGTCCCTTGTTTGTCGCATTTGTCTCACGCCAAACCGGTGCCCCCTATGGCGGAAAATGCTCTAGCAGACGCCTGCTCGCCTGATCAAGCAATCCCGCACGACCGATCATGCGCCCCTGTACACCTTGACGGCGATGATCCAGGCCGTGACCACGAATGGCGACAGCGCCGTCGAGATGACGACGGCGGTCGAGATGAATTCCGGCTCGGTCTTGTATTCGGCGGCGAAGATAGTGATCAGCACGCCGACCGGCGTTGCCGCCGCGACCACCAGCACGGCGCTGACGTCGGGCGGCAGGCCCATGAACAGACACAACCACCAGCTCAAGGCGGGCGCCACCAAGAACTTGAGCACCAAGATGAGCGTCTGCGGCACGACCTCGAAACTGAGGTTTTGGGCGGCGGCCACCTGCGCGCCGAGCGTGTAAAGAGCCAGCGGCGTGAAAATCGAGCCGAGGAACTGCATCGGCTGGCTCACCACGGTCGGCAACTCGATGCCGAAGCCCTTGATCAGCAGCCCGATCACGACGGAGGGAATGAGCGGCGTCTCGAATGCTGTCCTGAGCTTGGCCAGCGGTCCGCCGCCGTCACTCGGCGCCAGCAGCCACACGCCCGCCGTACACAGTAGGATCGTCATCAGCGCGGTCATCACCGACATGTAGATCAAGTGATCGGACCCGAAGGCGAGCTGGGTCACCGGAATGCCAAAGAAACCGACGTTGGCGTAGGCTGTCCCCAGGCCCATCATCGGTCCCATCGACCGGCGCTGCCGCAGGGCGATGGCGGACAGCCATCCCAACGGGATCAGGATCAGGAACAAGGCAACGCCGAAGTAGGCCACTGGCCACACCACGGCGATCGGCTGCTTGCCGCTGGCCAGGAAATGCACCAGGAACGCCGGCATCACCACATAGACCTGGACCCGGTTCAGGCTGGCGACGTCGAGCTTCAACTTGGGTTGCAGCAGCCAGCCGAGAGTAATCACGGCGATGATCGGCAGTGTCACGCCAGTCAGAATTTCGACGAAGAGCGCCATGCCCCCACTCCGAGCCAGACAGCAACCTCACCCCGTGAATTGGCACCGGGTGAGGGAAACTTGCAAGGCTTAGGAGAAAATGGAGAAAATGGGGACAGTCACATTTTCTCATGACAGACGGTGTCGCTGCCGAGACCGTTGTAGAAAATGTGACTGTCCCCATTTTCAGCCCCATTTCCAGCAAGGCCTACTGCGTGTTGATCGCTGCCTCGATGTCCTTGGCCAAGGCCATGGCCTCGACCACCTGATTGGCGTCGCAGAGGTCTTCCATCTCATTCAAGAGCTGCTCGACTTTCTCAAGCTTGTCGTTGGCCAACGGCTTGTCTTCAGCCGCTTGGGCGAGGTCTTGAGCTGCCTGGATGCATTGGTTCACATCGGTCGCTGTCTGCGCAAAGGCGCTGCTGGCCAGCGATGTCGCGAGGATGGCGATTGCCACGAGTCGTTTGAGCATCTGATCATCTCCTTCTCGTTTCTTTTGCAGCGCACAATCGGCGCTTGCCGGCATATGCGCAGGGAATGTGGCGCAACCGGGACGAGAGGACGTTATCCAGCGCTCAGGCGGCGGCGCGGGCCAGCAGCCGGCGCATGGCATCATCGAGTTCGCGGTAGTGGTCGATGACAACGTCGGCGCCGAGCGTATGCATCGGCTGCACCGAATAGCCGAAGCTGACGCCGACGACGGGGATGCCGGCGGCCTTCGCCGTCTCGACGTCGACGTCGCTGTCGCCGACCATCACCGCCCGCGATGCATCGCCGCCGACGCGGGCAATGACGCCGGTCAAGTGCGCGGGGTCCGGCTTGCAGACGGCGAACGTGTCGCGGCCGGCGATCGACTGGAACAGCCGATCGAGGCCCAGTTCGCCCAGTAGGCGCCGCGACAAGTCCTCTTTCTTGTTGGTGCACACGACCAGGCGCGCGCCCGCACTGTGGAAACGCTCGAGCGTTGCCTGTGTGTCCTCGAAAGGCCGGCTGTGCACGGCAATGTTTTCGGCGTAGTGGTCGAGCATGACATCGAGTAGCCGGTCGAGTTCGGCCTCGGTGCAGGGTCGCTGGTGGAGCTTCAAGCCGGTGGCGATCAGATGCCGCGAGCCGTAGCTGATCTGCGATCGCAGATGCTCGGTCGGCACCGGCGGCAGGCCAAGTTCGCGCATGACGAAGTTGGTGGCGCTGATCAGGTCTGGGGCCGTATCGACCAGCGTGCCATCGAGATCGAAAGCGAACGTCCAGCCGCGCATGATGCCTCGGTGTGTAGATTGCATTCGCCAACAACCTAGCGGGCGATGCGGCCTGTGTCATGGCCGCCGAGCGACCCGCACACCGTGGCGTTGTCGCGGTCGTGGATAAAGCCCAGCAATTTCATGCTACGGGCTCGAGCCCGCCCCCCGCCACGGACCGCCCGCCGTGTCGCCGCGGTCACAGCAGCTCGACAAAGCCCGCGCTGGCCGACACCGCACGCCTCGTTCTACACTGCGGGCCGCAACCAGATCGAATAATGGACCGACATGCTCCCCTTCCTCAACGGCATCCGCATCCTCGACTTGACCGCAGTTATTCTCGGCCCCTATGCGACCCAGACACTGGGCGACCTCGGCGCCGAGGTGATCAAGGTCGAGCCGCCCGAGGGCGAGAGCATGCGTGCCGTGCCGCCGATCGCCGACGGCCTCAGCGCGCTGGTCGCCAACAACAACCGCAATAAGCGCTCGCTCGCCCTCGATCTCAAGTCCGATATGGGCAAGCATGTGCTGCGCCGCTTGATCCCGACCGCCGATGTGCTGGTGCACAACATGCGCCAGGTCAGCATGGACCGGCTCGGTTTCGGCTACGCCGACGTCAAGGCGCTGAATGACCGCATCGTCTACTGCGCCGCGGTCGGCTTCGGCAGCCGCGGCCCCTATGCTGGCCGCCCGGCCTATGACGACATCATCCAGTCGGCTTCGGGCCTGGCGGGGCTGTTCGGCATGCGCGACGGCAAGCCGGCCATCACACCCAGCATCATCGCCGACAAGATTACCGGCCTGACCGTGGTCTACGCCGTGCTGGCGGCGCTGTTCAATCGCCAGCGCAATGGTGGCGGAGCGCAGCACGTCGAAGTGCCGATGTTCGAGACGATGGTGGCGTTCCTGATGAACGAGCATCTGGGCGCCGCGACCTTCGAGGACAACGGCGCCATGGGCTATCACCGCGTGCTGGCGCCGGATCGGCGTCCCTACCAGACGGCCGACGGTTGGATCGGCGTGCTGCCATACTCCAAGGAAAACTGGAGCCGCATGCTGGCCATCATCGGCCGTTCCGACGTGATTGGCCCCTGGTTCGAGGACGCCACCGAGCGCTCGCGGCGCATGCCCGAGCTGTACGGCGTCGTCGCCAGCGAACTGCCGCGCAAGACGTCGAGCGAATGGCTGGCCGCTTTCGAAGAAGCCGACATTCCCTGCTCGAGGGTCAACTGGCCGGCCGATCTGCTGGCTGATCCGCACCTGCAGTCGGTCGGTATGTTCGAGGCGAAATTTGCCGGCCCGACGCCGGCAAGGCGCTCACTCAAGTTCCCGATCGTCTTTCACGAGGCCGCGCGCCAGCCCGACCGGCCCGCGCCGCTCACCGGCGAGCACACCGCCGAGATCCTGGCCGAGCTGGGCTATGACGCGGAGGCGATTGTGGGTTTGACGCGCAAGCCCCACCCAATCGGTGTCTGACGCTCACCCCAGCTCCAGCATCTCAAGCAGCGCCGCATTGTAGGCCTCCGGCTGCTCGTACATGACCCAGTGGCCGGCGCCGGGGATCACGCGCGTCACCAACTCGGGATGGTGCTCGGCCAGCACCGCGAAGACGGCCTCGACACTTGGCCGCGCCACGGCATCGCGCTCGCCCCAGATGGCGCGAACCGGCACCCGGATATCGGCCAGTCCGCGCCGGACCTCGTCGGTTTGCGCGAACTCGCGGCTGCGGAAGCGGGCCTGCCGGACATTCTCGGCCTGCAGGTCTATGGCGGCCTCGTCGATCAATGCTGGATCGGCGATCATCAGCATCTCGAGCGCGCGCCGATGCACCTCGCGGCGCTCGGCGGCCGACATGGTCGAGCGCTCCTTGGGGAGTCCCGGCATGTCCCTTGGCCCGCGCAGGCCAAGTCCCGAACACCCGGTCATGATGAAACTGATCACATCGTCACCCAATGACTCGAGCGCCAGCGTCGACACGTGCGCGCCGAACGAAAAGGCGACGACGTGCAGCCCTCGCCCCGCCGGAATGAGCTGACGCAGGCCGCGGGCGAAGGCCACCGCGCACGACGCCGGCGTCAGTGGCGCGTCCGGCATCGAGCTGCCACCAAGGCCCGGCAAGTCGCAGGCCCACACCTCATAGCGCGGCATCAGGGCGGGGATGGTCTTGATCCAGTGAGTCCAAGAGCCCGAGCCACCATGCAGCAGCACCACGGGCACACCGCTGCCCCAGCGCCGCCAGACCATGTGGCCATCCCCGCAGGGCGTCAGATGCCGGCTGGCCGCTGCGTCGATGGCCGCGGCTTCAGCTGGAAGGGTGGATCGAACTGGCATGGGCGGCAGGGTCCGGGCTGGGTGGTTGCAGACGTGATGCGCCATCGCCATGGGCCATTCCGATGCTCCTGGCAACCCACGGCCCAGCGCCAGACTGCTGCAACAAATCCGCACACCATGGCGCGTGACGCTGTTCAATGCTGATGTCGAAACGCGGGCCAGAGATTGTTTTTGCTCACACTTATCATCAGCTGAGCCAATGCAGGCCTTAGCGTTTCAACATCGGCGCCGAACAGTGCGTGTCGCGTCACTTCGCCTTGAAATGGGGATGGCGAACCTTGTCGCCGACCTTCAAGCCAAACCGCTCGGCGGCGCCGCCGGCCAGCTCCAGCACGGCTGTCACCGGCCCTTGCGAGCCGATGGTGCGCTCCGACAGCGGCTCGGTGCGCGCCTCGATGCGATGCACCGTTCCGTCGGCGCGAATGAAGACCATATCCAAGGGGATCAGCGTGTTGCGCATCCACATGGTGATTTCCTGCGGCCCCTGATAGGGGAACAGCATGCCCTGACCGTCCGCCAGACTCGAGCGGAACATCAGCCCGAGAGACTTCTCCTCGAGCGTCTCGGCCACTTCGATCACGATCGCTCGTTCCCCGGTGGCCGTGACAAGGGTCAAATTATCCTGACGCATTTTGGCCTCGAGCGAGGCTTGGGAGGCCATCAGCAAAACGACACAACAGAACAGGGCCGCCATGACGGCAGCCCTGCAAAGATTCGAGATGATTGCAGCCACGCCCGCGCGCCTGTCAGTGAGACAGCGGCAGACCTGTCGGCACCCCATCAGGGCGCAGCTCGGCCGCCATGCAGCCTTTCGAGCCATGGCCCCAGCGGACCTGGACAATCTGTCCGGGCCTGAGTTCAGTGAAACCGAAACGCCGCAGCGTCTCCATGTGCACGAACACATCTGGAGTGCCTTCACCACGAGTCAAGAACCCGAAGCCGCGCACCCGATTGAACCACTTGACCATCGCACGTTCCCAGTCACTTTCTGGTTCGACGACGACATGAGTTCTCTGTGGCAGCTGCGATGGATGAATAGCTGTGCTTTCATCCATGCTCAAGATGCGAAATGCCTGCAGCCCTTTTGGCCGCTTCAGCACCTGCGCATGCACGCGAGCTCCTTCGTAGGCTGTCTGGTAGCCCCCAGCCCGCAAGCACGTCACGTGCAAGAGAACATCGGTCAGACCATTATCTGGAATGATAAAGCCGTAACCTTTGGAAGCATCGAACCACTTTATCGCACCGGCAACCTCAAAGACCTCGAGGCCCGGCTCATCTAGTCCACCACCGGTCTGTGCGATGACCTCACGATCAAGCGCCGTCAACTCTGGTGGACCTTTGTAATCAACCATAAGCACCCCCGCTAGGGCCTACGTTGCACCAACTTCGAACGTCTCAATCACGATCCGCGGGGTTGGAACGAAATGCCCTCTCGACCAGGCCCCGACTCACGTGACGCCGCCGGACCATAACGGATTCGTCGGCTAATGGAAGATTGCCTCGAAGGGGCCAATTCGCGGTGCTCATTTTGCAAGCCACATTGTGCACTGAGTGGACTGTCACAAATAATTGTTATCGTGTCGCTTTTTCAAATATACACCCTCCCCCAGCTCAAGCTGCATTTGACGTCCGCAAACTCTGCCGTGGATAGATCTGTGCAAAAAAAATCGGGCATCGCCAAGGCGGCAAAAAACCCGTTCTTGCCTGGCTCGCAGACACACGGCGGATCGGCTGCGCAGTCATGCGAAGGACCAGTTTTCCACCGCCGGGTGGCCGCTCTCGGGGTCGGCTCGGCGTACACGTGCCATGTTCGCGCTTGACTCGCCTGTTCACAGGCGTCGGCGCGGATGCGCCATCATGTCGCCGGCACCGACTAATCGCGCTGATCTCGAGTCGTCCGCGCAAAAATTGCGTCCCAGATGCGCAGCGTCCCGTCTTCTCCCGCGCTGGCGACCCCGCGTCCGTCCGGAGCATAGGCAACGGCACGCACCACGCCGATATGCCCGGTCATCACCCGCGCGATACGGCCGCGCTTGAAATCCCACAGGCGCACGGCTCCATCATCACCGACTGAGGCCAAAAGATCGCCGGCCGGCGAAAAACTCAGGCCGGCGATCTTGCCGGCGTGCCCCGTCCAGGCGCGGTAGAGGCGGTTCGAGGATGTCGACCATAAGCGGATGCCGCCATCGTGGGCGCCGGTCGCCAGGATTTTGCCATCCGGCGTGAACCCAACGGCACTGACCGTGTCGCGGTGGCCGCGGTAGGTGCGCACCAGCCCCTGGCTCGACGCCGACCACAGCTTTACGGTGCGATCGGTGCTGCCCGAAGCCAGGAAGGGGCCTGGCGCACTGAACGTCAGCGCCTGCGCCGGTCCATCGTGCCCCTCCAGGACATACGCAGGCTGGCGCGGCGTGCGCAACTCCCAAACCGCGACGCTCTGGTCCTGATAACCTGCGGCAAACCGCGCGCCTTCGCCCAGGAATGCCAGGGAGACGACACCGGAGTCGCTGCGGCGGAAGACGGCGTGCTTCTCGCCCGTGTCGAGATCCCATATCACGATCGTACCATCGCCGTGTCCCGTGAGCGCCCGCCGCGCCGAGACGGCGAGTGCGGTCGGCGCACCGTTGTCGAGTTCGACGGTCCGCAGCAATGCGCCGGTGCCGGCATTCCAGATGCGTAGCGTGGCGTCGCGGCTGCCGGAGATCAATTGGCGCCCATCGTCGGTGAACGCCACCGCCGTGGCAGGACCGCGGTGGCCGTGGATCAGGCGCGCGGAGGCTGCATTGGGGCTGGCCGGCGTGACCGTGGGTGCAGCCCGGCTCTCGACGCGCGGCACCTGCTCCTGCAGCCCGACCGCGGCCGCCGCGACACCGGCGCCGATCAACAGCTTGACGAGCAGCGGTCGCCAGCTGCCGATGCGATGGCCCGAGCGCACCGGTCGGGGCCGCGGCCCCTTGGCGGTCGGCTCGGCAGCGGGCTTGGTCTCGGGCGCCGCGCGCGCCGAAAGTTTGACGGTCGTCTCGGAACCCGGCCGCTTGGCCGACCGCGAGGTCGAGACGCCAGCTCCCTGCCCTGGCGTGTCGGCGGCAGGCGCTGCATCGGACTTGTGTTTCAGGCCATCGATAAAATCGAGCATGCGGCCGTGCGGCCCTGGCGCATCGGGCGGCGGCGGCACGGCGGCGCCAGGGCCACCGCCTGCATGATCGGCCGCGGCATCGGTCGCCTGGTCACGGCGGCGGCGCGCGATGGCACGGGTCAGCCAGTTGGGTTTGCGCGGGTCGGGGGCCAAGAGCGGACCGCGCCAGGCGGCCACCGATTGCGGGCGCGCCTCGACGTTCAGCGCCAGGGCAGCATCGACGGCCGCAAGGAAGCCCTGGCGGTAGCCGGCAAGTGCGGCCTCGCGCGCCGGCACCAGCTCGTCGTTGAGTAGGCGCGAGGGCGCATCGGGCGGACGCTTGCCGGTGATGGCATGATAGAGCGTAGCGCCCAGCGCATAGATATCGCTCCACGGGCCCTGCTGCCGGCTGGTCTCGGCGTATTGCTCATAGGGACTGTAACCCGGCTTGACCAATGCGCTGACGGTTTTCGAATAGGCTGCAAGCTCGCCGCGGGCCGCGCCGAAGTCGATCAAAACCGGAGTGCCATCTTGGCGGATGATGATGTTGTCGGGAGCGATGTCGCGATGCAGGAAATCCGCCTTGTGCACGACCTCGAGGGCATCCAGCAGCGGCGCCAGGATGCCATCGATCTCGCGCTGCCGGGGCGCGCGCCCGAGGCCCTTGAGCCAGCTCTTGAGGCTCTGGCCCTCCTCGAACTGCAACACCATGTAGGCGGTGTCGTTACCTTTGAACGTGCGGTAGACGCGCACGATATTGGCGTGGTCGAATTTCGCCAGCGTCTGCGCTTCATTGATAAAACGCTCGATGCCCCATTGGAAATCGCCGACACAGTCCGGTGATCGCGGCCGCACGCCATTGCCAGCGCCGCGCATGGCAAAATCGTTCGGAAAATATTCCTTGATGGCGACGCGCCGCTCCAGGGCGGGCTCACTGGCGAGATAGGTGATGCCGAATCCGCCGGCCCCGAGCACGCGCTCGATTCTGTAGTCGGAGACCAGATCGGTGCCAGATTGCAGCGCGAGCAGGTTCGTCATTTCCCCGTTCTTCCAGCCTGCCGACCAGCCCATCGGACGCTCAGTTCCGCACGCAAGTGGCACAACAATGTGGCACGTTCGCGAGCTGACGCGCGCGCCGGACTGACGAAAAACGCCAACTTGCGGCCATGTTGCCGCCCTCAACCCCTCAGACAGTGGCGCAACTGATTCATCAATGGAGGTCCAGGCGGTGACGTTGCCTGCGCTCATCGAGCTTGGCGCCAGCCCGCTGGCCGTGATCGTTGCGCTGTCGCAGCCTGGCGCGACTTTGACTGCAGACTTCGCGCAGTTCATGGCGTCGCTGGCGGCAGCGGCCGTGGCGGCCTCAGCCGCGGTGGCGATCTGGCTGCGCCAGTCCTATACGCATGCGCCGGCCTTGATGCTCGGGTTGGCGGCATTGCTCGCCGTGCCGCTGTTGGCGATCCTCGGTCATGTCCTGCGCCGCCGCTCCTTCGCCACGGCCACCCGCGCCGCGATGCCGGCGCCACAGCCAGCTGAGGGCGCCGAAGCGGCCCAGTCAGACGCCAGTGATGGCTATACCTGGCCCGTGGACGCGACGATCGAGATCGAAGGCAAAGCCGGCGCTCGCATTCCGATCGGCCGCGAATTGATGCGGATCGGACGCGAAGTCGACAACGACCTGGTGCTGGCGAACCAGTCGGTGCATCGCTTTCATGCCGTCATCCAGCGCACGGAGGATAGCGAGATCATTGTCGTCGATATGTCGAGCAGCGAGGGCAATGGCGTGGTGGTGAACGGCAAGCGCGTGCCCCGCGCGCGCCTGCGGGACGGTGATTTGATCGAGCTGGGCGAATCTCGCTTGCGGTTTGCCTCGCGCCGGGCCTGAGGCAGCGGCCTTGGAAGCACCGCCGGCTGAAAAAGCAAACGTGTGTGACAGGGTGCGTGGACATTGAATGACACAGGAGCAAAACGAATGACAGGATCACCCGACGTAGCCATCTCCGGCAAGTCCGGCGGATTTTTCGAGTCGCTGCGCGAGGCGCTGGCAGCCGCGGGGCGCGAGGAACACCCCGAGAGTACCGCCGACATGACGCCGACCGTGAGAATCGCAACGCCGGCCAGGTCGGTCGGCGCGGGTCCGGCTGCCCCTGCCATGCTCAGCGCGGCGGAGGCCGCGCGCATTGCGCGCACGCCGCCAGCAACCGACGCCGATCACCAGCGCGACGCCGACACGCCACCGACGACGCGCGTCGTGCGCGGACCCCTGATCGCAACCCAGGCGCCAGCCCAGCGCACGACGCTGCTGCGCGGCAAGCAGAACGTGTCGCGCGACCGGTTCCACGACGACCCCGTGGTCGGCTGGCTGGTGGTGGTCGGCGGCCCGGGCCTCGGCAGCTATCGGCCCATTCACGAAGGCAACAATACTATGGGGCGAGCCTCCAGCCAGCGCATCCCCATCGACTTCGGCGACGACAGCATATCCGCGGAAGAGCAGGCCTTCATCCGCTACGACTCGATCGATCGATCGTTCCTGTTCGTTCCCAACCTGGCCAAGACCAATGTGGTGCGGGTCAACGACCTGAAGCCGACGTCCGCGCTGCCTCTGGCGGCCATGGACGTCATCACCATGGGGCGCACACAGATGGTCTTCGTGCCATTCTGCGGCCCGCAGTTCGATTGGTCGGCATTGACGGAAGCCAAAGCCTGATGCGGGACTACGCGCACGCCTGCTGCGCCACCCAAGGCGCGCGACGCTATCAGGAGGACATGGCCGCCGTCCTGATCGGCGCCGACGCCGACGCACAATCAGCCGAAGCGCCGCCAGGCGCCCGGCACCGCCTGGTGGCCGTGCTGGCCGATGGCATGGGCGGGCACGCCGGCGGCGATGTTGCCAGCCGGACGGTGTGTGAAACCTTCCTCCAGGCCTATGATGCGGCCGGCGCGGGCATGTCGACGACAGACTGTCTGCTGCACGCGCTGCAGCTCTGCAACGATGCGGTGGCCGAGCAAATTGCCACCAACCCCATGCTCTCCGGCATGGGCTCGACGGTGATCGGCGTCGTCTTCGGGCCCGATGGCGCGCAGTGGATCAGCGTCGGCGACAGCCCGCTCTACCTCTTTCGGCAAGGCGAGATCGCGCTGCTCAACGCCGATCATTCCTTGGCGCCCGAGCTCGACCAGCTCGCGGCCGCGGGCCTCATGTCCGTGCAGGCGGCTCGCGCCGATTCGCGCCGGCATATGCTGCGCTCAGCGGTCTGCGGCGACGACATTGCGCTGGTCGATCATTCGCAGCAACCAACACCGCTGCATCCGGGTGATTACGTGATCCTGGCCAGCGACGGCTTGCAGACCCTCGACGCCGAGGAAATCGCCCGGCTCGTTTCGGCCTACGCCGATGCCGGCCCGCAAGCCGTGGCCAGCGCCCTGATCCGCGCCGTCGACGCGCTGCGCCAGTCGCACCAGGACAACGCCACGGTACTGGTCGTGCAACCGCTGTTCCCGTGACCTGGTCGCACCCGTTTTATCCAGCGCCGAGCTGCGGCACGGCCGATCCTGTCGCCACCTGCTGGGCGCGGCACAGGCGGGCATAGACGCCGTCGCTGGCCAGCAGCCCGGCATGGGTGCCGCACTCGACCATCGCACCTTCTTCCATGACGCAGATCAAATCGGCGTTCTGAATGGTGGACAGCCGATGGGCGATCACCAGCGTCGTGCGATTGCGTGTGAAGCCGGCGAGCGCGTCCTGCACCAGCTGTTCCGACTCGGTATCCAATGCACTGGTGGCCTCGTCGAGCAACAGGATGGGCGCGTCCCGCAGGATGGCACGCGCCAGGGCCAGGCGCTGGCGCTGGCCGCCCGACAACGAATGGCCGCGATCGCCGATCAGTGTGTCGTAGCCCTGCGGCTGGGCCAGGATGAACTCGTGCGCGGCGGCGGCCTTGGCGGCGGCGATGATGTCGTCCCTCGAGGCGCCCAGCCGGCCGAGCGCAATATTGGCGTGAATGGTGTCATCGAACAGCGTCACGTCCTGGCTGACGATCGCAATGGCGCCGCGCAGCGAAGCCAATGTCACCCCACGCACGTCCTGGCCATCGATGCTGATGCGGCCACGGGTGACGTCGTAGAGCCGCGGCACCAGATTGATGACGGTGGACTTGCCGCTGCCCGAGCGGCCGACGAGCGCGACGGTCTTGCCGCCCGGCACGTCCAGCGTGAAGCCGCGCACGGCGGTGACGTCTGCCGCCCCATAGGAGAACGACACGTTCTCGAAGTGCACGCCACCAGCGGTCGGCGCCAACTGCTGGGCGTCCGGCGAGTCGATGACCTGTGGCTGCTCGTCGAGCACCTGATAGACGCGCTCGGCGGCGGCCAGCCCTTCCATCACTCTGCTGGACAAGTTGCCAATGCCACGAATGGGTTGCGCCGCCAGCAGCAGTGCGGTGATGAATGCCACGAAGTCGCCGACGGTCAGGACACCGCTGGCAATCCGCCAGTAGGCCAGCCCGATGACGCCAGAGACCGCCACGCCACCCAGCGATTCCAGCATCGGATCGAGCCTGGCGCGCGCCCGCACCGACTTCAGCCGCAGGCCGAGCACGGAATCGAAGCTGCGGTTGACCTGGCCCGATGCATAGTCCTCCAGCCGGAAGGTCTTGATCAGCCGTGCCGCGGACAGCTTCTCGGTCAGCAGCGATGTCATATCGCCGAGTTCGCTCTGCGTGCGCTTGGCAACCTTGCGCAGACGCTGGCCGATCGAGGCAATCGGCAGTGCCGCCAGCGGATAGACACCGAGCACGACGGCGGTCAACATCCAGTCGAGCGACAGCATCACCATCACCAGCGCCAGGATCATCAGCGGGTCGCGCACCGCGCTGGTCAGCGACGACTGGGCGGCATCGCGAATATAGGCAACATCATTGGTCAGCCGCGAGACGAGCTGGCCGGGGCCTTCGCGCGAAAGGCGGGCGAAATCTGCGGCGACCAGGCTGGCAAAGGCGCGTTTCTGGATGTCGTTGACGATGCGCATCACCACCGAGTTGGCGGCAATCGTCTGGCAATAGAGGAAAAAACTGCGCACGAATGTGGTGGCGACGATGCCGGCCAGGACCAGTACAAGCCGATCGGAGGCGCCGGGCGCACCCTGCATCAAGGTGTCAAACGACAGCTTGATGATCTTGGGGTAGGCCCCGGTGGCGGCTGCCAGACAAACGGCAAGCGCCAGGGCCCACACCACCTCGCGCCAGCGTGGACGCACCCAATCGGCGAGAAAGCGGTATAGCAACAGACGCGTTCGCGGGTCATGAACGAGCGCGCCGAGCTTGGCTGTCGGCTCGACCGCATGCACCGTGCCGCCTGCCGGCCTCGTGTCCAGGCTCATGGCACCCTTTCCACCGATCGCATGCTCAGGATTGCTCTTGTCCCGTCGCCGGATCGAGCAGGCGATGCATATGCACGATGAAATAGCGCATATGCGCATTGTCCACCGTACGCTGGGCGACACCTTTCCAGGCTTGGTAGGCCTCGGCATAGTTCGGGTAGATGCCGACGATGTCCAGCCCCTTCAGGTCGCGGAATTCGATACCATCCAGGCTCGTCAACTCGCCACCGAAGACCAGGTGCAGTAGCTGTTTGTTCATCGCGTCGCTCTCCGTTGACTGCATGCCCCGCCATCATGCCCAGCCCAGCAAAGCCCGGCTCGACCGGGGTTTCCTGCCGCAAAAGCGACACGGCGACAAGGCCACGCCAAAGGCACGCGCCAGGAGCCGGTGTCCCGATCGGGGGCATCCCTTCAGGTTGCTGTTACCTTGTTTGTTCATCGGATCTGAAACCCTTTCTGGCAAGGTCATTCCAGGGTCACCCAAGATGGCCTTAGGAGTTGCAGGCAGGCGTCACGTCGGCGCGGACTCCCAAGCCCGCGCCGACGCCGTCCGTCGGCCTGCCCTTCACTCAGCCACGCGCCAGAAGCGCGGTCAGGCCCAATTCGTCAGGCCCAATTCGTCAGGCCCATGTCGGCCACCAGGCCCGCGAAAACCACCCAACCAACGTCGCGGTTGGCGCGGAAGCGGCGCAGGCAATTATCGGCATCGTCGATATCGAGCGTGACCACTTGCCAGCCCAACAGGCCGGCGGCGATGATCAGCGCCAGATAGGTCGGCGGATGCGCGCCGGCAGCTTCAGCGGCCAGGACCCAGAGCGCCAGGGCAGCCAAATAAAATCCGCCGATCCACCAGCACGTCGCGGCGCCAAAGCGCAGCGCTGTCGACTTGAGGCCGACCATGACGTCGTCCTCCTTGTCCTGGTGGGCATAGATCGTATCGTAGCCGATGGTCCACAGCACGGCGCCAGCGTATAGCAGCAGCGGCGCGGCGCCGAGCGCGCCCTGCACCGCCACCCAACCAACCAGCGCGCCCCACTTGAACGTCAGGCCGAGCACGACTTGGGGCCAGTACGTAAACCGTTTCGCAAACGGATAGACAGCCACCAGCACCAGCGAGGACGCGCCGAGGAGAATCGTGGCGGCATTGAACTGCACCAGCACCAGCAGGCCGACCAGGCTCAGGCAGGCGGCAAAGACCAAGGCCGACGTCGGTGACACCTGCCCCGACGGTATCGGGCGCATGGCGGTGCGCGCCACCTGGGCGTCATAGTCCCTGTCGATGAAATCGTTGTAGGCACAGCCTGCACCGCGCATGACGAAGGCGCCGGCCAAAAACAACAGAAGGAACCAGGGATCGGGCGCGGCACGACCCGCCGAAACCTCGGCCAGCGCCTGCGACCACCAGCATGGAAACAGCAACAGCCACGCGCCGATCGGCCGATCAAAGCGCGCCAGCCGCGCGTAGGGCCGCCACGCGCTTGGCGCCCAGCGGTCGATCCAATTGCCCGGCACCGCATCCGGCAGGTGCTGACCGGCTGCGCGAGGGCTGCGGGGTGGCTCGGGGGACGCCATGCTGTCACGGCCTGTCAAGCTGATGTCGCGACGCGCGATCCCGCGCTGTTAGCCCAATCGAGGCGCCGCGCACAGCGGCAATCTGCTGCGCGCCTCGCCGATCAGACCCTCACGCCGCGACAAAACCGGTGGCCGTCCGGCCAGCCCCCGCGCCACAGGCGCCGCGGCGAGGATCATACCGAGTTCAACGGGCGACCAT
This sequence comes from uncultured Devosia sp., assembly GCA_964498125.1. GTDB lineage: Bacteria > Pseudomonadota > Alphaproteobacteria > Rhizobiales > Hyphomicrobiaceae > CAMDBL01. The sequence continues at coordinate 35,846 of CAZCGE010000025.1, read as the reverse complement.
TGGACCCGCCTGCGAGAGCGCCACGCTCTGCTGCGCGGGCGGCACGTCGACGCGCTTCTTGTGATCGGCATCGGGAACCCAGCCGATCATCGCCAGCATGAAGAAGAAGCCAACCACGTAGGCAACGGTCACGTGCCAACCCAACCGCAGCCAAAGGCCAACCGACTTGGCCTCCGGATACATGTTTGCCAGCGCCACGCCGGCCGATGAGCCAAACCAGATCATCGAGCCGCCGAAGCCGACCGCATAAGCGAGATACCCCCAGTCATAGCCGCCCTGTTTGAGCGCCAGCGCCGTCAAGGGGATGTTGTCGAACACCGCCGAGACGAAGCCGAGGCCGAGTGCGGTCTGCCAGGACGCCAACGGCAGCTTCTCGACCGGCATCAGCGAGGCACTGGTGACAAGCGCCAGCAGGAAGACGGTGCCCTTGAAGGTCTCCGGCATCACCGACCAGTCGGGCTGGCGGACCGCCGCTGTCACCAGGATGACGGCCCACACCGCAAGCCCGATGACCGGCAGCGCGTCGAGCACGGCGGGAAACTTCAGATTGGCGATGACGTTGGCGAGGATGGCGATGACCAGAATGCCGATGACGATGGCGACCCGCGACCAGTCGATGGTGATGCCCGGCGCCACATCGCTGGCGATCGGCTCATGACGGTGCTGCTGGATGGCGGCGGGGATGCCGAACACGATCATGGCGAGCCCGGCGGCGACATAGGCTTCGATCACGGACAGTGGACTGACACCGTCAATCCACATCATCGTCGTGGTGGTGTCACCCACGACGCTGCCGGAGCCGCCGGCATTGGAGGCCGCCACGATCGCCGCCAGATAGCCGATACCGACGCGGCCGTTGTAGACGCGGCGCGCCACCGTGCCGCCGATCAGCGCCGCGGCGATGTTGTCGAGGAAGCTCGACAACACGAAGATCAGCACAAGGAGAACGAAGCCTCCTATCCAGCCGTTGGGCAGGATCGCCGGCATCTTGTCGGGAACCTTGCTCTCCTCGAAATGCCGCGACAGCAGCGCGAAGCCCATCAGCAGGCAGAACAAATTGGCGAGGATAACCCACTCGTGCAGCATGTGGCCGCCAAGCCCGGCCAGGCCGGCGCCGAACTTGAAGCCAGTGAACGCCAGCTTGTAGCCTATGATCGCCGCCAGTCCCGCGAGCGCGACATAGAGGGTTTGCGTGTGGAACAGCGCGACGCCGAGCAGCGTCAGCGCGAACAGGATGAAATCGACGGGGATACCGGCAAGATAGATCGGCTCAGGCGCCGCACCCGCCGTGGCGGCCACGGCCGGGCCTGCCAAGAGGACCAGCCCCGCACCGAGCAGCGCGCTGGCGATGACGGGCCACGGCCGCCGGCTTCCAGTCGTCATGTTTTCCCCGATCGTCTCGCGGACGGCCCATTGACCCGGCTCGCCCTATCAACTGCCCGCAAACGTTATCGATTCAGATCTCGAGCGGCAAGGACGTTATCCGTGAGCTTCGCCGATCAGCGCCAAATCCGGCCCAGCAATCCGTTATTGCGCGCACCTGCCGCGGTCGCCTGGCGCGCGGCGCGGATTTCGGCGACGGCAGCCTCGACCTTGAGGCGCAGCAGGTGCTCGCCGAGCGCCGCACTCGCCCGCCGCGCGTCGCCTGTCGCGCCATCGGCGTCTGGACGGGCCCGCGACAGATCGACGGCCGACGGCGCCACCGCCAGCAACTCCGAGGTATCGCGAATGCCGGCATGCGTGCCGATGCCGGCCACCGTCTCGCCCTGTGCCAGCAGCCAGGCGTCACCGCCGTTGTGCTGGTAATAGGCCGCCGCGTTCAGCACCCGGACGGCGTCCTTGGCCCACTGCCTGGTGAGCTTGTCGGCCAGCTCCTGCTGCGGGGCCTGATTGCCGCCGGAATCGCCGAGGAAAACGATGGTCTTGAAGCCGTGCGCGCGCATGCTGGCCGCGGCGGCTTCGAGCAGTTGGCGATAAACAGCAACCGGGACGCTGATGCTGCCGGCGTAGGCCATGTGCCCCGACCGCCGCTCGATATCGCCCTCGGGTACGTAGGCGATGACCGGCGCCACCAAGGCATCGCCGAGGGCGGTCGCAATCCTGCGGCTGGTCTCGGCGACAATGAAGTTGTGCTTGCCGAGCGCCATGTGCGCGCCGTTCTGCTCGGTGCCGCCGGTCGGGATGATGATCGTCGTGGCGCCCGTGGCGATGCGTTCGCGCACCTCGATCCAGGTCAGGCGCTCAAGCTCGACCTCTGCGGCTGGCGCCGCGACACTCGATGCCGACAGCGCCAGAAGCAGCACAGCCATGCCGCCCGCACGACGTATCCAGGATGCTGACAGCGGCACCGGCCACCTCGAAGCAGAATGAAGGTCTCGAACGCTAGCCCAGAGCATGTTAACGAAGGCTTGCTGGGAGCCCGCCTGAAGGAGACGCGCCGTCATGGACTTTTCCGCGCCGCTGCTGCGCGGCCGCCTGGTGCAGCGTTACAAGCGCTTTCTCGCCGACGTCGACCTGGAGACCGGCGAACGGGTCACCGCCACCTGCCCCAACACTGGCTCCATGCGCGGACTGACGACGCCCGGCGCCGCCGTGTGGCTCTCGCAAAGCGACAGCCCGACGCGGAAATACCGCCATACCTGGGAAATGGTCGAGACGGATCTGGGCAAGGGTCCGGTTCTGGTCGGCATCAATACCAACCACCCCAATCTCCTGGTTGCCGCCGCCGTCGCCAGCGGCAAGGTCAAGTCGCTGCAGGGTTATGCGCGCCTCAGGCGCGAGGTCAAATACGGCGAGAACAGCCGCATCGACATTCTGCTGGAGGACGATGCCAAACCGGCCTGCTATGTCGAGATCAAGAACGTGCACATGATGCGCCGGCACGGCTTGGCCGAGTTTCCCGACAGCGTCACCGCGCGCGGCACCAAGCACCTGGGCGAGCTGGCCAACATGGTGAAAGCCGGTCACCGCGCCGTGATGGTCTACCTGGTGCAGCGCGCCGACGCCACGCGCCTGGCGCTGGCCCGCGATGTCGACCCGGCTTATGGCGCAGCCTACGATGCCGCGGTCGCCGCCGGTGTCGAGGCGATGGCGTTGCGCTGCAAACTGACCGCGGCCTCTATCGTCGTCGACAAGCCCATCCCGATCACCAGATAACGCCGACCGCACGCAAAGTTGAGAAGACTTGAAATGACAGGGGACGGCCGATCGACGACAGTACGGTCAACCCGAGACCACATCCCAGGAGATCACCCCGATGCCGAACCGGCGCACGTTCACCCTTGCAGGCCTCGCCGCTTTGCTCACCGGTTCGACGGCCATGCGGTCCGCCCACGCCGCCGACCCACCCAAGGGCAAGTTCGAGGTGACGAAGACGGACGCCGAGTGGCGCAAGCAACTGACGCCGCAGCAGTTCCAGGTGCTGCGCGGGCACGGCACCGAGCGCGCGTTCACCAGCCCGCTGGATAAGTTGATTCAGGCCGGCATGTACCACTGCGCCGGCTGCGACCTGCCGCTGTTCGCCTCGACCACGAAATATGACAGCGGCACGGGCTGGCCGAGCTTCTGGCAACCGCTCGACAATGCCATCGGCACCACCGTCGACCGCAGCTTCCTGACGACCCGCACGGAGGTGCACTGCCGGCGCTGCGGCGGCCATCTCGGCCACGTCTTTGACGACGGCCCGGCGCCGACAAAGCTGCGCTACTGCATGAACGGCGTCGCCATGACCTTCGTGGCGAAAGACAAGACGCCGAGCTGAGCAGCCACCCTTCACCGTGCCCAACCCGAACACGAGATCCCCCCATGCGACGCTTCACCCTGACAGCCGTTGCGGCCCTCATCCTGGCAGCTGTTGCCGGATCCACACACGCCCAACAGCCCGCGCCCGAGCACGCCGTCGCCACCTTCGCCGCCGGTTGTTTCTGGTGCACGGAAGCGGACTTCGACAAGGTGCCCGGAGTTGTATCAACGGTGTCGGGCTACATGGGTGGCCACGTCAAATCGCCCACCTACAAGCAGGTCTCAGCCGGCACGACAGGCCACACCGAAGTGCTGCAGGTGACCTACGATCCCAAGATCGCCACCTACCAGCAGCTGCTCGACACGTTTTGGAAGAACGTCGATCCGCTCGACAAGACCGGGCAGTTCTGCGATCGCGGCAGCCATTATCGCCCCGCCATCTTTTACCACGGCGAGGAGCAGCAGAAACTGGCCAGCGCCAGCAAGGCGGCGCTCGACGCCGCCAAGCGCTTCAAGCAGCCGATCGTCGTCGAGATCACGATGGCGTCCGAGTTCACCCGCGCCGAGGAATACCACCAGGATTATTACAAGAAAGAGCCGCTGCGCTACGGCATCTACCGCCACGGTTGCGGTCGCGACGCAAGGTTGGAAGCGCTGTGGGGGAAGAAGTAAGGCCGGGGTCTGACCCCACGTGCTGACCTGTCAGCGATGAGCATGGGGTCAGACCCGCAGGGTCTGACCCCGTCAGCTAGAACTTCCGGCGCAACGTGCCCTTGATCGCGAGATCGTCGGTATTGGAGGGCATGGCGCGATTTTCGTCGTTGGCTTTGAGATCGGCGGCACCGTACAGCAGCTCGAGGCCGAAATCCATCTTGGGCAGCACACCCAGCGAGCCGAGCCCCGGGATGCGTATATCGATCCCTTCCGACTTGCCCGCACTTGCCGGCAGGTTCGACAGTGGCGCGGCCGTCGGGCCAGCCGTGGTCGCGGCAGCCGGCGGCACCTTGGCACCCGGCGCGTTGCCGCCCTGTTCCTGAAACGCCCAGGCCGCTGTACTGGCCAATGCCAGCATGGTCCCCAGGCCGATGATCTTCAACGATGGCATAACATAACCCCGCAGTCGACTCGCATGTCCGCTGCAAGCTAATTGGAACCTGTTCGTCATGAACGCAAGCATGTTCGCATGGCCATGACCGACTTATGTCCATTTCACGACCCGACTGTGTTCCCGCCGCCATGTTGCCGCAGTGCAACATATGGGGCGTGGCGGGGTCAGACCCCGCGGGTCTGACCCCGCCCATCCGCCCCCAAACGAAAAGAGCCGCCCGGCGAGGGGCGGCTCCTTCTGTTCGTCTGTCGTGTCGGTCAGAGCTGGATCAGAACTGGATCCGGCCGCCGAAGGTGATGACGTCGAAGTCCTTGATGGTCGGAGCAGCAGTCCGGGCGCCTAGCCCATCCGTCGTCGCCAGATCAGCCGAGTAGTTGCGATAGGTCAGGTAGAGATCCATCGCCGCTGCATCGATCGTCTGCACGACGCCGAGGCCCCAAACCGAGACATCGGTACCGACGATAATTCCACCAACCGCACCGGCCAGAGCCGCATCAGTCGCGGTGAACAAACCTCCTACGAGCGAACCACCTTCGTACTTATTGTACTCACCGAATAAAGTGGTCTTGCCTGGACCGAAGAAGTTGCGCTCCACACCACCGCGAACCTGCCAGAACACATCCGTGCTGTCGACCGCCCGGGTGCTTGTCAACCCGGAAAACGTTGCCAGCGTCTTTCGCAGATCGTCTGTCCGCTCGCCATAGGACGCAGCCACGAACAGGCCGGTCGGCACGTGCATCATCGAGCCACCGATCACCCAGCTCGAGCATTCACGATCCCGATTAGGCGTTGTCGCACCGCCCGGACCCAAGTCGGTGCAACCAGTGAAGTGGTTAGAACCGAATGCGTTACCGGGATTGGCGTCGGTCGTCTCCGAGTAGGTGATGCCCGCGGCGACGCGAATGCCGTTGAACTCGGCGGCATATTTCAGGGCGATATCCCAGAAGTCGTCTTCACCATATGACGAGGAGAAGATGAAGCCCATCATGGTCGGCGACACGTACTTGATGACGTTCTGACGGGTCTCATCCGACAGGTTCACCAGGCCGTTGTTGCCGCCCATCAGGTTGCCCCAGGTGCGAGCAGAATAACCATCGGTCGCACCACGCAAACGGAAGCTCGAATTGGTCAAGCCGATCTTCTGGTTGGCGGCGATGTTGGAATTCGACAGGTTGATGCCGTCGATGCCGACGCCCGCCGCATCCGTCAGACCGACCCAAACGCGGCCGAGCTGCTTGCTGTCGATCCACCAGGCATTGTGCCGGACGATGACACCCGTAAACGACCCGTTGTTCTGGTCGCGCTGGTTGACGTCGTTCGAGTCGCTCTTGGCCTGCGTCTCGATCTCCATCAGGTAGCCGGCCGACCAATCAGAGCTGATCTTGGCGTCGCCGGTAAACCGGAAACGCGAAGACGAGTTGATGTGGTTGACGCCGACGTAGGTGTTGCTCTCGACGCCGTCGTCCCAGAACATGATCGACTCATGCACCTGGCCCGAGATCGTCAAGGACACCTTGCGATTGCCCTTGCGGGCGGTGGTTGCTTCGAGCTCCGCGACCCTCTCCTCGAGGTCGGCGCAGCAATTCCCGCCAAGATCGGCAGCCATGGCGCTCGTCGCAAGGACGCTCGCTGCTGCCGCAATGGCGAAGCGACTGGTCGTTTTCATCAGTCCCCCGTTCATGTGTGTTATCTCCACTTCAGTTTCATTTGACTTGGTGCAAGAAGCAGCACGCGCAGCCCGGCACCGCTTTCGTGTCCAGACCGAGCAGCACGCACGCGCGTGAAAGCGCACGCGGCTCCGACTGGACGCGCAACGACGCAAAACAAAGTGACGCTAGGGATTACAAAGTGCGGCGATGAAGGTTCGCTCTGCCGGGCTTGCTTCCTGCTGGCGCACGCGACGGAGGATCCGCCGGGTACGCCACTTCAGCCTTGGAAGGCCCTGCCGCACGACTCGGTACAGTGGACTCTGTCTAATTCAGCTTTTCGGCAATCGCAAACACCTCGCGGCGGAAAAGCCTAGCTTTCAGGCACCAATGTTGCCCTTACGCCACGAAAACATGGGGATGGGTCGGTTTGTTCGGGAAATGTTCTGTTAAACCGGGGGGCGGACGGGGTCTGACCCCGCGGCAGATGGGGTCTGACCCCGCGGGTCTGACCCCGGGGCACACGGCTGGCGTCGGAGCGTGGGGTCAGACCCGCAGGGTCTGACCCCAATCGCAGCTACGCCGCGCGTTGCGCCCGGATGCGTTCCGCGTCCGCCGGTTTCAGATTGCGCCGCGCCATTTTCAGATCGTAATGCGATTGCAGGTTCATCCAGAATTCCGGGCTGTTGCCGAAGTAGAGGCTCAGGCGCAGCGCGGTGTCGGCGGTGATGCGCCGCCGGTTGTTGACGATCTCGCCGATGCGGTTGGGCGAGATGCCGACGGCCTTGGCGAGCCGGTTTTGCGACAGGCCGTACCCGGCCAGGAACTCCTCTTGCAGCATTTCACCGGGCGTCACCGGCGCAAACTCGTCTTCAGCCATCGTCCTCTCCCGTCAATGGTAATCCACGATCCGGACCTCGTGCGCCTCGCCATCGCGCCATTTGAAGACCACCCGCCATTGATCGTTGATGCGGATCGAATGGAAGTCCCCCAGATCGCCCTTCAATTTCTCCAGCCGGTTCGACGGCGGCACGAGTAGATCTTCCAGGCGGCTGGCCGCGTTGACCGCCTCGAGCTTGCGTTTGGCGGGCCGGGCGATGCCCTGGAACGCGCGCACGAACTCATCGCCAAACAGCGCCTCGGTCCATTTATCGTCGAAGGAGCGGATCATCCGAGAATATTACCGAATACCGGTATGCGGTCAAGCGCGACGTCGGGGTCAGACCCTTGGGTCTGACCCCTTGTTTGGCGGTGGTGCTCCAGAAGGGGTCAGACCCAAGGGTCTGACCCCGACCTACAAACGCGAAAGAGCCGCCCGGTGGGGCGACTCCTCGCAGTCGTGTGTCGTGGTGATCGCTTCGCGTTCAGATCAGAACTGAATCCGGCCGCCGAAGGTGATGACCGTGAAGTCCTGCGGCTGCAGGGGTGCTGCCAGCGGAGCATGGGTGCCCACCGCCGAACTCAGATCGGCCGAGTAGTTGCGATAGGTCAGGTAGAGATCCATCGCCGCCGCGTCGATCGTCTGCACGACGCCGAGGCCCCAGACGCTGACTTCCGAGCCAATCGCTACTGCCGGACCCAGATCGCCTTCTTGCAATGTCGTGCCCTCGAACCGGTTGTACTCGCCGAACAGCGTGGTCTTGCCGATACCGAAGAAGTTCTGCTCGATGCCGCCACGGGCCTGCCAGAAGAGGTCGGTGTCATTGGCACCAGCACCCGTCGTAAATAACAACCGCGCCACGCGATTGTTGTCCTGACGCTCGCCGTAAGAACCCGCCACGAACAGACCGGTCGCGACGTGCATCAGCGAGCCACCAACGACCCAGCTCGTGCAATCGCGATCCCTTACACCCGCGAGAGTCCCGGTAATGGCGCAGCCATCGAAGTGGTTGCTCGTAGTCGTCGCAACGCCACCTTGGGTGCCATTCGAGTCCGTCACCTGCGTGTAGGTGGCGCCCAGGGCCAACTTGAAGCCGCTGAACTCACCGGCATAGCGCAGGGCAACGTCCCACATCTGGTCTTCACCGACGGCCGCCGACAAGATGAAGCCAGCCATGGTCGGCGACACGTACTTGACGACGTTCTGGCGGGTCTCGTCCGAGAGGTTCACCAGGCCGTTGTTGCCGCCCAGGATGCTGTTGGCGGTGCCGGCTGTGCCGCTATTGCCCCACGTGCGGCCCGACAGCAGGCCATTGGCTTGACGCAGGAAGAAGCTCGAGTTGGTCAGGCCGATCTTCTGGTTGGCGGCGATGTTGGAGTTCGACAGGTTGATGCCGTCGATGCCGGTGCCTGCCGCATCCGTCAGACCGACCCAGACGCGGCCGAGCTGCTTGTTGTCGATCCACCAGGCATTGTGCCGGACGACCACGCCCGTACCCGAGCCGTTGTTCTGGTCGTGCTGATTCACGTCGTTGGAATCAGACTTGGCTTGCGTCTCGATCTCCATCAAATAGCCAGCCGACCAGGTCGGATTGATCTTGGCGTCGCCGGTGAAGCGGAAGCGCGAGCTGGAATTGATGTGATTGACACCGACGTAGGTGCCCTTCTCGACGCCGTCGTCCCAGAACATGATCGACTCATGAATCTGGCCCGAGATGGTCAGCGACACCTTGCGGTTGCCCTTGCGGGCGGTCGTTGCCTCGAGTTCGGCCACGCGCTCTTCCAGATCCGCGCAGCAGTCGCCGCCGAGATCGGCAGCTTGGGCGGATACGCCGCCGACGAGAACACCAGCCGCGGCGACCAGCGCCAAACGACTGGATGACTTAAACAGTCCCCCGATCATACTCATTCTCCGTTGGACTAAACGCCACTGGCACCAGAGTCACCACGACTAAGACACCTTACTCGCTCGACCGGTTTGCGAGAGGAACCACGGTGACCCCGCTCGCCCCCTCCGGCCTTGCTGACCCCAGGACTACCCCAGAGGTTAACAAGGCGTAAACCTCTAAAACGAGTGTGGCCCACTTTCGCTCTGGCATCGTGGCGAAAATGCCACGAGAATCGGTGAGGGGAAGGAGGTAGAACGCTGAATATCCCTTGTATTCCAATAAACGAGTCGGAGGAGTCAAGGATGGGGGTGGGGCGGGGGCAGGGTTGGGCCCATACGCGCTGCCTTATGAGAAAGCACCGTCATTCCGGGCGAGGAGCCGCCCTTCGCGGCGACGAGACCCGGAACCCAGCGGAAGGAGTGCCGAAGGCTCGATATATGACGTGTCTTCGACTACTCTTGCGCTGGGTTCCGGATAACGCTCGCCCCAAGCGGGCTCGCGTTTCCGGAATGACGGAGTGGATAATTTCATTGATACCGTCATTCCGGGCGAACGAGGCCATTTCCGGCCGAGGGAGACCCGGAACCCAGCGCCAGACTCGCGCGAAGCGCACCTTATTTTGTGTGCTGCGCACGCTCTCCGCGCTGGGTTCCGGATAACGCTCGCCCCAAGCGGGCTCGCGTTTCCGGAATGACGGAGTGGATAATTTCATTGATACCGTCATTCCGGGCGAGGAGCCGCCCTTCGCGGCGACGAGACCCGGAACCCAGCGGAAGGAGTGTGCGAAGCACACAATATTGGGTCCTTCGGACGAGTCTTGCGCTGGGTTCGGGGTCTCTCTCGGCCGGAAATGGCCTCGTTCGCCCGGAATGACGATGTGATGAGAATGAGTCGAGTCACCCTGCCTCTTACCCATCCCAGGACCAATGCTCAAATGCTGAGCACCCCCCTCGCCCTGGTCGTCGGCACTGGCCCCACGGGGCTGGCGGCGGCGTTGGCGTTGGCGGTTGCGGCGGTCGGGGTCAGACCCTCGGGTCTGACCCCTCGGGTGGCACCAACTCGCCTTACAAGGGGTCAGACCCATGGGTCTGACCCCACCCAGGCAGACCCCCCCATCCTCCTCGCCGGACCGCCGCCCGTGGCCGCGCCGGGACGCACCGCGGCGCTGTTTGGCGGCAGCATCGCGCTGCTGCGCAATCTCGGCGTCTGGGCGGACTGCGAAGCCGCCAGCGCGCCGATCACCGGCATCCGCCTGATCGACGATACCGGCGGCGTGGCGCGGGCGCCGGAAGCTCTGTTCACGGCCGAAGACGCCGGGCTCGACGTGCTCGGCTTCAACGTGCCCAATACCGCGCTGCTCGCCGCGCTGGAGGCTTCCGTCCGGCGCCGAGCGGGCATTCAATGGGTAACAACCCGCGCCGTCACCGGGCTGCAGATCACGCCGCAGGGCATCACCGCGCAGCTTGCCGAAGGCCAGGCCCTGCACGCCAGCCTGGTGGTCGCCGCCGATGGCCGCGGTTCGCTGTGCCGAGCGAGCGCCGGCATCGGCACGCGCGACTGGAGCTATCCGCAGAGCGCCATCGTCACCACCTTCGACCACGGCCGGCCGCACCACGGCATCTCCACCGAGTTGCATCGGCGCGCCGGACCGCTGACCGTGGTGCCGCTGCCGGGTGATGCATCGAGCCTGGTCTGGGTCGAGGAGACCGGCACGGCCGCCGCCCTGATGCAGCTCGACGACAACGCTTTCAGGAGCGCGCTGGAAACGCGGCTGCAGGGACTGCTGGGCAGCATCGGCGCGCTGGCGCCACGCGCCAACTTCCCGCTGAGTGGGCTGTCGGCCGAGCGCATGGCCGATCGCCGCGTGGCGCTGGTGGGCGAGGCCGCGCACGTCATCCCGCCGATCGGGGCGCAGGGCCTCAACCTGGGACTGCGCGATGCCGCCACGCTGGCCGATTGCGTCGCCGACGCGCTGGCCGCCGGTGGCGACCCGGGTACCCCCGCGACGCTCACCGCCTACGCCACCAGCCGGCGCGGCGACGTCGCCTCGCGCACAGTCGCCGTCGATCTGCTCAACCGCTCGCTGCTGGCGGACCTGCTGCCCGCCGACCTGCTGCGCGGCCTCGGCCTGCACCTGGTCAACGCCGTCGCCCCATTGCGCCAGGCCGTGGTCCGCCTCGGGTTGCAGCCGCCAGGCGAGCTGCCGCGCCTGATGCGGCCACAGGGCGGCTTGACCGTGAGTGGTGAGTGGTGAGTGGTGCAGGGCAGTGCAGTGCAGTGGGAAGTCAGAAATCGGAAATCGGAAATCAGAACAGACCTGCCGTCTTCCGACTTCCGATTTCCCACTCACCACTCACCACTCACCACTCACCACTCACCACTCACCACTCACCACTCACCACTCACGCCTCTTCGCACACAGCCCCATGACCCCCACCTCCCCCATCCGCGACCTGCAATTCCGCCTCGAGTATGCCCTGCTGCGCCTGATCATCGGCGCGGTGCGGTTGCTGCCGCTCGACGCAGCCACCAGCCTTTCGGCCAGCGCCTGGCGCCGGCTGGCGCCGATCGTCAGCCCGAAGCGGCATCGGCGCGCGCTCGACAATCTGGCCATCGCCTTTCCCGAGATGAGCCCCGCCGGGCGGCACGCCATCGCGCTCCGGCATTGGGAAAACCTCGGCTTCGTCATGGTCGAGACCATGCGGATCGACCGACTGCTGGCCGACCCGACACGCTTTCGCATCACCACGCCGGCCTACCAGCGCTACCAAGACAAGCTCGGCCCGATCGTCGGCGTCTCGCTGCACATGGGCAACTGGGAATTCGCCATCTGGCCGCTGACCATGGCCGGCGTCAATCCGGCAGGCGTCTACCGTTCCGTCAACAATCCCTACGTCGACCAATATCTGCGCGATCAAAGGCAGGATCTGTTCCCCGGCGGGCTGTTCGGGCGCGGCAAGGTCGAGGGCGAGCACGGCGACAACCAGCGCACCGCGCGCGCCATCCAGGATTTCGTGCGCCGCGGCGGCAGGCTGGGCCTGGTTTGCGACCTCTACGACCGCACCGGCATCCCCATCCCGTTCTTCGGCAAGGACGCCAGGACCCAGGCCATCGCCGCCATGATCGCCCGCCGCGTCGGCGCCCGCATGTGGATGTCACGCTGCAAGCGGGTCGGCCGCGACAGCCGTTTCGAGATCGAGATCAAGGAGTTGCGGGTGCCACGCAGCGCCAACCAGGGGGACGACGTGCGCTGGATCATGACCGAGATGCAACGCCAGTTCGAAGCCTGGATCCGGGACGCGCCGGAGCAATGGATGTGGAGCAACCGGCGGTGGTCGTAGGGTGCAAGTGGCCGCCAGGCCGTATTGCACCGATGCTGGCCGTGCCCTGGTGCAATACGGCCGGATCAAGTGTCCGGCCTATTGCACCCTACGCCCCTTGATCGAGCCGCTCGCGCACGTGCCGGGTCAGGTCGGCCCGCGCCAGCCCCTGGCGGGCCAGGTCGCAGTCCGACATGTGCGACAGGCGATCATGAAGCGCCTCGGCGGCCTTGGCCTGGCGATAGGCGACAAGATAAGTCTTCGCCGTGGCGGATAAGGAGGCCAGTGCCGCCAGGGGGTGGCGGATCGGCCAGTCGAACGCCTCGATCGGCGGCAAACGGCGCAGTGAGCTGAGTTTCATGATACGTCATAACTCCCAAGCTGCATATGCACGACACTTCGGCATCGCGCGTCGCAACTTTTAGGCCTGCCGCCGGTAATCGCCTGTTCCCGGCGGTACAAGGCGGAGTTCCTCGAGATACCGCAAGTTTCCAGGCCCTTGCTCCGAGCCGGCGACGGCGACTAGAGTCGCGGCGCACCATGACCTGATCGCGAGGCCACACCCCCCCATGACCGCCACCCGCACGCCGTTGAAACACTTCTCGGCCCTGGCCATCGGCGCGCCCGAGCCGCTGCGCGGCCTGCCGGTGCGGCTCGAGCGCATGATCCACTTCGTGCCGCCGCACAACGAAAAAATACGCGCCAAGATCAAAGACTTGGCCGGGCAGGTCGATGTCATCCTCGGCAATCTGGAAGACGCCATTGCTGCTGACCAGAAGGCGGCGGCGCGGGCCGGCTTCATCGACATGGCGCGCGACAACGATTTCGGCGCCACCGGCCTGTGGACCCGCATCAACGGCCTCAACTCGCCATGGGCGCTCGATGACATCGTCGAGATCGTCGGCGCCGTCGGCCACAAGCTCGATGTCATCATGCTGCCCAAGGTCGAGGGACCCTGGGATATCCACTATCTCGACCAGCTGCTGGCCCAGTTGGAGGCCCGGCACAAGATCGGCCGGCCGATCCTGATCCACGCCATCCTGGAAACCGCCGAAGGCGTCAAGAACGTCGAGGCCATCGCCGCGGCCTCGCCGCGCATGCACGGCATGAGCCTGGGTCCAGCCGATCTTGCCGCCTCGCGTGGCATGAAGACCACACGCGTCGGTGGCGGCCATCCCGACTACGGCGTGCTGGCGGATGCCGGGGCAGGCGCTGGCGCGGAACCCAGGTCGTTCTTCCAGCAAGATCTGTGGCACTACACGGTCGGCCGCATGGTCGATGCCTGCCTCAGTTACGGCTTGAAACCGTTCTACGGCCCGTTCGGCGATTTTTCCGATCCGGCGGCCTGCGAAGCCCAGTTCCGCAACGCCTTCCTGCAAGGCTGTCTCGGCGCATGGTCGTTGCATCCGAGCCAGATCGACATCGCCAAGCGCGTGTTCAGCCCCGATGCCATGGAGGTGGCGTTCGCCAGGAAAATCCTCGCCGCCATGCCCGATGGCACCGGCGCCGTCATGATCGATGGCAAGATGCAGGACGACGCCACCTGGAAGCAGGCCAAGGTGATCGTCGACCTGGCGCGGATTGTCGCCGCCCGCGACCCGGCCATGGCAGCCGCCTACCAACTATGATAGTGCTGCGAGGCTGGTGGCGATGCCATCGGCACAATCGTTGACAAATGCGCCTGAACAATCACGAATTGTCGTCATGACCATCGCCACACCGCCGAAATCGGGTCCGAGCCGTCGAGCCGCCCGCACGCGCCGCGCCAAGTTCGCGGTGGGCCAGGTGGTGCGGCATCGGCTGTACCCGTTCCGTGGCGTCGTTTTCGATATCGATCCGGTGTTCGACAACACGGAGGAATGGTGGCTGTCGATTCCGCTGGAGCTGCGCCCGCGCAAGAACCAGCCGTTCTACCACCTGCTGGCCGAGAATTCCGAAACGACCTATATCGCCTATGTGTCCGAGCAAAATCTGCTGCCAGACCAGACCGGCGAGCCGGTTCGCCACCCCAAGGTCAGGGAATTGTTCGCCAAGGATGGCGTAGGCCAATACCGCGCCCTGTTCCTGACCGCGCATTGATCCCGGCCTAACGGCCCGCTGCGCCGACGACCCATTGATGACACACAGTAAAAAGCCGTCCGCGAGGCGGACGGCTGGTGTTGTGGTGCAGGCCCTGTGTGCGGCACCCGCCGCCTGGTTATTTTTTCTTCGCCGGCGGGGCTGGCTGTGCAGCTGCAGCTGCTGGCGCCGCGGCAGGCTGCTCGGCAGCCTTCGCGGTCTGGGCAGCCACCGCCATCTCCTTCTGCGCGTCCTGCAGCTTCTTGTACGCCTCGGCGAGTTTCGGGTCCTTGGCGAGCGCCACCTGCCGCTGCTGGGCATACTGCGCTTCGATCTGCTTCATGAAATCGGCGCGGGCGTCGGCGTAGCGCTTGTTGTCGGTTGGCGGCCCGGCGAAGGCCGGACCGAAGCCCGACAGCGGCACGCCCCACATCGCCGGCCGGCCGAGGATGTCGACCGCGCGCACCAGGATGCCCGCGCCCCGCTTCATGTCGTCGAGCAATTCCTTG
The DNA here is from genome assembly GCA_964498125.1 of uncultured Devosia sp. Lineage (GTDB taxonomy): Bacteria > Pseudomonadota > Alphaproteobacteria > Rhizobiales > Hyphomicrobiaceae > CAMDBL01. The sequence continues at coordinate 20,696 of CAZCGE010000025.1, read as the reverse complement.
GTGGCTTCCACTTCGGCCGTGCAGCCGGCGGCATAACAATAGGCATATTGCAGCTTGGCGATTTTCAAGAGCTTGTCGTCGATCTGATCACCCTTGATGACCCCGGCCCAGACTTCTGGTGACGCCACCGCGGCCTGCATGCCGATCGGGATCACCATGCCGAGCGGCACCATGATCGCCAGGATGTTCTTATCGACGCCTTCAGCCTGACGAATGGCCGCGGAAACGACCGGTAAGCCGGTGGTCGCGTCGAGTTGCTCGTGAGTGGTCAGGCACAGCGTCTTTTCCTGCTCGCCGTCCTTGCCGTCCGGTAACTTGACGCGAACTTTGGCCTTTTCGCACAGCTTCACCCAGGGGCTCTGCGCCGAGGCGGACTGGGCCGGTTGCTGGGCTGGCGGTGCGGCCTTGGCGGCGGGCGCCTTGGCTGTTGGCGCAGCCGCCTTCGGCGGCGCGGCCGGCGGCTGCTGGGCCCAGACTGCAGTTGCCAGCACGGCGCTGCCTGCCATCAGTGCGACCACCAGTGCCTTCACCGCGCTCTGCGCGCGCCCCGCCGAATTGCCGGGCATCGATGCGTTTGCCATGAATACTTCAACCTTTTCGTTGTGCGAGCCCGGCTCTGCAACGCCACCTTGCCGCTGGCTCATCCCCACTGTTGTGACGCGACCATTGAGGCGCGCCATCCGCCACGACGCGCCTGAGCGGCGCATGTCGAGGGGGGAGTAAGGGCCCGATTACGGCAATCCCGTGACCGACCACGAGGGCTTCGCGGATAAGCATCTCGGATCGGTCCAAGACGTTGCACGGCGGCAACGCGAAACCTCCGCGGCAGATCTCCAAGTTCGCTGACACGCCACGATGTCATGCTATGACGGCGAGGGCCTGCCACCCTCATGCGCGTCGGCCTTGCCTGGCCGTTCTAGCATGGAGAATGACGTGCTCGATATCCGGCGATCGCTGTTCGCCCTCCTGTTGGCGACCTTGGCCCTGCCTGTCGGTGCGGCCGAACCGACACATGGCATCGCCATGCACGGCGCGCCGCAGTTGCCGGCCGGCTTCGCGCTGCTGCCCTACGTCAACCCGGCGGCCCCCAAGGGTGGCCGCGTCACGCTCGGCGTGCTCGGCACCTTCGACAGCCTCAATCCCCTGATTGTGCGCGGCGTGGCAGCCATCGGCGTGCGTGATCTGGTGTTTGAAAGCCTATTGGCGAGGTCGCTGGATGAGCCGTTCACGCTCTACGGCCTCATTGCCGAGAGCATCGAGGTGGCCGACGACCGTTCCTCGATCACCTTCCACCTCAATCGCCAGGCGCGCTTCTCCGATGGTCGGCCCATCACCGTCGAGGACGTGATCTTCAGCCACGCGCTGTTGAAGGAAAAGGGCCGGCCGAACCTGCGCACCTACTATGCGAAAGTGACCCAGGTGCTGCGATTGGGCGAGCACGCGGTTCGCTTCACGTTCAGCTCAGGCGAGGATCGTGAGATCCCGCTGATTCTCGGCCTCATGCCCGTGCTGCCGCGCCACCATTTCTCAGCCGACACTTTCGAGCGCACCACGCTCGAGCCCGTCATCGGCTCCGGCCCATATGTCATCGACAAGATCGATGCCGGCCGCTCGATCACATACCGCGCCAATCCGGACTATTGGGCGCGCGCGCTGCCGATCATGCGCGGCCGGCATAATTTCGCCGAGCTGCGCTTCGACTATTTTCGTGACGCCTCGGCGCTGCTGGAGGCCTTCAAGATCGGCCAGCTCGATCTGCGGTCGGAGGAAGACCCGGCGCAGTGGGCGACGGCTTATGATTTCCAAGCCATCAAGGACGGACGCATCGTCAAGACCGAATTCCCGATCGCGCTGCCGGCGGGCATGTCGGCCATGGCCTTCAATACGCGCCGGCCGGTCTTCAGGGATCAGCGTGTGCGCGCCGCCCTCATCCACCTGTTCGACTTCGAATGGACCAACCGCAATCTTTTTCATGGCTTGACCCGACGCACGCAGAGCTTTTTCGAGCGCTCTCCCCTCGCCTCGCATGGCCAGCCGGCGGATGCCACCGAGCTGGCGCTGCTGCAGCCGTTCGCTGGCGCCGTCAAGCCGGAGATCCTGGCTGGTACCTACCATTTTCCCGCCAGCGACGGCTCCGGTCGCAACCGCGACAATCAGCAGGCCGCGATCGCTCTTCTGGCTGAAGCCGGCTATGTCGTGCGCGACAACAAGCTGGCCAATGCCGCCGGCCGGCCGCTGCAGTTCGAGATCCTGGCGGCGACGCGCGCGCAGGAGCGACTGCTGGTCAGCTATGCCGAAGGCCTGAAGCGGTTGGGCATCGACGCCCGTGTGCGCCAGGTCGACAGCACGCAGTTCCAGTCGCGGCTCAAAACCTTCGATTTCGACATGATCCAGACCAGCTGGCCAAGCTCGCTGTCACCGGGCAACGAGCAAGCGTTCCGCTGGTCCAGTCAAGCCGCCGACACCGAGGGGACATTCAACTATCCCGGCGTCAAGAGCCCGGCCGCCGATACCATGATCGAAGCCTTGCTCGCCGCCCGCGGCCCCGAGGAATTCACCTCGGCCGTGCGCGCGCTGGACCGTGTGCTGCTGTCGGGCGACTATGTCGTGCCGCTATTCCATCTGCCACGCCAATGGGTGGCGCACTGGCGGCACCTGAAATACCCTCGGAGAACGCCACTGTTCGGCTTCGGCCTCGACACGTGGTGGATCGAAGGCGAGAAATAAGTCCATGTCCACCGGCTACACGGGAGAGATGCCGCCGCGGCACTTCAACATGGCGGCCTATTGCGTCGGCAGGCCTGCCCGCACGTCGCCGAATGCGCCCGCCCTGCTGGTGGTCGCCGATCCGGCGCACGCCGAGCCACTCGAGACCTGGACTTTCGCCGCGGTCGAGCGCGCCGTGCTGGCCATCGCCGCTGGCCTCAAAAGCCAGGGCCTGGCGCCGGGCGCGCGCATCATGATCAGGCTGCCCAATACCAGCGCCTATGCGCTGCTGTTTTTTGGCGCCATCGCCGGCGGCTTCGTGCCGTTGCCGGTGTCGACGCTGCTGACGGCGCCGGAGGTGGAGTTCCTGCTCGCCGACAGCGGCGCGGAGGCCGTGGCCTTCGACGGCGCGACAGCACCCGGGCCGCTGCCCGCCGGCGTGCGGTTGATCACGCCCGACGCCATCTCCGGCTGGATCGCCTCGGGCCAAGGTGCGGCCTACGCCCGAACCGCCGCCGACGATCCTGCCTTTCTCATCTACACATCCGGCACCACGTCGAAGCCAAAGGGCGTGCTGCATGCCCAGCGCGCGGCCTGGGGACGCCGGCCGATGTATCGGGACTGGTATGACCTGCACCCTGGCGATCGCGTGCTGCATGCCGGCGCCTTCAACTGGACGTACACGTTGGGCACCGGCCTCACCGACCCATGGGCCAATGGCGCGACATGCATCGTCTACACGGGCGAAAAAGATCCAGCCCTTTGGCCGCGCCTGATTGCGCAAACCGGGGCCACGCTGTTTGCCGGAGTGCCCAGCCTCTATCGCCAGATCCTGAAATATGCCGAGCCGACGCGCGGCACGCTCGGGGCATTGCGGCATGGCCTGGTGGCAAGTGAATCGCCACCGGCAGGGCTGCTCGAGGAGTGGCGCCAGCGCACTGGGACACCGCTGTACGAAGCCCTTGGCATGAGCGAGTTGTCGACCTTCGTCTCGTCGAGCCCCAGCGTGCCGCCGCGCCCGGGGTTCGTCGGCAAGCCACAGACCGGGCGATCGGTGTGCATCCTGCCGGCAGAGGGCGGAAGCGCGCCGCTGCCGCCCGGCGCGGAAGGCCTGCTGGCCGTGCATCGCTCCGATCCCGGTATGATGCTGGGCTATTGGCAGCGCCCCAAGGAAGAAGCCGAAGTGATGCGCGGCGACTGGTTCATTCCCGGCGACCTGGCGGTCATGGATGGCGACGGCTACATCGGCCACCGCGGCCGTGCCAACGACATCATGAAAGCGCAGGGCTATCGCGTCTCGCCGCTCGAGGTGGAGGCCGTGCTGGCCCAGCACCCGGACGTGCAAGAGGTGGCGGTCGCCGAGATCCAGGTGCGTGCCGATGTCTCGGTGATCGGCGCCTTTATCGTGGCGCGCGAGGGCCGCCAGCCGACGCTCGACTCCATCCAGACCTTCGCGTCAGCGCACCTCGCCGCCTATAAATGCCCGCGCGCGATCACGCTGCTCACCGCCTTGCCGCGCACTGCAAACGGCAAATTGCAGCGCGGGCTGCTGCAGGCGCCAGCCAAACCGTGAATGCACCCCGGCGCTGACGGGCTTGCGTTGCTGCCCCTCGGTGCCCTACAGGCTTAGCCGACCCTGATCACTCGCCCATGACACTCCTGAACAAAGGGCAAGCCGCATGGCCAACCTGATCCAGTTCCTGCAGGCCCACCCGCTGCTCAGCGCGCTGCTTGGCGCGGCTACGGCGCTGGCCATCGTCGGACTGTGGTACGTGATCGCCCATCATCTCAAGGCCATCATCGTCACGCTGATCTGCTCGGCCGGCGCCGGATCGGGCACGGTGGTCTTCTGGCGCGGCATCGGCAACGATCAGATCGATCTGATCGTCATTGGCGTGTTCCTGATGCTGATTTTCCCAGTCCTCTACATGCAGTTCATTCGGCGCGAGCGCAAACCGCTGCAGGTGCCCGTGACGCAAATTCCCGGCGTCGTGCGGCCGATCGCCAGCACACCCAAGACCAGGTGACGCGCGCGATAAACGTCGCGCGGCTCACCCAAGACCGGCCACATTGGCTCGCCCGACGGCCAGTGCTCTATTGTGATCGAGGCACGGTCGCGACGCGCCGGGCGGCGAGCAAGGCGAGCAGTGCATCGCGCACCTTGCGGAAGAAGCCAGGTGGCAACACGCCATAGTCGAAGCGCAGCTGGCCCGAGCCGGGGATGTGCCGCAGATCGGGCCCCGGCCAGAGAAAATCGTTGACCTCGGAGATGATGATCCACGACGGCTGGTGGTCGAGCCCGAGGTGCGCCTTGATCGTGGCCGGGATCTCGATTGCCTCGGCGGGATTGGTGGGTGGCGAATGGGTGATCGGCACCACGGTGACGAGCGTGTGGTCGGCCACCACCTGACGCGCCAGCACGATGGCGCAGGGGCGGTCTTTGCGGCCTTCTTCCTGGCCCGCGCGGTGCTCGTCGGCCCACAGATAAGAATAGCACAGGACAAGGCCTGGATGCGGGTCGGGGAGCGGCAAGGTGAGACCCTCAACCGTTGGTCAGCTTGTCGAGGTGGCTGTAATTGGCGGGCACCTCGGCGCTGGCGATGGCTTTGATCGTCGCCTCGTCGAGGTCCTCGATGCGGCGCGCGATGCGGCCGTTGAGCACGGCGTTGAAGAAATCGGCGGACACCAGCACGGTGTGGTCGCGACCGTTCTTGGTGATGGTGACCGGCTCCTTCATGGCGGCATCCTGGTAGCGGCCGACGTTCTGCTGGAACTCGGTTGAGCTGATCTTCATGGTGATACCCAGAGTTATCTAATTTATCTATTATAGATATTATGGGCTGATGTCAAGCTTCATGACCTGGAACCAACATGCGTGTCCGTGCACAAGGATTGGATCGAAGAGAAAGACGAGCAGCCATGACGAGCGATGACACAGTGACGCCGAGCAGCGGCAACGTGTTTGCCGGCATGGGGCTCGAGGACGCGAACGAGCCGCTGCTCGAGGCCGATCTCGCACTTTCGATCGCCGCGATCATCAAGCGGCGCGGTCTGAACCAGACGGCCGCCGCGAAGGTGTTGGGTATCGATCAGCCGAAAGTCTCCCGAATTGTGCGCGGCGACCTTTACGGGTTCTCCATCGATCAGCTGATCCGCCTGCTCGGAGCGCTCGGACAAAAGGTCAGTTTCACGATCGAGGATATGAAGCCAACAGCAAGACAGCCGCTCGCGACAAGCGCCCTGCAAAGGCGGCGGTGCCATGAATGACTTGAAGACGGTGGCCAATAGTGACTTGGGTCAGCGACACGAGGTGTGAAGGTCTAGCTGGTCTTGTTACGCGAATGGGAGAGGCACAGGCGATGCACCTTTTGCCCGGCGCGCTGGCGTCAGCCTCCACCAGCTCCGGACGGATCAGCGGGCGGGGAGAGTGGCGGGGGTGGGCCCAAGTGCTGTCGTAATCGGGGTCAGGCCCGACAAGGTCCGCTTTCGCCAGTTGCGGACAATGCGGGCTGCTTTGGCGCCTTCATGATGAGTGCTGTCGGCGATACTGGTGCCGCTCGCAGCACCAGTATCCCGATGCGCTGCAGGCGTTGAGGTAGCAGTGCAGAGCGCCTTTGCGGTCACGCGAGATGACGATCGGCTGACGGCCGATCGCGGGCCGCCGTGCTGCACGGCTCCGCGATCTCGTACCTTCAGGTCTCAGGCTGCCGGTGCGTGCTCGCGATTGACGACGGTCTTCGGCGCGCCGACGGCTTCTTTGATCACAGCGAAATCGAACTTGATGCGGGCAAATGGCTTGTTGAGACCAGCCTTGTGGATCTCGCTCGCCTCTTTGATGCGCTCGACCTTCGGGATCAGCTCGTCGCGCGTGCCGAAGGCGAAATCGTCGTAGAGGTACTTGTCGCCCTCGATATTGATTTGCGTGGTGAGATGGCGATAGCCGGGCGCGGTGACGAAGAAGTGGACGTGCGCCGGCCGCTGGCCGTGCCGGCCCATGGCGAACAGCAGCTTCTCGGTCTGGCTTCCAGGCGGGCAGCCGTAGCCGCTCGGCATGATCGAGCGGAAGCGGTAACGGCCCTCCTTGTCGGTCTCGATGCGCCGGCGCAGGTTGTAGGACGACTGCGCCGGATCGAAATGGGAGTAGTTGCCCATCGTGTTGGCGTGCCAGACGTCGACGATGGCGCCGGCGACAGGCTTGCCCGAGACGTCGCGGACCTGGCCTTCCATGAATAATACCTCCCCGTCGTCGGTGCCGTCGTCGAGCCGCTCCTCGCCCTTCGCCAGTGGCGCGCTGGCGATGTAGAGCGGGCCCTCGATTGTGCGGGTGGTGCCGCCGCCGAGACCGGCACGGCGCTCGGCCTCGTCGAGGCGCAGGTCGAGGAAGTGCTCAAGCACAACGCCGGGCACGATCAGGCCGAGTTCGTTCTGTTTGCCGGCCTGGCCGATATAAGCGACTCCGGCCCAGAACTCGTCCATGGAGATGTCGAGGTCGTCGATCGCCGTCATTAGATCGACCAGCAGGCGATTGACCACCTGCTTCAATCGCGGATTGCCGTCCGCGTTTTCGAGCCCGGCCGCGCGTGCGGCAAGAGCGGTGATCACGTCCTTCTTGATCAGGTTGGCTGGCATGCGAGCGTTCTCCTCCGGTTATTTTTTGCAGGGAGCTTTAGCGCTCGTCGGAACGGATCGACGAGGGGTGGCGGCAGAGCGGCGTCACCTCGATCGACATGGTAGCTTCGCCAGCTGTTGGCGGACAGGATCGATTGCGTCTATTGTCATACCCAGGAGGTATGCACATGGAGCTTCGTCATCTGCGCTACTTCGTGACGGTCGCTGCCGAGCGAAGCTTTAGCCGCGCCTCCGAAAAGCTCAACATCGCCCAGCCTCCCTTGAGCCGGCAGATCCAGCAGCTCGAGGGGGAGCTTGGCACCCAGCTTCTCCATCGCGGGCGTCCGATCACGTTGACGGAGTCGGGACGGTATTTTTTTGAGCAGGCGCTGCAGGTTCTCCAGCGGGCGGAGGAGATCCGCGCCATGACCCGGCGGATCGGCGATGGCAAGAAACGACAATTCGGCATTGGCTTCGTGGCATCCGTGCTCTACGATGGGCTCCCCGACTTGATCCGACAATTCCGATTGACTGCAGCAGACGTCGAGATCGTGCTATCAGAGTTGATCACACTCGAGCAGGCCGCCGCCCTCAAGGAGGGACGCATCGACATCGGCTTCGGACGATTGCGGTTCGATGTCGATGGGCTCACTCGCCACGTGATCCGCGAGGAAAAGTTGTCAGTTGCGGTCCCACACGGTCACGCCCTCAGCCGAGCAAAGGGTCCATTGAAGCTGCAACATACGACTGGCATGCCACTCATCCTCTATCCGAAGACGCCGCGTCCGAGCTATGCCGATCAGGTTCTGTCATTCTATCGTGACCTCGGTCTCGAGCCGAGCGTCGGCTTCGAGGTCCGCGAGTTGCAGACCGCACTGGGCTTGGTTGCTGCCGGTGTCGGCATCGCCCTCGTGCCGCTTTCGGTGCGCCGTCTAAGACGGGACGACGTCGATTACCTCGTGCTCGATGAGCCGGAGATCTCCTCGCCGATCATCATGAGCTTCCGCACCAACGACAGATCCCCGCTGCTGGCGCACATCCTCAAGCTTGCCCGCGAGTGGCCCACGATCGAGATACCCGGTGTCGTCAGGACTGGAGCTGGAACAACGGCGACTAAACGGCCGGCGTGAGTGCGAAATCGCCGAACCTCGGTGCAATACGCCCCATTGGGCTATTGCACCCTACGACGTCGCCGCCGTGCGCGCCTGCCAATCCTCGAACGGCTCGATCGCCATCTGGAAGCGCTCGCCGAGCCAGGCGTAGTGCGTGCCATAGAGGCGCGCCAGCGGATCGTATTTCTCGGGGATCACGCGCTTGGTCTTGGGATCGATGATGTCGTCGCGCACGTGCACGCACAAGACCTCGCCGAGCACCAGGTGCCGACGGTAGCTGAGCTCGATGCGCTGGTACATCCGGCATTCCAGATTGACCGGCGCCTCGGCGATGCGCATGACGTCGATGAACCGGCTGGGCCGCATGCTGAAGCCGGCCGCTTCCGCTTCATTGATGCCCGCCGGAAACTCCGTGGCGCAGACGTTCATCGCCGCCGCCATCGACCGGTCGACCATGTTGACGACGAAGGCGCCGGTGCGCTCGATGTTCTTCAGCGTGTCCTTGCGCGTGTCGAGCGCCCGGTCCTCGCTCCTCGAGCCGAAGCCGAGGACGACGACGGCGGGATCCTCGGAGAACAGATTGAAAAAGCTGAATGGCGCCGCATTGTGCGCGCCTTCGGCGTTGCGCGATGAGACCAGCGCGATCGGCCGCGGAATGACCAGTGCCGACAGGAATTTGTAGCGTTCCTGCACCGGCAGTTCGTCGAGGTTCAATTCCAAGGTTTGCCTCCCAGCATTTATGCGGCACCAGCAATGCCTCGACCGGGACGCCCGCGCAAGGGTGGCGCCGGGTCGCGGCTCCGCTTATCAGGCTGCACGTCCTGGTGTAGTTTGGGTGGCCGCCAACCCAGAAACAGAACTCCAAGGTGAGCAACCCATGACCAGCATCACCGACCCCGAGCACCTGAAAGCGCGCGCCGAGTGGATCGGCGCCGAGGCCGACCGCTGGAAGCAGCACCATGCCGAAGCCTTCGCCAGGCTGGCGGAAGGCACGACCGTGATCATCGATATCCTCACCGGCGAGTATGTCACAGGCACCGGCCGGTTCGCAGCCGATGACGCGTTCACACAGAAGTTCGGCCCCGACGACCGCTTCAGCCACTCCTTCACAGTTGGCCGTCCGACCTTCATCGGAGGCGGGATTTGGCTAAGGTGATTGGATCTGTCGATGACCGCGGCCGTCCGGTCGTGCGTCTCGAAGGTAAGGTCGAGAGCCTGCTCGTCGTCGTCGATACGGGCTTCAACGGCGACCTCATGGTGACGCGTGCAGGGGCGCAGGCTCTTGGACTGCCATTGACTGGTCGAACCAGCGGGGTCGAGCTGGGGGATGGCTCGAGACGGGAAATCAATGAGGTCAGGGCCAAAATCTCCTGGTTGGGAGAGGAACGGGAAATTTGGGTGCTGGTTGCGGACAATTGGGTCCCCAAGAGCCCCGACGACCCCGTCGGCCTGCTCGGCACCGAACTCTTGCCGCCGCACCTGCTGCTGGTCGACTTCACCGCACGCACGGTCGCGATCGAGACGCGGGCGTAGCCCGCGCATTGCCGGCACGACGAACCGGCAGGAAAGTTGGAGGCTGTCGCCCAGATTGGCGGTCGCGCTCCTTGCTCTTGCGGCGATGTTCTGAAACATTTGCTCGGTCCGGGGGACCTCGACCACTCGGAACCAGGCTGCGGCGCCGCTTTCCGGCGCAATCGAGCTAACCAAAAACGAGGGAGTAAAACCGTGACTGTCATTTTGCGCCTTGCGACCGCGCTGGCTGTGCTTGCCCTGACCTTACCCGCCTCGGCGCAACAATTTCCCTCCAAGGCCATCACGCTGGTCGTGCCTTATGCGGCGGGTGGGCCGGTCGATGTCACCGCGCGGCTGATTGGCGATCACATGTCGCGCACCCTGGGCCAGCCGGTGATCCTGGAGACTGTCGCTGGCGCTGGCGGCACGACGGGCGCCACACGCGTCGCACGGGCGACGCCGGACGGGCATACGCTGCTGATCCACCAGCCGGCCATCGCCTTCAGCGGCGCTCTCTATCCCAACCTCGCCTACGACCCGATCAAGGATTTCGAGCCGGTGGCGATGCTCAATCACGCCACAATCATCGTCGTCGCGCGCAACGCGCTGCCAGCCAAGACCGTGATCGAGCTGAAGGCCTACGGCGCCACCAATCCGATCAGTATTGCGCATGCCGGCGTCGGCTCGATGGCGCACCTGTGCGCCACGATGTTCTCCGGCACGCTGGGCATCAAGGCCAATCATGTCGCCTATCGCGGCGGCGGCCCGGCGCTGAACGACATCGCCGCCGGTCACGTCGACCTGTTCTGCTCCTCGACGCAGACCGCCAAGCCGCTGATCAACGGCGGCGCCATGTTCGGCATGGGCGTGACGTCGACTGAGCCCGCCAACACCACGCCGCCCACCCCGCCCCTGGTCGGCCACCCCCTGCTCGGCAAGGCCATGGACTTCGATTTCTGGCAGATACTGGTCGCCCCCAAGGCCACGCCGCCCGAGGTGATGCAGAAGCTGAACGCCGCGGTGCGCCAGGCCATCGCCGATCCGGACCTGGCGCGCAAGTTCACCGACACCGATGTCTTGCTGTACCCACCCGAGCAAATGACGGCACAGTTCGCCAAGACGCTGCTCGCGTCCGAGAGCGCGCGCTGGACTGGTTTCATCAAGCAGCACAACATCACCGCCGGCGCGAATTGAGACCTGTGGTTGCCTTGCAATGACCCGCGGTCAGGGGCCATCCTGGCGGCGGGAACAGCACGGGGAGGCAGCGTGCCCATCAACCGCACAGGATAGGAGCCAGCGATGCAGACCTACACGCCTCGCCCGGTCGATACCTCCGACATCACCCTGCCGCCCGAGTTGGCCAGCCTGCTGGAAAAACTCGCCGAGAATACGCACGACACCTGGGCGGTGCAGCGCATCAAGGATGGCTGGCGTCATGGCCCCGAGCGCAGTGATGCGAAGAAGGAGCATCCAGGCCTCGTTGCCTATGCCGAGCTCGCCGACAGCGAGCGCGAGTATGACCGGCGCACGGCCGCTGAAACCTTGAAGCTGATCATGAAGCTCGGGTTCCAGATCGGCCAAGCCAAGCCGCGCTGACCGGCACGGCATCCGCCCCGAGAACCTCCTCGGCTATTGCCGCAACCGTGAAAACCCATGCGCTGTCCGTGCCGCAAGAAGAGCGAGACCGCGACCTACGCCGAATGCTGTCAGCCCCATCATGTCGGGGTGCGCGCGGCGGCAACGGCCGAGGCCCTGATGCGATCACGCTATTGCGCGTTTGCGCTGCGGAATGCCCCATATCTGATCGCCACGTGGCACCCCTCGACCAATCCAAGGACCATAGCCTTCACACCGCAACAGGTCTGGATGCAGCTCCAGGTTCTCGAGACGTACACGGATGGAAATCAGGCGACGGTCGAGTTCATCGCTCGCTCACGCATCGGCGGCAGCAGCCACGCCCTGCACGAGGTCTCGCGCTTCGTGCGCGAGGATGGGCGATGGCTCTATGTCGATGGCGTGATATAGAGCGTCGCACAACACTCTGTCGGGTCGCGCCCCGCTGCAGGAGCGGGGCTTGACCCGACCTACAGGGGGGCGCCCGCTCCCAACCTCGGCAACAACCGCACCGCGTTATCGCGCTCGATGGCGGCCAGATCGGCCGGCGAAAAGCCGCAACTCGCCAGGTCCTCGACGGTGGGCATGCTCGGGCCCGCGGAGGGATGATCGGTGCCGAACAGCACCTGGCGCACCGAGACGATGTCCAGCAGACAGCCGAGCGTCGCCTTGCTGCTGGCGCCGGCAATATCGTAGTGGAAGCGCTGCATCTCGTGGATGGCGCCCCGCGGCAGCCGTGTCTCGCGCTCCTTAAGGGTGCGCAGCAGGGACTCGATGCGGCCGGCGAAAAACGGCGCCGACCCGCCGGCATGGCTCCAGATGAAGCGGATATCCGGGTACTTCACGGCTTGTCCCGAAAACAGCACGCCGAGCATGGCCCGCGTCGTGTCAGTGCCGTATTCGATGACGCTCGGCGCCACGTCCGCAACCAGGTTCTTGCAGCAATCCGACACTGTCGGGTGCACGTGAACCACGGCCTTGCGCAGGTTCAACTCGGCCATCACCGGCTCGAACTTCGCATTGCCAAGCCAGATATCGCCATAGCTGGTGAACAGGTGCATGCCATCGGCTTTAAGGGTGTCGTAGGCGTACTCGATCTCGCGCAACGCGGCGTCTGGATCGGGCATCGGCAGGGCGGCAAACAGGCCGAACCTGCGGGGATGCTTCTGCACCTGCGACGCACCGAACTCGTTGCAGGCTCGCGCCAGGTTGCGTGTCACCTCGGCATCGCCGAACCACAGTCCAGGATTGGTGATGGAAAGCACCGACGAGGCGACACCGGCCGCGTCCATGTCCTCGAGCGAACGCTCGAGCGTCCACTCGGTCATGTTCTTGTTCAGCAGATCGCGGCCCTTGACCTGCGTCAGCCAGGCGGGCGGTGCGAAATGATGGTGCACGTCGATACGGTGCGGTCTAGCGGCCATGGCATGAACTCCCCGTCGACGGCGCGGCTGATGTCAGCCGTACGTCCCGTCGATCAACGCGTCAAGCATGGCCGCACTCACGCCGCCGCTAACGACTGAACGTCAGCTTCGCCGAGCCCCCACCCGCGGCCAGCGAGGCGACCAGCCGACTGTCCTGCACCGTGATCCGGATCGAACCGGAGATGCCATATTCGGCATTCTGGAATTCCCCGGCATAAACGTTGGCGGCAATCTGCTGAACTTTGCCGACCTGATCCAGCCGCATCGATGCCGTGGCGCAGGTGGCGACCATGCCGACGGTGCCGCCGGACTGCCGCTTGAACGTCGCCCGGCAACGTACCTGCTCGGTATCGCCTGACGGAAAGATGACGCGACCGCCGCCGCTCCATGTGCCGTCGAGCCCGGATTTCTGCGCGTGTGCCGCGGACCAGGCCGCATCCAATCCCAGCGCCAGTCCAACGCCCGCACCGACAACGACCAAACAGACCATCTGCGACGCTGCACGCCAGATCCGAGTACTCCAAGTCATGAGAGCCTCCATGGCGAATCGATGCTGACAGAATAAACAGTACGCGCAGTGCAGCCCGCTCACCAGCGTGGTACGCGGCGAACTTTTACATTTCCGCGTTGTGTTCTGAACGCCCTGGCGTGCGCCGACAAATGTGCAATACTTGCCCGGGGGCCCAATAAACCCCTGCCCGTAACATACCATCCGACGTGGAGGAAACATGCAAAAGACTCTTGGAATGGCAGCGCTCGCCCTTGCGACCGTGGCGCTGACCGGCGAACTACAGGCGCAGCAGCCGCCGCCGCAGTTCCCCAATATGACCTTCTTCATCACCAGCACCGGCGGGCCCAAGGGCGCCGATTATGGTGGCATCGCCGGGGCCGACAGTCACTGCCAGGCTCTGGCAGCCAAGGCTGGCGCCGGTTCCAAGACCTGGCGCGCCTATCTCAGCGTTCAGGCCGTGGGTGGCGCCACCGCGGTCGACGCGCGTGACCGGATCGGCAAGGGCCCGTGGGTCAACGCCGCCGGCGTGCAGGTCGCAGCCAGCGTCGACGAGTTGCATGACCCGGCGAAAAACAAGATCAACGGCGAGACCGGGATGGCCGAGAACGGCAAGCTCAACATGACCCGCCTGTTCCTCGTCAACCAGCATGACATCCTGACCGGCTCGGACGAGAACGGCCGCGCCCCGGCGGCCGACAAGGACATGACCTGCGGCAACTGGACCAAGGGCGGCGAAGGCGCGGCCATGGTCGGCCATCACGACCGCATGGGCCTGCGCGACGACGCGCCGTCGAAATCCTGGAACGCCTCGCATCCCTCGCGCGGCTGCAGCGCCGACCAGCTGAAGGCCTCCGGCGGCGCTGGACAGGTCTATTGCTTCGCGGCCAACTGATGCGTCACTAGTGTTCCGACTCTAACGCTTGGTTCCCACTTGCTTCGTCATGCCGGCGAAGGCCGGCACCCACGACAGGCCGTCGCACGTGTTGTCTTGTGTCGTGGGTCCCGACCTTCGTCGGGATGACGTAAGTAGGGAATCAACGGTTGGCGCCAGAACACTAGCAACGCCGCTCGGCACTCCATGTGCCGGGCGGCACTCTTGCGAGGTCCCGCCCATGGCCGTATCCGCCCGCCCCCGCCTTGCCGGCATCGATGCCGAGACGTTCGACGCGCTGAAAAGCACGGTCCAGCGCTACGTGCGCGAGCGCCTGCTGCCGCTCGAGGCCGAGGTGGAGGCCAGCGACGAGGTCCCGGCCGCCGTCATCAAGGAGCTGAAAGACCTCGGCCTGTTCGGCATCACCATACCGGCTGAGTACGGTGGTATCGGCCTGTCCTCCTCGCAGGAAGTGGATCTCGCCATGGAGCTGGGCTGGACCTGCCCGGCGTTCCGCGGCGTATTCGGCACCACCATCGGCATCGGCAGCATGGGAATTCTGATCGACGGCACCGAGGAGCAGAAGCGCGCGTTCCTGCCCAAGCTGGCCGCCGGCGATCTGGTCTCATCCTTCTGCCTGACCGAGCCAGGCTCGGGCTCGGACGCCGCTTCACTGCAGACATCCGCCAAGAAGGACGGCGACCATTACATTCTCAACGGCACCAAGCGCTTCATCACCAACGCGCGGCGCGCCAACCTGTTGACTGTGATGGCGCGCACCGACCCGAGCATCAAGGGCGCCGGTGGCATCACGGCGTTCCTGGTCGACGCCGACGCCAAGGGCGTCTCCTTCGGCAAGAAAGACGCCAAGATGGGGCAGCGCGGCACGCTCACCTCCGACGTCATCTTCGAGGATGTGAAGGTGCCGGCCAGCCGCATCATCGGCCTCAAACCCGGCCAGGGCTTCAAAACGGCGATGAAGGTACTGGACCGCGGCCGCCTGCACATCGCCGCCGTCTGCATCGGCACGGCGCGCCGCCTGATCGACGAAGCGATGCGCTATTCCGGCGAGCGCCAGCAGTTTGGCGCGCCGATCGGCTCGTTCCAGCTGATCCAGGCGATGCTCGCCGACAGCTGGACGGAGTGCTACGCCGCCGAGACCATGGTGCGCGACGCGGCCAACCATTTCGATGCCGGCGAGGCCATCGTCATCCAGGCGGCGGCATGCAAGATGTATGCATCCGAGATGGTCGGCCGGGTCGCCGATCGCGCCGTGCAGATCTTCGGTGGCGCCGGCTACATGGCGGCCTATCCCATCGAGCGCATCTATCGTGACGTCAGGCTGTTCCGCATCTACGAGGGCACCACCCAGATCCAGCAGCTGGTGATTGCGCGGGAAATGCGGCGGGCGATGGCGTGAGCCCGGCGGCCGTAGGGTGCAATAGCGCAGCGCAGCGGAGCGTATTGCACCGCCACGGCCAGAATCGCGACACCGCTGGTGCAATACGCCCTGCGGGCTATTGCACCCTACGGCGGAGCCGATGACTCACACCGCCTCGAACAGCGCCGCCAGGCCCATGCCACCCAAGGCGCCTTGCGCGGCCACGCCATAGCGCAGGCGGTCGGTGGCGTCGCCGCGCGCCATGCGCGTGAACAGGCGCACCACCAGCACCGCACCGGAGGCGCCGAGCGGGTGCCCGCGCGCGATCGCCCCACCATCCAGATTGAGACGGCCCTCGTCGAGGCCCAGCGCAGTGGCGAGCGCTATCGCCTGCGCCGCCGACGTCTCGCCGACCTCGAATATGCCGATGTCCCGCGGCGTCTGGCCGTTGAGCCGGCCGTAGAGCTTGTTGACGGCGGCGATGGGCGCGCTCGCCTCCGCGTCGTGCGCCACGCCTTGGGTTGCACCCGCGACGATGCGCAGGGCGCGCGGTTTGCCCAATTCCTCCCAGACCGCCTGCGAGACGATGACGACGATCGCCGCGCCGTCGTGCAGCGCGCTGGTATTGCCCGATGTCAGCGTGCCGCCCGGCTGCTGGAAGGGCGGCAAACCCTCGAACTCCGCCGGGTCGGGATCGACGGCGCTCTGGTCACGCGCCTCCTCGGCATTGGCCTTGAGTGGCACGATCTCGCCGACAAAGCGCCGGTCCTCCCGCGCCGTCACCGCCTTGAGAAACGACTTGATGGCGTAGGCATCCTGCTGCCGGCGCGTGATGTTCAGGGATTTGGCCAGATCCTCCACCGCCTCGAACTG
Organism: uncultured Devosia sp.; assembly: GCA_964498125.1. Classification (GTDB taxonomy): domain Bacteria; phylum Pseudomonadota; class Alphaproteobacteria; order Rhizobiales; family Hyphomicrobiaceae; genus CAMDBL01. Next base: position 4,084 of record CAZCGE010000025.1, on the reverse strand, counting down.
CGGCAGCTCCGGCATGGTCTCGGTGGTCGCTGCCTCGATGCCGATGAAGTGCGGCAATTGATACAGGCTCTTGGGCTTGGCGATGCGCCACGGCGCCGTCGACAACGATTCAGCACCACCGGCAACGATGACACTGGCTTCGCCGAGGCTGATCAGGCGGGCCGCGTTGAGGATGGCGTCGAGCCCCGAGCCGCACTGCCGATCGACGGTGGAGGCGGCCACGGACTCAGGGATGCCAGCAGCCAGCGCGATCAGCCGCGCCGGATTGCCCCCCGCGCTGGCGTTGCCGATGATCACCTCGTCGACACGATCCGGTGTCAGGCCGCAATCCTCGAGTGCGACGCGCAGCACCGGCGCGGCAAGGTCCTCGATGCGTCGATTGCGGTGCAGTCCGCCGACACGACCAAGCGCGCTGCGCCGTGCCGCCACGACATAAGCGGTGAAGTTTGACCCGCTCTGCATGAATTTAATGCCTGTTTGTGACCATGGGCACGCCACGCCCGTTACCCGACACGGATGCAATGGCCGCATTGTGGTGATCTTCAAACCACCGAAAGGTGGCGAAATACTGGTTAACCCCGCGGGCCCGCGGTTTTTCCACTTGCGAGCACCTGAGTGTCCAGGCCCCGACGCACTGTCCCGCGGCATCGGCTTGGGCATTGGCAACCAATGAAACAGTGTTACAATTAGTTGCCCAACTTCGCCCGCGAGGCTTTGCCATGCCGCTGTCCCACCGACACGCCTTTCCCCTGCCCGGTCACGATCACATGCCGTGCATGGCCGATGCGCTGGAGCGGGCGCAGGCCGCTTTCGCCGCCAGGCACGTGCGGCTGACCGAACTTCGCCGCCTGGTGTTCGAGGAGATTGCCGCCTCCCACAATGCCGTCGGCGCCTATGAGATACTCGACCGTTTGGCGCACAAGGGCACGCGGCTGGCGCCGATCTCGGTCTACCGCGCCCTCGACGCCTTGCGCGAAGCTGGCGTCGTCCACCGGCTGGAAAGCCGCAACGCCTACTTTGCCTGCCACGCCGCGCACGGGGTCGGCTCCGTGCAGGTGGTGCTCAATTGCGCAAAATGCGGCAGCATCGCCGAGGTCGGTGGCGAGTCGGTGCTGCGATCGATCGAAGCGGCAGCCACACGGGCTGGTTTTCGCGCCGAGGCATCGATTGTCGAGGTCAATGGCTTGTGCGGCCATTGCGCCTGAACGTGAGAACTGGAAAGGAATCTAGGCGCATGCGGGAACAAGCTGTGAACAGCGGGTTGGCGTGCCGCGATCATGACCATCATCACCACGGGCCCGCCGCGACTTCGCCGGCGCCAATAGCACCCGCGCTCGGCGGCACGCTGCTCGGCGCCCGCGGTGTCGGCGTCGTGCGCAATGGCCGCCGGCTGCTGGAGGCCATCGACATCGATGTCGGCGCCGGCGAGATCGTTACCCTGATCGGCCCGAACGGCGCCGGCAAGACGACGCTGGTCAAGGTCCTGCTCGGGCTCGAGCGGCCGGATACGGGGCAGGTGGCACGTGCACCAGGCCTCAGCATTGGCTACGTGCCACAGCGCTTCGACATCGAACCTTCGATCCCGCTGACGGTGTCGCGGTTCCTCACCCTTGGCCGGCGCGGCGCCGACGAGGAGGCGGGCCGCGTCCTCGCCGAGGTCGGTGCGCAGGCGGTCGCGCGGCAACAACTGACGCAGCTGTCTGGCGGCGAGCTGCAGCGCGTGCTGCTGGCGCGCGCCCTGTTGCGCCAACCGCATTTGCTGGTGCTCGACGAGCCGGTGCGCGGCGTCGACTACGTCGGCGAGGCCGAGCTGTACACTCTGATCGGCCGGCTGAGAAACGATCGCGGCCTGGGCGTGCTGCTGGTCAGCCACGACCTGCACGTCGTCATGGCGCAGTCCGATCGCGTCATCTGCCTCAACCGCCACGTCTGCTGCTCCGGCGTGCCGCACACCGTGGCGCGCCATCCCGAGTACGTGCGCCTGTTCGGCACGGAGGCGGCGCTGGCCTTCGGCGTCTATCAGCATCACCACGACCACCGCCACGACCTCGACGGCGCCCCACACGGCTCCGATACCCCGCACGTCCACACCAAGGCGGATCACTGACGTGCTGGAACCCTTCTTCCTGCGCGCGCTGGCGGCCGGCATCGGCCTTGGGCTGTTCGCCGCCCCGCTCGGCTGCTTCGTGGTTTGGAGCCGCATGGCCTACATCGGCGAGACGATCGCGCAGGCCGGCCTGATCGGCGTGGCGCTCGGCCTGCTGCTGAAGACCGACATGACGCTGAGCGTGCTCGCCGTGACGCTGGCCGTCAGTGGGCTGCTGATCTTGCTCGGCCGGCAGCGGATGGTGCCGCTCGATTCCATCCTCGGGCTGCTGGCGCACGCGGCGCTGGCCATCGGTGTCATCGCCGCTGCCCTGGTGCGTGGCCCCTCGGTCGACCTGATGGGCTACCTGTTCGGCGACATCTTCGCGGTCAGCCTCAGCGACATCGCCTGGGTGTGGGGTGGCGGCGCCGTCGTTATCGCGGCCCTCGCGTGGCTGTGGCGGCCGCTGCTGGCGGTGGCGATCCATGCCGAGCTGGCCGCCGCCGAAGGCATCAACCGCGATCTGATGCGCACCGCCTTCACGCTGCTGCTGGCTCTCACCATCGCCATCGCCATGAAGATCGTCGGCGCGCTGCTGGTGATCGCCGTGCTGATCATGCCGGCGGTGGCGGCGCGGCCATTCTCCGACACGCCCGAGCGCATGGCCATCCTGTCGGCGCTGGTCGCGGCATTCGCCGCCTGCGCCGGGTTGTGGCTGTCGCTGATCGCCGACATCCCCGGCGGCCCCGCCATCGTGCTGGTGCTGAGCGTGATGGCCGGCGTGGCGCTGGCGGGGACGGTGGGGCGACGCGCTTGAATAGATTATGTTCTATTAATGTTCTCTTTTTGTTTGACACGCGCGTTTTGCCATGATTGTGTTGGCCAGCTCATCGATCCCGCGCCGTGTTGCCTGTACCGAAGCCCTGCGATGCCAACGGATGCCCTGGCTTTGCCCGAAGAGATGGTGATGCGCCGTGAACGTGGGCCATCTGCCCCCGAGCAAGCGCCGATCTCCATCCTCGAGCTGCGCGACGAGCGGGTCATGCTCGATTCCGATCTCGCCGCGCTGTTCCAGGTCGAAACCAGGGTCTTCAACCAGGCCTTCAAGCGCAATCAGGATCGATTCCCGGCCGGCTGGGCCTTCGAACTCACGTCCGTGGAACTTGACAACTTGATATCACAAACTGTGATCTCAAGTTCGGGCTGGGGCGGCAGGCGCACGCTGCCGTGGGTGTTCACGGAACACGGGGTCGTGCTGGCGGCCAGTATCCTCTCCAGCGATCGCGCCAAAGCTGTGATGCAGCACGTCGTCGAGGTGTTCGTCAGAGCCCGGCGCGGCGAGGTCGTCAGGACTGGCCCGTTCGCGGCCAGACTGGGCTCCAGCATGACCAACGGCGGGGGTGCATTCAGCAAGCGCCTGCAAGGCATGATCGAGCGCCTGATGGACGCCATGGTCGATCAGGACAACCAACGCTCGCTGCAGGACGAGGCGCAGGCGATTTTGAGGGAATCGATCGACCACATCAGGGCCAAGCTCTGCCGAGCCGGCTTCGAGAACGAGGAGATTGCCGCCCGTGCAGCCAAGCTGCTCGCCGAGGCCGAGGCGACCAAGGCGACGGCCGCCAAGACACGAGCTGAGGCCGACGAGATCATGTTGCGAACACTGGCGCGCAAGCTGGCGATGGTGCTGGAAGCCGAGCAGGCCATTACACGGGGAGAAGTCGCCGGGTTCCTGGCCGTGCTCAAACGACTGGGGAAGGCCTAGTCCACCCTTGCGGCGCCGCGTGGTATGAATGCTGGCGGGGTGCAATCGTCATCTCGGCCAAGGTCTCCGCCGTGCAGGCCGCGTAGGTTGGGTTAGCGCGGCCCATGCATTGGAGATAGAATGCAGACGGATTTTCCGCGCGTAACCCAACACCCCCCGCGCAAGACATGGTGGGTCACGAGCCACGCCGTCCCGGCGCGGTCTCGACCCAACCTACCTGGCCGTGGCCTGAA